>LAQC01000019.1:113078-119730 GCA_000981645.1 Cryomorphaceae bacterium ASP10-05a | reverse complement strand
GTTCAGATTTGAAGTTTACCGAAAAACAAAAAGAGTCTGCTGTTTTTGGTTTATACCAAATATCATTTAACGAGAATGATTTACCGGAAGACGAAATCGTTTTTTTAAAGAGAATTGGGTAAGGTATTGAATTACTTGTCTATCAGTTTTTTTCTAACAAAAAACGCTTCTAAACAGGTTTCGGAGTTAAGGCGCTTTTCTATAGCACAAAAAGAGTGGTTTGTTCTAGCTGCTTTCTCTATGACTAACTCTGATAAAATGAGGTTTGATGAAGAGTTTACAGTTTCAACTGCTTTTTTGAAGGTAATGGGGATTTCAAGCAAAGAAGCTTTCCGTATAGTCTCTAAATAATTATAAATAGAGTGAATTATGATTAGTTTAAATTAGGGTCTGTAGGTAAGTCTATCATTTTTGAATACTTAGGTCCCATAGATTCAAGGAATTCCGCCCATAAATTGTCAGAATCTATATTCATAACTATTTCAGGTTTAGCTTCAGCTACATACCAGCTGTTTTGGGCCATTTCTTCTTCGAGCTGATTTGCAGACCATCCTGAATATCCTACAAAAAACCTAACTTGATTGGAGCCTACATTTCCTTTGGCTATTTCATCTTTTAGGCGTTCGAAATCGCCTCCCAAATAGATACCCTTGGCTATTTCTTTAGAATCAATAATGGAGTTTCCTAGTGTATGCAAGTAATATAAATTAGAACTGTTAACAGGTCCTCCTACACTAACTCTAGTGGGTAGTTCAGGAAGCCCGCTCATAATCTGGTCCAAGCTCATATCTAAATAGTTATTTAGAACAAACCCAAAAGAACCCTCGTCATTATGCTCACACAACAGAATAGCGGCCCTTTTAAAGTATGGGTCGGTTAAAAATGGTTCCGAGAGGAGAACTTTTCCTCTTGACGGATTTACGGTATTTTCTGGAGTAATTTTAATCATTCTCTTTATTAGCTTCGCACCATAAAATGGCGACTCCTTAAAAATTAAACGAAAAAGAGTTATTTAAAGTTGCCAAAGCTTTTTTTCTTCTTCAATTATATACAAATGAAAAGTAACCTATTTTTATTTCTTGCATTAGTGAGTTTGATGATTTCATCAAACTTTAAAGCATCATCCCAGCTTACATCTGATTGTAAATTTACCGGAAATGAGACGTTAAATTATCAAGATTGTATTGATAAATATAGTGAGTTTTCTTCATCAGAATTCGGATATTTAAAAGAGTTTGGTTCTACAGATATAGGTGAGCCCTTGCATTTGTTTATCCTTTCTTCAGATGATCTAAATGAAAAAAAGCTATCAAACAAGAAGGTAACCATCCTTATAAATAATGCGATTCATCCAGGAGAGCCATGTGGAGTGGATGCCAGTGTGATGTTTGTAAATACGATACTAGATGATGAGAATTTGGAAAGCATTTTATCTAAAGTGAACATAGCTATAATACCTATGTATAACATTGGGGGAGGTTTAAATAGAGGCTGCTGTAGCAGAGCTAACCAGAATGGGCCAGCGTTTTATGGTTTCAGAGGAAATGCTAAAAATTTAGATTTAAACAGGGATTTTATTAAGTGTGACTCTAAAAATGCTAAAGCCTTTTCGAGCATTTACCATTATGTAAAGCCACATATATTTTTAGATACGCACACCAGTAATGGAGCAGACTATCAGTATGTAATGACGTTAATTACGACTCAGCCAGATAAAGCGACACCTCCGGTTAGATCCTATTTGAATAATGTAATGGTGGATGAACTTTACAGTAAAATGGAGGCAGTTGGGTATCCTATGGCTCCTTACGTTCATACTTTGGGTAGCACACCAGATGATGGAATAAAGGACTATCTAGAAACACCTAGATACAGCACGGGTTATTCTACTCTTTTTAATGCTCTAGGGTTCGTCTCTGAAACACATATGTTAAAGCCTTATTCTGAAAGAGTGCAAAGTACTTACGAGTTAATGATTCAATTATTAAACTTCAGCGAAGAGAGATGTGATGAGATCATAGAAATGAAAAATAGAGCAGATACTTTTTCTAAAGCATTGAATACGTTCGATATTTCGTGGAAGTTAGATACAAATAGGTATGAAGAGTTTATGTTTAAGGGATATGAAGCGAAGTATAAGAAAAGTGAATTTAGTAGGAACCAAAGGCTTTACTATGATCAAGACGCTCCTTATGAAAAAGTGATTAAATATTACAATAGGTATCCTGCTGATTTAAGGATAGAGGCTCCAGATTATTATATTATTCCTCAAGCGTGGAGTAAAGTGATTTCTCTATTGAAATTAAATGGAGTGAGCTTGACTCCTTTAGATCAGGACAGCCTGATGGATGTAGAGTTTTATTTTATCGAAAATTACGAAACAGCACCAAATCCTTACGAAGGACATTATATACACTCTAATGTGAAATTGACTTCTAAAAAAGTAACCCAAAAATTCAGAAAAGGAGATTATATGGTTCCTGTAAATCAGTTTTCTAATAGATATGTAGTGGAAACGCTTGAACCAGAAGGACCAGACTCATTTTTCGCTTGGAATTTCTTTGATTCCGTATTACAACAAAAAGAGTGGTTTTCTACCTATGTTTTTGAAGATGTAGCGGCAGAGATGTTAAAGACGGATCCTGAATTAAAAGCAGAGTTTGTTCAAAAGCAGAAGGAGTCTGATGATTTTTCAGAGAATCAGTGGGCACAGTTATATTGGTTATACAAGAAATCAGCGAATTATGAACCTACCCATAACAGATACCCTGTGGCTAGATATAGTATTAATTAGTTGCCATGGCCATTAATTGCTTATTCAAACTCAGCTGAGACTAAAGACTTTTGTTAATCTCATTCTGAAGCTGCCTAGCTAAAACCTGTTCTTTCTCTCTAGATCTTTTTTTGAAATCTTCAAATTCATGTTCTAACATGCTGAAGTTACTGCGAGCTTCTTTAGCTATAGAAGTTTTAGATTTTAATCTGAAAAATGAGAATATAAGTAAGAATCCTAATAGAAAGGTAATAGTCCAAAAAAGAGATTTAAATACAGGCTTGCTTGTGCTTGTACCTAAAATACTAAAAGATTCTTTTTCAGAAATCGCCTGAATCAGTTGGGTGTTCAACGTGTCTATAGTAGTATTTAATCCTCTGTTAGAAGAGTTTTTACTGACTATTCTGCTGTTTAAACTAATGATTTCTAGCTGAAGAGCGTTCAGGCTGTCAATAACATTGTCTCTGAATTTATTCAGTTTAAACGCTCTAACTACTTTATGGTCTTGATATTTGTTAGAAGATTTCCAAATGTAATCATACTGGCTGTCTATAGTTCCCGCATCTAATGATCCGGTATTTTCATTATCACTCTGAGCGAACGAATCTCCGAAAAAGGCAAGTGTGAAAAAAGAAACTACGATGAGTTTGAGAAAAATACTGTTATCCATTACCATTTATTTTAAATTTCAAAGGTATTAAATCCAACGTGCTAATCTTAGGTAGAAATAAAAGAATCTCAATATATTCTTACAAGATTTCTTAGCAATGAAAATGATGCCATTAATGCTGTTCGGTAGTTCATTGAACATAGGCCTAGAGTTGAATTAGTCGAGACTAAATTCCATTTTTACTGGTTGATGGTCAGAGAACTCAAAGAAAGTGTCTATTGTTTTAACTTCCAAAGAATTAATGTTAGGAGAGATAAGGAAGAAGTCTATGACTGACTTGTAGCTGGTTTTTTCATCGTAAACCTGATTTAATTTTCTGTTTGTAGGGGTCGATGGATCACTACTCCATTTCCATCCTTTATTTAGGAAGTCAGTTGAGAATTTAGATTCTCCAAACTCCTTTTCTTTGCCTTTAGTCACATAATTTGGGGTACTTTGATTCCAATCACCAGCTACCACTACATAGTTTCCGTTTTCGTACAAGTCGTATATGTAAGGCATTAAAATATTTAATTCCTCTTTTTTCTTACTTCCTGTAGAATCATAGGCTGAGTTATGTGTGTTTATAATAATCAAGTCCTTTCCAGAAGTAAGTGGGACGTGCATTTTCATAAAACACCGTCTTAACATGAAGAGATTGTTAGGGAAGTTAGATTCACTGGTGTAGCTCACCCTCTCGGGTAACGTTGTACCCAATTTAGAAAAGGAAGCCAGGCCTGATGTTACTTGACCCAGTGGGTTTAGAAAGGGAACAGGCACGAAGTTGACATCGTAATTTTTAGCGTAAATAGCTTCGTAAGAGGAAAGTTTTTCCAGTAAAAAGCTTAGCTGATTAATCCGATAGCTTCTCTTAGAACACGAGTCTACTTCTTGTAAGCATATAAAATCAGCATTAGAGGAACTTAGTAGTTTTCTAATCCCTATTAAGTTCTTTTCCACGATCTTCTTATCCATTCTCACCTGTTCTCCTCCATCATAGAAGAAGTCACTTTCCTTTCCTAGTCCACCATAACCTATATTCCATGAAATTACAGAAAACACAGAACCCTCTGTCATACTTGGAGGCCTCTGATTTGATTTTTCTAAATTAGCACGATCTATAGGGTGGAATCTAGTAGCAGACGCATAGACTAAAACAGCTATTAAGTAGAGTAGAGGTAAACCTAAAATAAGAAAAATAGACGTTTTAAGCATAAAACAATTTAGCTAATTATCCCCAAGGATTTTGGGTGAATATTCACTTCTGCCTCTCCATTAAATGCAATAGGTTCACCATCTAAGTGAGCTATTGTACTGTCGGTTTGAAGGAAAATAGACTCTGATGATTTTATCACCTTAGCCTCCTTAAGTTTATGTATGCTGCCAGAGAATAATCGTAAAGTGAACTCGGCAAACTGAGCCAATGACAAATCCTTAACCAATACTAATTCCATCAAACCATCTGTAAGAGATGAATTAGGTGATATTTTAGCCCCGTAACCGTATTGCTCTGCATTGGCTATAGTTAGCAGAAATAGGTCTTCTTGAAAAGACTGGTTGTTGATATTTATCCTCACTCGCTTATTCTTATATTTAAGAAACTGGCGGTATGCTGCCTGAAAATATGTTTTAACTCCCCTAGTAGGAAGCTCATCAAAATCTTTAGCTACCGCAGCATCAAATGCTATGCCTGCGGTACAGAAAAAAGGATGTGTATTAAAGCTGCAGGTATCTATTTCTATTCGTGATCCGTCTTTTATGCGTTGCAACGCTTTATTGAGATCCAAAGGAAGCCCTAATGTTCGCGCTAGTCCATTTCCTGAGCCCATAGGGACAATACCTAAGCTCGCTGTATCACTGTAAAGCAATTCTTTGGCTACCTCATTAACAGAACCGTCACCTCCTATGACAACTACAGTCACAGCTTTATCCTTTAATGGTTTGGCTAGCTCACTTCCATGACCTCTATACTTGGTGTAAATTAATTCAGTAGAATGCTCATTTATGGGGAAACAACCGAATATGTTTTCCTCGACCAACTTTCTTTTTACGGTTCCGCTGATAGGATTTATGATAAATGTTATTTTCTTGTTATTCAAAACACCGAATTTTACAAACGTAAAGTTAGAGTTATTGGAAACATCCAAATCTTAATAAATGTCATTAAAAGAAAGTAGAATAGAGTACAAAAAAGGAACGCTATCTGACGATTTAAAAAATGAATCTCCTTTTGATTTATTTAAGGATTGGTTAGAATTAGCGAAGAAAAACGTAGCGCTGGATTTTAATGCAATGTCATTAAACACCAATAGTTCAGATGGGTTTCCAGCCAGTAGGATAGTTTTACTAAGGGAGTTTACTGAGGAAGGGTTTGTTTTTTATACGAATTATGAGAGTGCTAAAGGAAAGGAGCTCGAACAAAACCCTAATGTGTCTCTAAACTTTTTTTGGAGAGAATTAGAAAAACAAGTAAGAGTTAAAGGCACAGTTGTTAAGGTTAGTTCAGAGGTAAGTGATGTCTATTTTTCTTCAAGACCTAGAAAAAGCCAAATAGGAGCATGGGTATCCAATCAGAGTGAGGTGATTCAAAGCAGAGAAACCCTTATAAGAAAAGAAGAAGAGCTAGAAGAAGCGTTTAAAGGAAAAGAGGTAACACGCCCGCCTTACTGGGGTGGTTATTTAGTGAGTCCAATTTCTTTTGAGTTTTGGCAGGGTAGATCAGGGCGTCTTCATGATAGGCTTAAATTCTCTAAAAAAGATAGTTTATGGTCTGCTGATAGACTCTCTCCGTGATTTAAGTTTTAGAAGAATTAGTGGAAGCTATTTCTTTATGGTACTTATCTACTATTAAATCTGAGCTTTTAATGCTACTCGTTAGCCATTGGTAAAGTGTCTCATTTTTTTCAGNNCAATCAACCCCGGATTGAATAATTCTTCTAGACAAGTTTTGGGCAGTAATTGCAGCTGCCACTGAGATGTTCAAGCTTTCTGTAAATCCAAGCATTGGTATTTTCATAAAGTAATCCGCATTATCTGATACCTCCTGAGTAATGCCTAGTTTTTCGGTTCCGAAAACTACCGCTATAGGCTCGTCTATAGGAAGAGTATCACAGGTAAAATCATCTTTATGAGGAGTAGTAGCGACTATTTTATACCCTTTAGACTTTAAGTGATTAAGGCATTTTACGGTACCATTTTCAAAATCATTATGGCTATACATATTAACCCAT
>LAQC01000019.1:110678-112974 GCA_000981645.1 Cryomorphaceae bacterium ASP10-05a | reverse complement strand
GTGATTTCTTTTCCTGTTTGAGGATTTCTACCTTTTCTCTCGTTTCTTCTAGAAACAGAGAAAGAACCGAATCCTACTAAAGAAAGTCTATCACCAGTTTTAAGTGCTGCAGTAGTAGTATTTACAAATGCATCTAATGCTCTTTTTGCATCAGCCTTAGAAATTCCAGCGTCAGATGCCATAGCATCAATTAATTCTGCTTTATTCATTTTGTTGTGTGTTTAATTAATATTCACTTTAATGGTAACAAATATATGCGCAATCCTAAGCCTGTCAAGCGTTACAGGAAAATTGAGGTGTATTTGTGAAAAAAAAGGTGTATTTGTTAATAAAACAGATGTTTTCAGAGCTAAAAGGAGAAATTAACACGGAAAACACATAAGCTAACGGCTTAGAATAAGCCACTATACAAGCTTTTTACTGAGCCACGAGCTGTATACTATCCATATTAAAACGTTTAAACCGCATAAAACCACAGGTAGATTTTCATTTCCTCCCTGATATAGAGCAAGCCCAAATGAGATTAAAAAAGACGTAAGAATGAATATTGTCATTATGAAATTAACGAAACTCTCCTCCGTTATTTTGTCTTTAAGCCAGAAATAACAATATGTAGTAGAGATTAGGCCGGAAAGCATACAGGCAAACCACCATAAGTTTTTCTCTACTCCGAAATAATTGGCAGCGGCTAAACCGAGAATTGTTAAACTGAAAATTATATAGAAAATGATAAAGAGTCTTTTGCTCATTTAAGTTAGATTTGGATACGCAGCAAAAGTACAATCAATAAGTCACTAAGAGATATTAAACACATGAAAATAGAGCATAAAATAGAAGTTAGGTTTAGAGATATAGATTCTATGGGACATGTTAATAATGCAGTTTATTTAAGTTATTTCGAACAAGCGAGAATGACATGGTTTAAAGAGTTAGTAGGCTTTAAATGGAACTGGATAGATGCAGGAATTTTAGTAGCTCGTCATGAGATTGACTATAAGGTGCCTATTTCCTTAGATGATGAGATTACTATTTCTACTTGGTGTGAATCTCTAGGTAACTCTAGTTTAGTAATGGCTTATGAAATAACGAAAGGCGAAAATATTTCATGTACTCAAGGGAAGACCGTAATAGTTTGTTTTGATTATAACAAACAATCATCCTGTCCTATTCCGGCAGAGTGGAGAGATAAGATTAAACTGAATTCTTAAACATCCAAATTCATCTGTCTCAAACCTTCTCCCAAAACCATAGCTACGGCATTGCTCAGGTTGAATGACCTGACTTTACCTGGAAAAGGAATTTTCAACAGTAAATCATCATATTTCTCTTTTATTTCTTTAGACAAGCCATCTGCTTCTTTTCCGAATATTAAATAATCACCTTTCTTAATTTCCACATCATAAAGTGATCTTTTTCCGTGGGCAGAAAGAAAGTACAGGTTAGCATCTGTGGGAATAGAAGTAAGAAACGATTCGAAATTATCGTGGTGGTGTAAGTCTAGATCACCCCAATAATCTAATCCAGCTCGTTTTACTCTGCTATCACTTATCTCGAACCCTAGCGGATGTATTAAATGCAGAGAGGAGCAGGTAGCTACACATGTTCTTCCAATATTTCCAGTGTTATTTGGGATTTGTGGTTCTAGTAAAACGATATTGAAACTCATTTTTTAAGCCTTAAGTTTTAGTCTACGAAAGTATCTTTAATGAGTGAGCGTAATTTATTATTTAGAAATAATAAATAAACGCAGCGAGAGCACAGGAAAGAAATCAAATAGTAGCCTAATACAAACTTCTTTCTAACGTGTCTATACTGGAGCTATACAAGAGAAGACATAGGAAGTATTGAGGTATGGCATATCTATCAGTTTCAGTAAATCCGGAGAAACTAGCAGGCCATAAAAACCACAATTTTTTCGCGTAAAATTTCTAATCTTGTAACTCGAAATTTACTCAGAACGTATATTCTATTGTATGAAACTGACGGCAGGCAAAGACAGGTTTAATCGAAGTCCAGGCGGGCCATCTATTTTATAACATTGAAGGAAAAGAAAATATAGTATTACTCAAGACCAAGAGGTATGGAGACCAGCCAATGGTAATTAAAGGAGCAGGTGCAGGAGCAGAAGTAACTGCTATGGGAGTATTTGCAGATATTATTAGATTAGCTAAGAACTAAATCAGAAATTTGCTGTGTGTTTGAATTACCAGTTCCAATAAAGGAGTGAGTAGTTATATCAGTGAATAACGAGTGATTAAAAACGAGCGACTAACCAAAAATGAAAGAAAAAATAAAA
>LAQC01000019.1:85001-110665 GCA_000981645.1 Cryomorphaceae bacterium ASP10-05a | reverse complement strand
TAGCTGCTAATTCTTTACTTCAAAAAACCAATGCTGATTTCGGTATAGATTTTAAGGTTAAAAAATTAATTAGACCAGGTAGTGGTTTAGGGTCAAGCGCTGCTAGTGCAGTAATTGGAGCTTTCGCGGCTAATTATTTTTCTGGTGAAATTTTACCATTAAAATACCTCATTCCATTTGCTATGGAAGGAGAGTTTTTAGCATCGGGTTCATACCATGCAGATAATATAGCTCCAGCTATGCTTGGAGGAATTACGTTAATTAGTGATTATACTCCATTAGTGACCTCTAATTTACCCTGTCCTAGTGAGCTTTATATGGTAGGTGTTTTTCAGCATGTAACCATAAGGACTAGTGATGCTCGAGCTATGGTTCCTCATGAGATGAGCACTCGCTCTGCTATTAAACAGGCGGCATCTTTTGCTACGCTAATTAGCGGATTACACACAAGTGATTTCGATTTAATAGCTAGATCACAAGTAGATAGAATAGCAGAACCATTTCGGAAAAATTTAATTCCAAACTTTGACTTGCTAAAAGAAACAGGAATGGCCACAGGAGCTATCGCCTCTGGGATTAGTGGTTCAGGTCCTTCTATGTTTTTTATGTGTGAAGGAAAAGTGAAGGCAGAGTTTGTGAAAAATAAATTAGATGAAGTCTTAAAGACTAAAGGAGCGAGCTATGAGAGTTTTAGTTCTCCGGTATCTGGCAGAGGAGTGAGAATAGTAGAAGATTAAAAACGATTTAAATTATTCATGAAATTTTATAGTACGAACAATAGAAGCCATTCATTAGGGTTTGGTGCAGCGGTGGAGAAAGGTTTAGCAGCAGATAATGGGCTTTACTTTCCAGAAACCATACCTACTCTGAGCTCAGAGTTTATAAATAACCTTCATACATTTTGCAAAGAAGAAATAGGGGTAGAAGTGATGAGGCATTTTACTTCTGAAGACATTTCTGATGAAGAATTAAAAAGAATAGTTAGAGAAACTCTTGACTTTGACTTTCCCTTAAAAGAAGTATCTAAAGATGTGTTCTCTCTAGAGCTTTTTCATGGTCCTACGATGGCATTTAAAGATGTAGGAGCTAGATTTATGAGTCGTTCCCTTCGAGCTTTAGCAGAGGAGCGAGAGTCCGTAGTTTTAGTGGCTACGAGTGGTGACACAGGAAGCGCTGTAGCTAATGGTTTTTATAAAATCCCAGGAATTAAAGTAGTGTTACTTTACCCGAGTGGAAAGATCTCTCACATTCAGGAAATGCAGCTTACTACTCTTGGAGAAAATATTACAGCGATAGAAGTAGATGGGGTGTTTGATGACTGTCAAGCATTGGTTAAGCAGGCTTTCTTAGATGAAGAATTGAATAAGAAATTGGCATTGACATCGGCTAACTCGATTAATATAGCCAGATGGTTACCACAGAGCATTTATTATTTCTTAGCAGTGGCTGAAGCCAGAAGACAGGGTTTCGAAGAAGTCGTTTTTTCTGTTCCCAGTGGAAATTTCGGGAATATTACAGCTGGAATGATAGGAGCTAAAATGGGACTTCCAATTAAAAAATTCATAGCTGCCACTAACATGAATAAGATAGTGCCAGATTACCTAACCTCAGGAGTATATTCACCAGTGGCATCTGTACCTACCATCTCTAATGCCATGGATGTAGGAGCACCCAGTAATTTTGTTCGATTGACTGAAATGTACGGTAATTCACATGAAGGTATTACTCACGATTTGGAGGGGTATTACTTAACTGATGAGCAGACCAAGCAAGTGATGAAGAGGTGTTATGAGGAGAATGAGTATATATTAGATCCTCATGGAGCTATAGCTTATGATGCGCTGCTTAAAAGCGGATTAGCCAATGATAAAACCTGCGGTATATTCCTAGAAACCGCCCATCCTGCTAAATTTAAGGATGTCGTAGATGATGCGTTGGGTATAAAATTCCCGCTACCTGAGAAGCTGAAAGAAATAGTGAGCAAGAAAAAAATAGCTACCAAAATGAAGAACTCTTATGCAGATTTCGAAGACTTTCTTAGAAGTAATTATTGATTTCAGATTAAGTTGTTTTTCTTGTGCCTTCCGAATTCTAATGCTTTTTATCAAAAGGTGTAAAATTCCAGGAATAATCTAAAGGCCCAAAAACTAAAATCTCTACTAATATTATAAATCTAATGTAAATTGCTGAAATCTCCGGAAAATCATCGATTTACGCCTTTTTCACAAACTCAGTCCGAAGAACGATGGACATTTTATTCACTCTACAGTCAATTTCATCAGGATCATCGGTAAGTCTGATGTTCTTTACTTTGGTTCCTCTTTTAATAACTGTATTAGTTCCTTTTAATTTTAAATCCTTAGAGAGTGTTACCGTATCTCCATCAGAAAGAATTTTCCCGCTTGCATCTTTAACTTCCATTGTAAAATAATTATATAGGTAAAAGTAAATTTAAATAGGGTCTATAGTTTCCTGTTATTCATTAAAATTCAAAGAAACTATGTTAGAAAGTTAGATCGCTTTTCTGAAATTCTTGGCTATAATTTTTCGCTGCATTCCAGGAGGAATAATGAACCTTGTCCAAGAGATTAGCTTAGCCATTTTACCAGGAATGATCTTAGCCTTTCTTTTGATCATAGCGTTAACGGCTTCTTTAGCTACTTGAGAGGGTTCTAGTGCTGAGATTTTCGCCATGTATCCAGCGGCCTTAATTCTTTCTCTAATCTCATTACTAGTAATCACCCCAGCTGGACATACTGCTGTAACACCTATATTGAATGATGAAAGCTCCTCTCTTAGAGCGGAGGAGAAATCAAGTACATATCTTTTAGATGCCGCATAAACTGATTTATAAGGCATGCTATAAAATGCAGCAGCGCTTGATAAGTTTAAGATGTAGGACTGCCTTTGTTTTTTTAAGAAAGGAATCATGGCGTGACTAAGTAACGTAGTGGCTTTAATGTTTAAGTCGATAACAGTAGAAATAAATGAACCTTCCAAGGAGTCAAATTCTGCCGCATACCCTATGCCCGCATTATTAATCAAAATCTGAAGATTCATCTGTTCACTCACTACCCATGCGCTTATCTGCGATATAGCGCCCTGGTCAAGTATGTTCAGCTCCAAAGATTTAAAATTAACGTTATAGGCTGATTTAATCTCTTGGCTCACTTCTTTTTGACCAGTGTTAGGGAGTGCTACTATCGCTATGTCATAGCCTCTAGAAGCCAGTTCCATAGCTAAAGCTTTTCCTATTCCTGAGCTTCCTCCAGTGATTAATGCGTATGTATTTAATTCTGACTCCAAGTTATTACTTCTTTAATTCCATCAATGAGAGAAGTCGGCTTATAGCCTAATTCTCTTTCTGCTTTTTTCGAGCTATTTATCCAGTTAAAAGTATACTTTTTCACGAATCCTGGAGTAAGTAATGGACCTTTCCCAGTAAGACTAATTAAGGCCATTTGTACCTTGGCTATTAGCATCATAATAGGGATGGGAATTCCTATGAGCCATGTCTTATTTCCAGAAACTTCAGTTACTTTTTCAAATAACGCCCTATAACTAGCATTTTCTCCAGCCAGAATATAATTTTCTCCAGCCTTTCCTTTTTGCATAGCTAAGATATGTCCTTCAATTACGTCTTTCACAAAAACATAATTGCCCATAGCCTTTCCATTTCCAGGGTACACGTGCCATTTTCCCTCGTTGAATTCTTTAATCATGCGAGTAACCGAATTACTCTGACTAAGCTTTCCAGGTCCATAAACTCGTGTGGGGTTTACGATGACTATATCTAGATTCTGTGAGTTAACCAGTTTTTTAATCTCTATCTCTGCTTGAGCCTTGCTTTTTTCATAGTCCGTAGTTAAGGCAGTCCATTTAGTAGAGTCCTCTTTGACAGGTAGGTCATGTCTAGCAGGCCCGAAAACTCCTGCGGTGCTAGTGACCACTATTTTTTTCACACCCAGCGAGGAAGCTTGTTTAATTAGGGCTAGATTATTTCTAACGTTAATCTTGTAAAAAGTATCTATATTTTTATCCCATACTTGAGCAAAAGCAGCTAAAAGATAAGCTTGTTCACAGCCCGAAACCGCTTTAGTAATTACCTCTAGGTCATCTAAATTCCCTTCAAAGAATTTTATAGACTCATGCCTTACTTCTTTTTTAGCACGGTCAATAGAACGAACTAAAGCATGAACTGTATGTCCCTGCTCAGCCAACGTGAGAGCCATTTGAGAACCTATAAACCCAGTAGCTCCAGTTAGAAAAATCTTCATCTATTTAGTAATTTGCATATCTGGATGTGCTCTCAGGCTAAAGTACGAACTACTAGCCGCTTGTGTGAAATGAATGATAGCCGCAGCATAAAACACACCTGTTCTTTCCACTATTATGCAGAGTAAAATACCCAGAGGGATAGAAGCTAAAGTTTCTTTAAGCCCTTTAGGGATGTGAACCAAAGAGTAGAGAGCTGTATTTAAAACTAAAGCAGGCCAGAATTCCATGACATCTCTAGAGCCGAAGAATAAAACTCCTCTGAATAACCATTCATATCCAAGTAGGTATAGAAACCACGTAAAGTATTCTTTGCGTTGCAATGCTCCATTCCATTTCTTCTCTCTGATTTGAGGGTAGATTTTCAGATTATCTAAACTCTTGGCATTAAAATAATTCATAGGTATTAACACTGCCGAAAAACCAAGAATCCAATAGAGGCACTCCATAGGAAAAGTGAATTTAATGCCATAATCAGCAAAAGTGAAATCACTCAATAGAACCCACACCAAAATAGTAATAAAAGGAAAAACACCCATCCATAGAAACCCCATATTCCTCATCTTAAACACATCAGAGGTAGGTCTGTTCTCCGTGTTTCCCTTGTCGTTTTTAGCAGAGAAGTAATAGCCTACATAGCCAAAAAGAACAAGTGCTATAGCGATTACAGCTGATATTTCGGAGGAAGGGATAGATGAAAACATCAAATTATGAATTGAAAATTGATGCGAAAATACTCTTTTAGATATTTATGAAAACACTTATTGTAAATCATATACACAAACAAAGCTGGGAGATATAGTATTTGAACTGTTAAATATTTTTGTAACTATAAAAATGCAGTGCCATGAATAAAATTTATAGATATGTGAATTTCAGTGTTTAAATAGTATTCTTAGCGGAAGCGTTACATTCTGTTATTCTGGATTAGCTGTAAATAATATGTCTAGTGGAGACTGCTATTTAATAGGAAGTACTGCGATTACGGCAGATTTTGATAGTTTCATAAGTAGCCAATGAGTTATCAGTGATTTAGAGTTAAGAGTTTCTGATCGTGGAGCTGTGATTTATGGAACTGATATCGCTCTTATGGAAATCATAGAAGCCTGTAGTGTTTTAGGTAGGCTATTCTCTTAAGATGTATATGCTAAACTTCCGCTACTTTTGGGTAATTCTAATCCAGTCTCAGGGATAAAAATTATTGTGTGCACCTCAGGAGAAATTACGCGTTCGTTTAAGGTGTTTAATTAACTAAAATTCTGGTTAATTCTAAAGCCCGCTGGTATTTACTAGCAGGCTTTTTTCGTTAGCTTTGCAACGCTAATAAACAAATTTAGAAGGATGTCTGAAGAGAATGAAAAAGGCTTGAACTTTATAGAACAAATCCTAGAAAAGGACCTAGAGGAAGGACTGCATGAGGGGAGGATACTTACTAGATTCCCACCTGAGCCTAACGGATTTCTGCACATAGGACACTCAAAGGCTATCTGCCTGAATTTTGAGATGGCAAAAAAATATGGAGGGAAAACGAATCTTAGATTTGATGACACCAATCCTGAGAAAGAAGATACTAAATACGTAGACGCTATAAAAGCGGATATAAAGTGGTTAGGTTTTGATTGGAATGAGGAGGAAAGATATACATCAGACTATTTCGATACGCTTTATGAATATGCTGTAAAACTTATTTCAGAAGGAAAAGCTTATGTAGATGAACAGTCAGCAGCTTTAATAGCTGAGCAAAAAGGGACTCCTACTGAAACGGGAATTAATTCTCCTTTTAGAGATAGAAGTGCAGAAGAAAATCTAGAAAAATTTACTGAAATGAAGGATGCGAAACATCCTGAAGGCAGCATGGTCTTAAGAGCTAAGATAGATATGACCTCTCCCAATATGCATCTAAGAGATCCTTTCATCTACAGAATTAAGCATGAAAGTCATCACAGAACTGGGGATAAATGGTGCATCTACCCGATGTATGATTTCGCCCATGGTCAGAGTGATAGCATAGAAGGAATAACTCATTCTTTCTGTTCATTAGAGTTTGAAGTACACAGACCATTATACAATTGGTTAATAAAAGAACTGGAGATTTTTCCAAGTAAGCAAAGAGAGTTTGCTCGGTTGAATTTGAATTATACGATTATGAGTAAAAGAAAATTACTCAGGTTGGTAGAAGAGAATGTGGTAGACGGATGGGATGATCCTAGAATGCCTACTATCTCGGGGTTAAGAAGAAGAGGGTATACGGCAGAGTCTATAAGAAATTTCTGTGATAGAGTAGGAATAGCTAGAAGAGAGAACGTTATAGATGTAGCTCTTTTGGAATTTAGCATAAAGGAACATCTTAATAAAATCACACCTAGGGTAATGTGTGTTTTAGAGCCTATCAAGGTGATTATTACTAATTATCCAGAAGGTAAGACTGAAGAGTTAACGCTCATAAATAATCCTGAGGATGAAGCTGCAGGAAGCAGAAATGTTCCCTTTTCTAGAGAAATTTTTATAGAGAGAAACGACTTTATGGAGGAAGCTCCTAGGAAGTACTTCAGGCTAAAACCAGAGGGCTATGTGAGGTTAAAAGGAGCTTATATCATTCAGGCTAATTCGCATGTCAAAGATGAAGAAGGAAACATCACAGAAGTACATTGCACATACTTCCAAGACTCTAAGAGCGGTGAAGATACGAGTGGAATAAAGGCTAAAGGCGTCATCCATTGGGTAAGTACAGAACATGCCTTGGATGTGGAGGTTAGACAGTATGATAGATTATTCTCTCATGAGTCTCCAGATTCTGATAAAGAAAAAGATTTCATGGACTTTTTAAATCCTGATAGTTTGGAGGTGATTTCTAATTGCAAAGCTGAGCCACATCTTAAAAATGCCAATGCAGGAGATAAATTTCAATTCCAGCGTTTAGGCTATTTCTGTGTAGATTCTAAGTATACGACTACAGATAAATTAGTATTCAATAGAACAGTTACACTAAGAGATTCGTGGGCTAAACTTCAGAAAAAATAATGAAGGGAGTTCTGACTATACTGTTTTGTCTGTTTGTTAGTAGCAGTGGATTAACTCAAGATGAAAAGTTCTGGGTATTCTTTACCGATAAAGAGGGTATGGAGTTTAACCCGTATGATTACTTTGATAATAAGGCTATAGAAAGAAGAGAGTCACTAGGACTGAGTTTATATGATATAACGGATTATCCTGTAAACCCTAACTATATTACTGGTGTAGAGAAATGTGTAAGTTCTGTAAGTCATCATACGAGATGGTTTAATGCGGTTTCGGTTAAGGCTTCTTTTGCAGAGATAGAAAAAGTAAAAGCCCTTTCTTATGTAAAAGGCGTAATGCTTTTTTCTAAAAGTTCCATGCGTATTACTGATGACTATTTTGAGGAACAGTCCGATAAGTCTGACTCGCTTATAAAGTACCAGACAGAAAGAATGGGCCGAAGTGAATTTCAAAAGGCTAACATCGATGGAAGAGGAATCAGGATAGCAGTGCTGGATGCAGGTTTTACTGATTCAGACATAAATCCATGTTTTAACCATTTGAGGGAAGGAAATAAAATCATAGCGACTTATGACTTTGTGAAAAACAATTTGGACGTATGCACTGGTCATTATCATGGAACAGCAGTCTTAAGTTGTATAGCAGGAATTTATGAGGCAGAAGGGAGGTCAGACACTTTAGGTTTGGCTACAGGAGCAGAGTTTCTATTGGCTAGAACTGAAAAGGCTCAAATAGAAGTTTTCTCTGAAGAAGAAAACTGGCTGGCAGCTGTAGAATGGAGTGATAGAAATGGAGCTGATATAATAAACAGCTCATTGGGTTATACAGGGAATAGGTATTTTTATAGAGACATGAATGGGTTGAATACACTGGTAAGTAGAGCAGGAAATCTGGCAGCCAAAAAAGGTATTTTAGTGGTTAACTCAGCGGGGAATGATGGGTCAGGAGACTGGAATTTTGTAGGGGCTCCAGCAGATGCAGATAGTGTATTGGCAGTGGGAGGATTGTTGCCTTCGTCTGGAATACATACTGCTTTTAGTTCTGTAGGGCCTACATACGATTTTAGACAAAAACCGAATGTTACAGCTTATGGGCATGTGATAGCAGCCAAAAAGAATAATGTTTCAGAAACACAAGGAACTTCTTTTTCATCTCCACTTACAGCAGGGTTTGCTGCATGCGCATGGCAGGCAAATAGAAGTTGGACTAATATGGAGCTTTTCCATGAATTAGAAAAAGGTTCAGATTTATATCCTTACTGTGATTATGCTCATGGATACGGAGTTCCACAGGCGTCCTATTTTTTAGATAAAACTGAAGCAGTTCCACCTTCGATAACTCTGGAGAAATCCGAGTCAGAAATAAAAGTAACTATCATGAGTCCTTCATTGACTATTAGAGAAGATCAGACTGAGGTAGAAATGCTCCTTAATAGCTCAGTCAATTGTGTAAGCGACTATGAAGACTATCTGTTTTATCAATTTCAAACGGCAGACGGAATCATTATGTCTTATAACGTTATAGATCTCCAAGGAGCAGAAAGTTATTCGTTTAATTATCCTTCAAAAGCAGAAAAAGTAGTGGTTTATTATGAAGGATATACCATAGAAATGAGATTAAAATGAAAAAAATTATAATAATACTTAGTTTGCTTTCAGCGACAACTCTTTCTAGCCAAGAGATAGTGCTAGAAAGAAATGTAGCTGACGATAGAGATTCTGTAGAAGACGATAATTCTAAGAGTCAGTTGAGGTGGGGGTACAATCTGACATTAGGTGCACCAGACAGCCTGAACACTCTGTGGTCTTCCACTAGCATAAATTACACTGGAATGAAATTATTTAGGCCAGCTAAATTTTATAGTCTTGGACTAAATTACGGTATTCAATTCGACAACTTTAAATTGGACCAAGATTCAGCTAACCTTCTTTCTGTAAATCATATAAATGACCGCCAGCAATTGCATCTATATACAGGAAGAATAGGACTGACGAATAGGTTTCATTTAGGGAAACATGGAATAAAAGAAGGAGCCTTTATAGAAGTAGGAGCAGTAGGAGCTATCCGTATTACCTCTAGAATGAAAATAGAAAACGAGATAGAAGCAAAGGCACAGGGAAACGCTGGAGCAGAAGAAGTAAATATTACGTATAAGAGACTTCAGTATATAGAGCTTCTTCAGTACTATGCCACAGCGGCTATAGGTCGAAATGGTCTAGCACTTTATGGAGAGTATAGAATCTCTAACTTGTTTAAGAAATATGAAGCGATCCGTAATGATATAAAGCTTCCCGAAGTAGCTCCGTTGAATATTGGGCTAAGAGTTGAATTCTAAGATGCTGAGAGTTCTAATAGCAGCGTTCGTTTTATTCATCGGTACGGAGGCATCTGCCAAAAAAGTTCCAGCAGAGATAGTTCTAATGTCGAATGACACTGTTGCGGGAACTATATCAGGATATAGAAATGGACTCATTTCACCATACAGTAAGGTGAGAGCCGATAGAAGATATGAGTTAAGTGAAATTAAATCTATAACAATTTTAAAAGGAATTGCTAACTTTAAAGTAATCCATACGTCTGTCTACGAGGACAGTACGTATTTGTTCATTAGGGAGTTGAAAAACCAAAAATGGAAAGGACTAATTAGTTTTAGGCAGTGTACTTGTAATGAGCGATATCAGGTAACGGAGGCTATCTTTATAGAAAACCAACAGAAACTACAACCTATTCTTAAACATCTTTTTAGGGATAAAATTCTTAAGAAACGAGGAGACTATTTTGGTCTTACTCCAGAACAAAAAGAACTGATGTCCTCAGTGAGTTTTAAGTTTTCTTCTATTATGGAAGTATTATAGACTGAGTTAATTCTGTATTTTAGGCATCTGATAAAAAAAAGTTCATGAAAACTATCTGTGTAAACATTTGCGTAGCCATAGCGCTATTAATTTCCCTTAATATAAACGCCACTGAAGGTATGTGGATTCCTACACTGTTAAAGGCAGTAGAGGATGACATGCAAGCTATGGGTTTAGAGTTATCTGCGGAAGATATTTATAGTATTAATCACAGTAGTCTTAAGGATGCGATTGTTCATTTTGGGGGAGGATGTACAGCAGAATTAATTTCAGACCAGGGATTACTCCTTACGAATCATCATTGTGGATATGGTCAAATTCAAAGCCATAGTAGCTTAGAGAATAATTATCTTAAAAATGGATTTTGGGCATCTACATTGAAAGATGAATTACCAAATGAAGGACTCACGGCTACACTGATAGATAGGATAGAAGATGTCTCTTCCAGAATGATGGAGGGAATTACTGATGGAATGACTACAGAAGAAGTCCAAGCTAAACTACAGGAAAACTCAAAAGCTATCGAGGAGTCAGCTACTAGCGCTCTTTTAGCGGCCAAAGTGAGGGCTTATAATTATGGTAACTCATACTTCTTAATAGTAACTAAAACGTATAAGGATGTGAGACTAGTAGGGTCGCCACCAGATGCGGTAGGTAAGTTTGGTGGAGATACAGATAACTGGGTTTGGCCAAGGCATACAGGTGATTTTTCACTGTTCAGAATATATGCGGATGCTACGAATGAACCAGCAGAATTCAGTGATTCTAATGTCCCATATAAGCCTATTCAGCATTTGAAAGTTTCGTTAGATGGTTTAGATGAGGGAGACTTTACCATGGTATTTGGATTTCCAGGGAAAACGGAACAATTTCTAACTTCAGATGCAGTAGAGTATGTAATGAATGAGTCTAATCCGATGAGAATTCATATGAGAGATGAAAGCTTGAACATTATAGATGCAGCCATGAGAGCAGATGAACAAACCAAAATACAGTATGCCTCTAAGCAGTCAGGTATAAGCAATGCTTGGAAAAAATGGAAAGGTCAGAACAGAGGGTTAAAACGTATGGACGCCCTCGGACAAAAACAGACACTCGAAGCAGAATTCCAAAATAGGGTAAAGGATGAGGCCAGGTATTCAAGTGTATTGGCAGATCTTAATGAGCTTCAGGAAGCTAACAAGTCTTATAAGAGGGCCAGAGAATTATTTATAGAATATTATTATTATGGACCTGAAATTATTTCTTTCGCTAAAGACGTATCTAATTTCGGAAGAGAATACCTAAATCTAGAGAAGGAAGAAGAAAAACAAACGCTGAAGGATAAATTCACTAAAACAGCAAATGACTATTTCGATGACTATAACGCTAGTATAGACCAGGAAATATTCTTAGCACTAACACCATTGTACTCAGAGTATTTAGATGATAATTTAGAACCAGTGGCATTACTCGCAGGAAAGGAAGGATGGGGAATTTATGCTAAAAAAGTATTTAAAAATAAAGTTCTAACAAGTAGAGAAAGCTGTATTTCTTATATCAGTGATATATCAAAAGGAAAGCACAAGAAGTTTCAGAAGTCTGCAGCATCTAAACTAGCCAATCAAGTAGTAGAGGTGTTTTATACACTAGCTCTTCCATCATACAGAAAGTATAATGGAGAAATAGAAAGTAAAATGAAGGTTTATACAGAAGGGCTAATGAAATTCTTCCCTAATAAAGATTACTGGGCAGATGCTAATTCTACATTAAGGTTAACCTATGGTAAGGCTGAAGGGAGTGAGCCTAGAGATGGCATGGAGTATAAGTTTTATACTACGGCAGATGGTATTTTGGCTAAGAATGCTTCAGGATTAAAAGACTATGAGCTTCCAGAAGATTTAGTAACCTTATTGAAAAAAGAAAATTATGGTAAGTATGCAGACTCAGATGGAGAATTAAGAGTGTGTTTTACTGGGTCTAATCATACCACTGGTGGTAATTCAGGAAGTCCTGCCTTAGACGGCAAAGGTCATTTGGTAGGTTTGAACTTCGACAGATCATGGGAAAGTACCATGAGTGATATTATGTTTGACCCTAACCAGTGTAGAAATATTATGGTAGACATTCGCTATGTGCTCTTTATAATAGATAAGTATGCAGGAGCTACTAGACTAATAGATGAAATGGATTTAGTAAGTTCTGGTGAGGCTAAAGCTGAAACACATTAGTGACTATAACCCTACAATTATAGCAACCGAAAGCTCACAAACTTTAAGAGCATGTCTTATCCTGATGAATGTTAGATTCCTCTTCATTAGTATGCTTTAGATTGCTATTAATCAATTAGACAGGTAGGTAACGTTAAACAAAATTAATGGCGCTATCTACTCTAGGAAGGAGTCAAATCATCCGGAGGTCAGTGTTGGGAAGGTAGAGTAATTTCCAGTGTTCATGGAAAGAGAAGTTCTGAAATGGTTCTATAAAATCACTTAGGAACCTAAAAGAAGGCTAAAACAGGTGTACTATGAAAAATTACAGATTCTTTAAAATCACCATAGATAAGATGAGTAAACCTCAAAGAGCGTGCATTATTTATATTTAAAATGCAACGGGTCGTTCGTTTTATGCATCTTTAAGTCATGAAAGCTCTATTCCTAATTTTCGCTATTACATATTCATTTAATATAATAGCCCAGCAGTCAGATTGTTTCGATTCGTGTTTTTATGATCCAGAAGCCTTATGTATTTCAATCTTTGATCCCGTTTGTGGGTGTGATGGAGTAGAATATTCTAATTCTTGTTTTGCATTAACCAGTGGAATTCCAAATTGGACTTATGGTCCCTGCTCTAGTTCGCTTTGCAACGCTGAAACTAGTATTCAATCTACTTACCAAGGTTCTTTTGGAACTGACGATGAGCCTCAATCGTATGCTGCAGACGAATATTGCTTTCAGGTAGAGTCTATCACTGAATTAAGCGAAGAAGCTGATTTTCAATGGAGTTTTGGGAATGGTGAAACTTCTTCGGAATTAAGCCCGTGCGCCAGTTTTACTACCCTATCTGATAGCGAGCCCGTAAATGAAGATTATCATGTGGCACTCACTGTTACAGATGGAGATTGCAGTTACACAAGTAATCTTTTAATTAATAGCAACGCTCAAACCACCGAATGCTTAGACCTTGTAGACGCAGATTTTGGCGAATGTGCTATGTTTTTAGGTGTTTGTATAATTAATAATAGCTGTGTAGGTATTTCTGGATGTTCTACCACAGGGTTTGATGGAGTAGATTACTCCGCCTATTTTTTCACGTCTTATGAGGACTGCAGCTTAGAGTGTGGTTCTTGTGTAAATCCTAATCAAATAAATTTAGAAGCCGTTTGTCCTACTGCAGTAATACCAGTATGTGGATGCGATGGAATAACCTATAATAACTCTTGTGAAGCTGAAAATTATTATGGAGTTACTACATACACGGATGGCTCATGTTCATCTCAAGTAGAACCCTGTGATGATTTGTCCAATATAGATTTCGGTTTTTGTGACATGCTTCTAGGAGTAAGTATAGTAGATGGCCTATGCACTTATGTTAGTGGATGTGGTTATACGGCTAGTGATGGGGTAGATTATTCAGAATCATTCTTCACTGATATGTCTAGCTGCACTGGCTGTGATCAATCAGCGTGTTTTAATCCTCAGCAAGTAGATCCTAATGGAATCTGTGATGAGCAGTATCTTCCGGTCTGTGGGTGTGATTCTGCAACTTATACTAATGAGTGCGAGGCTATTAATTCGGGGGTAACTAGTTGGTTAGAAGGAGCGTGTTTGACAGATTTAATTGAGGAAAACACATCTTTAGACTTTATAGTTTACCCGAACCCTTCAGAAGGTTTATTGACTATCGAATTCAATGAGTCATTTACAGGGAAACTCATGTTAATTAACAATCTAGGTCAGACTATTCATTTAGAACGTATAAGCAGCCAGAGAATTCTCACGCTGGACATAAGTTCACATGACGTGGGCATTTATACCTTGATAATATCAGATAATAGTCGCCCTAATATTTTTAGAAGAGTCCTTAAGAAATAAGGTAGATAACTACTATAACTATAGCGAAACAGCTAAGTGCAAACACCACTGGTCCAGCGATTTCATTCTGTTCTGGCTCGTTATGATCTGTATGTTCTGACATTGGAGTGCTTTTTCTAGTGCGGTGCAAAAATAATTGAGTTCTCTCCTTAGTACTAACTAATTCTTTTATAATTATCAAATAACTTCTTTTGAGTGGTCTAGAGCTATAATAATGGCCAACATTTAGAATATTTCAGAGACTTAAATTAATGAGGGTATATGCAACCATTCTTGTACTAGATTTGTGTTACTGCAAGGACACCTGCACCGATAAATTTGAATACATGAAAAAGATAGCATTAGCGTTATTTTTACTTATTACTATAAGCGCTGAATCACAAGTTGTTATTAATGAGTATAGCGCGGCCAATAGAAATGTTTGGACAGACAATTACGGAGATGATCCAGATTGGTTTGAGCTCTATAATGCTGGAGCTGCTGCAGTAAATTTAGCAGGCTACTTCCTAACTGATAATCCAGACAATCTAGATAAATGGGAGATACCTGCAGGATTTACTATCAATTCAGGTGAAACTGTGAGAATTTGGGCTTCAGGTCGAGGGGAGTCAGATGGTACGAATCATCATGCAGATTTTAAACTAACTCAAATGCGTCAAGAGTTTGTTATACTCTCAGATCCAGGGTTAACTATTTTAGATCAAGTTTGGATAGAATCTCCGAATAAACTAGGGCACTCTTCAGGGAGGTTAACAGATGGAGGAGCAGTGTGGGGAGTTTTTGAAAACCCTACACCAGGAAACGCTAATACAGGTGGAGTTACCGACTATGCACCTACTCCTGTTTTTGGTCAATCAGCAGGATTTTACGGAGGAGCGCAAAATATTTCTATAACCACAGAGTCAGGCTTCGATATTAGATATACTACAGACGGAACAGAGCCTGAAGCTGGCTCAACTTTATATGCTTCTGCAGTGAATTTAGCAGACGTTACCACATTAAGAGCTAAGAGTTTCTCTAATGGAGGTTCTGATCATATTGAAAGTTTCACCGCAACTAATACATACTTTATAGGAGTTAGTCACACATTCTCTACATTCTCTGTCAACGGCCAATTAGAGATATGGGGCGGAGGCGGAGGTTCTGGAGGCGGTGGAGGCGGCTGGGGTGGAGGCGGAGGTCCTCACATTGTTTCTGTAGAATTTTTTGATGAAGCTGGAGTTAGACAATGGCAGTTAGAAGGAGAAATGAGAAGACATGGAAATGACTCATGGGCTTATGACCAGAGAGGGATGAGGCTTCATGTTCATGATGAATATGGGTATGCCAATAAGATTGATCACCAAATGTTTTCTGTAAAAGATAGAACAGATTTTGATGTGCTAATCATCAAAGCAGCCGGTTCTGATAATTATCAGGACGGTCCTCCTACCGCAGCTCACTTAAGAGATGGATGGGTTCAAACTGTTAGTCATAATGCAGATTTAGAATTAGACGAAAGAACCTATGAGCACACGATAAATTATTTAAATGGTGAGTACTGGGGAGTTTATGAATACAGAGAAAGAATAGACGAAGATTTTACCGAAGAATATTACAATACATCTGGAGATGAGATGGATATGTTAGAGCAATGGGGAGGAGTAGATGTAGAATATGGAACTCTGCAGAACTGGGAAGATACGTATGATTTCATTCGATTAAATGACATGACTGTAGATGCTAATTATCAAGCAGCGTTGCAATTAATTAGTAAAGAGAGCTTCATCGATTACATGATAATTAATACGTTTTTCGTGAACTCAGATTGGCTAAACTGGAATACCAAATGGTGGCAAGGTTTAAATCCTGATAATCCTATGCCTTGGAGATATGCCTTATGGGATATGGATAATATTTCAGATTTAGGACAGAATTATACAGGGTGGAGTTCTACCGGTTTTGAATCGCCAACTGTGTGCGAGGTGGCTACAGTATTCGGGAATGGACCGTCATGGAATTCTGATGTAGGTCACTCGGAGATCTACCGTAACCTGTTAGAAAACGAATCATTCTTTCAAGATTACATCAACAGGTACTCTGACTTATTAAACGGAGCCTTGCATTGTGATGCTCTAACTGCATTGTTAGATGAGTTTGAAGCTGATATGCTTCCAGAGATGCAAGGTCAAGTAGATAGATGGGGTGGAAGTGTAGCAGGGTGGCAAGGGAATATTGATGCTATAAGACAATTCAATTGCGACAGATATGACTTTGTATATACCGTTATCCAAGATTGTTTTCCAGATTTAGAAGGCCCTTTTAATGTTACCGCTAATGTAAACGGTGTAGGAGAAATTTTATTCAGTACCACACCTGTAACAGATACATTCGAAGGAATTTATTTTGGAGGATTAACTATTTCTTTAGAAGCTATAGAAACTTGTGGTTCTACTTTTACTGGATGGAATGTAGTCTCTGGTGATGCTGTATTTGCAGACCCTATGGCCTTTAATCAAGAAGTTAATTTAACGAGTGATTTAGTTGTAGAGGCTACTTTTATTCCCAATAATACTCCTATTGATATCTATTTTCAAACAGACCCTCCAGGATTCGGAGGTATAATGGTAGATGGAATAGAGATTACTACACCAGGAACATACACGTATACATCAGCTACTCAATTAGAACTGTCAGCTATAGAAAGTGGATTTGAAATATTTGATAACTGGGAAGTAATATATAATGAAATTCTCGGAGACGATGATGATGCTGTTATTTCATTAAATGCGTGTGAAAATGATACGATTATAGCAGAGTTTGATGTCTTCTTAAGTGAGTCACTTACTTTCGATGTCATTCCAGCAGGCTCAGGAACTATTACTGCAGAAGGCGTAATTATTCCAGCTTATCCTACTACAGCAGATTACGCGGTAGATTTGAATATGGATGTAGAGGCAACTCCCGCAGATGCTAGTTGGCAGTTCGTTCAATGGCAGTTAAATAATCATACTCTTAACCCAAATGAATTCTCCACCATAGCTGACTTTGATTTTCTTATTGAAGACACTCTTGTCGCTATTTTTGAAGAGGTTCCTACTTTCACCGTTACGCTCGACTTATCAGATACAGATGCAGGTGTAATAACCAGTTCAGGAGAGGATTATGGCGCAGGGGACAGTATAGATATTATAGAAAACGGAACGTTAACGTTAGACGTTACAGCTAATGAATGGTATGAGTTTGATTACTGGTTAACTTCAGGAGGAGTTATTATAGATGGAAATGATACAGATGCTCTTTTAGATTTTATTATAAACGGAGATGGAACGATAACAGCTGTATTTATTTATACTGAGCACTGGGATATATCTATTGATGTTTTTCCTGTAGGCTCAGGAACAGTAAATCTAGATGGGTTAGATTTATCTACTTATCCTTATATAGAAACGTATATCATTAATGATAATATAGATTTAATAGCTACGCCTATAAATCAGTGGTGGTATTTCAGTCATTGGGAGGCTGCAGGTCAATTATTTACACCAGATAACCTACAGGCGGCAGTTTCAGCAAGCATTCAATCTGGTGACGCTATAGTAGCGGTGTTTATCGAGTTAGAGAATTATGACATTACAGTCCAAGTGAAACCTGAAAATGCAGGTACAGTAAGCTTTGATTTAGGGTATGTAACGAGTACAGAATGGACGGGAGTTATTCAGGGGAATGTACCATCTGAATTTACTGCAGTAGAGAATCCGTTCTACAAGTTTATAGGCTGGACAAGTTCCTCTCATGCACCTACACCATCAAACAATGATCCCAACGTAGTATTTAACTTTGGTCAAACAGATACTGTGGTAGCAGTATTTGAGCAGATAGATTTTTCGTTTTTCATTCCTAATACCTTTACTCCAAATCAAGATGGGTTAAATGAGGTTTGGCTACCCGTTTCTTCAGCAGCCGATCCAGAAGCATATCATTGTATTATATTTAATAGACAGGGAGAAGTGGTTTTCGAAACTAAAGACCTTTATGAGGGTTGGGATGGTTCATTCCAGGGTAGAGACCACTATGTGATAGATGGAGTTTATAATTTCATCATAACGACGAAGTCCTATCACGAACTAGGAAACATTACTAAGAAAGGACACATTACCATTATTAGGTAATAGAAAATACTCCTACAAAAAAAGGCCAGCTATGCTGGCCTTTTTTATTATCCTAAATTTAGACTTGTTTATCTTTTTCCTGAGAAGCTATACTCCTTAAGAACATCTATCCCAAATAAACCCTTCTCGGTTCTCACATTAATGTGAGAAGCTCTTTGAACTTCTTTCTCGAAATACATCCTCAGTAAATATTCATCCGCCCATAATCCATCCTCCAGATAGATTAGACCATCTGCCATAGAAGAAGGCTCTCCTTGGTAAGGGCTAAACTGGTAGGCGTGTTTTTTTTCTGTAGGAGAATGTGAAAGAACAAAATTCGTTAAGAAAAGTAAGCTAAGAGCAAACGGGATTAAGCCAAACGATATATAATTCTGTTTGTTTTTCTTGTATTTAAGTAGAGTTCCAGTAACATATTTTGCTCCTATTCCCAGAAGAAGAAAGAGAGAGATAATCAAAGAAGAGCTTACCACAGTATGCATAGTAGCAGTAAAGAATATGATGAAAGAGGTGATCACCATAGTATAAGTCCAAAATTTATAGGTTTTACTAACCTGGCTGAGCGACTGTCTGAAATCTTCAATGGATAGGTTTTTAAATGTTTTCCTCACATAGGCCCACCACAAAGGAAAGCCGATAGCGAATAATATCGGAAACGTTAAAAATCCTCCCAGCCCCCTTTCTAGCGGAAACTTAATCATTAAACCTACAATAATCATCAATAGAAAAAGTGCCACGTAATTAAAGAATCGGCTAAAGACTAGCCTTAGCGTATATTCTTCAGAAGCTAAATACTCTTGTTTTAGGTTTTCTGCTCGTTCTTGTGCATCTGCTCTTTTCTTTCGCGTTTCTTCGAAATCCCAGTTTTTGTGAGTCCCATATTTTTTTTTGAGATTAAGATCGTCATCTTTTTTTATAGGTTCTCTTTTCTTATAATTCTGTTGCGTTCTCTTAGTGTTTCTGTAGGAAAGAATAAAATCATAAGAGAACCTAAGCCGCGCAAATTCATCCTTCGCACTGGCAGAAGGATTAACATCGGGGTGTAAATGTTTGGCGTTTTTTCTGAAAGCGCTCTTTACTTCAGCCATCGAAGCATCTGGCCCTAAGCCTAATTTTCTAAGATGTAAAAGGTAGTCTTGCATTGATTTCTACTTTCTTTTCAGCTCTTCTATAAGCTCTTTTACCTTCTCACGAGTTAGTTTTGATAGTTCGTCTAAGGTTAAGTCTGCATGATCTTCTGCTTTTATGACTTCTCCTATATTTACTTTCAGTGTTTTTCCAGAGTGTATCCTTAGGCTTCCTGACGCCATAATATCTCTGCTTCCCAAAATACCAATTGGCACGATATCCAGCCCATGAGTTTTGGCCATTCTAAAGGCACCTTTCTTAAAAGGCATAAGTTCACCCGTTTTAGATCTAGTTCCTTCGGCAAATGAAATTACATTTTTTCCGTTCTTAACCTTTTCCCCAGCTATTTTTATGGACTCTGTAGATTTTATTTTATTCTTTCTATCTATGAAAATCATCCCTGTTAACCATATGTACCAGCCAATAAAGGGCACGTATTTCATTTCCTTTTTAGCTAGGTAATAGAGCGGGTGTGGACAAGCTAATGAAACAGCTGGAGGATCTATGTGACTCTCATGATTAGAAACATAAATTTTACCAGGAGACTTTTCTATATCCTGATTTCCATATTTCTCAAATTTAGTGCCGCACACAAACATTACACCGTTCGAGAATAAGTATACTGCAGTGTTAATGCATTTATCAGTAGAACCGGTAAATAGCAGAATGATTAGCCCTATCGTAGAGCCATAAGCTGCTATAATTACTATTAAGATTAATCGAATGATATTTATCATATACTTCATGCCGCTAATATCTAGTAAAATTACAAGTGGAGCATCGTTTTAAACTCACTCTCATTACATTCTTTCATTTCTCCGGGTTCCAGATGAGCTAAAGAAAGCTCTTCTATAGAAAATCTAACCAGTCTAAGTGTAGGAAATCCTACAGCAGCAGTCATTTTTCTTACTTGTCTATTTTTACCTTCACTCAGTATGAGTTTCACCCATGAAGTAGGAATAGATTTCCTTATTCGAATAGGCGGGTCTCTTTCCCAAATAAAATCTGGCTGCGCACATACATTGGCTTTGGCAGGCAGTGTATTGTAAGCTTTTTTACTCACTTTTATAGTGACAGATTTAGCGAGTTGAGCCAAAGCCTCATTGGTAATTTCCCCATCTACTTGAACATAATAACATCTTTCATGCTTATTTTTAGGTAGGAGAAGCCGTTGATTAATAGAAGTGTCATTGGTTAAAAGAAGTAAACCTTCAGACTCGGCATCTAATCTTCCCACACCGTATACATCATCAGGCAGGTTTAGAATTTGGGAGAGACCTTTCCATTTTCCTTCATCAGTAAACTGTGATAGGTAGCCGTATGGCTTGTTAAATTTATAATATCTGCGTTGCAATAGGTATATCTTTTTTCAATCGTTTTCGAAAGTAAACAATCACATAGTATCTTGGCTTAATGTTTAAGAATTTCCTTCTTCTATTTTTTCTCTTGAGCTTTTTCCACGGAAACGGTCAGGAAGAAGGTGCAGATATTGCTACGCAAGAAAACGACACAATCAGTAGCGAAAGAAAGAATTTATTAATAGGATTTCCAGCGGCATATTACACTCCAGAAACTGAGTGGGGCTTCGGTGCAGGAGGAATATATAATTTTTATATAGACAGGAATGACAGCATCAGTCCTTCTAGCCAGCTGCAGTTGGCCGCTTCATATACGCAGCGTAAACAGGTGTTGATTTATCTGCCTTTTAATATTTACCTGGATGAGTGGAGTAATGTAATAGAGGGCGAGTTTGGATATTATGATTATATATATCCTTTCTATGGACTAGGTGATGATAGCAAAAAAGAAGACTTTGAAAATTATAATTCGCGTTATTTTAGGCTTCAAGTAGACGGCTTGAAGAAAGTGAGAAAAGATATTTTTGCTGGTTTTAGGTATTGGATAGATACTCCTGACATCTATAAAACAGAAGCAGGAAGAATTTTAGATTCAACCGATGTCCTAGGAGAATCGGGGGGAGTCATAAGTGGATTTGGTCCGGTGGTTAGATTAGATAAAAGAGACAATGTCTACAGCACGTCTAAAGGAAGTTATGTGAGTCTCCTTTATCAAGGGTTTAATAAAGCCATAGGCAGTGAGTTTGACTTCGGTAGGGTGCGCTTAGATGCTAGGAAGTTTTGGAGTTTGAAGAAAGTAACGCTGGCAGCGCAGTTATACGCAGATATTAACTGGGGAGATGTTCCGTTTTTCCAAAAAGCTAGACTAGGTGGGACTAAAAGATTAAGAGGATACCTAGAGGGCAGATACATAGACGATGTTTGTATAGTTCCGCAGATAGAAGTTAGAAGAAATATCTGGAGAAGAATAGGTGGAGTAGGTTTCTTGAGCACAGGAAGTGTAATGCCTTCATTAAAGGAGTTAGCTAATAGTAAATGGAGATATACCTATGGTGCTGGTCTGCGCTACACCTTAGACAAAGAAAAGGGAATTAAAATTAGAGTAGATTATGCGTTTACTCCTGAGGGAACCAATTTTTATTTTACTATTGGAGAAGCTTTTTAAGAAAAACAAAATGAAAAATTTATATTTAGTGGCTATCAGTATGTTGCTATTCAGTTGTCAACAGCAACGGGTAGAGGTGCTGCATGATAAAGCCAAAACCATTTCAATTATTAAAACCAATCTAGAGGCTCAGAAATTGGCATGGAACGCGGGTGATATTCCAACATTTATGGAGCATTACTGGAAAAGTGATTCTATGGCTTTTATGAGTAAAACCGGAGTGAGGTATGGATGGCAAGAGACTTTAGACGCTTATAAAGCGGGTTATCCTACACAGAAAGAAATGGGTACTTTAGAGTTCGAAGTAAAGAAATTAGATATTTTATCTGTCGATGCGGCTTACATGTTAGGTTCATGGAATCTAGAAAGAGATACATTGGATGTAGGAGGTCATTTTTCGCTTATTTGGAAAAAAGTAGATGGGCAGTGGGTTATAGTTACAGATCACACAAGCTAACACATGAATTTTTCTGAGACTCCCATCACGTTTGTCATTTTAGGCATTACTATTCTAGCTTCATTAGCAGCATTTAATAACAAAGAACTAAAGAGCAATTGGCTTTTTAATCCTTACCTAGTAAAAGAACACAACCAATGGTATAGAGCATTTACCCATGCATTCATCCATTCAGATTATATGCACTTAGGGTTTAACATGTATGTGTTTTTTGGTTTTGGCTTAACCTTAGAGCAGGTGTTTACTGACCCCGTTTTATGGACGATGACTTTCCCTGAAATCCCTTTTTGGGGAGTACTTAAAGGAAGGATAATTTACACTATCCTCTATGTGGGAGGGTTCTTATACGCTGTAGTTCCAGCTATGAGAAAACATTCTTCCAATCCAAGCTACAATTCTTTAGGAGCTTCAGGAGCCGTTTCTGCTATTCTGCTGGCTTATATTGTACTGTTTCCATTGAATACGTTACATCTCATGTTTATTCCGTTCCCTATTCCAGCTATAGTGATGGGTATAGGACTTTTTATCTATGAAGCGTATATGAACAAGAGAGGAGGGACGAGTATAGCCCATGATGCGCATATCTCAGGAGCTATATTCGGAGTGGTATTTATCCTGGCAGTGAATTATAAATTCATAGGGCACTTCTTTTCGGAGATTTCTAGTTTCTTTTAATACATCTCTAGAAGAAGGATGCATTAGGTTTAAGAAGAGTTTCTATATCGTAAAACGTAAATACGGCAAAGATTACAAAGAAGAGAAGGGCAAGAAAATAGTTAATCCCATTTACGAAGAATGCTTTTACGAATCCCTTAACGCCTTCATTAAAGAATGATGTGTAAAAGAATAGCGGATAAAGAATTACAAAGAATAGAGTAACTCCGTCTCCTACATTTTCTAATCCTTCGTAATTTCTCAATGGAGTAAAAATGAGGGTAACACAGTTTACCATAGACCACATGTAACAATTAGCCACCGCTAATTCAGGGACAGTATACTTTTTTCTTACAAAAAACCATGCAGCGATAGCTCCAGCAGGAGCTAAGAAGAAATAACTAAGATTGGTAAATTGCTTAAACATGTCTATCAGTCGGTTTCCTATAATGGCCATCAAGTCATTATTAAAAGGAGTAAGCTCGTCTTGTTCAGAACTAATACTTACGTTGATCGTTTCAGAGAGTTCTGAAATCGAGAAATAATGAAAGGTAACTAAAGTGGCTAGGGTAGTAGATAAGGCTAAAAATCGAATAGGATTTAAAAGCCTCTTTCTGTTTTTGAATAAATGAATTCTAACCGCTTTTCCTGGCCTAAAGAGTAACTCAATAAGTGTATAAAACAACCCCCTCTCTATGTTCATTACAGAGATAATCTGACCAGAAACACTACTCCAATTTATTCTTTCAGGAGCATCTAAAGACGTAATTTCCAAATCTGGGAGAACAGGATTAATATTTTTAAGAGATTTAGCCATGAGTACAAATGTAGCTAGACTTCGCTTAAAATAATAAGCACAAAAAAAACCCAGACTTTTTACAGTCTGGGCCCTTTCTTTATTAAACCTTAATAATTATACGCTGTTATTAACTATTAACTTCATTTTGAATAACCAATTCTCTTAAGTTTACGGGTATGAGAAAAGGTTGGTTACAGTAATTGAGGGTTATTCATTAGTGCGACTTTAACTAGTTGATATTTAGATATAAAAATTTATATATTTTACATTTAAACGCTTAAAATAAATATGAAAGAGAGCAAACACCATAGAAGAATTAAAAAATTCAATGAATTAAGCTTAGATGAATTGTACAAAATAATTCAACTAAGAATAGATGTGTTCGTGGTAGAGCAGGATTGTCCGTATTCAGATTTAGATGGTAAGGACCAGAATGCTACTCATCTTTACTATGAGACCGAAGAAGGAGATGTTATCGGTTACATAAGAATTTTAGATAAAGGCGTTTCTTATAAAGAGATAGCTATAGGCCGAGTGATTATTAAAGAATCCTACAGAAAATATAAGCTTGGCCACCAGCTCATGCAGGATGGAATAGATTATATAGAATCTTTGGGAGAAACTGAGATAAGAATCTCTGCTCAGGAGCACCTTAGGAAGTTTTATGAAAGACTAGGTTTTGAGAAGGTCGGGAAGATTTACCTAGAAGATAATATACCTCATATACAGATGTTCAAGGTGTAATAAAGATAGAGAGAATTTATTGTTCTAGTTGTAGTCCTTTTCTTGTTTATGCAGATTGTTTTGCATTTTTAAACGTCACCACATTTTTATTATACTTTTCATCTATAACTTTTTTCCTGTACTCGAAAATAGCGTTGAGCTGTTTTTTAATAAACAGTTTATTAGCGATACCGCCTAAAAAACCGAATGGAGGCTCGTATGTGATTAAATCTGTCATAATCACGCCATCATCGGTTTGAATTATTTTATGCTCGTGATGCCAAATTTTATAGGGACCTTTTCTCTGTTCATCTACGAAGTAATCTTTCTCTGAGACATGAGTTATTTCCGTTACCCAAGGCATTTTAATTCCTAAAATCGGACTCACCTTATAGCTAATAATCATTCCTGGGTACATAACGTCACTTGTGTGACCAGTAGTAATTTCAAACCCCATATAATCAGGAGTAATCTCTTTTAAATTTCCTGGTGAAGAAACAAAATCCCAGATTTCATCTACGGTAGTATGTATTTTTTGCTCTTTATAAAATTGATAAACTGGCATTTTTTAATATATATGTGCAAATAACGCTTCAAGCCTTGTTTTAGTTATGCCGGAAACCTCACCAAAAAGCTAAATTAATTCACGAAAGAATCACTTAGAATGATGAATGATTTTGTAAGAAGAGGTTTGAGATTAAAACCGAAGAATTGAAGTACAGAAGACAAAAAAGCCTTCTCAGAAGAAGGCTTTTCAAATATGATTTGAAGTTGCAAGTTAAATGTTCTTATCTAAAGTTATATCTCCAGAATCAAATGAGCTATCTACTTCTTTAGGATTAGGTCCCCATTTGTTCTCTCCGGGTTTACTATCAGTAACCAATAACACCAAAAGCCAAATACTACCTACTAGTGGTATTAGAAAAATTAAATACATCCACCCACTTTTGCCTACGTCATGAAGTCTTCTGACTATCACAGCTAAACCAGGAATAAAAACTGCAAGTCCAT
>LAQC01000019.1:72058-84958 GCA_000981645.1 Cryomorphaceae bacterium ASP10-05a | reverse complement strand
TAGCTGCTATACCAAAGATAGAATTGAATAAGACGAACATCCATAATTCTTTTCTCCTTGCTCTGCCACTAAAGTTTGCATAGTTGTCTCTAACTACTTTTAAGTACCATTCCATTTTTTTAAGATTTAATTGTTAGTTCTTATTGCAAGCTATTCATTTATCTCCTTAATGTTCTTAAAGTATCACGGCATTTGTCAACAGTGCTTTTTTACACCACCAGGAAAGGACCATAAGATGATTTTTTTCAGAATAGATAAAAAATCAATAAGTTCACTAGCGGAAATAAATACTACACTAATTTTAAGCTTTATTAATCTCGTGAAGTGTTATCTCTGGCGGCATGCCTACACGCCCAGGGAAGATTAAAAATCCCATTCCTCTGTTTATGTATAAATGCTGATGACCTTCTGAGTATGAGCCAGCATACCTTTTATATAGAAATTTGGCTACGCTAAATTCAAACAATCCAGGAATAGTGATTCCCATTTGACCACCGTGCGTATGACCAGAGAGAGTCAAGTCTACGGCTTCTTTTCCTTTTATATGATGCTCCCAGTGAGTAGGATCATGACTTAGTAATATGTTAAAGGGTACTTCTTCCATTCCTTCCACTGATTTTTTATAATCACCATAGGTAGGAAACCATCCTTCTGGAGAATATCCCCAGTTTTCTACTCCTACGAGCCCTATTCTTTCACCATTTTTCTCTAAAATTCTGTGTTCGTTTAATAACGGAGTGAAGTCCATTTCTTCCAAAATAGTTTTCACTCCTATTCTGTTTTTTGCTTCTAACTCAGGGTTTGTTTTTCCCCAGCGGTAATCATGATTTCCGAGAATGGCATATTTCCCATTTTTAGCTTTCAGTTTCTTAAATACATGAACCCATGGAGCAGCTTCTTCTGGTTTCTCATTCACTAAGTCTCCAGTAAAGAAGATATAATCTGGGTTTAGATCATTGATTAATTGTACCGCTTCTTCTAAAGGGCCGAAGTTTTCTCTAAAACTGCCTAAGTGTAAGTCCGATATTTGAACTATTCTAGTTCCATCGAAGGCTTGTGGTAGGTTTTTAAACGAGCATTTATTGACAAGAATTCGCCATCCATAAATTCCTTTGGTCGTTCCCCATAAAAAAGAACCGAGCATAACTCCGCCAGCACCTAATGCTACCTTCGATAGAAATGTCCATCTAGAGATAGGTTCTCCAGGATTAGAATTACTAGATATGCCCGCAGAAGCCAGTCTAACTCCCAGAACTAAATCAGAGAGAAGCTGAAATACCGAAATACTAAGAATAGTTACCGATAAAGTGATGGCGCCTATAATGGTATATTGTCTAATGAAATCATTTCCCTCGTACTTCTCTCTATTCACTGCTAGGTAGGTAGTAGATGCATAAACGACTACAGTTACTAATAAATAGATGATTCTGACAGCCCATTTTGGTTTAGGAGACATTCCTTCAGTCACGAGGTGTACTGACCTGTAACTGTAAAGAATAAGAAGAGGGGTGAGGTATAAAATGAGGTAATAAATGTTCATTAACTATGACGTTTGCACCGCAGATAAAGAAAATCCTTTATCTAAAAACGCGAAGTAAAACGTAAATGCGAAACTAAGCACGAAGTAAATTGTTAAAATGCCTAAAATGGACTCAGGAAAAATTGTTAATCCTAAGACTTCAGGAAATATGAAAGCCACTATTAATCCTAAAAGCGCTCTGCCTAATTCGAATATGCCTGCCCATCTATACCGGTCCATTAAGCCGCTATATCCAAATATCCCTATCGATAGGAATATTCCTGAGCACAATAATTGCATACGAGTTAACTCTCCAAAGAAATAGAAAAGGAGTAGAATTCCAGTAACAGTAAAAAGCATTTGACCTATAAAGTAGCCAGAGAATAGGTTAGAGTAAGTGGTTTTGTATTTTACTTGAGCGTATGGGTCCTTCGTTATTTCTATAGGATGTTTTACTGTTACGTCATCTGGCCTCCAGCCAGTAGGCATGAACCATATTTTAAATTTGTCAGCCCAGTTTCTAGTTCTCCAAGCATCTTTAGCTATTCCATAGAAATGTTGAAAATTAATGATTACCGGGTTCCATGTACTCACAGGTTTTAGCACTCCATACACAGGAGGTACGCTTTCCAACTCTTCTTGGAATGTACCGAACACTCTATCCCAAATACTGAATATGGCAGAAAGATTCTTGTCGAGATAAATTTCATTAATCGCATGGTGGACTCTATGCTGCGATGGAGTAACTAAAACATATTCCAGCCACCCTAGCTTTCCTATGTGTTTAGTGTGGTACCAGAACTGTAGAAATAAATGCAAAGGAGTGAGCACTTTTATTAGCTCATCAGGAACGCCCAAAATAGCAGCAGGAATTAAAAATATAGCGAAGAATCCTAAAATGTTAGAAATCGGCTGGCGTAGAGCGCAAGCGAGATTAAACTCCTCACTACTGTGATGAATCACGTGTAAATTCCAAAATACATTTACCTTATGACTCAGCCTATGATTCCAGTAAGTAGCTAAATCCAGAGAGATAAATGCGATAATAAAAGTAGGAATAGTAGCCTCAAGAGTTAGAACAGAAAGATGACTTAAAAGAAAAGGGTAGGAGATAAGAATAACGATAAGTCCTAGAGAATCCTTCAATACGTTAATAAGACCAGAACTAATACTGGCTACCGTATCCAGTACGGTATATGTTTGATTATGTTTGAAATAGCCATATGCCAATTCTATCAGCATAAGAACTATAAAAGCCGGAATGGCTATAAGAAGAGCATTTGCGTATGTTTCCATGAGTGTTAACTTTCGAATACTTCGGCCATGAAGTTTTTGATTTTTAAGGTTGTTTTATGTCGTTCTATACAGTACTGGACTAAGTCTTCTCTCAGTATTATATCAGAGGAGTGATCAGACATGAAGTAGAATTGTTTATTCATAATGTAATCAGACGTAAGCTCTTTTCCTTTAAACTCTCTAGGGATTAATTTGTTCTTTTCTCCCTGTATGCCTTTTTTAAAGTGTTTAATAAATTTTCTATCAGCTATGAGTTCATGCCATTCATCTGCGTTAAAGAGAATCTTCTCTCTAAGAAATAATAGATTTTCTTTCTGAAGAGAATAAGCTCCTCCGCCTATTTGACAACTTTCAGGAGAAAGTCTTACATAATACCCAGGGTATTCCTTGTTCTTTCTTCCAAATTTAGAGAGTACAGCAGATCGGTCAGTTTTATAAGGAGATTTATCCTTACTGAAACGAATGTCTTTATTAATTCTAAAAATACAATCCTTAGGATTAGGCTGAATACTCGAGTCAATTTTCTGCAAACTACTGATCAAATCACTCACGAAATTCTCGAAAGGCTCCTTTACAGAAGAATGGTACCTTGCTCTATTGTCATCCATCCATTCCTTTTGGTTATTTCCAGCTAGCTCTATAAAAAAGTCCAAAAAGTCTTGAGTAAAGTACATGTCTCAAAGTTACAGAGGAATTGGAGAAGAAATATCCTCTTCTATTAAAAATTTTCAGCACTTCTTTGCTGCGGTGCAATAATTTTCTGAGTCGACACTATCCATACAAATGGATTATAGGGTATGTATTGCGCACGGGTCATTGGGGGTTATTCCATCACAGACTAATAATCTGATTTAGAATGAAAAAAACAGGGCATAAAAAAAGCCTCTCAAAAAATGAGAGGCTTTTAAAGTCTTAAAACTTACTGTATATATTCTTATAGAACGCTTACGTTAGTTGCATTTAATCCTTTTGGGCTTTCTTCGATGTCGAAGCTAACTTTATCTCCTTCAGTGATATCACCGTTTAAGTTGTTAGCGTGTACAAATACATCTTTTCCTCCGTCTTCTGGAGTGATGAAGCCAAAACCTTTGGCATTGTTAAAAAATTTTACTGTTCCGTTACTCATAATATGTTTTATTTATGCCGCAAAGGTCGGGGAGTTATTCATACACTCGACAAAAAAAATAATTTTTTTTTAAATTAAATCATTAAAAGTCATTTCTAAATCTGCGTATTCGAAGACAAAACCCTGTTTAACAGCCATTAAGGAGGATATTCTGCTGCCGTTAAGTATGATCGTACTCATTTCTCCAAAGAGTAAATGTATAATAAAACTAGGTACATTTAATGGCCAAAACGGTCTTTTTGCCGATTTCGCCAGCTTTTTAATGAATGTATTATTATCGATATGCTTGGGAGACACAGCATTGTATGGTCCAGAAAAGCTATCTTTATTCATGACCTCTAAGTATAATTTACATAAATCTTTTATATGTATCCATGGCATATATTGTTTTCCGCTGCCTATTGGAGTTGCTATTCCTAATTTAACTGGAGTATAAAGTTTTTTTAATGCCCCTCCATTTAAGGTGAGAACTACGCCTGTTCTCAGTAGGACAGTTCTAATATTCATATCTTGAAACTTTAGGGATGAGTCCTCCCATTTCTTGCAGACGGTTCCTAGAAAATCATCAGCTGCAGAGTCCGTCTCATTAAATATTTTCTCAGATGTTAAACTCCCGTAGTACCCTGTGGCGCTAGCTGCTATAAAGGCTTTTAAAGGAATGTTTAATTCCTTGACTTTTTTGGCAAGTAGTTCGCCAGACTTAACTCTGCTGTCAGTAATAATCTTCTTTCTGTCATTTGTCCATTTCCCATCAGATATATTCGCACCTGCCAGATGAAAAATATAATCTATACCATGAAAAGCTTCATCATCTGCTGTTCCTTCGTTTAGGTTCCATTCGTATGCAGGAAAAGCAGCACTTAGGTTTCTAGTTCTGCTCAAGTGTTTTACCGAGTGACCCTGTTCGGCTAATAAACTGGAAAGAGCCGTTCCTACTAGTCCAGACCCACCTGTAATTAAAACATTAGACATACTTTTTTTTGAAGTAAAAGTAAGTGAGTCTTAGCAGTTAAAGCTAACAAAACAGTTCGCTTTTAGATATGAAATAGGAGAGTTTAAAAAAGTCCTTATCCAAAGACCTAAAGAGTTTGATGTAATTATTGTACACAGCCTTTAAGCTTGAGGCGGTTAAACTTTTATTACCGGATTTTTTAGATTTAACTGAGAGCCTAACGTGTTTTCATTAAGGGCGTAAAATAGATTTTGAGCTATTGGTCAGCTTCTTTAGAGATGTAATATCTCTTGAGTCCATCAATGTTTTGCTGGATATCATTAATAGTTGGAGAATAATATTGGTCAGGTTGAATACTCTCTGGCGAAGATGCTTGAGAAGAGTTTATATGTAATTTTAATACAGAGATACTTACGAGTAACCCACTTCTATTTAACAGGTAAGGAGTAGCATCACCCCACGTCCCTCCAAAAGGGCCTAAACAAGGTGTGCCCATAATTTTTCCAAACCTAAGAGATTTGAACTGCGATGTAAATAGGACGCTCGCGCTGCCAGAGAAATGATTAATGAAAAGAGTTTTAGTTCCATTAAAAGCGTGTTTCTTCTTTGCACTATAAACTTTATAAATAAACGTATCCCTTTGATGAAGTGGAGTGCCTGCTACTTCTCTAAACACACGCATCTTATCATTTTTTTTAAAAAGATGAACTCTAATCCACCCTCCAAGACCTTTAGTTAGTTCTTCATATTTTTTACTACTAAGCGGACTTTTAACCATAGAAATACTATGGGGTGATAGGACGTCTGGGCCAGACAAATAGGTGAACAGCTCCTCCATTCGCCAGACACTTCCTCCTAAATTGTTCCTTAGGTCTATGACTAATGAATCAGTCTTCTGGTTATTTATTTTTTTAAAACTCTTTCTTAAAAAGCGTTCGTAATACCTGTCAGATTTAGCAGAGAAACTTCCTATTTTAAGAAAAGCTGTTCCTTCTTCAGTTTCTATTTTATATGGGTTGGTACTATCGCTTCGTTTATCCTTCTTGATTGTCTTGTAAGTAATACCAGGGTAATCTATTCTCCTTGGAACACCATTGTATGAAAACTCTATTTTGTTTGACAATTCTACACCGTATTTTAAGGCGACTATTTTAGGAGCAATGCCTGCTAATAGCATAGGCGCTTGTTCTAAAGAATTGCCCTCATAAAAATAATACGGCTCCACATCTTTTAAAATCGTCTCTGCAGTTATTCCATTTATACTGGTTATGACTGCCCCTGAAGGTATGCTGTCCAAGTAGTCCTTTCTCAAAATTAAATCGTCACCTATTCTTGAAGTGATAAAGTATAAGTTAAGTGCATCCTTCGCTCGAGTGAAATTAAAAAATCTGCTTAAGTTTAGAGTTGTGTGTGAGTCTTTTAAGAGCTGTAGTAGTTGACTAATCTTAGTGCTAAACTCAGCTAGGCTAATGTCCTCGTTTATACTTTGGTAAATTGAATCAAATGCGAATTCGAATGCGGTAGAATCGACATAGAAGAATGGATTTTCATGAGATTCATAAATCATTTTTTTTAAGTCCACGAGGTCTGCTTTTAACGAGTCCTTTTGGTAGATTAAATCAGAAGGGTTTTGACCATGGCTAGTCGATGGTGCCAAGGAAAGAAAAATGGCTAGGCCAAAAAACAGAAAGCCGTTTCTATAAATAGAAACGGCTTTTCTTATTTTGTCTTCTTTAAGATTAATCTTCATCCTCATTTGTAGATTCTTTCTTATCTCCTTTTTTAACTTTGATAGAGATTTCTTCCTTCTTCTTATCGAAGTCAATAGAAATAGAATCACCCTCTTGGATATTAGAGTTAATAATCTCTTCGGCTAAAGCATCTTCGACATATTTCTGTATAGCTCTTTTAAGAGGTCTCGCTCCGAATTTAGCATCGTATCCTTTATCACTGATGTAATCCTTTGCAGCATCAGTAAGCTTTAGTTTGTATCCTAAATCATCTACTCTGCTATAAAGTTTAGCTAATTCAATATCGATGATCTTATGAATATCACCTTTAGTAAGTGAATTAAATAAAACTAAATCATCCACTCTATTGAGAAATTCAGGAGCAAAAGCCTTTTTTAATGCATTTTCAATAACACCTTTCTGATCATCCTTGTTGTTAGCCGCTTTAGCGCCAGTCCCGAATCCTACGCCAGTCCCGAAGTCCTGTAGTTGTCTCGCTCCAATATTAGAAGTCATAATGATAATCGTATTCTTGAAATCTACTTTTCTTCCTAAAGAGTCAGTCAATTGACCATCGTCTAAAATTTGAAGAAGTAGATTGAATACATCAGGATGAGCTTTTTCTATCTCATCTAATAATACGATAGAGTAGGGCTTTCTTCTAACTTTCTCTGTTAATTGACCACCTTCTTCATAACCTACGTATCCAGGAGGAGCTCCTACTAATCTAGAAACTGCAAATTTCTCCATGTACTCACTCATATCCATACGAATAAGTGAATCTTCAGAATCAAAAAGATTCTTAGATAATTCTTTAGCTAGTTGAGTTTTACCTACACCGGTTGGCCCCAAGAAGATAAAAGAACCTATCGGTCTATTTGGGTCTTTTAATCCAGCTCTATTACGTTTTATCGCTTTAGCTACTTTCTTTACCGCCTCATCTTGCCCTATCACTGTACCCTGAAGATCTTCCTCCATTCTAGCTAGTTTACCACTCTCTTTCTCGGCTATTCTTTGAACAGGAATTCCTGTCATCATAGCTACGACTTCTTCTACATGATCAGCGGTAACTACCTCTCTATGATTTTTAGAATCTTCTTCCCATTTGTTTTTGGCCTCATCTAGTTTTTCTCCGAGTTGTCTTTCTTTATCTCTAAGCTTAGCAGCTTCTTCATATTTCTGACTCTTAACTACATCGTTTTTTTCTTCCTTAACTTCCTCTATCTGCTTTTCCACATCCAGAATTTCCTGAGGAACATTAATGTTTTGAAGATGCACTCTAGAACCTACTTCATCCAGGGCGTCTATGGCTTTGTCTGGAAGAAATCTGTCAGAGATATATCGAGTGGTTAACTTAACACACGCCTGTATCGCAGCCTCTGTGTAAGTAACACTATGATGATCTTCATACCTCTCCTTGATGTTATTAAGAATTTGAATTGTCTCTTCTACATTAGTAGGCTCTACGATAACCTTTTGGAATCTTCTTTCCAAGGCACCGTCTTTCTCTATGTACTGTCTGTACTCATCTAAAGTAGTAGCGCCTACACATTGAATTTCACCTCTTGCCAAAGCCGGTTTAAACATATTAGAAGCATCAAGCGAACCGGAAGCCCCACCTGCACCTACTATTGTGTGAATCTCATCTATGAATAGAATTACATCTCTTGTTTTTTCAAGCTCGCTCATCACGGCTTTCATTCTTTCCTCGAATTGACCTCTATATTTAGTTCCTGCGACTAAAGAAGCTATATCTAGGGTTACTATTCTTTTTCCGAATAAGACTCTAGAAACTTTCTTTTGAACTATTCTAAGCGCTAAGCCCTCAGCTATAGCAGATTTACCAACACCTGGCTCACCTATGAGAATAGGATTGTTTTTCTTCCTTCTACTAAGGATTTGAGAGACACGTTCTATTTCAGCATCTCTACCTACTATAGGGTCTAACTTATTTTCTTCAGCCATTTTAGTTAAATCTCTTCCGAAATTATCTAAAACAGGTGTTTTACTCTTAGGGTCACCTTTCTTTCCTTGTCTTCCTCCACCTGCATTTCCTCCGCTTCCTCCAGAGCTGAAAGGCACCTCATCTTCCTCATCATGGGATCCTGGGAATTCACTTCTTGGCATATCCATTTCTTTGTCGTTTGCTATAATTGATTCGAATTCATCTTTAGCCAAATCGTAATCGATTTGGAATTGAGCTAATGACTTTGTAGCCACATTATCTTGATCCTTTAAAATAGATAAGAGTAAATGTTCAGTGCCAATAACCGCACTTTTGAAAAGTCTAGCCTCTAAATAGGTGATTTTCAATATTTTTTCCGCCTGCTTAACTAGCGGAATAGTATTCTTATTACCCGTAACGGTAGAAGTAGAGGATTTAGTAGAGAGCTCTATAAGGTTTCTCAGTTTCTTTATATCTACATCTAGAGATTCTAGAATTTTTACCGCCATGCAGTCATTTTCTAAAATTATTCCAAGTAAAAGATGCTCTACACCTATATAACCGTGATTTAATCTCACAGCTTCTTCTCTACTGTTAGTTATTACTGATCGTACTTTCTTTGAAAATTTAGCGTCCATCTAATCGTTTTCTTTACTGGTTATTACTTTTCAATATACATTTATACGCTGTATTATCAAATTTAGATATTGGAAGGCTACATCTACGTCACGTGGATGTCAATTTTTCACCAAATTTTGTGAATAATTCCATCTTAAATCCACGGCTTAGTCCTAACGGTTGATTTACCTTCGCGCGTTGAGCAAATTTGGTATTTAGTGAGACTAATATTTTGAAAGATATTTTTCAACTAATAAGTCTCAATCTAAACAATATCAAATGACGTGCTAAATTTTTAAAACAGACTAAATGGCAGACGGAGAAAAAATAGTACCGATTAGTATAGAAGAAGAAATGAAGTCAGCGTACATCGATTACTCGATGTCCGTAATAGTCTCTAGAGCTTTACCCGATGTTAGAGATGGATTAAAGCCTGTTCATAGGAGAGTTCTATATGGAATGTTGGATTTAGGAGTATTTAGCAATAGAGCTCACAAGAAATCTGCAAGAATCGTTGGAGAAGTATTAGGGAAGTACCATCCGCATGGAGATACTTCTGTATACGACTCTATGGTAAGAATGGCCCAAGATTGGTCATTGAGATATCCTTTTGTAGATGGACAAGGAAACTTCGGTTCGATAGATGGAGATAATCCTGCAGCTATGAGGTATACTGAGGCTAGGTTGAAAAAGATAGCCGAGGAAATGCTCGCGGATTTAGATAAGGAGACCGTTGATTTTAGACCAAACTTTGATGATTCTTTAGAAGAACCAGTAGTACTTCCAGCTAGAATACCAAGTTTGTTGTGTAATGGAGCCAGCGGAATTGCAGTAGGTATGGCTACTAATATGCCTCCTCACAATTTAAGTGAGGTAATAGATGGTACCATAGCATATATAGAAAACAACGATGTTACGATAGAGGAGCTAATGCAGCATGTGAAAGCTCCAGATTTCCCTACAGGCGGTACAATATACGGATATGAAGGTGTTAAAGATGCTTTTGAAACCGGTAGAGGGCGTATCGTAATGAGGGGTAGAGCCAGGTTTGAAGAGATGAAGTCTGGGAGAGAAATGATTATCGTAGATGAAATTCCTTATCAAGTGAATAAGGCAGATATGATAAAGAAAACAGCAGACCTTGTTAATGATAAAAAACTAGACGGCATATCTGAGATTAGGGATGAGTCTGATAGAAATGGAATGAGAATCGTTTATGAACTTAAACGTGATGCTATTCCTAATGTGGTGCTTAATAAATTATACAAGTTTACAGCATTGCAATCTAGTTTTTCAGTTAACAATATCGCCCTAGTTAAAGGAAGACCTGAAATGTTAAACTTAAAAAGTTTAATATCAAACTTCGTAGAACATAGGCATGATGTTGTAATAAGAAGAACCCAATACGAACTAAGAAAAGCGCAAGAGAGGGCACACATATTAGAAGGTTTATTAATAGCGTTAGATAACTTAGACGAAGTAATCAAATTAATAAGAGCTAGTAAGACTCCTGAGATAGCAAGAGAGGGGTTAATAAAAACCTTTGAATTATCTGAACTCCAAGCCAGAGCTATTCTGGACATGAGGCTTCAGAAATTAACTGGTCTAGAAAGCGAGAAGATAAAAGCAGAATATGAAGAGCTAATGTCCACCATCGCTCGTTTAGAAGAGATATTAGGAAGTGAAGAAGTGAGATTCCAGATTATCAAAGATGAGCTTATCGAAATCAAGGTAAAGTATGGTGATGAAAGAAGAAGTAAAATAGAATACTCTGGAGCTGACCTTTCTATAGAAGATATGATTCCTGATGAAGATGTAATCGTAACCATCTCTCATGCTGGATATATAAAAAGAACTTCTTTAAGAGAATATAAGACCCAGAATAGAGGAGGAGTAGGAAGTAAGGCGAGTACTACCAGAAATGAAGATTTCTTAGAGCATTTATTCGGAGCAACGAACCATAATTATCTACTAATATTCACACAGAAAGGGAAGTGTTTCTGGATGAGAATATTTGAAATCCCAGAAGGAACCAAAACTTCTAAAGGAAGAGCTATTCAGAACCTGCTAAATATTGAGTCCGATGACAAGGTGTTAGCTTACATACCTGTATTAAATCTTAAGGATGAGGAGTACATTAATGGAAACAATGTTATTCTGTGTACGAAGCAGGGAATGATTAAGAAAACTACATTAGAAGCTTACTCTAGGCCTAGAACTAATGGAATTAATGCCATCACTATTAAGGACAATGATGAGCTGCTAGAAGCTAGACTTACGAATGGCGAAAATGAAATAGTAATGGCCCTCAAGAGCGGTAAAGCTATTCGTTTCCCAGAACAAAAAGTAAGAGCTGTTGGTAGAACTGCACAAGGAGTTAAAGGAGTTACTCTTCAAAGTCCTAAAGATGAAGTTATCGGCATGATCTGTGTAACCAGCGGAGATGAGTCTGATATTCTCGTAGTAGCAGAAAAAGGGTATGGAAAACGTTCTGCTATAGCTGATTACAGAGTGACCAATAGAGGTGGTAAAGGAGTTAAAACCATCAATATCACTGATAAAACTGGTGAGTTAATAGCCATAAAGAATGTAACAGATGAAGATGATGTAATGATTATCAATAAATCTGGCGTGGCTATTAGGTTGCAACTTTCTGATTTAAGAACGATGGGTAGAAACACCCAAGGTGTTCGTTTAATAAACTTAAAAGGAAATGATGAGATAGCTGCAGTGGCTAAGGTGATTAGACAAGACGAAGAAGATGAAGTAGAGCTAGATGAGAACGGAGATCCTATCCTTCCTGAACCAACTTCTGAGGATGACAAATCCGAATCTGAAGAAGATGATTCTCCTGAAAATAATTCAGCAGAATAAATGAAAATTAAAGTTTAAAAAAGGCCATTCTTACTTTTAGAATGGCTTTTTTTATAATGTGATAGAATAGAATCATCATTCTGGCATCGAAATTGTCTATCACCCTATGGAAAAGCAGTAATTTTGACATCAATAAAGCAATATTAAAAAAATGAAGAAAAGTATCAATCTAGTAATAGCACTGGCAACAGCATATGGAGTGTCGGCACAATGTCCTGATGTGATTGAAGGAACACCTAAATCTTCTGACGTAACTACAGCATATACTAAATGTAGTCTTACAGGTGGAGATTCAAATAAACCGATGGAAGCTGCCAAGTATATTGACAGAGCTATTAAGCATGAGAAGTCAAAATTGAAATCTAAGACTTGGGTGTATAGAGGTGATATCTATTATCTAATGGCCTCTGCAGAAAATAACACTTGCGACCAAGCATTAGCTATAGCTAAAGACTCTTATTTAAAAGCTAAAGAAGTAGATAAAAAAGGGCTTAAAGAAGATGAAATAAGTTTTGGATTGAATGCCGTAGCTACCCTAGCTTATAACAGCGGGCTAAATGCATATAATAATAAGGCCTATAATAAAGCATCTAAAAACTTCGAATTATCAGCTACTACTTTAGCCGATGCAGGCAAAAAGGATTCCTTATATATGTACTCATTGTTTAATGCTGCTCTGAGTTTTGAAAGTGCAGAGAACTTAGATAAAGCTCTAGAAATGTATGAAGGTTGTGCAGAAACTGGTTATGAAGCTAAGCAGTGTTATTACCGAATAATAGGAGCGTACCAAAATGTAGATAGCTTAGAAGCTAGTTTGACGTATATCAAAAAAGGCAAAGA
>LAQC01000019.1:64145-72011 GCA_000981645.1 Cryomorphaceae bacterium ASP10-05a | reverse complement strand
CTAAGAATGCAATGCTTCATTTTGTATTAGGAACTGCCATGGACCAGTTAGGGAATAACACTGGAGCTGTTGAGGCGTATAAACAAGCTATCGTCATTGATACAGGTTATCTTGATGCCTATCATAATTTAGGCGCAAGCTATGTGAATAATTCAGTTTTTCTAAAAGAAAAAATAAACGAATTGGACTTTAGAAGTGATAAAGCAGAAATTGAAAACTTAGAGAAAGAGTCTGAAGAAGCATTAGCTGCAGCTCTTCCTTTCTTAGAGAAAGCTTTAGAGTTAGAACCAGGGAATGTTCAAGTGATGAACTCACTTAAAAGTATCTACTTCGCTTTCGAAAGAATGGACGATTACAATACTATGAAAGCAAAGATTGATAGTTTGAAATAAGACGACGTAATCGTATATGAGCTAAAGCCCCTGTCTATCAGGGGCTTTTTATTTACCCGTACTTATTATTGACGTTATCTATGGCTTGGATAGTATAAATTGATAAAATCTATCAGTTCTATTTGTTATTTTTACTCATAGAAGAGTTACTCGATTCACTCTTCTTCAGTTAAACCCTAATAAACTAGAAACCCTATGAGCGATCAAAATCATAACGAAAAAGGAGACATCAGTAACTGCCCTTTTATGGGTGGAACTCTTCGTGGCAGTGCGGGTGGTGGAACGATCAATAAAGATTGGTGGCCAAATCAGCTAAACCTAAATGTATTAAGACAGAATACCTCAGAATCTGACCCTATGGAAGAAGGGTTTGATTATAATAAGGAGTTCTTAAGCTTAGATTTAAACGAACTGAAGAAAGACCTTTATAATACTATGACCGACTCTCAGGACTGGTGGCCTGCAGATTACGGACATTATGGTCCTTTCTTTATTCGTATGGCATGGCACAGCGCTGGAACGTATCGAATCCAAGATGGTAGAGGTGGTTCTGGTTCCGGCTCACAGCGTTTTGCACCGCTAAATAGCTGGCCAGACAACGGGAATTTAGATAAGGCTAGACTTCTCCTATGGCCCATAAAACAAAAATACGGAAGGAAAATATCTTGGGCTGATTTAATGATTTTAGCGGGTAACTGTGCCTTAGAATCGATGGGATTCAAGACTTTCGGGTTTGCTGGTGGTAGAAAAGACATTTGGGAACCAGAGCAAGATATTTATTGGGGTTCAGAAAGAGAATGGCTAGGAAATGACAAGCGTTACACTGGAGAAAATGATTTAGAAAATCCACTTGGCGCGGCACATATGGGATTAATTTATGTGAATCCAGAAGGGCCAAATGGAAAACCGGACCCTGTCGGATCTGCACACGATATTAGAGAGACATTTGGAAGAATGGCTATGAATGATAAAGAAACGGTAGCATTAGTAGCTGGTGGACATACCTTCGGGAAAGCACATGGTGCAGGAGATCCTGAACATGTTGGTGTTGAGCCAGCTGGAGCAAGTATAGAAGAGCAAGGGATGGGCTGGAAGAATTCATTTGGTTCTGGGGTTGGAGATGATACGATTACCAGTGGTTTAGAAGGTGCCTGGACACCTAACCCCACTAAATGGGACCATGATTACTTCAAAGTACTATTAGGATATGATTGGGAATTAACGAAGAGTCCTGCAGGAGCTCACCAGTGGACACCCACTGCGGCTTCTCAAGCAGAAATGGCTCCTAAAGCTGGAGATGCTTCTCAGAAACAAGCACTCATGATGAGTACAGCGGATATCGCTTTAAAAACTGATCCAGAATATTTGAAAATATCGAATCATTTTAAAGAGAATCATGCTGCTTTCGAAGAGGCTTTTGCTAAAGCTTGGTTCAAGTTATGCCACCGAGATATGGGTCCTAAAGAGCTCTACTTAGGCGCAGAAGTCCCTCAAGAAGAATTGATTTGGCAAGATCCTATTCCTGCTGCCGATTATGATTTGATTTCAGTGAATGATTCTGAAGAGTTAAAAAAAAGAATTTTAGCTTCTGGACTTTCCGTTTCACAATTGGTTTCTACTGCTTGGGCATCTGCTTCTACATTCAGGATTTCTGATAAGAGAGGAGGAGCTAACGGTGGAAGAATTAGACTAGCTCCACAAAAAGACTGGAAAGCTAATAATCCAGAAGAGTTAGCTAAGGTTTTAGCTGTTTATGAGGGAGTTCAGAAAGAATTCAATGCCAGTGCTGGAAACAAACAAGTTTCCATAGCAGACTTAATCGTTCTTGGAGGTTCTGTAGGAATCGAAGAAGCTTCTAAAACTGCTGGTCACAGCATTAATGTTCCTTTCCATGCAGGAAGAACAGATGCCAATTTAGAAAATACAGATGTAGAATCGTTCAACGCTCTAGAGCCACTGGCCGATGGTTTTAGAAATTATATGAGAGCAGATCATCAATCTTCTGCGGAGGAACTGCTGATAGATAAAGCACACTTATTAACACTTACTCCGCCAGAAATGACTGTGCTAATAGGAGGTTTAAGAGTGCTTAACTGCAATTATAACAAGTCTACTCATGGAGTATTTACAAACAAACCACAGGCGTTAACGAATGATTTCTTTGTGAACTTATTGGATTTAGGAATCACCTGGAGTGCTACTTCCGAAGATGATAAATTATTTGTGGGCAGAGACAGAAGAACAGGAGATATAAAATGGACTGGAACTAGAGCAGATTTGATTTTTGGTTCTAATTCAGAATTAAGAGCATTGGCTGAAGTTTACGGTTCTAATGATGCTAAGGAATCTTTCATTAAAGACTTTGTTTCGGCTTGGGTTAAAGTGATGAACCTAGATAGATTTGATTTAAAGTAATGACGGCCTAAATAGAATATGTTGAAAAAGAGGGTCGTAAATGGCCCTCTTTTTTATTCAATCCCTATAATAGAGAGGTTTTTAGCTTTGTGTTTACTAGTGACTAGGAGAGGTGCTATTTCACGAATCACCAATTCTGATAGTACATCGATAGTTCTTCGTTTGGCATAAGGTCTGTGGTAAATCATACTGATTTCTCTTACAGGCAGAGGCGTTTCGAAGTGACGTGTTTTCTGCTGTTTTTCCTTGGCCATTAAATTGAAGTACAACTCTGGTATGAGCGTGTAGCCTCCAAATCTGTCTGCTAGGTTTATAAGCGTATCAAAAGAACGACCCTTAAATGTAATATTGTTAGGCTGGTTGGATTTCTCTTGAATATTACAAAGCGTAATGCTCTGATTCCTAAAACAATTCCCCTCTTCCAGTAGCCATATTTCCTCATTCTTTATGTCTGCAGAACTAAGAAATTTCCTTTCTTTTTCTTTCACACCATAAACCATCATGGCTTCATAGTATAGAATGTTTTCTTCGAGTGTTTCATCATTTACAGGAGTAGCTAGGATTCCTGCATCTATTTTATCCGATTTGAGCTGTTCTTTTATTTCCTCTGTGGTTACTTCAGAAATAATAAGCTCGAGTTGAGGATGCTTCTTTATAATTGATGGTAAAATTATAGGCAAAAGAGAATTAGCCACAGTAGGAATAACCCCTAGTCTTATTTTTCCCGTTAACTCTGCGCTTTTATTGGGAGTTAACTGGAATAACTCGCTTTGCAACGCTAGAATTTCTTTTGCCTTCTGCACAAACTTTAACCCTTCTTCAGTGGTCACCACGGGCTGTCTAGAACGGTCAAATAAGACGGTGTTTAACTCACCCTCCAACTTCTTAATCATGGAGCTAAGAGTAGCTTGTGTAATATGACAAGTGTCGGCTGCTCTAGAAAATTGTTTCTGCTCGTGAACCGCTATGACATACTCTAATTGTTGAAAATTCATTATTGGTGAAATCTATAACAATGTTAGTTAAAATTGATAATATCTAAGCTTAATAACTCCTACTTTTGCGGAAAATTTAAAAAAAGAAATCAATGTCAATTGTAGGAAAAAAATTCCCAAGTCTAGAAGTATCTGCCATGAACGAAATGGGTGATACGATCAAAGTAAACGTTTTTGAAGAAGCTAAGAATAACGGGAAGAAGGTGTTACTTTTCTGGTACCCAAAGGATTTTACATTCGTTTGTCCTACTGAGCTTCATGCTTTTCAAGCGGCTTTAGGTGAGTTCGAAAAAAGAAACACTATCGTAATAGGAGCATCATGTGATACTCCAGAAGTTCATTTCGCGTGGTTAAACACACCGAAAGACCAAGGAGGAATAGAGGGCGTAACGTATAGCCTTTTAGCTGATACGAACAGAAACCTATCCTCTATCTTAGAGATTTTAGATATACAAGAAGTGGTTTATGATGAGGATTTAGATGCTGAGATAGTAACTGGAGACAGCGTTACTTACAGAGCTACTTATTTACTAGACGAGGATGGTGTAGTATTCCACGAGGGAGTAAACCACATGCCAGTAGGTAGAAATGTAAATGAGTTTTTAAGACTTATAGATGCATTCACTCACGTTCAGAAAAATGGAGAAGTATGTCCAGCGAACTGGGAAGAAGGAAAAACGGCCATGTCAGCTGACAGAAAAGGAACTGCAGAGTACCTTTCTATGAACTAAAATAGATTAAAAAGAATGTTTACAGAGTTAACAGAAGATACCTTAGAGTCTACAGTAAAGTCAAATGATACTGTCCTAGTGCAGTATTCAGCAGGCTGGTGTGGAAACTGCAGAATTATGAAGCCTAAGTTTAAAAGAATGGCGGCAGAGCATGAAAATGCTGAATTCGTGATGGTAGATGCAGAAAAACTTCCTGAAAGCAGAAAGATGGCCAATGTGGACAACTTGCCCACATTCGCCGCGTTCAAAAACGGGGAGTTGGTAAAGCAAATTCAAACTAATAAAGCAGACGTTCTAAAAGAATTCGTAGATGAGATTACCAGTAATTAAACACTTGAATACGTTTATTCAAGAGAATGACCAAGACTATTTACTCGAGGCCATAGAAACCTTAGAAAATTTAACCGAATCATCTGCCATAAAAGATGATGAGTTAGATGTTATAGGGGAGTTGTTGTCTAACATGTATGGTGCTTTGGAGGTAAACACAGCCATAAAAGCTGGTAAACCCGAGAAGGAAGCCATGAATGAATTCATGCAGCGTGTGACTGGCTCTATCGATAGATAGGCTTACAAAAAGCTAGTTTAAAAGCGCATCTGGAATTATCTAGATGCGCTTTTTTTTGAGTTGAAATGAAATTACTATTCGTTTAAAATCCGAAACATTCCAGTTTATGAAACGAGTTAAATTTGCGGTTATAATTTAGAGCACTTGTCAAACCCAAAAAACGCCATCATTATAGGTTCTGGAATAGCTGGATTAGCCGCTTCCTTAAGACTACGGGCTAAAGGATATGAGGTGCAAGTGTTCGAAGCCAATGCTTACCCGGGAGGTAAAATTCACAATCTAGAATCTAACGGGTACCGGTTTGATACTGGTCCATCACTATTTACGATGCCGCATTTTGTGGATGAATTATTTGAATTGTTTGATGATAAACCCGCGGACTATTTTAGGTACAAAAAGAAGAAAACTATCTGTAATTATTTCTGGGAAGATGGCACTAGATTCACCGTGAATGCAGATAGACCTACCTTTATAAAAGAAGCTACAGAAACTTTTGATGTAGAGGAAGTGGCGTTGCAAAAATACTTGACCAATAGCCAGAAAAAATACGATGCCACAGCTCACATATTTCTGGAAAAGTCTCTTCATAAGGTAAGGAGTTATATGAGTATGGCTACGCTTAAATCTCTAATCAAGTCAGCTGGTCTAGGAATAAACAATACCCTGCACCAAGAAAACACCATTCACTTTAAAGATGAAAAACTGGTGCAGCTTTTCGATAGATACGCTACTTACAATGGCTCGACACCCTACCAGACGCCAGGAATCATGAGCATGATTCCACATCTAGAAATGCACTATGGAACTTTTCTTCCAGAGGGAGGAATGAAATCCATTAGTCAGAGTCTTTATGATTACGCAGTAATGAAGGGTGTGAAGTTTAACTTCAATGAGCCTGTACAAAAAATAAAACACAAGAACGGAAGAGCAGAAGGAGTGATTACAGCCAAGGGAGTTTATGATTCTGATACCGTTGTTTCTAATGCAGATGTGTTTACTAGTTACCAAAACCTACTGAAAGACGTTGTGCAGCCTATTAAAATACTGGAACAAGAAAGATCTAGTTCAGCACTAATTTTTTACTGGGGAGTGAACAGAACTTTTCCAGAGTTGGATTTACACAACATCTTTTTTTCAGAGAGTTATAAAGAAGAGTTCAAGCATCTATTTGAGACGAAAGACCTGATAGACGACCCTACTGTTTATATCAATATTACTTCCAAGTCAGAATCATCAGACGCTCCAAAAGGAGGAGAAAACTGGTTTGTAATGATAAATGCTCCTGGGAATTTTGGGCAGGATTGGGATGTTTTGATAGAGAAAGCGAGAACTCATATCCAGCAGAAAATCAATCGAGTGCTGGGAGTAAATATTGCTACGCATATAGAGACCGAAGAAATTCTAGACCCGAGAGCCATAGAATCTAAGACGAGTTCTCATAGAGGTTCATTATACGGAGCGAGCAGTAATTCTAAATTTTCTGCTTTTCTTCGTCATCCAAATTTCACGAGTAAGTTAAAAGGGCTTTACTTCTGCGGAGGAAGTGTTCACCCGGGTGGAGGAATTCCATTATGCTTACTTTCGGCCAAAATAGTTTCAGACCTCATTAAGAAATAAATATGTTAGAGCAGCTATCAGAAAATAAAAAAGTAATGTACTTGGGCATTTTTATGGTGTGGCTTTTTCACCTTTCTGGAATTATAGGCATGAGCATGGGGCACTCTGATTGGTTTCTCTCTAAGACTATAGTCAACCTTTTGGTGGCGTTATTTTTTCTTATCCTCTGCTATCCTGTTTTATCAGCAAAGAGTATTAAAGTAGCCGCATTTGTGTTCATGACAGGAATGGTAGTAGAATGGATTGGTGTGCATAACGATTGGCTGTTCGGGTCTTACTATTACGGAAATAATTTAGGTCCTAAGATATATGGAGTACCACTTGTTATAGGTGTAAACTGGCTTACGCTTACTTTCATCACATCAGCTATGATAATGAAAAAACTTGGTAACAAGTGGCTTGAGATAGCCACAGCCAGTGCATTGATGGTGTTTTTAGATTTCTTTATAGAAGTCTCAGCTCCTCCGTTTGATTTTTGGATTTGGCCAGAGGGAGAAGCTCCTTTGAGAAATTTTATAGCTTGGTTCTGCATTGCTTTTGTCCTGCATTATGTAGTTCAAAAAGCGAATATAAAATGGAATTCAGTGTTCTCATGGCAAGTGTATTTGGCTCAGTTAGTGTTTTTCATGTATTTCTATTTCTTTCCTTTATTTTAATCATTATATATGCCGCACCTTTCTCCATCTTTAACGCTATCTACCTGTTCTGTTTGTGGGTGTAAGAATATTTCGAGCTTCGAGAAGACTACTTCTATGATGCATGATGGGAGCGGAGCATACAATTTTGATCAATGTACAGAATGTGAGCTGGTCTTTTTAAACCCTAGAGTTCCACTGACTGAATTAGGGGATTATTACACCCAGCATTATCTTCCTTACAGAGGTTCGGAAGCCTGGGGGAAGTATGCGCATTTCGTAGAAAAAGACCAGCGAGATACAGATGAAAAGAGGGCAGAGGTATTGGCCAAACATTGCTCGGTTGATGCTCAGTCTGTCCTGTTGGATTTGGGATGTGGAAAACCCACATTTCTCCAGGTATGCCAAGAAAAGTTCAAATGCAAAGCCCATGGCATAGATTTTTCTGATGAGGGCTGGAGTGGCTCAGCTGCAAGTTATGAAAAGCTCGAGCTATCAGTAGGAGATGTGCAT
>LAQC01000019.1:50734-64048 GCA_000981645.1 Cryomorphaceae bacterium ASP10-05a | reverse complement strand
ATCTAGCAAGTTGGTCATAGAAATCCCCAATTTTAGTTCTGAGAGCAGAAAGAAATACGGAAAGGATTGGGCCGGTTACCACACTCCGAGGCATACCTATTTATTCTCGCCCAGCAACATAGAGATACTGCTGAAGGACACTGGCTGGAGTATTACACATCTAGATGAAAAAGGAACGCTAGACCCTTACAACTTATACTGGATGAGTAAAATGGAGCGTAAAAACATCAATTGGGAGAAAAACATGGAATCAGAATTTTGGGGATATGTAAGAGGAATGGTAGGATTTAATATGAAGCGGTTTTTTGGTAAGAATAGGAGTCATGGGGTTATGACTATAGTTGCGGAGAAAGGTTGATAACATGATAAGTTGATAGGTTTATCAGTCACACAAGCTGCGCAGGTTTTAATCTCAAATCTCAAATCAGTTGAATCCCTTCCCAATCCCCAACTAGTTTATAAGGCTGAAAGCGAGCAAATAATTCTTCGGAGTACCAATCCAATTCACGAGTCATCTTGATGGCTTGTTTGTGTTCTTTGCTATTGTAAGCAAATTTCCTTACATCTTCCATGGAGTTCCATAGGCTGAAAGTTGCCATTTGTTTGATAGGGATTTCTCCTATTCCTTTGGTATAAATTAACCCTTCAGCGTTTTTAATTGGTCGTTGTGAGGTGGGCACGTACTTCCAGAATTTCAATAAGTTCTTGTTCTTTATGGTGGCTCTAGTAATCACGGCCATTTTATCATTGGACTCATCTAGTTCAGAAGAAACTTCGAATGGTTCAGTTCCACTCCATTTTCCATGCGACTTTCTGCTGCGCATAAAAAGTGTGGCTTGCTGAGAAGTGTGGTTTTTATAATTCTGAATCAGTGGGGAACTATCAAGAAATTTTAACGCTTGCTTTTCATTTTCCCAAACCTGCAGTAAACAGTACATTCCCCAGTCTGGAAGTGGACTAAACCCTAGTCCTTTTCCGCTACCCATAAGCTTGTAAAAACTTAGGCCTTCTATGCCTTCTAATTGTTTATGAGCAAACTGCATCATACCAAAAGCCCAGATTTTATTTTTAAATCCTTGGTAGTTACATAAGGTGAGCGTGGTAATTTGACTTGACATACCGCTAAATTAGTGAGCGAGGAGCAAAGAATTGTCTCTTCTTTGAAAAAGTGATTCAGGCGTAAGACTTCTTGTTCTTGACTGTTTTACACATTTACTAGCTTGGAAGCCATAATCTCTTCACATACAGCATCCCAAAGCTTTATTCTGGCCTGTAAAGATTCCTTAGCCACCACGCTTACATCTTTCCATTTCTGTTCATCAGAACCGCATAGCTCATCTATCATTTTTAATGAAAGTGGCCCGTGTTCGTCTCCGTCTAACTCTATGTGTCTTTCTAAGTAATAATTAAACTTGGTAAACTGGCTGTTTTCAGGGTCTGCTTGTTTTAGAATTTCTACAAACATGTCTGGAATAATGTCTTCTCTACCAAAAGTAAATGCAGCTGCCACGATGTGGGGTTTCCCCGTTTCGATCACCTCAAAAGTATACCGCGTAAAGTCTAGAACAGCATCTATATCCGAGATACTAGCAAGAGCACTGTGAATTTCCGTTCCTGAGTTGATTTCAGAAACAAAGAGATCTATTTTAGAAGTGTCTGCACCTATTTCATGCATGGCATCTAGGTACATTTCGAAATGGCTTTTAGGCTCGCCTATCTCATTGATGTCCGTTTCTTCTCCATGGACTATTTCGTTTATAAATCGAGCTGTCACTGAATTACTCACAGGCATCCAGGGCACGGTGGTACAGGTTAAATCACTTTGCAACGCTTTTAACAAAGACATGAAATCCCAAACAGCAAAAACATGACCAGACATGAATGTTTTCACATCTTCTATTCCATTTAGATGAGTGTATATTTTATGGTCCTGCAGCGCTGTTCTTAGCGGCTTTAGCTCTGAAGTAATTTTTTCTATTTTCGTCATTCAGGGGTTAAATTTACGGCTTTAGTTGAATGTATTAGTCATAATTTAGTCAAGAAACGTTCACCATTTTCAATGTGAGTATTTCTCTTTTCATCAGACATTTTATCAAAGGTTCTAACCAGCATTCCTAGACGAGGGTTTTTTAGAAAAAAGTCTCTATGAACATGCATAAAGCGCCAGAATAATCCATCCCATGTTTTCTGCCAATCTCCTTTCTTGTAATCACTCATTTTCATCAAGTAATTGCTGCCACTGATGTAGGGTTTTGTAGCCATTAGTCCTCCATCTGCAAACTGGCTCATGCCATACACATTGGTCACCATAACCCAGTCATAAGAATCTATGTACATCTCCATGAACCATCGGTACACTTCATCTGGGTGGAATTCGCACAACACCATAAAGTTACCTAACACCATTAACCGCTCTATGTGGTGGTTGTAACCCGTCTTTAAAAGCATTTTAATCGTATCATCTACAGGCGGAATTCCAGTGGTGCCATCATAGAAGGAAGCAGGAATCTTCCGCTCGAATCCCCAGAAATTAGTGGTTCTTTCCTTAGAGCCTACAGCTTCATATACACCTCTTATAAATTCCCTCCAGCCCATTATCTGTCTTATAAAACCTTCTAAAGAGTTCAAGGGAACACCGTTCTCTTTTCCGAATTTTAAGGCTTCATCTAAAACGAACTGAGGCGTAAGTAACCCTGTATTCATCATAGGTGTGAGTACGCTGTGGTTCAGTATATTTTCTCCTTTGACTATGGCGTCTTCATACACGCCAAATTCATGGAACCTGTTCTCAAAAAACTGTTGAAGCCAAGCTTTAGAGCTGTTGAAATCAGTAGGGTAAAGTGGTAGAGGAGATAGCTCGCCTATATTCTCCTTAAAATGAGTTTCTACATAGGTCTTAGCTTCTGTGTAAAAGCTGTTTTGGTCTGGAAAGTGAACAGGAGGTGGTGTTTTCTTGGCAGGATATTTTTTTCTATTGTCCACATCATACGTCCATTTTCCGCCCTCTGGCAGACCATCACCAGAGACAAGAATGTTTCTCTTTTTCCGTTCCTCTGTATAGAATTTAGTTTGATAAAATTTCTTTTTGGTAGGCTTAAAAAAGTCGGCATTCTCGTCTTTTTTATTTAGAAATAACTGACTATCATGCATTTGGAGTTTTAATCCTTCGGCTTCGCACTTATCTTTTAGCCTCCTGTTTAGGTAGTTGTCCGTGGGGTCTATGGCATTGACAGTTGTTATTCCTTCGCGTTGCAATACTTTAATTAGCTCCCTTACATCAGAAACCTCTTCACCGCTTTCTACATAACGAACCTTCTTTCCAAGAGACGATAGATACTCCTCATAAAACTTCATACTTGCCCTATGGAAAGCAATTTTTTGTTTGTGAAAATTCACCTTTTTAAAGAATAGGTGTTCTTCTACTAAAACGAATTCTCCCTCATACTTAAGCAGCGGAGAGTCTTCGAATAGTTGGTGAGGAAATATAAGGTTGATATTATGCACTTCAGTCAATTTAGACAACAAAGATGCTGTTATAAATTCACGTTTAAGTTTCAGAAGCCAGACCGTTTTTATTCCTCCTGCACCGCTCACTACAATACTTCACCTCTTCCCAAACCTTGGCCCATTTCTTACGCCATGTAAATGGAAGTCCGCACGTGGAGCAGTTCTTCTGAGGTAGGTGCTGTTTTTTCATTTGGATTTGAACTTTATTTCAGGAAAGGGTATGTAGGTGTCGTCTCCTTTTATTTTAGGGAATTGGTGCGTTTTCCATTCTTCGGCTGCCTGCTGCAGTCGCTTTTTAGAGTGTGAAACGAAATTCCAGAGCAGATACCGCTCTTCAGGAAATGGTTCTCCTCCGAAGAGCAGGATTCTAGTTCCTTTTTTCAACGCTAGACTGCATTCATTCTCTGTCTTAGAAATCATCATCTGCCCAGCTGAAATGGTATGTTCTCCATCTTTTATTATGCCCTCACACACTACCACTGCTATTTCTCCTTTGAGTTGGTGCGCTATGCACAGTTCAGCATTTTCTGTAGCTTCTATCTCCATCATAAACAGCGGAGAGTGAACTGGGAGCGGGGAGGTTTTACCGAATCCTTCTCCAGCTATGAGCGTGTAATGGAGTCCGTCCTTACTCCATTTAGGTAGTTCAGCATGCGCGGTGAAATCAAACTGTGGTTCCATTTCTTCCTTCTCTTTGGGCAATGCTATCCATACTTGATAGCCATGAATGGGATATACTTTTCCGTCTTTATACTGGAGAGGAGTTCTTTCTGAGTGTGCTACACCTTTTCCAGAAGTCATGAATCCTACATCTCTGGAGTTAATTATTTTATGTGCTCCTGTACTGTCTTTGTGTTCTACTGCTCCTTCTATTAAATAGGTAAGGGTGGAAAGTCCTACATGTGGATGTTGGTCTACGTCCATGTAGTTGTCTGGGCCTATAGTGGACGGTCCCATGTGGTCTATAAATGTAAATGGGCCTACTTGGCGTTTTTTACTGAAGGGCAGAAGTCTGCCTACTAAGAAGCTTCCTATGTCTCTGCTTCGCTCTTCTATGATGAGTTTCTCATTATTAGCCATAAGGTAAAAATAACATGTTAGCAGAGAGTTGTCTATTGACTTAGGTTAAGTAATCTGGAACCTGGTTATCTCTTACAAATGGAAACTGACCGATTTTTTTCAGGTCATAATAAGTATTCAATCCACTGATACCTGCCACTTCTCCTTCGTCTAGGTTTACATACCCATTTTCTGCTACTAGGTTGTCAGGAATAATAAGGTGTTCTATGCTGCCTATAATCATAGTGGTTCCGTTTAGTTTAATCGGCACTTGGTCTTGAAGTTTCATTCCAAGCTTGATAGGGCTCTCTTTCACGAATGGAGGTTTGAATCCATCGATGTATTCTGGTTGGATATGGCAGCGCTCAAACTCACTTTCATCTCTGCTAAATTTACCTGAAGTGTAGTGTGCGTTTTCTACAAGCTTAGTAGGCACTGAGTTAATGGTGTACACTTCGTTTTCTAGGATGTTTTCATAGGTATGACGAGGAACATCTCCTACCGGACGCATAATAAAACCTAAATAAGCGGGGTTACTTCCAAGGTGAATAACAGAACTGAAAATAGCCAAGTTGGTTTGTCCAGAGTTAGAAATACTGCCTATCAGGTTAGCAGGTTTTATTCCTGTTATAGAATTGATTAGATTGAGTCTAAAGACCTTGCTGGCGTCTTCTAAGTCGACTTTAGTTAGGTTCATGGCTTTTTTTTCTTAAATGAATCTCTAGTGTGCGTGGTAATAATTCTGGCTTTTTCAGCTACTACTTGCTTGTCTTTTTTATGACCCCAGATTTTAGTTCTTGCCTCTTTAGCGCTGCTTTGCAAATCTACTATAGGGTCGGGATAGGAATAATCTTCCATTCCATCTATGGCCTTATCCATCTCAGTCATCAACCAGGGTTCATGAATAAATTGGACAGGAACGTTTTTTAATTCGGGGACCCATTTTTTAATGAATACTCCTTCAGGGTCGTGATCTTGACTCTGTTTTACAGGGTTATACATCCTTACGGTATTGATGCCTGTGGTACCTGCTTGCATTTGAAACTGAGGGTAATGAATACCTGGTTCAAAATCTAAAAACTGCTTGGCTAAGTGGTAAACTCCTCTCCGCCAGTCCTGGTCAAAGTGGAAGCACAGCATAGAAACCAACATAGCACGCATTCTGAAGTTTATCCAGCCTGTCTTAGTCACCGCTCTCATGCAAGCATCTACCATGGGGTAGCCTGTTTTCCCTTCTTTCCATGCGGTTAACTTGAAGTCATCGTTTTCATGCGCTAATGATTCATATCCGCTATTTACACAGTGCGTTTCATACCTACATTCTACTTCGAATTTCTGGATAAAATGACAGTGCCATTTCAGGCGAGTCATAAATGCATTAAAAGCCACCTTATTCGTCTCTCGGTTCGGATGTTGTCCTGCAAATTGATAAGCCTGTTTTATGCTAATATTTCCCCAAGCCAGGTAAGGTGAGATCCTACCACAGCTCAATCTGCTCTCTGTAGGCTTAGAAATATGACGTTGATAATTGAATCCTCTGCCTGCTGCAAAAGACCGCAAATACTTCCATGCAGCTTTTTCGCCAGGAGGCTGATAATAGACAGGATAGTCATTTAGCATAGTTCGTAAAGACAGAGGAAGCGGAAAAGGATTACCGAAAGCCAGAGGTTGTCTGTTGGCATAAGAGTTAGTTATGACAGGTGAATGCATTGATTCATTCCACTTTTTATCCCAGCCTATTCTGTTAGTGATTCCTCTAATAATGGCATCCTTTTTAAACTGTATCCAATTGATACCCTTTTTATCAAATAGGGCTGCAGCCTCTTTGTCTCTTTTCCAAGTTTGTAATACACCGCTTTCTTGGTAGGAAAGAACATTCTGGACATCGTAATTTTCTGTGAGGTAATGGAAAACTTCACCAGCTTCAGCCCAGAGAGCATGAACCTGAATCATGGTGCTTTTCATCACAGCGTTCATCTCTTCACCAGAATGATAAATGAATTGTAGGTGCCTTAAAGAAGTGTCAGATCTATCCATCAGCGATGGTTCGAACAAGGAGATGACTAGGTACGGAAATTTACTTCCCTCGGCTGTGCTGAAAGACTCGTGGTCTTGTGTTCTAAAATCACGTTTTAACCAAACGATATTTATTTTCTCTAGACTAATACCTAAATTGTTTTTTTGCCTTTTTCCAAAAGCCGAAGAAAGATGAGTGAAAACCTTTTATATCAAACATCCAATCTCTGGAATGTTCTATTCCTCGATAGTTTGAGTTCAAAGGGTGTTCTTTGAAGTGTATATCTTTAAGTTGATATTCGTCTACAAATTTACTGAATTCCCCCACATAAACTTGAAGGCCAGCTATGTTTTTCCCTAAGTTTAGCATGAACGCCACTGACTTCTCAGAAATAGGATATTCTTCAAAAACAGAGGGTTCCAAAAGTAGAATTCTATTGGCCTTTATTTCAGAATCCCATTTAGGATCTAGATTATACCAGTTATAGATGTAGGTGGGGATTTCAGCTAAAACACTGACGGCTGTTTTCTCAGGTAATGGCGTTGTGAGTGAGAGTAGCTTTGTTTCTATTAACTCGTCTGGGGTTTTATAATCTAGGTCAGTTGGAGAGGCAGACTTTGGCGGGTTTTCTTCATAATTGGGGTATTTGAACACAGAATAATCTACATCCAAAAAAGTACCCTGCTGTGAAGTATGGCAGTACCTGTTGATGTTCTCTTGGTTGGCCACGTATTTCTTATTAGCGTTGGCTCCAGCTACCCATTGCCAACTTAAAGCGTTACTTGCCCAATCAGCATCCAATAAGTTAAAGTACATCCATCTAGCTGGATTTAACCAATGACTATATGCCATGTTACATACCATAGCAGCTGTATACATACGTACATGGTTATGCATGTAACCGGTAGCATAAAGCTCTTGAATACCTTGGTCTATTCCGTCTATTCCTGTATGAGCATTTAGCACCGCAGTAGGAAATCCTGTGTTAGAAATAGGAGTTTGAATTCTTTTTAGATCTGAGTTGATCTCTCTTCCTTTGCCTATCCAGTTCTGCTGCCAGTGATCTCTCCATGCTAGCTCTTGGGTAAATTTCTCCATTTTGCCTGGCTCGAAACCACGCTCTAAAGTTCTTTCTAGAACTTGCTTGGTAGAAATCACACCTCTGCTTATATAAGGAGAGAGTCTGGTGACAGCGCCATCTATATAATTTCTGCTTTTAGCGTATGAAGAAGGGTCTATCTTATCGATAAGAGAAACAATCTCATCGTAGTCAGTGGTAAAATTCATCTTTTAGAAATACGATTGCCAGAAATATGCCGCTGTCTGGAACACTTGAATCGGTTTATGCCATCTACTCTTTTCATTTCGTGTTTTTGGCTAACACCTGAGTTCACACGCTTTCTCCAGCGGTTAAAGCTTCCTCTTTTCAGCTCAGAGCGCATGATTTTAATGACTTCACCCTCACAGAATCCAAACTGAAACTCTATGGCTGAGAATGTAGTGCGGTCTTCCCATGCCATTTCGATGATTCGGTCCAGTTCACGTTCTGTTAAATTTACTTTTAATTTTGATGCTTCCATGTGTGATGCAAAGTTAAACTAGCTTACCGAGAGGAGTTCACGGTTCTATATTGGAGGGCTTTTAATCCATAGTTTTGCCCTATAAAAATTTGACTATGCCATTCGAAGAAAACTTTTTGAATATCAGCTTATTAGATTTAGATTCTCAAGCCGAAGAATTCGAGAGCTGTACGTTTACACAATGCGATTTTTCTGAGGCTAAGCTATCGAAGTTAAAGTTCATAGACTGTGAGTTCATAGAATGCAACTTAAGTAATGCCACGCTAGGCAATACTGCTCTGCAGAATGTGAGTTTTAGTGGTTGTAAGCTTCTAGGAGTGCACTTCGAACACGCTAACCCATTTGGAATTCAGTTGAGTTTTTCAGAGAGTCTTTTAGACCACGCTTCTTTTTATCAGATGAAACTCCCTGGTGTGAAATTCAACTCATGTAGGCTTCATTTTGTGGATTTCACAGAAGCACTTTTGAAAAATGCCACATTTGAAATGTGTGATCTTACGGGTGCTATTTTCTACCAGACTAATTTAGCGAGAGCAGATTTCAGAACTTCAGAATCATATTCTATGAACCCTGAAGAAAACATGATAAAAGGCGCTAGCTTTTCTCAATCAGGTATAGTAGGACTGTTAGATAAATATGGACTAAATATCGAGTAATTCTTAGCGCAAGAGGATTGGCTTATTTAAATCTTTTAGCAGCCCATACTTCTTGAGCTTCTTTATCCATAAATGTCCAAGCTAATACTCTACCAGACTTATTTCCCTGGTTCATCTTAATCGTTTTAACTTGCGCTGGATTTACTTTGTCTAAAGCCTTTCTAATAGGATTTAAAGATTCTTTTTTAGAGACTAATGTAGTGAACCACATGATGTTTTTAGCGTATTCAACACTTTCAGTAATCATGGTGTGAATGAATTTTTTTTCACCACCAAAAGTCCACAGCTCGGTAGGTCTTCCACCAAAGTTTAAAACGGCTTTTTGGCCATCCTTCCCTAATCCTAAATTTTTAGATTTTCTGCTATTTGCTTTAGAGGCTGCTAATGCAGATTCATGAAAAGGAGGATTACAGATAACTGCATCTATCTTTTCCGATTTCTTGAGAACTCCTTTAAATATCTGAGAGGGTGTTTCTTGAAGTCTTGTGGTAACCTTTTTTTCTAATCCTTTGTTTTTCGCTATGATGGTTTCCATGTTTTGCAACGCCTCACTGTCTATTTCTGAGGCTATGAAAGACCATCCATATTCTAATGCGCCTATAAGGGGGTAGATGCAGTTAGCGCCAGATCCTATGTCCAAGCATTTTAATTTCAGTTTCTCTGCTGGTTTAAAGTCGGCAAATAAATCAGCGACATGATGAATATAGTCAGCTCTGCTAGGGATTGGTGGGCAGAGATATCCTTCTGGAATATCCCAGTACTTTACACCGTAATGAAGTTTTAATATGGATGTATTTAATTCCTTAACTGCATTAGGGTCAGCGAAATCAACCGATTCAGTCCCGTATTTATTAGGTCTAACATGAGCTTTTAAGGCTGCATGAACCTTTATTAATTCAGTGAAATCATACTGACCTCTGTGCTTGCTTCTATGATGAAAGAAGGTTTTCTCTGCGGCTGTTCCTTTTTCTAAATTTAAGCCTTTGGTAGGTGCGTTTGTTTTTCTAATCTTAGAAATTCCAGTAAGCGGAGTTTCCTTTATTACAGGCTGAGTCGTACGTGTGATTCTTTCTTTCATGCGTGGCAAAATTAACTTACTTCTGAGCAACTTTAGGACTTATTATAGAATATGATTAACCTATAAATGTGATTAGCTGATTTAACCCGGCCGATGTCCATTAGACTTTCAAGATTTGGAATGGCCAGAATACTTTTTTAGATTTACTTTCGTTATAACCGAAATCAAAAGCAATTGAAGTATAATTTATTATTAGTCTCGTTTTTTCTTAGCTCCTTGGGGCTATTCTGTCAAGAAGAAGATCAAAAACTTCCACCTTTCCATATGCTGCCCAAAGACGGAGAGACAAAGCAAATTTATGAACTAGAGGCTGCAGGTATTTATCAGGTCTTTAATGACAAAGGAGGTTTAGTCTTAGACAGTATAGGAGAGTTCATAGATATGACTGGTTTTGACAAAGGCGTTTACTTCATAAAGTTCGAGGGAGAAACGTTTAGATTTGAAAAGACATTGGACAAGCCCAATCCAAAAAAGTCTGAGTTTCCTAAGAAATTGATTTATGACCCGGCTAAGGATTAGGAGAGGCTTGCTGTTTTATTCTCCTTCGATATTAATATACTTGGCTCCAGCATGCTGACAACTATCGAGAATTGAGCTTTTTTCTACTGAAGTTAATGGCATACAGAAATAATACTTCAGAGTAACATANNAGTAATATACATTTTATAGAAACTAATAGAATACTAAAGCCAGGTTATTCAAGAAGCAATTTTCTTTTTGCCAAACCTTGAGAAGTTTCAATTGAAACAAGAATAAATCCTTTCTGATCTTTGAATGAAAGCATTACTTGAGAACCAATAAGCTGGTAGTCAAAATCTATTCCTTGACCCAGTAAGTTCAGGCATGTGATGCCAATGATATCTTCATTACTCTTTACATAAACATCTCCATTAGAGGGGTTGGGGTATAGGCTCAGATTAGAAGTGTTGGTTCTCTCATTGATGTTGTCTGTGGTTTCTGCTGAAGTTATAGCCGTATTGGTTATAACAGGGTCATTGAGATCAAAGAAAATAGCAGCTGTATTCTCTATGTTTTCACCTAGCTGCAGAGGTTCTGTGGTGCGAATTTTAAATTGAAAATATCCTTTGGAGTCAGGTTCATTGGATGTGCTATCAGCTAGCATAATGTTTGGATAATACACAGCAAGGTCGTTTTCTACTAACTCAAAGTATGAATCATGGCTGGTGTTGGTCATTTGGAAAGTTTCCAAATCTACATTTGTAGGCAGTTCGTCTTCCAGTCTAATATCAAATGCTGGAGCAGAACCTGTGTTCTGAAAATTAATGCTGTAGTGTAACCATCCGTCAAAACCTGGGTTTACTGTCATAGGAGAAACTAATTTGTTATTAGGGTCATAGGAATTCACTACAGGATAACAGAAAGTGAGGTAATTGTTTTCCGATACAGGATCTGCAGAAGATGATGTCAACTGCACCATTAGGCAGATTTCATCTTCATCAGTAGCTGTAGTGGATGTATACAGATCTAATTCAAAATAATCCATCAGATCTATGTCAGTAAAATCCTGCACTTCAAAAGAAACTTGAGTATCACTTAAAATGGAGGGGGTTGGAGCCCCAGAGGGAACTCCAAGAATAACAGCTGGACCTTCAACTGTAATTAGAACTTCACCTGATGATGGCCCAGAACAGTTAGCGTTATAAAACTGACTTAACTCACCAGCAAATATTTTAACCACATGAGATTGTCCAGGAAATGCCCATCCGCTTGGAATAACACTTTGAATTCCAAAATCATTTTCATACTCACAACTCAAGGCAAAGTTTAAATCAGTGAAAAATGGATTGGTTTCGTCAAGCGTAAATTCATGAGACAAACAATTATTAACAAACGGGACATTCACTTGATCCAAACCTACTTCATAATCACCAAAATCATTAAGATGAGAATATCTTCCATTACTAAATGAGTTGGTAATTCCAAGCTGGACACCATCTAACCCGATTTTTATTGGAATATTAGATAGTGTGTTTTCATCGAAATCGCATGCCTCGTCTTGATCTAAATAAACATACCCCTCAAATCCTGTATTGGCAAAACAACCATTTGGGTTGTTAACAGGGTCGTTTGATTGACAAACAGGAAGGCTCTCAATGTCTATATCACTAGAAACATAAACTGGTAAAGAAGGTACACAGGTAATTGGGTTTTCACTAATAGTAATGAAGTCAGCGGTCTCTGGAAGCCATGTTAAGCATGAGATGCTATTGGTGGCTATATCATAAAAAACCATTTCATTAGCAGTTTGAATATTTTCAGTTAGGTTATTACTTGACACCAATAATTCCACACAATTCGGCAAGTAGTTGGGTGTAATTGTTTCAATATCACATCCACTAGCCCATAAAACAACAATGTTTGTTGTCAGTTCTAAAGACGTAAGCGGATTCGAATACACTTGTAAATTCTCAAGACTCGCAGGAAGAACAGGTAGCTCAGTTAGCTGATTTTCATTTGCTTTCATAGTTACTAATCCGTCAGGAAGGGCAGGAAGTGCAGACATGTTTGTATTTGAGATATTTAAATAGTTTAAATACTCAGAAATATCTAAAAAAGAAGATTGGTTACCTAAGTCGTTATTTGAAATGTTTAGGCTAAATAAATAGGGAGGGACTTCAGGGATTTCTGCCAGACCACAAGCAGATATGGCATAGTAGCTTAGAGTTAATGGTAATTCTTGTAAGGGAAGTTGCGGTGTTCTGTCTCTAGAAAACGTATTCATATTAGGAGCAGGTAAGTCAGGAATTTCTAGTAGAGAAATACAATCATCTATATATAAATAGTCCAAGTCTACTGGAAAGTAAGAAATGGAAGAAAGGTTTTCATTTCCACTTAATTTAAGAACGAATACAGATTCAGGAATGTATGATATACTCAGAATATCATTATAGCGAACGTCTATTGATGTAATGCTATTTGGAACTGGTAGTGGAGGAAAAGAGGTCAAGTTATTTTGTTGAGCTTGGAGCTGTTCCATGCCTGTGAAATATTGAAGGCCTTCTAAGTCAGAAATGTCTTCATTGCTACAAACTACGTTTGTGGTTCCCAAAACACTTTGGCATTGAGTGTTCATCATATTTCCGTCCATACATTCAGGAAAATTGAGTGTCAACCAATTTACAAAGTTAGGGTCAGGAATCTCAACGATTTGACACCAAGCCTGTGCACTTATAAAAATAAAAAACAATAGAGAATAGAACGTCTTCATGATTAATGGTTTTTTTACATGTAATCCTAAACCATAACTGGTTCCCAGATTGTCAGATATTTACGCATACAATATATAGATTATTATTTTTTTTGACAATAAAACGTGCTTAATTGGAGTAAGAATTGAAATAATCATAAAGGATGGAAGAGGAAAAATGGTAAAGGACATTAATCTTTTCTCCCATT
>LAQC01000019.1:43145-50605 GCA_000981645.1 Cryomorphaceae bacterium ASP10-05a | reverse complement strand
TAGCACAGATTTAAAAAACTCTTCGAAGATAAGAAAGTGGGATATCATCAATCTTCCACACGAGTATGGCTTTACTGGTTGGCGCGTGATTTGTTTTTTGGGTTTTTAGTCTCTAACTGTAATTTGGTGAGGTTCCACGATTACGGAAATGATTCTGGTGGTTAGGTTTTTGAAGAGATTTATGTGACTCTTATTTAAACCTCAAAACTCCCAACAACCTCCAAAACTTTTTCTAAGTCCGAATCGACCAAAGCATCTGTCAAGAACCAAGTCTCATAGGCAGAAGGAGGAAGGTAAATCCCATTTTCTAACAGGTGGTGAAAGAACTTATTGAATGTTTCTCCTGCAGCATTTTTGGCTGAATCAAAGTCTGTTACTGGATGGTCTGAAAAGTGAACGCTCAGCATAGAGCCTACTTGATTAATCGTGTGTGGAATGGATTTGCTTTCTAGAATTTGTTGGATTTCTTTAGCCAGGTATTCTGCTCTCTTAGTCAGTTCTGTATAAATCTCCGGGTGATTTTTTAGAATGGTAAGTGTAGTAAACCCCGCAGCCATTGCTACTGGATTTCCGCTGAGCGTTCCTGCTTGGTAAACTGGCCCATCAGGCGCTAGGTGATTCATGATTTCTGCTCTGCCGCCAAAAGCTCCCACAGGCAATCCGCCGCCTATTACTTTCCCATAAGTGACCAAGTCTGACTGTACATTATATAGTTCTTGTACGCCACCTATGGTTAACCTAAAGCCGGTCATTACTTCGTCAAATATGAGTAATATGTTATGTTGGTCACACAACGAACGCAATCCCTCTAAAAACCCTTCAGCAGGAGGTATACAACCCATATTACCAGCTACGGGCTCCACTATGAGGCATGCCACTTTTCCAGAATTGGCTTCCATAATAGCCTTTACACTTTCTAAATCATTGTAGCGCGCTATAAGCGTGTCGTTAGCTACGGCCTTAGGAACTCCAGGAGAATTAGGCTCTCCAAAGGTTAACGCTCCACTTCCTGCTTCTATCAGAAAACAATCTGCGTGTCCGTGGTAACAACCCGCAAATTTTATAATCTTATCTTTTCCAGTAAAGCCTCTGGCTAACCTTACTGCGCTCATACAAGCTTCAGTTCCAGAGTTCACCATTCTAACTTTGTCTACACTCGGGATGATGCTACAGATAAGCTCTGCCATATCTACTTCCCATTCTGTAGGCGTACCGAAACTGGTAGAATCATCCGCCTGTTTCTTGATGGCTTCCAACACTTCTGGGTGCGCATGGCCAAGAATCATAGGCCCCCAAGAGTTGATGAAGTCTATATATTGTCTTCCATCTACATCATACATATAAGCACCTTTGGCAGACTTCATAAAGAGCGGATTTCCACCCACGCTTTTAAACGCCCTCACAGGAGAGTTTACTCCACCAGGAATATTTTTCTTAGCTCTATCGAAGAGTTTGATTGATTCGGTGTATATCATATTTTCTTTTTTAAATTCTTTCAGTTAATAGCTAAGAGTTTATAGTTCATGGGTTTAAATTAAACTATAAACTATCCTCCGGTATTAAGCGTTAGCCGAAGTGCCTCTGGTTTTATCCAATCATGCGTATAATATCCTTAGCAAAGTAGGTCGCTATCATATCTGCTCCAGCTCTTTTTATGGAAAGGGTAGTTTCTAAAACGGTGCTGTCGTAATCCAACCATCCTTTCTGGGCTGCAGCGTGTATCATGCTGTATTCTCCACTTACTTGATATGCTGCTATAGGAGTGTTAAAGTTCTGCTTTGCAATACTTATAATGTCCAAATAACTCAGCGCTGGCTTCACCATAATAATGTCAGCACCTTCAGATATATCGAGCTCCATTTCCTGAAGAGCCACCCTAGAGTTGCCTGGATTCATCTGGTATGTTTTCTTGTCTGTAGGTACATTTTTTACATCCACGGGAGCAGAGTCTAGCGCATCTCTAAATGGACCGTAAAAGCACGATGCATACTTGGCACTATAAGCTAGTATACCTGTGTCTTCATATCCTTCCTCGTCCAGCACTTCTCTGATAAAACCTATTCTGCCGTCCATCATGTCTGAAGGAGCTATAAAGTCAGCACCAGCTTCTGCATGAGTGATAGCCATTTCACCTAGTATTTCACAGGTATCATCATTTAGTATTTTTCCATCTTGAACTATACCGTCATGACCTAAACTAGAGTAAGGATCCATGGCTACATCAGAAAAAATAAGCATTTCAGGGCAAGCATTTTTGATTTCTGTAATCGCAGTTTGCATTAATCCCAGGGGATTTATAGCTTCTGTACCGGCATTATCCTTCAGTTCATCAGCCACTTTCACGAAGAGCATCACACCTTTAATTCCCATGGAGTACAGCTCTTTCACCTCTTTTACCGCTAAGTCGAGAGAGAATCTAAAGTAGTTAGGCATAGAAGAGATTTCTTCTTTCAATCCTTTGCCTTCCATAACAAAAACGGGCGCCAATAAGTCATTAGGCGTAAGCCAATTCTCCTGAACCAATGCTCTTATAGAGGCGTTTTGTCTTAATCTTCTAGGTCTTGTGTCTGGAAATTCCATTGGGTAAAATTGATATTTTATTATGTCAAAAGTATTGTTGATTGCTTTTCAGGAGTAAACTTAATCCCTAATCTGCAGTAGGCAGGTTTCAAACCCAATCTACAGCCTTCAAATGCTCCACCAACTCCGCTTCTCTAGTTCCTGGTTCCGGCTCATTCATGTATTCCCAGCGAACAGTGGGAGGTAGGCTCATTAAAATAGATTCTGTTCGTCCGTTGGTTTTTATTCCGAAATGCGTCCCTCTGTCATGCAGAAGATTGAATTCTACATAGCGTCCTCTTCTTATTTCTTGCCACACTTTTTGTTCTGGTGTATACGTTTTGCTTTTGTGCGTTGCAATAATTTTACTGTAAATAGGCAAAAAGCTATCTCCAACAGATTGTGTCATCTGCATCCAATCCTCACTAGTTTTTTCTGCTGTGGGTTTCAAATAATCAAAGAATACTCCTCCAATACCACGAGTTTCTCCGCGGTGAGAGTTGTAGAAATACTTGTCGCACTTGTCTTTATATTCAGGATAAAGCGCTTCACCGAAAGGGTCACAAGCAGCTTTCAAACTGGTATGAAAGAACTTGGCATCTGCTTTATCTAAGTAGTAAGGAGTAAGGTCAGTACCACCACCAAACCAGCCGTTAACGTACTCTCCCTTTTCGTCATAAATTTCGAAGTAGCGCACATTCATGTGGATAGTTGGAATCATTGGACTCTTAGGATGGATCACCAGAGACAAACCACAAGCGAAGAAGTCTTCGTAATCCACTTTAAGTTGTTTCATAGCCATTCCTCCAAGCTTCCCGAAAACCACAGAAGTATTCACACCACCTTTTTCTATAACGTCTCCATCAGCAATAACACGTGTTCTACCTCCACCACCGCCATCGCGCTCCCAATTGTCCTCTTCAAACGTAGCAGAACCATCAGCAGCTTCCAGTCCAACACATATTTGGTCTTGCAGTGTGTGGATGTATTTTATGAATTGGTCTTTGATGCTGTTCATTTGATTTGAAATTAGAAATTAGAAATTCGAGATTAATTTCAAATCTCGAATAGCGAACATCGAATCAGCTTTGGTTTTATTTCGAATAATTCTTAACCGCATCTACAAAAGCCTTGGCGTGGTCCACTGGAATATTAGGTAGGATTCCGTGTCCTAGATTAGCTATATATTTAGTAGTCCCGAAACCGTCTATCATTTCCTTCACCATTTTCTGAATCTCTGGAATAGGACTGAGTAGGCGAGAAGGGTCAAAGTTTCCTTGCAGTGTAATGTCGTTTCCAACTAAACTTCTAGCATACTCTGGAGTCACTGTCCAGTCTAGGCCTAAAGCGGAAGCTCCAGAAGCGGCAAGTTGGGGAAGTGCATAATGCGCTCCTTTAGCAAAAAGTATTACAGGCACTCCATGAACACTTTTAGTAATACGCTCCATGTAAGGAAGAGAAAACTCTGCATAATCTGCAGGAGAAAGCATACCTCCCCACGAATCAAATACTTGAACTGCGTTAACTCCTGCATCTATCTTAGCTTGGAGATACTCTATGGTTAAGTTGGTAATCTTATCTAGTAATTTCTTAGCGGCTTCTGGTTGTTCGAAACAGAACTGCTTGGCCTTGTCGAAGGTCTTAGAACCTCCACCTTGAACCATATAACATAAGATAGTCCAGGGAGAACCAGCGAATCCTATTAATGGAACCTCATTATTTAGTGCCTCTTTAGTAAGGTGTACAGACTTGATTACATGGCTTAACGATTCCTCTATAGTCGGGTGGAGTAGTTCGTCTACATCAGCCATAGAAGTAATAGGTTCAGGCAGAACAGGGCCTATACCTGTAATTATATCTACTGGACATCCCATAGCTTTAGGAATTACTAGGATATCTGAAAACAAAATAGCAGCATCTACACCCACTTGGTGAATAGGCATTACTGTAATTTCTGTAGCTAATTCAGGGTTTTCTGCTCTTTCGAAAAAGCTGTATTTAGCTTTTAGCTTCATGAAATCAGGAAGGTAGCGCCCTGCTTGACGCATCATCCAGACCGGAGGTCTTTCAAGTGTTTCTCCCTTTAGAGCTCTTAAAAATATATCGTTTTTAATCTTTTCCATTTGTCTCGAAATGAGTCTGTAACGCTTGTAATAAGTGTTCGTATTCGTATATCTCTGGAGTGATTATATTCTCCAATTTGGTGTTTTCCTGGTCGTCATACTTTAATGCGATGTATTCAGCAGTAGTTTTTCCTATGGCAGAAACCACAGCATTTTCAGGAATGTAATTGTGTTCGTTAAAACTGTCTACTCCGCTCGGACTAAAGAACATGAGGGCTTTGTAGTCCTCCAAGTCTTCTATTCTAGGAGTTATAAGTTCCGTCTTATAGACAGGGTGAGAACTTAAAGTCATTTCATGAACTTCAAACTCTTCTATTAGAGCCATGTCACTTTTGTTTCCATGAAACCACATGAATCTTTCTTTTTCAGAAGCCTTAGCTACTTCAGTCAGTTCTGAAGCTGAATTCACTTGGTGAATAGCTTTTACTTTTCCGTCAAAGAAATTAGCTACTCTAGGTCCCACGCAGAAAACATGCTTGTGAATCATAGAAGTGCTTTTCAATACGGAAGTGATCGCTGAAACTGAGTTTAAGCTGCTGAAGACCCAGTTGTTAGTCGACTTGAGTGCGTAGCTTACTGCATAAGATTCAAAATCTGGTTGAGTTTCTATGACTTCTACAGCTGTTAACCCCAATCCTAATTTTCTTCCTGCATTTATCCTTGGAGGTGTTAGCTTTTTAAGGCATAACACTTTAGGGAATCCATCTGCTAAAGGAATCTCTTTTGATGCCGACTGTTTAATGCTAATAGACTTCAATTCAGGAGCAGCCACTTCCTTTACTTCTTCTATAATGCCCTTTTGTGGTTCTTCGATAGCTTTTACTGGACTCTCATCTACAGTTTCGGTAGGAGTTTCGTTACTCGGAGACTCTTCTGTTACTTCCGTTTTAGTCCTTTTAATGCTAATAGATTTCAATTCAGGAACAGCTACAGTTTCTTCCTTTACTTCTTCTGTAATATCCTTTTGCGGTTCTTCGATAGCTTTTACTGGGCTCTCATCTACAGTTTCGGTAGGAGTTTCGTTACTCGGAGTCTCTTCTGTTACTTCCGTTTTAGTCCTTTTAATGCTAATAGACTTCAATTCAGGGGCAGCCACAGTTCCTTCCTTTACTTCTTCTTTAGCGTCAGTCTGTATGTCTTCTTTTTTCTCTATAGTCTTTTCTGCTGGCTTTTCTTCCACAGCTGTTAAAGTTCGCTTGATAGATATCGGCTTCAATACTATCTTTTTCTCTTCGACTTCTTCAGCTTCAATTTCTAACTCAGCTGGGTCTTCTTTAAGCGTTATTATAGTCCTTTTAATAGACAGCGGTTTTAGCTTTGTTTCATTCTCCTCTACATCTTCAGCTTTTTCGCTAGGTTTTTCTATTGCACGTGTTGTTTCTTTTTTGATAACAACTGGCTCAGGTTCCTTTTCTTTTGTTGGATTTTCTGTTTTAGCTGAATCTAGTTTGTTCAATTCGGCTTCTTTCAGCGCTTTCATAAGCTCTTTTCCGCCATTGGCTAACATGGCTTGGGCAGTTTCTTTTCCTAGTTTATCACACGTAGTTAATCCTTTTTTATTTACTTGATAAACATGTATTTTACCATCCTCTGATAAAAGTGAAGCTTTAACTTCTACTGAGCGTTTCACGATTTGTGCGTGAGCTCCTATAGGCGCGGTACATCCGCCTTCTAATGCTTTTAATAAATCACGTTCTACTTGAGCACAGATTTCAGTGTTCTTGTCATTGATTTCAGCCAGAGATGCTTTTAGTTTTTTGCTCTTGTTCAGGCAGAAAACACCTACTATTCCTTGAGCAGGAGCAGGAGTCATCCAATCTAGAATTTCTACATTTTTCGGAGCTAAGCCTAATCTATCCAGGCCTGCTTTGGCTAGAATAACACCGTCTACCGATTCTGAATCTATTTTTTCGAGTCTGGTAGGGACATTGCCACGCAGATTCTCCAGCGCATGCTCTGGGTATTTATTTTGCCAGAAAGCTCTTCTTCTTAAGCTACCACTAGCTAAAGTGAATTTTTTAGTCTTCTTAAATTTAGAACTCGAAATAAGCACATCATAAGGATTAGCTCTTTCTAAAACAGCACATTGAACTACCCCTTTAGGTGGAGAAGTGGGTACATCTTTAAGAGAGTGTACAGCCACATCTATTTCTTCTAACAATAGAGCGTCATCTAATTCTTTAGTGAAAACCCCAACCAATCCCATCTCATGAAGCTTTGCCTTTCGGTCTTTATCTCCAGTAGATTGAATAATTTTGAGTTCTGATTCATGCCCTTTTTCGGCTAAGAGTTCTTTTACCTTATTCGCTTGCCAGAGAGCTAATTCACTTCCTCTGGTGCCTATTATGATAGGTTTTGTCATTTATAATGCGTCTTTATCTAGGCTGAATAATTTATAAACGGTCTCTAATTCTTTGTCGTCCAAGTCTTTCAGCTTGGCGAAGATTTGGCCGGTGATTCTATTGATTACCTTGTCACTGATTACTAGTTCGGTCTTTACTTTTTTATCCTTAGGATTCTTCTTCGCTTTTAGTAATTCTTTATGCTGGAAATCTTTGAAATTAGACTTGATAGCTTGAATAGCTGAAGCATGCTTTCTAGATTCCATCCAGTCCACAAATTTACCCATGTCTTCAGATAAAATGGTATTTACCTTATCTATTTCAGACATACGCTGATTCAGCGTTTCATCGTTCTGTTTAGAAATTTCATCCACACCCAAAACAGTGACGTTGGGAAGTGCATCTATATCTGGATGTACATTTCTAGGAATGCTTA
>LAQC01000019.1:16418-43091 GCA_000981645.1 Cryomorphaceae bacterium ASP10-05a | reverse complement strand
AGCCACTATAAGCACATTGCTTAACTCTATAGATGGCTTCAAGATATCTTCTCCAAACACATCTATGTTATATCTTTTAGCCAATTCCATGGCTTTTTCTATAGATCTATTTAAGATTCTTACGTTTTCTGCAGGGATATGACGTACTAGGTTTTCACATACGTTTCTACCTATTTTGCCTAATCCATAAATGGATATTTTCAAGTCTTCTACGGCAGTATAAGAATTCCTTACGTGACGTACAGCCGCATATGCAGTGGAAGTAACACCAGAACTAAATTCTGTTTGGTTTTTAATTCGCTTACTCATTTGAGTAGCAGAATTTACGAGTCTTTCTAGGAAAGAACCGCTGCTTTCCAATTCCTTAGAAACTTTAAAAGCCTTTCTCACTTGCCCTATAATCTCGAAATCTCCTATAATCTGGGAGTGAAGTCCAGCAGATACTTCGAATAGGTGTTTTACAGCGTCTAATCCGTGTTTACTGTAACAACTAGAATTAAATCCTTCGGTGTCTCCATCTATCAATTCCAAATACTGGCTTTTGGCAGATTCGAATGAGTTTGTTTTCAGGTAAACCTCAGTTCTGTTGCAGGTAGAAAGAACCATAATGTTCTCACACAAATCAGATTTTAGAGAGGAGATAAGCATGGATTGTTGACCGGAGCTTAGAGAGAACCCTTCACGAGCAGAGGCAGGTAGTTCATTATGGCTAATTCCAAAAACGGAAAATTGTGCCAGGCCTGCATATAAATATTGATTTTTCTCTGTTAACTGTCCCAAATCGCGTACAAAAATATAACTGTCTTTGTTTAAAAATACCCGTAGGCATTGAATAGATACCTCCACACGTCAAGAAACCCTATTTTAGAATCATTCTAAATAGCGTTGAGCACTGATTTTGTTAGCGTTTATGATATTTTTGGAACAAATATATAGTTGTTTTGCAACGCAGAATAGGGCCTATATGAATAACATAACCATATCACACACCGAAAAAAGTACCCGAAAAGTAAGTCATCACTTTTTTGTGCTAGAAAATGAGATGAGTTTACACAAAATCCAGTCGGAAGAAGGGGTGGAATGTGAGCTTATGAGTAATGTGGATAAAGGAATTATTCAGCTTTCTATGTGTTCAGAAGGAGAGATGAAATTCTGGTTTGGGCCCTCTTATTCAATGGACTTGACAAGCAATCAAGTGATGACGCTGTATAATCCAGCTATGGATTTGCCACACAGAATAGATGTAAAAGGCAGCATTAATTTGGTGGTGTTATTTATCTCAGTTACCCAGCTTCATCAGTTGTTTGTGAAGGAGAGTGAAGAGTTGCATTTCTTACAGGGAGAGTCCGCGTTGCAAAAATTCTATGCCAAGGATGAGATGAAAGCAAGTTTGGGGATGTGTGTGAATCAGATTCTAACCACTCAGCTTTCTCCTCAAAGTGAGAAACTGTTTATGAAGGGGAAAGCTTTTGAGATTCTAAGCCATTACTTCCATAAATCAGATGCGGGAGGGGATATGTATGAGAGCTGTCCATTCCTAAAAAACTATGACAACGTAAAGAAAATAAAAGAGGCCAAAGAGATTATTCTAGACCGCATGACCGACCCTCCTACGATTAAGGTACTGTCAGAAGAAGTGGAAATGAGCGAGTACCAGCTAAAGTTAGGATTTAAGAACATCTACGGAGCTACTATCTACGGATATTTGAATAATTATAAATTGAATCAGGGCATGGCCATGCTAGACTCTGGAGAGTATAAAGTGAAAGACGCTGCGTATGCGCTGGGATATGTAAATCCGAGTCATTTTATAGCAGCGTTTAAAAAGAAATTTGGTGTAACGCCTAAAAAATATTTGATGCAGTAATGAGTAATAAACAAGGAGTTTTATTAGTGAATTTAGGTTCTCCAGAGAGCACTGATCCTAAGGATGTAAAGGTGTATTTACGTGAATTTTTAATGGATGAGCATGTCATAGATGTTCCTTATTGGAAAAGGTGGCTTTTAATCGAAGGAATTATTTTAAATACTCGTCCTAAAAAATCTGCAGCAGCTTATCAGAAAATATGGTGGAAGGAAGGTTCTCCGTTAATAGTGTTAAGTCAAAGAGTATTTGAAAAAGTACGTAAAAAAGTAGATAAGCCTATGGAGCTGGCCATGCGTTATGGCAAAATGTCAATAGAAAAAGGGTTGACAGATTTATTCACTAAGAATCCAGAGTTAGAGGAGGTGAAACTAATTCCTCTTTATCCTCATTATGCCAAAGCGAGCACGCACAGTGTGATAGAAAAAGCTGAGGAAATAATGAAGGAAAAATTTCCTTCTAAAAAGATGACCTATTTACAGTCTTTTTATAACGAGGAGAATTATATAAGTGCTCAGTCTAAACAACTAGGTAAGTATTTAGAGGAAGACTATGACCATCTTTTGTTTAGTTACCATGGGATTCCAGAGAGGCATCTGACCAAGCTTGACCCTACGGGAGGGCACTGTTTGAAGTGTGATAACTGCTGTGAGGTAAAATCAGAAGCGCATAAAGTCTGCTACAGACATCAGGTTTTTGAAACCACCCGATTAATAGTAGAAAAGCTAGAAATTCCTAAAGAGAAGTACAGTGTTAGTTTTCAGTCTAGATTGGCAGGAACACCATGGTTAACGCCATACACAGATTTCGAGATAGAGCGTTTAGCTAAAGAAGGAAAGAAAAGAATAGTTCTCATCAGTCCTGCATTTGTGTCTGACTGCCTAGAAACCTTGGAAGAACTAGGTATGGAGGGTAAAGAAGATTTCTTAAAAGCAGGAGGAGAGAAGTATACATTGGTTCCATGCTTGAATGAGCAGGAGGACTGGGTGGATACTTTAGCGGGATATTGTTTGTAGTCTTTTGTTTGTGTGATGAAATGAGAAATTCCGAGCTAGATAATCGCAATAAGATTATTTAAGGAATAGTGCATTTAACAATGAGTACGACAGAAAATAAATAGTTTAGAATGCACCTTTAATAATTTACAATTATCAAAACACTAATACTAGGAGGAGGATTAAGCGGGTTAAGCACTGCTTATTTTTTAAAGAAGAAAGGAGTTCCCTTTATACTTCTAGAGAAAGAGAACCATTATGGAGGAGTGATACAGAGTTTCCAGAACCAACAGCAGGTGTGGGACAGGGCAGCTATTTCATTTAGTATGACTCCTGAGATTCAAGAAATAATTACAGATTTAGGACTGGAAGATGAATTGGTTCAAGCTTCTACCAAGAGTAATGCTCGGTACATTTTTAGAAGAGGAAAGCTTAGAAAGTTGACCTCTAACCCAGCCAGTATATTCACTTCCCCGCTGCTTAGCTGGAAAGCCAAGTTTAGATTATTAAGAGAAAGTAAAGTGACTACCAAGAGTCCCAAAGGAGAATCTGTAGCGGGTTTTGTGAGTAGAAGATTTGGTAGAGAGATGTATGAATCTGTGGCCAATCCTGTGCTTTCGGGTATATATGCAGGTGATCCAGAGAAAATGGAAGCAGCCATAGTGCTGAAACAGTTCCTGAAATACGAAGAAGAATTCGGGTCTATAATCAAAGGATTAAAAGCCAATAAAGGCAAGAACAAAAGAGTGATTTCCTCCTTTAAGAAAGGAACAGGTGTTCTGCTAGATGCGCTGTATGAATCAGTGAAAGAACACTGCATAAGTGAAAAAGAAGCTACAGGAATAGTAAAAATAGAGAACGGTTATGAAGTGAAAACTGTTGACGGTTCTAGCTATACCGGAGAAAGAGTGATTTCGTGTTTGCCTTCTTATGCCGCAGCAGGATTAGTGCGTCAGTTGGATTCCGTATTTAGTTCTGAGCTAGATTCTATTCCCTACTGCCAGATGGAAATGACTCATCTCAGTTATAAGAAATCTGAAGTAAAAGGAAACATAGAGGGATTTGGGTTCTTGGTTCCAGAAGTAGAAGGAAAACCTCTGCTAGGAGCAGTGATCAACTCCAGTGCCTTTGATGACAGAGCAGCAGAAGACGAAATAACTTTTACGATATTCTCTAAACCAGATAGAGGTCATTCATCAGAATTAGCTCAGCAGGAGATAGAGAAATGGTTGAAAATATCAGGGTTGCCAAGTTTTAGAACCGTTACCAAATGGGAGAGAGCTATCCCTCAGTTTGAGATTGGTCATACAGAGATATTGCAATGCATAGCTGAGTTTGAAGCAAAAGAATACATCTCTATCTCGGGTAATTTTAGGAGTGGAGTTTCCGTAGGAGACTGCGTGAAATTCGCTAAGGAAATAAGTGTGGAATAATTTCTAATTACTTAGAGACCACATCCCAATGCTCAGATATTCTATTTCTATTCAATCTAAACAAGTCTAGAACAGTCACGTCTTCTGAATTCAGAGTCGCTTTAGATTCTACCAAAACAAAATTCCCTTCACCTTGGATTCGTTCCATTTTGTGATAATCGAACTTGAACGCTGTTTTAGAATTCTCATCATAAACAAATCGGTTCTCTAAAGAAGTTGACCCTGCACCATCAACATACGCGCTGTGGTCTAGATAGTCATCATTGACTCCTTCTAAAATATCATTAGGGCTATTGTCTATCGCTACTTTTTTCATGAATGATTTAACTATTCCCAGATATAGCCCCGTTTTATTTACTTCTAAGGTTTTGCTCTGCCCTTCCATAGTCGGAATTCCCTTAGAGTTTTTTTCTTGATATGTTTCGCTATAATGCTCTATGTTAACTATTTTGCCTTTTTCGAAAGTTAAAATATCAATTGCTGAAGTGCTGTTTAGACCTGCGTATATAGAGTGAACAAATACTGAATTTCCCATTTGACCCGCTCTAAGAGGTTTTATGCGAATCTTAGAATTTTCAGAAGCTTGCGCTTTTAGAAAATGCTTTAATTCAGAGTATTTACTCCCCATAGGCCAGTTACTCATTTTCAATTCAGAAGAGATCATGTTTACAGCTGGGCCAGCATCTCTATTGCTTATTAGCTCATAAAATGCCAAGGCTCTATCCTTATTGTTCACCAGTTCTTTTGGAGCACTTAATCCTTGGCTAGCAGAAATCTTCTGTATTGAATGGTTTTTCTCATTGTTTTCAGATGAAGAATCAGATGATGAACACCCGATTAGTGAAGCTGAAAGAATTACTGAAATAATTATAAATTTCATGTTGTTTTTTTATTTGAGATAATTAAAGATAGCCGATGCCTGTTTAAGAAATTGATTTCAAGCATTTCTCTAGATCATTTATGTCATTTTCAGTTATATGCAGGTGTGTTACAAATCTGATTTTAGTTTTAGAAAACGGCAAGGCATGTATGTCGTTAATTTTAAGCTTGTTCAAGAATGCATCTATACCGAATGCAGGATCTACATCAAAAATCACAATATTGGTCTCAGGTGGTGTTACCGAAGTCACATGATTGGTTTCTTCTAGTAGCGTTGCAATAGCTTTTGCAGCACGATGATCATCCTTAAGACGTGGAATGTTGTTTTGCAACGCATAAGTACCTGCTGCGGCTATGAATCCTGCTTGTCTCATTCCACCGCCAAATGCTTTTCTAGCACGATGAGCTTTTTTAATAAAAGAGTTGGACCCCAAAAGAACCGATCCACTAGGTGATCCTAATCCTTTAGACAAGCAGATGCTAATACTATCAAACTGACTTCCGTAGTCTAAATAGTTAGACTCAGTTTCGACTAATGAGTTGAAAACGCGGGCGCCATCTAAATGGAGATTAAGATTTTGATGAGTGCAAACTTCCCTAATTTTTTTAATCTCCGATAAGTCATACTTAATTCCACCGGCTTTATTTACTGTGTCTTCAAGGCAAACTAAACTAGTGTTGGCATAATGTGCGTCTGAAGGATTTATATTGTCGGTAATATCATTGGCGCTGATTAATCCTTTTGGGTGAGAAATTAATTTCACCTGTGCTCCAGAGTTTCTAGCTACACCTCCGCCTTCGTAGTTATAGATATGGCAAAGACTTGAACAGATAACTTCATCCCCAGGAGTGGTATGAATGTTTACTGCTATTTGGTTGGTCATGGTTCCGCTTGGACAGAATAACCCTGCCTCAAAACCAAACATCTTAGCTGCTAATTCTTGAAGTTTATTTATACTTTCATCTTCTTGGAAAACATCATCTCCAACCTTGGCGCTAAACATAGCCTCAAGCATTCCTTTAGAAGGCTTGGTTACTGTGTCACTTCTTAAATCTATCATTATCTTCTGCTTATCCATACTTGGAGGGAATCCATAGCGGCCGCTCTAGTATCTTGTGGGAAATTTATTAGTCTTGTACCGTGATTTCCATTTTCTAAATTTAGAAAAAGGCTATTTGTGTTCTCTGTAGGCTCATAAGCGGTAGCTCCCCACGGGTCTAGATCTCCATAGATGTAGATCATGTTGTTTCCGTTTTCATCTAGCCAGTTGATTACATCTCTAACAGGTTCTGGATTATATATTACGTCCATGTCTTTTGGTATAAATGTTCTGTAATTATCTACTTCTTCGGTATATATTTGGGTAAGACCTTTAAACTTATCTACTTCGTATCCATACATTCCTATTTCGTAATATCCCTGATAAAAGAATGGGAGTATGTCTGTAAGAGTGCTTTCATTGAAAAAACTAGGGGCATCTATGGTATAGAAGAGGTATTTCATTTTATCCTCCACAGACGACTCTTGAGATGGAATTGTGGCACAATCACCGCTCCATTGCCAAAACGCAAATGAAAATTCCAATACGCTTAATTCGAAGCTGGCTTCTAAACCGTGAGGATAAACATATCCCGCTTTATCTGAATATTTCTCAAAAAGAGCTAATGCTTCATCTCTATATATAAGCAGCTCTCTTTGGTATTGTGTAACGGCATTTCTACATTCTTCAGTTCCTACATTGTTTAGGTGCTCATATACTCTAGGGTCATGTCTTTCTGTGTTTAAAGGAGCTACATAAGGCATAGCTACAGCTACATCATTAGGGAAGAATCTTTTATGGAAAATAGTCACCATTCCACCTTTGCTTATTCCTGTGCTAACCCAAGGCTTAGTGTAGAAAGTTTTTAATAATTCAACTATTCTATGATGATCGTAGGCAGACTGTTCAATAGTCAGTAAGTCCCATGGAATAGTTTCCGGTCTAGAATTACTAAAAAAGCGATGTTCTACATGAATCTGATTGGATTCTAATATTTGGGCAGCCTCAGTAACGTAGCTATTCGATCCAGCGGTGTAGCCGTTTAAATACATCACCATAGGTTTATTGAAATCTAAATGACTGAGGTAAACTTTCTGCTTAAAGGTTCCTTTAGAAACATCGAAATGGTCTACTGGCTGCTCTATCTGAAGCTCGAACATATAGTCGTAAGATTCATTCTGAGTTTCGATTCTTTCGGCAGTAACACCTTCTAGATTGGTTAATCCTAGTAAAAGAGCATTCACCACAGCATCAGTAGTCTCTACCTTCTCCGAGATGTCAGAATTAGGTGGGGGTGGAGGGCTGGTTTCTTTGACAGTAGCCTGTTTAGACTTACACGAGAATATAACGACTATGAAAAGCGCTAAGAATCCTAAGGAAAAACGATTTTTTATCATGGCTGTGAAGATAATAATCCATTCTTAAAGTAAAAGAAATGAATGCGAAATACACTAGAAAAATTCGGATGGAATTATTTAGAAGATTTTACGATGAACACATCCTCGTTGTCTTTCTGCAAGTAGTGCTTTTCTCTAGCGAGTCTTTCCAGTTCAAAACCGCCTTCTTCAAGCTTTTCTAAACGATCTCTACAGGCAGCAGTTTCATAATTATACCATTCTATTTCTTCTTGAATTTGGTCTAACTCTAAATTTGACTTATAAACAGAAAAAACATCTGCATCATTAAAAAATAGCATATATGCAAAAAACACGATTAGCACTAGTGCATAACGATTGTTTACTATTGGAGGAATGCTGTATTTCATATCACTAATTTAAGTCGATAAGTGCAGGCGATTAAAACGAGTCTTGTGAGTTTCTAACTGAACGATGTGAGAATTAAGCTTTAGTGGACAGATACGATTTAACTAAGGATTTCGGAAGAGGGTGATACCCATTCACAGGGATAAGATTTTCTTTCTGATTGGTAGAAGAGAGATGAATATACCATCCATCTACACTCCCAAGATGCATACAGTCATCCACTTCAAATAGATCATCTGTATGGACGCTAATTTTTCCTTTGAGCATAGATTCTTTGGCTCTTCTTTTTACAGGGATTTTAGCGGTGTCCACCATAAACTTTATTTGATGGAGCTCAGAGAAATTACCATCCTCATATGCTCCCATATTAATGAAGTATAGGTTTTCCTTTTGATCTACCGCCTCCTTGGAAAGATCGATCTCATATCCATCCACGACATCTAGGATGATGTAGGAGTCTATATGCATCTTCTCTTTTTTACCGAACCATTTATCTAGAAGTTCGGTGTAAGCATTTTCTATGGTATCTGTGACTACGAACTGTACATCGTGAAGTTCTATGTTACATCCTTCTGCCATGCCTCCTAGAAGTACAGCAAATAGTTTTTGGGTAGAATTAAAGTCTGGCAATCTTCATTTTTTTAGGATGCTTTACTTCGAAGGAGAAAGAGACTTCTTTAGCCTCACCTGGAGCTAGATTAAGTTCCCAGGTAATGATTCCTGTTTTTTCATTTAAGCTGCCATCTATAATTTCTCCTACCGTTACGCTGATGTCGTTTTGTTGAGAAATGGGGACTTGATCTTCTACCTTAATAAAAACAGGAATAGACTTATTATTCTTAACAGTTATTTTATATGCTCTAGTTGTCTTTTTGTTTCCTCCAAAATTACTGGACTTACAGAACTCTTCCATTTTCTCTCTGCTAATAATAATATTTTTATCTTTTCCTAGGCTAATATCCAACGTATCGTCTGTGGAATAGGGGTCTAAGAAAGAAGACCCTACAAATGAACCCTGGAAGAATACATTGGCGTCACCAGGTAATAAATTCAACTCAGACCAATCAGTTAATCTCGACAAAAGGAAGGCAGTTGTTTCCAAAGAAGGAACTGCATAATATGAATAGTCGGAGTTTATCTCACTTCTTTGAATCTCTACTTCATAAGCTTCACCGTTTGATGGGATGTCATAAGGAATAGAGATTTTAAACTCTACAGATACGAGAGATTCTACTGACTCTGTAAGCTGAGAAGTATATCCTAAAGAAGAGTTGAAAAAGCGACTGTCAGTATTCATTTCCGACTCTTCATATTTATCTTTTCTTTCGCGGTCTTCTAAGTTGTTACTCTGCTGAAGTTTGTATGCCCCATATACTAGCCCAGCATTATACACAGACATATACCATGGTTCTAAGCTAGGCTTATTCCCATTTACCATCGGATTTCCAGAAGATAGAGTAAGGTTTACATCAGACCAATCTAGGCCTGTGCTTTGAGAAACATTCGCCTTGTATACGAGCTGTATCGGTTTGTTTACCTCACTGGTTCTTACATCATAAGTGGCGAACCATCCAGCGCTACTTACAATGTAAGAGACTTCTAACGGAGCGTTTACATTCTTAGTAGCATTTAGTATAATCTCTATCTCACTTGAGTAGCTGTTCAGCATACTTCTGTTTTTATTCAGTTGTTGTTGGAGCTTTTGTTTTTTGAGTTGAAGCTCTTGTTTTTCTTGATTTATCTCCAGCAGTTTATATTCTAGCTCCTCGAGGTGCTCTCTGTAGAATGCCGCCATTTCTTTTAAATCCTCAGCGAGTAAGCTTTGGTTTTCACCTTTAATAGATTTGTTGGCCATGAGCAGGTTTTTCTCCTCTATATAAACGCGCTCTAAACTGGAACGAGTACCTAGCTTAAACTCGGTGTCTTTGAGTTCACTTTCTAGACTTAATAATTCAGAGTTTTTAGCCGCATCTTCTAAGAAATTCCTTTCATGTTTCACAGACTTGATAAGGTAATTTGGATTTCCAGCAACATTTAAACTATTGGAATTTATGTCTTGGGCTAATCCCTTTAAGGTTATAATATTCTCGCCATTTTTAAGTGAGATGCTAGCTGTTCTCGTTATTTGAGCGCCATTGGTGAAAACAGAAACAGCTGTTATGCTAGACTCAGGAGTTAATGTGTTTTGAGACAACCCAAATTGCAACGTCAATGTAAATGTGATGAGTAAGATGTATTTCATTTTTTAATCTAATTAAGGATTAGCTATTATCGTGTCTAAAACAGAGGCGTATCCAGCCCAAATACCTAAGCCGCCTTCTATGTTGGAGGCTATAGGCGTGGGTATTGTAAATGGATTTCCGGCACTGCCTGCTTCAGCTTCAAAGGTAACGATGTAATCATAAGTGCTTCTGTCGATAGCCGCACCTTTTACTGCTATGGTGTCTCCGCGTTTAAAAAAGCCTCTTTCTTCATTCTCGTCATCTGCTTTAGGTGACCCCATTAAGCTTCCTCTGTAATAGGCAAAATCAAATGTTAATCCGTTAAAGAATGAGTCATCATAAGCGCTCCCAAGTGGAGCTATATATTGGAGGTCTTTCTGTTGACCAGCGTAGTCGGTCCATTCGGGGTAAGCGTTTATTCGCTTTGCAAACCACCTGTATGCATTCCCAGTGGTGTCAGGGTCGGTTAGTTGAGCATAGATAAATCCTAAGCTGTCATTTGTTTCTCCTGCTAAGCCAAACCACATAGAGTCTAATTCTACAATACCCGGAATAGTGGTAGTCGCTGTAATCAACTTTTCATCTATTGTAACCTCTAGATTATAAGTGCTGTTTTCAGCTCCTAACATAGAACCATCAAGATCTATGTAACCACAAATACTAGCCGCATTTAATAAAATAGGAGATAGTCCTGTAATTTCAGCTACCTGAAGGAGAAGCTCAGCAGGTAAATCTGCTGTACAGACTTCATCTAAAAATTCTGTCGCTGTTCCATTAGAAACCGATACTTGAGCACCTCCCAAGTAAAAATCATTAAAGCTCTCTGTATTTATGCTTTGGTTATAATCTCTAGTTTGTGAGATAAGCACAAAAGCTGGTTGACCAATCTCGATGTTTCCCTCTATGACATACTTGTTTTCTGTAGGAGGAATAATCAACTCTAACTCCTTTTCACAAGAAGATAAAACGCAGCTAAAGACTAACAAAGTCCAAATAAATAAGTTTAGGGAAATAGAGTTATTCATCATGTAATTAAGAACACAAATTTAACGGCAATATTTTAAACAATATTTTAAAAAGATAATAACTGATTCTAACCTAAAAGTATAAATTTGCACCAGTTTATAATCCCGTAAAAACCGTTCTTTAAATTAGGCAAATGGAAATAGAAATAACTACTCCAGAAACTTCATCAGAATTCAGCGCTCTAGCTGGAATGTTCACTTATGACCACGAACAAGTGGTTTTCTGTCAAGATAAATCTACCGGATTAAAGGCGATTATAGCTATTCACGATACTACATTAGGTCCTGCTTTAGGAGGAACTAGAATGTGGAATTATGCATCTGAACAGGAGGCACTAACTGATGTTTTAAGGTTAAGTAGAGGAATGACTTATAAATCTTCTGTCGCAGGTATAAATCTGGGCGGAGGAAAAGCGGTCATTATCGGAAACTCTCGAGCAGATAAAAGTGAAGCATTATTCAGGAGATTTGGAAAGTTTGTCGACAGTTTAGGAGGCAAGTATATTACTGCTGAAGATGTAGGGATATCTCCAAATGATATAGAGCAAGTGCACATGGAAACTGACCATGTTACTGGTGTGCCAGAATATTTAGGTGGAAGCGGAGACCCTTCGCCAGTTACTGCTTATGGAGTATACGTAGGGATGAAAGCTGCTGCTAAAAAAGCTTACGGATCTGATAGTTTAGCAGGGAAAAAAGTAATGGTGCAGGGAGTAGGTAGTGTAGGGTACTATTTAGTAGAACTATTGGCCAAAGAAGGTGCTGTTATTTCTGTCTCTGATATTTATGAGCCTAGTATTAAAAAAGTATTAACTAATTTTAAAGCATCTGTAGTAAATGTAAATGATGTTTATAAAGCAGATATGGATATTTATGCTCCATGTGCTTTAGGGGCTACAGTGAACGATGCGACATTAAAAGAGTTGAAATGTAATATTATAGCTGGAGCAGCTAATAATCAACTAGCAGTAGAAACCATTCATGGTGAAGCTTTGAAAAGCGCAGGTATTCTTTACGCTCCTGATTATGTAATTAACTCAGGAGGTATTATTAACTGTTACTGGGAATTACAGGGCTATAACAAAGATGCAGCGATTTCACAGACTGAGAAAATATTTGATACCACAACTGAGATTTTTAATAAATCTGAAAAGGAAAACATTCCTACCTATCTAGCCGCTAATAAGATGGCAGAACAGCGAATTATTGCCATTGGCAAAATTAAAACATCATTTTAAACCACCTGATTAATGTTTAACCGAAGGCACCTCAGAATAAAAGTACTTCATTGTTTTTACGCATACTTCCAAGATGATGACAAGGATTTAAATCATGCTGATAAGCAACTTAAGACTAGCCTAGATAAGATGTACGAGATGTATATCTGGCTTTTATCTTTGGTAGTGGAAATGCAAGACCACGCAATAGATAAGATAGAGGCAGGAAGGAATAAAAAACTTCCTAGCCCAGAAGATTTACATCCGAATACTAAGTTTGTGACTAATTCATTTATTAGACTTTTAGCAAACAGTAAAGTCCTTAATAGTAAATGCGAAGAATTATCTGTGAACTGGAGTCAAGAAAGAGATCTTTCCAAGAAAATTTTTAAAGAGCTAATTCAAACAGAAGACTATAAAGAATACATGGAGTCTTCAGAAAGAGGATTTTCTCATGACAAAGAATTTCTTTTAAGGTTTTTCAAGAGACACATGATTAATGTGGAGCTGCTACATGATTTTTTCGAGGAGAGAAGCGTGCTTTGGACTGATGATTTAGACCTAGCTGCTGGAATGGCTATTAAAACAATTAAAGCCATTTCTGAGGATGATGCTGATGTAGCACTTTTACCACTTTGGAGAGACCCTGAAGATGAAAAGAATTTCCTGAATAATTTATTTAAGAAGACATTATCATTAGGGGAAGAGAGCGAAAAACTTATAGCAGAAGCAGCTAAAAATTGGGATTTTGATAGAATAGCTTTATTGGACCAAATTCTAATGAAAATGGCCATTGCAGAAGCTCAAACTTTTAAGGATATTCCTTTAAAAGTTACGTTAAACGAGTATATAGAGCTTTCAAAATATTACAGTACACCTAAGTCTGCTGGATTCATTAATGGTGTTTTAGATCAAATATTCGATAAGCTTAAAGAAGATGGCAAAATTAAGAAAACTGGTAAAGGACTTTTGGAGTAAAGCACTGGTTGTTTTCGTTTGTGTAGCTAGTATAGCTTCGTGTGGAACAGATACGAGTGGTGAAATAACCTCTGATGACATTTATTTTGATGATGGTTATAATAAGAATGTAAATTCCAACTCACCTCAAATAACATTTGATGAAGAAGATTTTAACTTCGGTATAATTATAGAAGGAGAGAAAGTAAGTCACTTATATAAATTTGAAAACACAGGTAAATCGGACTTGATTATTTCTAATGTACAGACTTCATGCGGATGTACCTCCTCTAAAGATTACACGAAGAAGCCAATAAAGCCAGGTGAAAAAGGTGAAATAGAAATCGAGTTTGACAGTACTGAAAAGTCTGGAGACATTAAGAAATCTATTTCTGTAATAACGAATTGTAACCCGAATAGAAGCATACTCTATATACTGGGGGATGTAATAAGCACTGATAAAATAAAGAAATTAGAACAAAAATAAAATGAACACATTTAATATTATACTTCAAGCAGCCTCTGGTGGAGGAATGTCTACTCTATTTTTAATGGGTGGATTATTTTTAATCATGTACTTTTTCATGATTAGACCTCAGATGAAAAAAGCCAAAGAAACTAGAAAGTTTAGAGAAGGCATAGAAAAAGGCCAGTCTGTAGTAACTATAGGAGGAATCCATGGTAAGATTTTAGAGGTTAATGAAACCACTATTTTACTTTCTGTTGGAGGAAACAAAATGAAAATAGAAAAAGCCGCTATTTCATCTACATCACAAGTAAGCGAGCAGGAAATTCAGCAAAAAGCTTAATGAAAAAAAGCCTTCAAGGGAATGGCTTTTTTTCAATTGATTCTCCGGAAATAAAACGTTTTATCCCTAAGAGTTTATTCTCCAGTAGCGCTGCCGATTTGGAGATAGCTGTAGCTCTGTACTATGAAGTTAGAGATAGAATCTTTTATAATCCGTTTAAAATAAACTTGGATTTCGCGGATTATTCTGTCTCAAACGTCATAAAAGATGGGGAAGGTCACTGTATAGACAAAGCCGGAGTCCTTATTGCCTGTTTAAGAAAAATGGGCATCCCCGCCAAATTGGGATTAGCCCGGGTGAAAAATCATATGGGAACTTCTAAGTTAGAAGAAAAACTTAAAACGCAGGTTTTAGTGCCGCATGGATACGTAGAAGTTTTTCTCAATGAAAAATGGGTGAAGTGTACCCCCGCATTTAATAAAGAATTGTGTTACAAACTTGGTTTAGCACCTTTAGAGTGGGACGGAAAGAATGACTCTCAACTTCAAAGTTTCAATGAATCCAATTCTGAATTCATGGAGTATCTAGAAGATTACGGGGGTTTTTCTGAAATCCCACAAGAATTGATAAAATCATTAATGATTACAGAGTATCCGCACATGTTTGTAAATGGGCGATGGCAAGATTAAAACCCATCAAGCCCAAAGTCTTCTTTCTACTTTCTAGTAATTACTTTAACCATATAGTTGATGCCATTATAGTTAGTTCTAAGCGCCTCGTAGATTTCACTTTTTCCTGGCATTTCGAATTCGAAGGTTTCATGATAAAACCCATGAGGGTAGATGTTTTCTAAGTGTGACTTAACTTCTTGAGGTGATTTATCTAAAGAAATCATTAGATTTTTCATGAAAATTGTTTTGTATTCCTACTTGCATTTCTTAAAAAGGTTACCAGCTAAATGTTTCTGCACGCTGCATTGTGCAAACTTGAGGCATCCTATCCTATAGTATGTATAACAGACCCCTACATTTATCTAGTCTAAGTCAGCACCGCTAAATGCACTTAGCGGTGCAATATTTGCTACGCCAAATGACTTAATACTTGTGTAAGGAAATCATCAAATGAAAAAATTAATATTACTTATCTTCTTGTTAGGATTGATTAATACCGCTTTTAGTCAGATAAAGGAAGTATCGGATACACGATTAGAGTTTATAGAAGACTTAACCAATCATTTCAATTATCATAAAAAGAAAGAAGGAAAGAAGTTTATTGAGGATGAGTTTGCTTTGGTCTATACCGAAGAATCGTTTACAGATGCGATGCATAAATCGGTAGTTGAAATCTCTAACCTACTGCTCAAAAACAAGGTTAAGGTATCTCCAGATTTCGAGAATTGGTTAAGGAGCTTAATGGCATACTCTAAATCGGGAAAAGACGAAGCCTATTTTAATTCATGGATTACTTTTATAGAAAAACTTCAAGATACAAAGAAAACTAAAAAATTCACAGCTGAGTTTATGTCTATTAGTCTAAGCCTATTAGAGGAAAACGCCTTTTATAATACCCCTGCCATAACATGGAAGACAAGTTCAACTAATTACTTCTTTGAGTTTGATAGTATCCCTTCCTTAATAATTCCCGATGGGAATTTAATCTGTTTTTCGAGGAAAGATAGTTCAGTTATTATAAACACTTCAGGAGTTTATGACTTCATGAAAGAATATTTTTACGGAGACAAAGGCAGAGTGACTTGGTCAAGAGCAGGCTTAGATCCAGAAAAAACATACTGCGAGTTTGGTGAATATGAAGTACGAATTAAGGGAGCCGCTTATATAGTAGATGATGTTACGTTTTACAACGAATACTTCGATACTCCTTTAAAAGGTGTCTTGAAAGAAAAAGTTCTAGCCAATAAGAATGCTGCTTCTGCTAATTTTCCTAGGTTCGAGAGCAGTAATCAACTTTTAGAAATTAAACAGATTTTCGATAAAGTTGATTTTTCTGGTGGGTTCACTATGTCTGGAAATAAACTAGCAGGAAGCGGGACAGATGAAAATCCGGCTCAGTTAGTTTTCTATAAGGACGGCTTACCTTTTCTAACAGCCCAATCAAAACAATACGTGATAAGACCCGACAGGATAAACAGTTCTAAAAGTTCTATCACCTTTTTTCTAGAAAAAGATTCTATTTTTCATCCAGACCTTAATCTGAAGTTCGAAAACACAACCCGAGTATTATCTCTAATTAAATCTGAGGAGGGACTATCAAAAGCACCTTTTAGAAATTCTTACCATGATGTAGACATTTTTGTAGATGCTATCTACTGGAATATTGATGACCCATTGTTAACTATGGGGGCCTTAAAAGGATCATCTAATCAACTAGCTGTTCTAGAATCCTTCGATTTTTTTAAAAAAGAACGGTATAGGGCTATGATGGGTTTTCAAGATACTCATCCGTTAATTAGCATAAATGATTTTACTGAAGAGTCGGGTAAAGAAGAGTTCCATTTGAGTGAGCTAGCGCAGTACATGAGGATAAGTTCAGCGCAGTTAGATCAACTCATGATTAATTTAAATAATAAAGGTTTCGTACAGTTTGATATCGACTCCAGACAGTGCATTGTAAAACAGAAATTAAGAAATTATATTACTGCATCGGGAGGAAACATAGATTATGATGTGCTACAATTCACATCGAATACTTTTGGAAAAGAAAACAACGCTCAGTTGAACCTTGTGAATTTTGACTTGCTTATTAATGGTGTAGGAAGAATAAATCTTTCAGACTCTCAAAAGGTAGTGATATTGCCTTCTAATGAACAAGTGACCTTAAAAAAGGGGAGAGATTTCAAGTGTGGAGGAAGAGTATTTGCAGGTAATTTAGAGTTTATAGGAAAGGATTATTATTTCTCTTACGATTCATTTACACTTGGATTGAATCAGGTTGATTCTACTAGGATTTCTGTAGATGACATGGAAAGCTCCAAGGATCGTTATGGAAATAGAACCCAAAAGAAGATTAAGAATGTAGTTGAAGGAATCAGAGGCACATTAAAAATAGACGCTCCAAATAATAAGTCAGGTATACTCGCAGAAGATTACCCCGAATATCCTATTCTCACAAGTGAGATCGATTCATACGTGTATTATGATAACAAGGAAATTCAAGGAGGGGTTTATGATAAAGATAAATTTTATTATCAGATTGAACCGTTTGTAATAGATAGTTTAGATAACTTCACAGCTGGCACCATGAAGTTTGAAGGAACCTTAGTCTCTAATATCTTTCCAGATATAGATGAACCTCTTTTGATCATGGATGATTTTTCTTTAGGGTTTAATAAGAAAACTAGTGGGTCAGGTCTTCCTGTTTATGAAGGAAAGGGGGATTTCAATAAAGACATAAAACTAAGTTATGAAGGGCTTCAAGGAAGCGGAGAGTTAGAGTTCTTGACCTCTTTGAGTTCATCAGATAAGTTTACGTTCTTCCCTGATTCTACTAAGGGAGTTACTACGAGCTTTATAAATAATGAAAGCTTATCAGGAGTAGAGGTGCCTAAAACTCAGGCAGCCGAAGTCGACTTAGCTTATTTTCCACTCGAACTGAGATTGCAAGCTACTGTTAGGGAGGAGCCAATTGTGTTTTTTGAAAATGAGGCTAGTCTAGTAGATGGTTCACTTACTCTTCAGACCAATGGCATGATTGGACAAGGGCAAATGAATTTTGCCAGTGCAGAGCTATTTTCTAACGGTTTTGCATATGAAAGAAGAAAAATTCTAGCTGATAGTTCAGGGCTTAAGTTACAAGATCAAGAAAAAGGAAGCATTGCATTTAGAACTGATAACGTAAGTGCGGATATAGATTTTGATGAAAGATTGGGAGAGTTCAATTCGAATGGTGATGAAACAAAATTAGAGCTGCCAGCTAACCAATACATCTGCTACATGGACAGGTTTAAGTGGTTTATGGATGAGGATAAAATGGAACTTGCAAGCTCCAGAACCGCGGCAAGCGATTTTGTCATTGATACAGATGCGGCTAAGTCAACTTCGAATTTTTTCAGTGTAAGCGAATACCAAGATTCACTAAATTTTTTAGCTCCAAAAGCGACTTATGATATTAAGAATAGTGTAATTACTGCCAATAACGTTAAATTTATTGCGGTAGCTGACGCCAAAATTAGCCCTGATAGTGAACGAGTTATTATTTACAAAAGAGCTAAAATGAAGACGCTTGAAAATGCGGCAGTCTTAGCCAATTATGTGACTAAATACCACAAGATATTTAATGCTAATATCGACATCAAAGGAAGGCGTGATTATGAAGGATCTGGAGATTATACTTATGTCGATAAAACTAAGGGACAGCAAATTATTCACCTTGATAAGATCGAAGTAGATACTACAGGTCAAACGATAGCCATGGGAAATATTCCTGAGGACCTCGCTTTTAAGCTTAGCCCTAATTTCGAGTATCAAGGAAGCTTTAATTTAACAGCTTCAACAAAAGATCTAACATTTAAAGGAGGAGCCAAAATTGTTCACGGATGTGAAGAGATCCAACAAAACTGGTTGAAATTTGAATCAGAAATTGATCCTGAACGAATTTTCATTCCTGTAGATACATCTATGAAGAGCATTACGGCTAGGAAGTTAACTGCAGGTGTCGTTATAGCCTCCGAATCTCCATTTAAGACCTATGGCACATTTTTAAGTTCAGTTATAGATAAAGATGATGCTCCACTAATAACGAGTGAAGGATTTATATACTTTAATGAAGCTAAAAAAGTATATCAAATAGGAACGAAAGAAAAAATAAACCAACCCAATCTAGCTGGAAATTTAGTGGAATTGAACACCGAGAGCTGTGAGTTAACTGGTGATGGGAAAATTGATTTTCAAGGAAACCTAGGGATGCTTGGAGTTTCACAAGTTGGAAATATCACATATAACACCATTACGAATGAGTCTTATATAGATGGAACCTGTGGAATAGATTTTTTCTTTGATGATAATCTAGCGAAGATTATCGCCAGTAAAATTCAAAAAAGTCAGGATTTAGATGCCTTAGACATCACTAAAACCAAATACGAAAAAGCGATAGTGGAAGCATTGCCTCAAGCTGATGCAGACAAGTTAATCTCTGAATTAAACATCCAAGGCCAATTGAAAAAAATTCCTGAGGAGCTAAGATCTCTATTCTACTTTGCCGACGCTAAATGGGCGTGGAATGAAGAAGATGAAGCTTTCCAGACTTTAGGAAAGCTTGGACTAATGAATATGGGGAAAAGGGAAGTGTTTCGATATGTAAAAGGAAAAATAGAAATTCAGAAAAAAAGAAGTTTTGATGTGTTTAATATGTATTTAGAAATAGAACCTGGTACCTGGTATTATTTTGAGAGTAAAAATGGTATTATGAGCATAATTACATCAGATAAAGAATTTATTACTGCACTTGCAGAGGTTAAAGATGACAAGAGAAGAACAAAAGGCGGTAAAGGCCAAAAGTTCTCTTATATGATGGTCGCGAGCAACAAGAAAAAAAATGATTTCATCGATAGGTTTGATGATTTAGATTAAAGTATATTCAAGCTATAATTGGTCACAATGTCTCATAATTACGAAAAATTATTTCAACCCTTAGATTTGGGCTTCACCTCAATTAAAAACCGGGTGATCATGGGTTCCATGCACACTGGTTTGGAGGAAGAGAAAGGAGGGTATGATAAAATGGCTGTCTTTTACGGAGAAAGAGCTAAAGGAGGTGTTGGTCTTATCGTAACTGGAGGAGTTTCACCCAGTATCAGTGGTTGGGTCAGTCCTTTTTCTATCAAACTCACCTCCAATCGCGAGGCTAGGAAACACAAGCGAATTACAGACAAAGTTCATGAAAATGGAGGGAAAATATGCATGCAAATTCTTCACTCTGGCAGGTATGGCTACCATCCGTTTTGTGTGGCACCGAGTAAAATAAAATCTCCTATATCAAAATTTACTCCTAGAGCATTAAGTACTTCTGGTGTGAGAAGAACAGTGAAAAGCTTCGTTAAATGCGCGAGACTTGCACATAAAGCTGGATATGATGGGGTAGAAGTTATGGGTTCTGAAGGTTATTTGATTAATGAGTTTCTAGTAACCAAGACGAACAAAAGGACAGATGAATATGGAGGCTCCTATGAAAACAGAATGAAGTTTCCTTTAGAAATAATTAGAGGGATAAGAAAAGAACTAGGAGAGGAGTTTATTATTATCTACAGGCTTAGCATGTTGGATTTAGTAGATGAAGGAAGTACTTGGACTGAAATAGTCACTCTGGCTAAAGAAGTACAAAAGGCTGGAGCCAACATAATAAATACAGGAATTGGATGGCATGAAGCTAGAGTTCCTACTATAGCTACATCTGTTCCCCGAGGAGCGTTTTCATGGGTTACCCAGAGGCTAATGGGAGAAGTGAGCATTCCGCTAATTACCACCAATAGAATTAATACTCCCGAGAAAGCCAATAGCATTCTAGAAAAAGGGCATGCTGATATGATTTCTATGGCTAGGCCTTTTTTAGCTGACGCACATTTTATGAATAAAGCCAAGGATAATCTTTCTGAAGAAATAAACACCTGTATAGGATGTAATCAAGCCTGTTTAGACCACATCTTCAAACAAAAAACGGCATCTTGTTTAGTAAATCCGAGAGCATGCAGAGAAATAGAATTTGATACGCTTAAATCAGTAAATAGAACAACTAAAAAAATAGTAGTCGTAGGCGCAGGCCCTGCTGGGTTAGCATTTTCTGTAGAAGCGGCCAAGTTAGGGCATCAAGTAACTTTAGTAGACCGCTCTTCAGAAATTGGAGGTCAATTCAACTTAGCTAAGAAAGTAGCAGGGAAAGAGGAGTTTCATGAAACTCTCCGTTATTTTCAAGTAATGCTGGACAAGTATAATGTAGAGGTTTTATTAAATACGAATGTAAATGTAGACTTGATCAAATCACTCTCTCCAGATGAAGTAGTGGTTAGTACAGGAGTAATACCCCGAAAACTATCGATTGAAGGAGCGAGTCTGCCAAGTGTAATCAGCTATTATGATTTGATTACTAAGAACATTCCCGTGGGGAAAAAAGTGGTGATAATTGGTGCTGGAGGAATTGGGTTTGATGTGGCAGAATTTCTATTACACGAACCTATGGATGACTCGGAGGAGGGCATCAATCAATTCTTAGCAGATTGGGGAGTAGACACCCAATATAAACATGGTGGAGCACTTCTTGAAAAAACAGAAAAGCATGCTCCAAAGTGTGAAATAACACTGCTTCAAAGAAAGCCAGGGAAACTAGGAGCCAACCTCGGTAAAACAACTGGATGGATCCATAGGGCAGGTTTGAAGAAGTCAGGAGTTACAATGTTAGCAGGGTTAACCTACGAGAAAATCACAGAGGAGGGTTTATGGATTAATCAAAAAGGAGAATCCAAATTGATAGCATGCGATAATATTATAATTTGTGCTGGACAGCTTCCTGCCAATAAACTAAAAGAGGAATTAGACAACTCAGGGATATCAAATCATATAATCGGTGGAGCGCGAAAGGCAGCTGAACTAGACGCTAAAGCAGCCATTGAAGAAGGGACTTTTCTAGCTTATTCGATTTAACGCCTATTCCTGTAATAGTATCAGTTATCGATACCATAGCATTAGCCATATAACTTATAAGAACTAATGTAAATTTCCACTGGTACTATTATAAACAGCCTTTAAATTGATATTAGGGAAGAATCTGTTTCGAATAAAACGGTAAAAGCGTCCCAACAGAACTGAAGTAATCGTATTTGGAGGCGTTCTTGGAAAGAACATTGAATCTACCATAACGATAATTATTTAAGATGTTAGACCTTGGGGTCAGGTTCACCAAATAAGGAGATTTTTTAAGAGAGATATGCTTTGTATAATTAGTAAGATAATAGAACAGAGCTGTAAATTTCTCATGAGTTATTAAACTCACAGTTGATACCCTAATTGATTAAAGCCATTTATCGCAAATATCTTTAATCAGTTTTTGAGTATCGTAATAATTCATAGGCTTTTGATAATACTGTTTAGCTCCATTAGCCAAACAAGCATCGATGTCTTTCTGATAACTTGAAGTGCTGTAGGCTACTACAGGGACTGAACTATAATATTTGTTTTGGATCACATGTGAAATTAACTCTGCTCCATTAATCTTAGGCAGACTAACATCCGAAATAATCAAGTCTGGAAATTTAGTGCTGGCATCAGCAGCATTTATTAGATCCAAAAACTCCTCTGCATCAGTAATTACTTGAAGCTCTACTTCTATTCCATTATCCTTAATAGCCTCCTCAAACAAAGCTACATCAGATGTGTTATCTTCTATGTAAAGGATTCTTTTCATACTCTACAAAATTAGTTTAAAAGAATCTTAGCTTAAAGAGTAGTTTTACTAAATATTTATTAAAGGTTAAATTAAGTAAGTGAATAAAGCCATAGAAGAAGGGACTTTTCTAGCTTATTCAATTTAGTAACAATTCCTTTTACATGTGCAATTGTTCATACCATACCAATAGCCCTAAGGCCTTGGAGTAATAAAATAATTTCAAATGGTCAAATTATCTACAGGTTTGTCTTTTAGGACACACTAGAGATAATGAGCGGAGGAGTGGCAAGTTCTAATTTCTCTCAGATTATACCAGGAACTTTTGTTAGTGATCATGAAGAACCGCGCAAGCCCTTAATGACCGGTTGTAAAATGGATAAACTTGTCATGATTGAAATATTTCAAAACCTAAACTTCAAACTCCTCTTAGTGATTAGAAGGGCTTTGCTAATAGCACAAGATTTAAGTCAAACTCGTGAGGTATTTCATGGCTTGGCGATTCAAACGCTCACCACGGCCATTAACGACACCAAATCCTTTGTTTCCAGTCAAATGATTAGAGGTGTATCTGGTCACTCCATTTAAGACGCCCCAAAGGTTGAACCCTAATTCACCGACCTCTCTCTTTATACAGTCATAAAACAAGATCAACTGTTCTTCTTCGCGACGCGTGAGTTTGACTTTATTTTCTTCGTGTAAGTTTGCATTCAGTAATATAGGTCCTAGACTCGTGACCAAGTCCATCGTGGCGGGTGTTGCTTCCAGTATTTCCATGTTACGGTATAGATTCTTACGTCCATTTTCGTAAACATCTAGGATTTCTTCAATATCAATAGCGTCAATATCGAAGGTTTGGTCGTGTCTCCTCTCAAAGGTTCTTATTTTCGATGAGAACATGTTTTCACAACGGTACATATAGTTTGAGGTGCCAATGAACAACTTACTCGATCCGTCATTGCTGTTGCCGATAATGAGATAGTCTTCCACACGTTCACCGCACAATGTATATTTCTTTTTATTCTCAAAGAAGGCCAGAATCCGTTTTCCTCTCTTGAATTCCTCGTAACCTTTGAAGTTAAATCCTCCGGTCTTGAGTATTTTTTTCTTTATAGCTTCGAGGTCTCGATTGAAAACAGGCTTGTAGTACCTGCTTCTGATGCCAATTAATTTCTGATCGTCAGACCGCACAAGGGCCTTATTTAGGACATTGGTTTGTCCTTTAATTTGTACGGGAAGTACCTCGATTTCCCAGCTTAAATCTTTTTTCAATTTGTTTTTCATGTTTTTTTGGTTTTTAGGGGTTATTAATTTTTGTTGTTGATATAATTGCCATGTGGTTCAATATTGACCCACCTTTGGTATTCAATGTTGAAATAGTTGAAGTAATTACCAGGAGCTTCCTTTTCGATGATGTCAATCGCTTTTGTAGACTTTGGTAAGGCAGGGAATACGAGGGTATAGGTATGTGCTTGCCCTTTTCTAAGGAAGTGGAATTTCTCAGGTGCAATTGTTATATTCAATGCAAAGAGCAGGGGATAGGTCCGTTTCGAGAGGGTATCCCTGATAAATGAATTTCTTTCCATTTGTATCCATCCACCATTGATGTATTCCTGAGAAGAATTGTATTTAAAGTCGATACGGGTGTATTCTTCATTGAGATCAATGGTTTGGATCTTTGCGCTCGTATTTCGACCATACAAACTTGGGTTAAATAGTCTAAGTGTTTTGGTCTTCTTTTTTCTCTCTTTGTGCTCTGTGTTTTGCATTGTGTTTTATTTTACTGTTTTACACTACAAAGAATAATCATTAAACCGTATTCTTGATACGGAGTTAAAAATTTTATTATTTTTGTTTTATGCCAATCAATAAAAACGCCTATAGACGTTACAAAGTAATCGATGCATGTCTTCGAAATAAAATGCGTAGGTATCCTGATATGACTGACTTTTTAGCTGCAATTGAGGAAAAACTAGATGTAAATACAACAGCTGAAACGGTTCAAAAGGACATTGCTGTGATGAAGAAAATGCCGCCAGATGGATTTGATGCGCCCATTAAATTCAACCGTACTAAGCTAGGTTATGAATACACCAATCCTGATTTTTCTATTTATGGGGTGTCCTTGAATTCATATGATGTTGATTCCATAAATGAGGCGATTGATGTCATTTCATCCATTGGAGGTTCTCGTGTGAGTGAAAAGTTCACGCACGCCATTGAAAAGGTATTGTCCAACGTGCAAGAGTTAAATAACAAAGAAGAAAAACGAAAAATCATTGAAACAGATTACATTTCTGAAGGTAGAGGCTTTGAGCATTTCGATTTATTGTATTCGGCTTGTAGAGACCGGGTTCCCATCAGTTTTATTCATTATTCTTATAGTCGAAGAGAATTTAAAGCATTAATTGTGCACCCTGTGTTGCTTAAAGAATTCAACAACCATTGGTATGTGATTGGATTTTCGGAAGCACATCAAGCGTTAAGAACCTTTGGGCTTGATCGTGTCAACGCTCCCGAACCGATTTACAAAGTGTTCCAGAATACTTCGCCACACATCATTGATGAATATTTAAACGATGTTTATGGCGTTTATCCACTGCGCGATGGAAAAAGAGAGAGGGTAACACTCCATGTGAATCCAATGATTACCAATTATTTCCGGGCACAGAAAATACATCCGAGTCAGAAGGTTAAAATGGGAAGCAGGGGAGATGCGGTCATCACTTTTGAGGTGATTCCTTCTATGGAATTTGTGAGTCTTATCCTGTCATATGGCAAACAGATAAGAGTAGTAGAGCCAGCTCATTTGGCTGAAACCGTTGAAAAATATAAGTAATGGATAAAAAAAGAGACCTACTCCTTCAATTGAATATTGTTCGTAAACCCAATACAAATCTGGTTATACTCCGGGCTGTATTAAGTGAGACGTATACGCGTATTGACTTTGGTTATGTTGCTACAGATGAATACCATAGGGGAGGATGGATTAAAATGTCGCCGGATTCATATCTACGCACCAATTCAAGTGAGGCAATTTATAAATTGACTCACGCTGAGAATATTCCCTTAGCTCCAGATCATCTTCATTTCGAGTCCAATAAGGACTGGCACTATTTTTCGCTGTTCTTTGAGCCCATACCCAAACGCAGTTGTAAGATCGATTTAATAGAGGTCGAGCATCCAGAGGATACGGACTTTAATTATTATGGAATCATAATTGATTTAAATAATGCGGAGGAAATAATCAAACCGTAAAAATACTACGCTTTTGAGATATTACTTTGATGTTTCACCCCATAAATAAAACCGCCTATGTTTTTTCAAGCACCAACACACAAGACCAACACTTTCGATTTAAAAATAAAAGGAAATTTCAGAGATTCCAAGGATAGTTTCTACAGCATTACCGAGAAAGATTTTGTGCACATCACCTTTGTGAAGCGCGAAGACAAGAGCATTTGGGAAGAAGTGCGGCCGCTAATGATGCTTGAGACCATTGATGAGTTCTTTCCAAATGAGGAACCGGATATCATTTACCGCTCTAATTATAATTCTGTGCGAGGTTATCGCGCATTTTTGAGTAGGCAACCCCTGTTTGAAGAACACGAACCATTTCTTAAAAAATACGGTAATCTTGTGTATACCAAACCTTTATACGGTTTACCTGGTTTTAGTGACGATTTACCTTTTTAATTGGTTGTTTTGGGTATGAAGAAACATGAAAAGAAGAATATTATACTTTATTTCATTAGAGATTATTTTCATACAATACCAATTTTATTTAAAAGAATCTTAGCTTAAAGAGTAGTTTTACTAAATATTTATTAAAGGTTAAATTAAATAAGTGAATAAAGCCATAGGATTTATCCTAATCTCTGTCGTATCTTTTTCCATCGTAAATGTTTTCGTTAAACTCCTCATTATGCAAGGGTTTCCAGCTCATGAGTTAGTTCTTTTTCGTTCGCTAGTTTCTATAACTTTCTGCATCTACATCATTAAAAAGAGGGGAATTCCGTTTTTTGGAGTGAATAAAAAATGGTTAATAGCCCGTGGACTTTTTGGAACTTCAGCGCTACTTATGTTCTTTCTTACGCTTAAAGACCTGCCGTTGGCAGTAGCTACTACTGTTCAGTATTTA
>LAQC01000019.1:13409-16268 GCA_000981645.1 Cryomorphaceae bacterium ASP10-05a | reverse complement strand
AGCGGAATGGCATATAATTCTATTATTAAATGTAAAACCACAGACGCACCTATAACCATTGTTATGTATTTCCCTTTGATAGCTATTCCTATTATGTCTATTTGGAGTTTATTTGATTTTGTAATGCCTGTCGGTATTCAATGGCTTTACATTTTATTATTAGGCTGTTTTACTCAGGTAGCTCAGGTATCAATGACTAGAGCCCTAACTTCTGAAAAGGCCTCTGTGGTAACACCATACAAATACACAGGAAGTATTTTCGCAGTAAGTTTCGGTATGATTTTCTTTGAAGAATATCTGTCTTGGACCGTCTTTTTAGGAATTATCGTAGTCTTGTCTGGAATTCTGATAAATACTTTTTACGAAAGAAAAGTTCGCACATAAGCCATTTACCAATATTCACATTTATTGGTTTTAATCTTTAAAGAAATTCACACTCTTCTTTGGCTATCCGGCTTAATTTCGCGCTCATGAATTCTAGTACTAGAATAGCATTCCTTTCCTTATTTATTTTATTAGGCAGCGTTGCAACGCTTAATTCTCAAACCTATGAAAAGAAGACACTTTGTGCAAAAAAAATAGAGAACGCGCCTAAAATAGACGGAGATTTATCAGACGAGGCATGGAATGGTGCTGAAATAGCCGGAGAATTTATAACGCTCTCTCCCTATCCAGATAGACAGCCTTATCAGAAAACCGAGGTAAAGATCTTGTATGATAACGAATCACTCTACATAGGAGCCTATATGTATGATACATCACCAGATAGCATTCTAAAGCAGTTAACAATAAGAGATAGACTTGATAATTCTGACTATTTCTCGGTTTCGTTAGGTTGTTTTCAAGATGGTCAGAATGGTTTTAAATTTGGTATCACTCCTTCTGGAGTACAAATAGATGCTCGCCTAGGAATTGATGACGAAGATGAAAGCTGGAATGCCGTGTGGCAGTGTAATACTAAAATTACAGACAAAGGCTGGATCGCAGAGTATAAAATCCCATACGCAGCGCTTAGATTTCCTGATTTACCCGAACAAAGTTGGGACATTAACTTTAACAGAACCATTCGTAGAGTTCGAGAGGAGAGCTTGTGGAGACCCAAAAACCCAGCTATTGAAGGATTTATTAATCAGATGGGAGAGTTAACTTGTATTACCGGAATTAAGCCCCCAGTAAGACTCGCTTTTTTTCCATATCTCACAGGTTATTATGATATTTTCCCGAACAGTGACGGTGGAACGACCAAAGGATTCTCTTATACAGGTGGATTGGATATTAAACATGGAATTACTGATGCCTTTACATTGGACGCTACAGTAATACCTGACTTTGGTCAAGTCGCATTTGATGCACAGGTTCTTAATTTAAGCCCCTTCGAGGTTTACTTCAATGAAAACAGAGCTTTCTTCACAGAAGGGACGGAGCTGTTTCAAAAAGGGGAACTTTTTTACAGCAGAAGAATAGGAGGGAGTCCAATAAATATTGACGTTTTAGACGAAATAGCAGAAACAGACTCTATCATCTCATATAACACCGAGGTACAATTGTTAAATGCTTCTAAGGTTAGTGGCAGAACTAAAAACGGCTTAGGAATAGGGATTTTAAACGGGATTACTGCTAGAGAAGTAGCTAAAATTGAAGATGCAGAAGGAGCTAAGTATGAGCTAGAAACAGCTCCGCTAACTAATTATAATGTTCTCGTTTTTGACCAGAACCTTAGAAATAATAGTTCGGCTACATTAATTAATACTAATGTTCTCCGAAGCGGGAGTACCTATGACGCGAATGTGACAGCATTAGAGTTCGACTTAAATAACAAGGAGAACTCGGCATCATTATCAGGAAACGCTGCTGTAAGTCAATTTTCTAATGGAGGACCTTCCAAAGATCCAGGCGTGAGATATGAATTATTCTATGATAAAACTGGCGGGAAGCTAAATTATGGGTCTGGGTTTATGACCTTAGATAAAAATTTCGAGGTTAACGATTTAGGCTTTAACACACAGAATAATGTATTCAATGCGAATGGGTATATTAAATGGAATCAGTATGAACCGTTTTGGAGGCTAAATAAGGCTAGATGCGAATTTTCTTGTGATTATAACAGGTTAAATTCTCCAAATGAATTTACTGAGCTGCTCTTGGATTTTGAGTTCTTTGCCGTTAATAAATCATTCACTGCATTCGGAGGAGGAACCTCCCTAAGCCCTTATGGGTATAAAGATTACTTCGAACCTCGAGAAGAAGGAAGGTATTTCAACTGGCCTACCAAACAAGATTTTTCTCTTTGGGTTAGTTCTGACTACAGAAAGATATTCGCTTGTGACATTAGAGGTTGGGCTACTACCACTGGCATAGAAGGGTTTTATTCTGCTAACTATCGAATAGAACCTAGGGTTAGAGTAAGCGATAGGTTAATGTTAAGGTACGTATACAGCAGGCAGAATGCATACAATCAAAGAGGATACGCTGGAGGGGTATTGGTTGATGAAGCTCCAGCAGAATTGGAGGATCAAATTATTTTTGGGAGAAGAGATAGAATCACCCACACGAACGTATTCTTTGTAGATTACATTATGACTAACAGAATGGGGTTCTCGGCTAACCTTCGTCATTACTGGAGTCATGCTAGCTATAAGGAGTTTTACCAGCTTAATTTTGATGGTGGTCTAGATGCTACTTCCTATAATCCCTACAGAGAAGATGGCTCTACTTTAAATGACAATAGCTTTAATGCATTAACGTTAGATGCTGTGTTTAAATGGGTGTTTAGTCCTGGGTCAGAATTAAGTGCGGTGTACAAAATCGGAATATTTGGATCTGAAGATGAAGTTCCAGACACGTTTGCAGGAAATTTAG
>LAQC01000019.1:0-13352 GCA_000981645.1 Cryomorphaceae bacterium ASP10-05a | reverse complement strand
ACAACGGGTGAAAAACTAACTAGGGAGTAGCTAATCATCAATCATCTAAAATGAGTGTTACTCAGCTCCACCTATTATACCCCACACGAGTTCTTTGCTCATGGCTCTTCCCGCTGCTTTTTCCTTAATCTCAGCAAATGAAATTCTGAAATCACACCCCGCTTTATGAGCAGTGCAGCCAAAAGCAGTATTTCCTTTCACCACTTCACCTTTACCACATTTAGGACAGGTCCTGTCATCCGCCTTAGCCACAGGAGCAGAACCCTCAAGTATTAACTGGAAAGCATCATCAAACTTAACCACTCCATCCACTTTGGAGTCTCCAGAAGTAAAGCCTTTTAGTTTTACGGTGCTGCCTTTAAGAATCAGTCGTTCTATCTGTTTATCAGAAATCTTTTTATCCATAAATGAAAAGGGAACGCGCAGATCACAACCGTCTTTATATTGATTACAACCATAGGCTGATTTCCCTTTCATTACAGAGCCTTTAGAACACTTAGGACACTTGGCATTTCCTAATCCAGAAGGTTTCGCTTTTTTACCAGCAGGTTTAGCAGCCACTTCAGTTGCAGCAGAAATTTTAGGAATATTCTGTTCTATTCTTACTTCATAAACCAATTGGTCTACCATCTGCTTCATGTGCTTGATAAAAGAACCAGCGTTGTACTTTCCTTGTTCTATTTCTCTCAGCTGTTTCTCCCAAGTTCCAGTAAGTTCTGCAGAGGTCAGGAGTTTGTTTTTAATGGTGTCTATCAGCTGAACACCAGTGGGAGTAGGGTGAATCTGCTTTTTCTGTCTAATTATATATTGTCTTCTAAAGAGCGTTTCTATGATGTTAGCCCTGGTAGACGGTCTTCCTATACCGTTTTCCTTCATGAGCTCTCTCATTTCTTCATCATCCACTTGCTTTCCAGCAGTCTCCATGGCTCTTAAAAGTGTGGCCTCTGAAAAATACTTAGGAGCTTTAGTTTCTTTCTGCGTAAAAGAAGGCTCGTGAGGTCCAGTTTCGCCTTTCTTAAAGTCTGGAAGAATTCCGTCTTCTTTTTTCTCTTTTTGCACGCCCCATTCGAAAACCTCTCGCCAGCCTTTTTTAATAATAACCTTTCCTGTGGTTTTAAAACTCACATCAGCTGCACTTCCTATTACCGCAGTATTCCCTACCTCACAGTCATCATAAAACACAGCTATAAACCTCCGTGTTATAATATCATAAACCTGCTGCTGCTGAGCATTTAAATAACCTGTATCTCCTGTAGGAATAATGGCGTGGTGATCAGTAACCTTGTTGTTATCAAAAACTTTTTTACTTTTTTTAATAGGCTTAGCCAGCACAGGAGCAGTTATTTCAGCATAATCAGAAAGCTTCTCTAAAGTTCCTTTCACCTTAGGGTGAATATCCTCAGAAAGATAGGTCGTATCTACTCTAGGATACGTAACCACCTTCATTTCATAAAGCTTCTGAGCAGTCTTTAGCGTATCATCAGCAGTCATGCTGAACTTATTATTACAGTAAACCTGAAGTCCCGTTAAATCAAACAGTCTAGGGGCATATTCCTTTCCCTTCTTTTTAGTCACAGAAACTATTTCAAACTCACTTTCCTTTACCTTATCAGCAAAAGTTTTCCCCTCTTCTTCAGTAGTAAACCTTCCTTCTTCACAGTTGAAATTAATCTCTTTGTACGTCGTTTGAAGCTCCCAGTAAGGTACAGGCTTAAAGTTGATAATCTCTTTATGCCTATTCACCACCATGGCTAGTGTAGGGGTCTGAACTCTTCCTACAGAAAGCATCTGCTTGTACCCACCATGTTTTAGCGTGTAAAGTCTGGTGGCATTAATTCCAAGAATCCAATCACCTATAGCTCTAGAAAACCCTGCGTAAAATAGATTTTCATAATCCTCAGCAGGCTTTAAGTTTTGGAATCCCTCTCTAATAGCTTCGGTAGTTAGCGAAGAAATCCATAACCGCTGAACTTCACCTTTGTACTCGGCTTGGTTAATAACCCAGCGTTGTATAAGTTCTCCCTCTTGACCAGCATCCCCACAATTGATAACTAAATCGGCTTTGTCAAGTAATGATTTTATAACATCGAACTGCTTTTGAACACCATCGTTATCCACCACCTTGGTCATAAACTTTTCAGGCAGCATAGGCAGGTCATTTAAATCCCAACTTTTCCAGTAAGACTTATAATCCTTTGGTTCCATAAGCGTGCAGAGGTGTCCAAACGTGTATGTAACCGCATAACCATTCCCCTCGAAGTAGCCGCTGTGCTTTTTATCAGCACCCAGTACATTAGCTATTTCTCTAGCTACACTTGGTTTTTCGGCTATACATACTTTCATGAGTAGGATTTTTTCCGCGTTGCAAAGAAAATTAATTGTTAACGATAAATTATAAATCAGGAAACCGAGATGCTAACAAAACATCAATAAGCTAGAAAAGTCGAAGTCCAAACTGAAGAATAAGCTTTGAGCGAACATGGAGCAGGAATTAGACATGCCACGAGAGGACAAATCCAATAGCGGCCTATGACAATGATTTGAACGCTTTCAGCGTTTTATTTAAACTGTCTTATAGACTATTCAATAGATGTAGATAACAATGAAATCAATTCTCACCCTCACATTAAGCATCCTATTAGTTGTGTTTTGCAAAGCGCAAGAATCTATTACCATTACTATCCAAAAGAAGAATGGTAAAGAAGTAGTCACAGATGAAATGGGTGAGAAGCTTAGCCAGAGAGGGATGTATAGATGGCAGCCATGGATGGTCTGGGATAGAGCCGCTCAAGAGTTTAAACCAAATTTAGAGGTGTTTCCTTCACTGGGTTTTGAGTACGATATGAGTGCAGGAGAAACAGCACATTTTTATAATTTAGGTGCAGATGTAGGCACCGAAAGACTCATGGTAGGAATGGTTTTGAGAATCCCGTCTCATAATCCCAGAATAGAGGAGCAGGGAGGTATTCAAGTTTCAATAAGGGCTTTAAAGAGATGGGATTTTAGAAAAATAGAAACCACTCAACTTAGAATTACCCAAAAGAGACGAGCTCATTTCCAAGCGGGAATAGAATATATATTCGATTCACACGTAACATCTTCAAATTTAGAAGAATCAGCATCTAAACGAGTTTCATTTATATCTCCCACAGTAGGCGTTTTTCATCCAATCTATGATCGTTTTTTAATAGGAGTGAAGTACAAAAAAAACTTCAAACTACGCCCCGAAATGAATAATTACAGTGACTTGTCGTTGAATTTCAGCTACTTTTTTGATACGTGAAAATGGAGATGTTTAGCAACAAGATTCGGCTGAAGAATCTGCTGAGTCGCTAAATGGCATACTTCCACCACAGCCTTCAAAAATACCGTAGTGAACATCCCAAGTACCATAAAAATCGAAGTACTCCTTAAATCTCGTGTCGTGAAGCATTTTATAGGTGTTTCCACATACCGACATTACTTTTCCCTTAGGGAAATAATGATGGTCATCTAATAGGAACGCATTTTCTTCTTCTGGAATTCCACCTTTATAATTAACTGCTTGACCGTAATCTTCACAGTCACTTTCTAAGCCATCAATTTTCATAAGACGATAAGTCACAGAGTAGAATTTGATATCTCCAAGAAGGATTTCTAGTTCTTCATTTTCTACTGTAACGGGCTTGTTTTCTGTAGCTCTAGGGTCAGTGAATCCAGCGTTCTTAGCTGTATTTAAAAAATCATTCCAGTAAAGGGCACCGCTAAGACATTCTCCCCATAAGACCCTGTTATCTTGTAATGTTTTAGGAACTCTTCTATCACTGTAAACATCTGAAAAGTACATTTCTCCTCCTGGCTTAAGAAGAGCAAAAGCATCATTCAGAACTTTCTGCTTATCAGTGGCCAGATTAATAACACAGTTAGAAATGATTATATCGAATGACTCATTTTCAAAACCAAGCGTATCTAGTTCCTCGATATTTCCTTTTATAAATTCGACATTGGATTCTTTATACCCGAATTTTTCTCTGTGATATTCTATATGATTGTTGGCTACAGCTAACTGTTCGTCTGTCATATCTAATCCTATAACAGAGCCTGTTTCTCCTACTAGTTTAGCTGCTATATAGCAGTCTCTTCCACTACCCGAGCCAAGATCCAGAATTCTAAGTCCATGAACAGCAGAAGGCAATGTAAGCCCACAACCATAATACTTGGCCTGAACTTCATCGGCCACTAAATTTAGTGCTTCTAAAATGTGTTTAGGGGGCTTAGTTAAAGTGCAACAGGCATTCGTTTTCAAATCTTCAGAAACCTGTAATTCTGTTCCGTAATAATCTTGTACTTCCGAGTGAATAGTATTCATGCTACAAATTTAATACAGATTAGCTGAATTTACAGCGTTAAAAGTGATTCCAAATTGGAGTTGTCGCGCTAATTAAAAATGGATTTCGAACTGTAATCTCATCATTACCTTATCCTCTTTCCCTTCTTCTTTGGTATAAGAAAGATCAGATTGTACTTTTAACTTATGTCCAACTATGTACTTAGATGTACCGAAGGTATATTGGTCAATGTTAGTCTTGCCTGTATTAGCCTCTGGTTGAATGTTTGTATACCTACCAGCCAACTCCCAGTTAGACTTGAATAAATAACCTGCCTGTAGGTTTAAACCTGTCCCAGTGTAGAAATACCCTTGAGATATTCCTTCACTATCTATAGCTTGAGAATTATCTCCATTTTTATCTGCATATTCGGCCATTACAGAAATCCCTTTGTACTTGAACATAAGGTCTATAAAAACAGTTTTTAGAGATGATGTCACGTATTCACCGTTAGTTCCTTCGATAAAACTTCCTTGCTGACCTCTCTGTCTAGCAGCTCTATCATGAAAATCGTAAGTAACTCCAACAGCCAGCTTGGGAGAAGATTCTCTTTTCGTATCAGAACCTACATAATCACCTTTACTGGCAAACGTACCAAAAGGAAGTACTTCTATTCTTGAGGTGTAATCTAATCCTCCAATATTAAGAGCAGTAATATTTCTACCTTCTCCCTGTGATAGTGAGAAAGCCTCTCTCAAGACCATTTTCCCGATTTTATGCTTGTGACGAAGTTGAATACCCATATCGCGATCTAGCGTATATTTAGAATTCACTAGGCTTCTATCTACAAATTGAAGATTACCTGATGAAATCACCCTTTCCCTATTTCCTGGGAGTTTCGTTTGTCCTCCCCAGATACTAAAACCTTTATAAAAATTGTATTTAAGGACAGCGTCTAGGATAATTCTATCAGCGTCTTTCGTCTCTGAGGTTGCGCCACTAATATCTCTGTTCGATAATCCGAGCTCAATTTTATACTTCACCTTGGGCGAGTAAGCATGTCCGCCAAACTTTAATCTAGATCTTCTAATAAGAAATTGACTGGTGCCATTAGAAATTTGATTATCCTCATTAATTATTCCATCTACCATATACAAGGATTGAAATCGGGCTGCAAAATTCATACTAAAACTTGAGTCTGCTGTAATAATACTTATCCCCTTACCAAATTCACCGTCTATTATTTGCTGTCCAAATGATGAGAATGACACTAGAAACGCTAAAATTATAATTGTACTGAACTTATCCATTAAAGGTCCTTTTATTTAATGGTGTGCAAATCAACTTTTAATTGATTGTTATGCCATTATTAAATGTTCGACAAATATTGGAAGTTTTAGAAATAATCAATACTTTCTTGGCGAAAATTTAACTCAGGGTTAACACGAGGAGTGAATAGTATATTTTAGAAGTCCAATGTTAACATAGAGTTAACATTGGATTATTCCAATGAAACTAGAGTAGAAATACTTTTACGTTTTTATTGCAAAGCAGACCTTATTAATACCAAAAAAAAAGACTTTATCTTACCAAATGAATAAGCCCTTTAACTTTAGCCTGTTACTTATCGCAGTGACTGTTTTATTATTTACAGGTTCTGTATTTTCTCAAGAAGAAAATGATGCTTTTACTGAAAACGATGTGAATCAGGCCACTCAGGCAATTTCTAGCGAAGCAAATAATCTAAAAATCTCACCAGGCATTTTTCAAAACTTGACCGTAAAAGCAGAGGAAGAGGCTGTAAGTGTTTCTTGGCATATAGATTATGCTGCGTATAACCAACTCCAAGGGAAGCAGCTAGTAGTTAAATATATTTCGGACATAGGGGCTAAGAGAGAAAAGAAGGGATTGTCTGCTGAATGGCTGTATTCTGAACCTATAGATATAAGTAAAACGTCAATTACAATTTCTGGTTTAAGTGCTGAAAAGTATAATTTCAAACTAGGTATAGCCAAGAAAGGAAACATTTCTGAAGTGAAACAAGATGATTCTAAAATGGTTTGGTCTAAAAAACTAAAAACTAAACCGCTTAGGGGATGGGGGATATTTAAACTTCTAGTACTAATAGGTTCGTTAGGATTCTTCATTTACGGAATGAAGGTGATGAGTGAAGGCCTTCAAAAAGCGGCAGGCAATAGACTTAGACAAATGTTGGGAGCTATTACATCCAATAGGTGGAAAGGTGTTCTCAGTGGGTTTGGTATTACCTCAATAGTGCAGTCTTCATCAGTAACTACAGTGATGACGGTGAGTTTCGTTAATGCTGGATTGATGACGTTAAGACAGTCGGCTGGAGTAATGATGGGTGCTAATATTGGAACTACAATTACCGCTTGGTTAGTAGTTTTACTAGGGTTCAAACTAAGTATTAATAGTTATGCCTTAGTCATAATAGCTTTTGCAGCGCCATTATTGTTTATGAGATCGAATAAAGCCAAAGCATGGGCTATGGCACTATTTGGATTTTCCATATTATTTATAGGACTTGGTTATTTAAAAGATGCAGTTCCTTCTCTAGGTGCGGATTCCCAAATAGTTCAATTTTTCAATGACTATTCGGATGCATGGTACGGTCCAATGATGTTTGTGCTTCTTGGTGCATTGGTGACCATAGTCATTCAGTCGTCATCTGCGGCTATGGCACTTACTCTTACTATGGTCCATAACGGACTAATTCCTTTTGAAGTAGCTTGTGCTATGGTTTTAGGAGAAAACATAGGAACTACTATAACAGCAGAAATTGCTTCAATGATAGCCAATGTTCATGCTAAAAGATCAGCTCGAATACATTCTATTTTTAATATTGTAGGTGTTACTTGGATGCTCTTGTTATTCCCTTTTGCGCTTAAGGGACTGACAGCGGCATTAGGTTGGTGGCAGGGAGAACCATTCGACGCAAGTAATAAAGCGATGGCAGAATCAGGAATAGCACTTTTCCATACTGCGTTTAACTTAGTGAATGTACTTCTTCTTATTTGGTTTGTTCCTCAGTTAGTAAGCTTGGCTATTAAATCAGTGAAGTCTAAGGGTGATGAAGATGAGCAGTTTAGGCTAGAGTATATTAGTGGATCCATTCAAACTCCTGAATTATCAGTTTTGGAAGCTAAAAAAGAAGTAGCTAAGTTCGGTAAGTTGACTAAGAAAATGTCAAAAATAGCATTTGACCTAGGGTTAGCTCAAGACACAAAAACTAGAAACAAATTACACAACAAAATCGCTAAATATGAAGAGATTACTGACAGGTTAGAAGTTGAAATATCTAATTTCTTATCTAAAGTATCTGCTAGTGAAATGAGCGAGAACCTTTCTAATGAAATAAGAGGTCTAATAAGCATGACTAATGACTTAGAGAGAATAGGTGACGTGTTTTACCAAATTAGTAAGAGTATCGAACGAAGAAATGACAATAAGTTAGAGTTCAACGTTAAGCAGACAGATAGCATAAGCCAGATGTACAAAATCCTTGATAGCTCTTTCGAAATAATGGTGGATAACCTTAATGCTGCCGATGGTGGAGTACAGTTACAAAAAGCTGTAGATGCAGAAAGAGAAATAAACACTTTTAGAAACCAACTAAGAAAAAAACATATTAGCTCTATTGGAAAAGAAGGATACGATGCTGAATCTGGAATGATTTACAGCAATCTCTTTTCTTCACTAGAAAGAATAGGAGACCATATTATTAATGTGAGCGAAGCCGCGGCAGGAGAGGTCTAGGCTTAATCAAGTAAGATTAGAAATTCTTTATTTAACTGCAAAGAGGGGAAGGACATAATTGTGGGCCGCGCGGTAGCCAATTTAATTAAATGAAACACAGAAAACTCTACATATCAAAAGTCCTATTACTTTCTGTATTATTCAGTTTAAGTAGCAATTATGCCTCATCCTTCATTGTTTCAAATAGTGCTATTCTTGAGGAACTTTCGTCTGATAGTACATTAGTATTATTTCAAAATGTAAAAGGATCTCAGAATGAAAATGGAGCTCTTATTTCTTGGAATTTAAATTATGAGTTATATGAACTAGCTAAGGAGAAGAGTCTAGTCATTAAATACAATACAAATTTAAATGCCACTAGAAATAAAGAAGGGATAGAGGAAACAGACTGGATGTATTCAGAGGTTATTTCAGCTAAAAGCACCTCCTATAAATTAGAAGGTCTAAAAAGTGATGAGAAATATGTCTTTAAAATTGGGCTGTTCTCAGATACTAGAGAAGCAGCAGAAAACCAAGAAAAAGGTATTCTGTGGTCCTCTAAATCTAAATTTTCTACTGCTGAATCTTGGGGATTAAAAAGGTTTTTTATTCTTATAGGTTCTCTAGTTTTATTTATCTACGGTATGAAACTCATGAGTGAAGGCCTGCAAAGAGCAGCTGGTTCAAAGCTTAGACAAATGCTAAGAGCTATAACCTCTAGCAGTTGGAGAGGTGTCGCTAGTGGTTTTGGAATAACATCTATAGTCCAATCCTCTTCTGTAACGACAGTAATGACCGTAAGTTTTGTAAATGCGGGGCTGCTATCTTTAAGACAATCGGCTGGTGTAATGATGGGCGCCAACATAGGAACCACTATTACGGGATGGCTTATTTTACTGGTTGGATTCAAAGTAAACATAGCCAGTTATTCCTTGGTTATTTTGGCTTTTGCTGGTCCATTGCTATTTATTAGATCAGGAAAAGCCAAAGCATGGTCGAGTGCTATTATTGGGTTTTGTATTCTCTTTATTGGATTATCTTTTTTGAAAGACGCAGCTCCTGATTTAAGTCAAGACTCAGCGCTTGTTCAATTCTTCCAAAGCTATAAAGGTTTATGGTATGGCTCGATCATGTTCGTTTTATTGGGAGCTCTGGTAACTGTTATTATACAGTCTTCATCAGCAGCTATGGCGCTTACACTGACCATGGTAAGTGCAGGTCTAATTCCTTTCGAAGTAGCTTGTGCTATGGTTTTAGGTGAAAACATCGGAACGACTATAACAGCAGAATTAGCATCACTAATCGCCAATGTTCACGCTAAAAGGTCGGCAAGAATACATTCCCTATTTAATATTATTGGAGTTACCTGGATGCTACTTGTTTTTCCTTTTGCTCTAAAAGGGATAGGCTTCTTAGTAGGATCTAGTGAAGGGACTGAATTCGATTCTGCGAACACTCAAATGGCCAGTACTGGAATAGCCCTTTTTCATACTTGTTTTAATCTGGCTAATGTTTTATTAATGATTTGGTTTATCCCTCAGTTGGTGTCTATAGCTGAAAGAACAGTTAAATCTAAAGGAGACGATGATGAACAGTACAGGTTAGAGTTTATTGGAGGACCTATTCAAACTGCAGAACTCTCTTTATTAGAGGTTCGAAAAGAAATGATGAAATTTGGGAGGTTAGCGAAGAAGATGTCTATAACCAGCCAAGATTTGCTAGGCACTACCGATAAAAAGAAGCAGTCTAAATGCTATGAGAGATTAGAGAAGTACGAAGAAATCACGGATAAAATAGAAATAGAAATTTCGACCTACCTCTCTAAACTATCTAAAAACGAGATGTCTGTGAGGCTCTCAGAAGAAGTACAGCATATGCTCAGCGCATCCAGCGATCTAGAGAGTGTAGGTGATATTTACTATCAAATAGGGAAGGCTGTAGAAATTAAAAACGAGAAGAAGCATTGGTTTAATCAAGAACAGCGTGATGGATTAAAAGAAATGAATCTTTTAGTAGACAGAGCTTTCGATGTGATGTTAAAAAATCTAGAGAACTCTAATAAAGAAATAGATATAGAGCAAGCTAAACTGATAGAGGATAGCATAAATAAACTCAGAAACAAGCTTAGAAAAAAACACTTGAAGACGATAGGTGAAGAAGGTTATAATATGAAGGCAGGTATAGTATATAGCGATGTTTTTAGTTCCTTAAAAAAAGTAGGCGACCATGTAACTAGTATTACGGAGACCTTGGCAGGTGAACAGGATACCATCGAAATAGTTTCGGATCGTAAATAGGGCAATATTTTGAGACGGCAGGCTCTTGATGTGAATAAGAGAGCTTCTTAAATGCGATGCCTTTTCATTCAGAAATTAAAATAATTGGGTTTCCGCTTTTGTGGTTTTTCTAAAAGGAACTAAATCCTTCCTTCATTAACTGTGACTTCTTTCAATAAATATTGAGTAGTTTCTGAGTACTTTTGCAGTATGGACGCAGAGAGAAAAGAGAAAATCAGACAAAGCTTAAACCATGTTCATGATTGGCCCAGTTTATATATGTTCAAATTTATAGTTCCTACTATATCTGATAAACTTGAAGCATTGACCAAAGTATTCCCAGGGGAGATTGATTTAATAACCAAGCAGTCTTCTAATGGTAAATATACCAGTGTTACAATTAAAATAGTAGTTATAGATGCTGATGAAGTCTTTAGAATTCATAAAGACGTTAGTCTAATAGAAGGTGTAATTTCATTATAATTTCAACATGAAGGATTTCGAAAAACCAATGCTTATATCCCTTGTCATTGTACTAGGGCTGATATTATATATGAGACTATTGAAGAGTCTTAAAAAGAGAAAAGCCTCAGTTAACTATATGACTATTGATGGCTATGATGTAAAGGGAACCGATATAGAAATTCGCTATTCTAGCCCTGAAGCTATAGATGCAGAGTTCATTTTTAATGATGACTCAAATAATGAAATTAGTAAAGTACGTATAGATCATCCTGAGAAAGGAAGTTACATTTATTTATTGCCTATTCCGAGTATTTCTCATGAGGTCATTCATTTTCATTGTGAGACATCTAATCAAAAGATTTCTAAAAAAATATACCTTACTGTCTAACTATAGATAAGCTGAAGCTCTATCATTTCTTTACGTAAGTAATTTATTATCGGGTCACTTAATTAGGTGTCGATTCATTTAGAGACTTTATAGTATTTTTGGATAGTGCATTTCGTGCACGGAAAACAATTAAAATTTAATAAAAATGAAAAAGCTATATACCTTAGGTTTGAGCCTAATAATTTCTCTAGTCATGATGGCTCAAACATCGGTGACTTTCCAGTTAAACCTAGCTGATATGGCAGGCACAGATGGTGTGTTTATAGCAGGTGATTTCAATGCTGGTGGAGATGACTATCCTGAATGGAATCCTTCTGGAATAGAACTATTTGATGAGGATATGGATAATGTTTGGTCTGTAGAGTTAATGTTATCTCCTGGCGATTATCAGTTCAAATATATAAATGGTGAGGGATGGGATTTTTCTGAAGTAGTTCCCAATGCTTGTAGAGTGGACGGAACTGAAAATAGAGGTGTAACTGTAGGGATGATGCCTCTTGTTCTAGGGCCAGTATGCTTAAGTGAATGCGGAGACTGTGGAACTAGAACAATAGTTTTCCGAGTAGACATGAGTTTGTCTGCTGATGGTGTAAATCCAAATGGGGTGCATTTAGCGGGTAGTTTTCAAGGTTGGGATGCTACTTCAAATGAATTATTAGATACAGATAGTGATCTAATTTACACTTACACTCATAACTATGTCCCTGTGAATCCTGCCGTAAATGATACATTAATCTTTAAATATATTAATGATAATGCATTTAGTGGTTTCGAAGAGAATATATCTGGGGACTGTGCTCAAGAAGGAGACACAGGCAATAGGCAAGAAATTATTTCAGAGAATACGACTGTTCTTCCTGCATACTGCTATAATACTTGTGAAACTTGCGTTTCACCTACCATGGTTACATTTCAGGTAGATATGAGTTTGGAGACGGTGAATGCTAATGGCGTTCATATAGCTGGTGCATTCCAAGGATGGGATGCTGGTGCGACCACGATGACAGACACAGGTTCGGGTGTTTGGGAGTACACTGTGGAATTAGCTCCTGGTGATTATCAGTTCAAGTATATCAATGGAAACACGTGGGATAATCCTAATGAGTCTCTTCCTGGCGAATGTAATGTAGGAGGGAACAGAAGCATAACGGTTTTAGAGGAAGCTTCCCAAGAAGTTCTTAATTGCTACAATCAATGCGGTAGCTTGTGTGAAGTAGATCCTTTACCTGCAGATATTACTTTTTCTTTGGACATGAACGGATTAGAAGCTATTTCTCCTGATGGTGTTTGGTTAATAGGTGGGTTTACGAATCCTCCTTGGCAGGGTGGAGCTACTCAAATGACAGATGACAACAGTGACGGAATATACATTGCAACGCTTAATGCTGCTGGGCCAGCAAACATCCAATATAAGTTCGTTAATGGAGATGTAAGTGTTTCTGAGAATGAGGAAAACGCAGGCATAGAGCTGTGTGGCATAGCCAATGGCATAGGAGGGTTTAATAGAACTCACGCTAGATCTGGTTCTAATGAGACGTTAGCTATAGCTTGTTTTGATCAGTGTGACTGTGAGTCAAGTGTAGAAGAAACAGCACTTTTAAACTCGTTAAATATTTACCCAAATCCAGCCACTGACAGAGTAAATATAACTTTCGCTTCAGAGAGAGAGCTTACCGTTAAATTAGTAAATTCCTTAGGACAGATTGTCTATAACCAATTTGTAATTAATGATTTAGTGACTATAAGCACATCTTCTCTGGCTGCTGGATTATACACTATTCAGCTAGAAAACGAGGCTATTTCTGTGAAAAAAATTCTTATTATACAGTAAGTTGCCGGTATGAATTTCGATAAAAAGCCCTGCGATGAATCGCAGGGCTTTTTATTTATGTTTCATTTAACCATTAAATTGGTTTACCGCATCAAGATCACCTTACCCGATAGCCACTTTTTTCCTAGAGGATACCTTAAAAAGTAAATCCCCATCGGAAGCCCTGTTAAGTCGGTTTGAATTCGTGTTCCTCCATTCATATTAATCTCTTTTAGAATCTTTCCAGACATGTCTGTTAGATAAAGCATTTCTACCTCCTTAGAGACTTCGATGGTAATAGGACCGTACGTTGGATTAGGATAGTATTTCCAGGTTATTTCTTCTATCGG
>LAQC01000018.1:103652-105363 GCA_000981645.1 Cryomorphaceae bacterium ASP10-05a | reverse complement strand
ACAGATCCTCAAAATTCAAGTACTGCTGGAAGATATGTGGAAATATATAATTCTAGTGATTCTGATATAGATCTTTCTACCGGGTATTCTTTACAGCGTTGGACTAATGGAACTGCAGCTCCTCAATCACCAGTTCAATTAACTGGGATTATACCAGCTGAAGGCTTTTATGTGGTATGTAATGATGCAGCTAAATTTATAGCTACTTATGGCGCTGATGCTAGTCAGGATGTAGGTACTGGTGGAGTTGCTGATTCAAATGGAGATGATCACATAGCTTTATTAGATCCAAATGGAAATATTCTTGATATTTATGGTACACCAGGACAAGATGGAACAATTGGTTCAGGTGGAACGTCAGAGTTTGAGGATGGCAGGGCTGAAAGAAAGTGTGGTACATCGGCTGCAGCGATTTTTGTTCCAGCTGATTGGAATATGGATCACGATAGTGGTGGTGGTGATGGAAATTTGAATGCTCCCGAGGGAGGTTTTGATCCATTTTCTTGGACAGACGATGATGGAAATCCTTGTGTTCAAGCTCAAGATATTTGCCCTGGTGCAGATGTGGAAATTGCATCTTCAAATTACGAATATTTGCCTGTAGCTTTAGATGTTGAGGCTGGGACGGTAGTAGGTTGGGTGAATTATGGAGGTAACCATAATGTGAATGGAATCACAAATTCAATAACTGATGCTGCTTTTGACAACCCTGAGCCATTTTCATTAGGGTCAATGATTGGAAATGAATCTGGAGTTTGTTTAGGAACAGTGGTATTTACGGTTCCTGGAGTTTATAATTATGATTGTTCGATAGGTAATCATGCTGCTAATGGAATGGTTGCATCTATTACAGTTTTAGGTTCTGTTTTGGGATGTACTGATTCAGATGCTTGTAATTATGATCCGCTGGCTACTGCTGATGACATGTCTTGTGATTATTCTTGTATAGGCTGTATGGATATGGAAGCTTGTAATTATGATCTGGCAAATACCATTTCAGATGCCTCGTCTTGTGATTATTCTTGTGTAGGTTGTATGGATCCAGCTGCGTGTGATTATGACATGGCATACACCATAATGGGTACATGCTTATTCCCGGGAGATTCATGTGATGATATGGATGCTGCTACATTTGGTGATGAATACCAGTCAGATTGTTTGTGTACAGGAACTGTGCCTACAGCAACGAATGCGCTAATAATTACAGCTGTTTATGATGGGCCTCTTACTGGAGGATTTCCTAAAGGAGTTGAGCTTTATGCTACTGTAGATATCGCTGATTTAAGCACGTTCGGTCTTGGAAGTGCTAATAATGGTGGAGGTACAGATGGTGAGGAATTCAATTTCCCTGCTGATGCTATTACTGCGGGAACTTACATCTTTGTTTCTTCTGATGATACTGGTGCTCAGACCTACTTTGCTTCTTCCGCAGCAAACTATAACGCAGGAAGTTCAATGTCTATTAATGGAGATGATGCCGTTGAATTATTCGAATTTGGAATGGTGATAGATACTTTTGGTGATATCAATGTAGACGGAAACGGAACTACTTGGGAATATTTAGACAGCTGGGCTCACAGGAACTGTGAGCAAACTCCAAATGGAGGAACATTCGTTTCTACTAATTGGACTTATGGAGGAGTAAATAACAATGATGGTACATCATTAAACAGTGGATCTGCTAATCCTATGCCTGTAGAATCTTATGAAG
>LAQC01000018.1:99515-103589 GCA_000981645.1 Cryomorphaceae bacterium ASP10-05a | reverse complement strand
TTCATGTGATGATGGTGATGGTTTAACAGAAAATGATACACTTCAAGGAGATTGTTCATGTGCAGGAACAGCAGTAGTTACTTGTGACCCTATAGTTTGGTCTATAGCTACAGTAGCTACTAATGGAGACGGAGATATCTGGATAGATAATTTAGATGGTTCTTATTCTGCTAACGGATATTGTGGAGGTGGATGTGCAGAACCAGTTGACTTATGGTTAGTTTCTAACGGATTTGATTATTCTGCCGTAACTACTTCAAACTTATTGTTTGAATTAGTAGAGGATTTTGCAGCTACCACATTAGACTTACAATACACAACTTCATATGCAGGTGATCCTGCTGCCGCTACTTGGACCTCTTTAGGTACTTATGATGCTGCTGGTTCATTCAGTGCAGACTTAGCTGCTTTAACTGGTTCTTCTGAGGTTTACTTAGGGTTACAATATGCAGATGATGGAGCTGATGGATATAGCGGATTTACGTTAAGTAACATTGCTTTAACAGGAGACTGTCCTGCAGATGTTACTGTATTTGAATGCCCTACTGAGATGGCTAATTTCGGTGACTCATGTGATGATGCAGATGCTACCACTTTTGATGACATTATTTTAGGAGATTGTACATGTGCAGGAACTGCCTTTGATTGTCCTACTGAACTAGCTAATTTTGGTGATGCTTGTGATGACGCAAATGCCATGACTACTAGTGATATTATTCAAGGAGATTGTTCATGTGCTGGAACTCCATTTGTTTTAGCGAATGATTTAATCATCACAGCTGTATTTGATGGTTCTTTACCTGGAGGAACTCCTAAAGGTGTTGAAGTTTATGTGGTTAATGAAATAACAGACCTTTCTGTATACGGATTAGCATCTATTACTAACGGTCAAGGATCACCAGGACAGGAGTTCACTTTCCCAGCTGATCCTGCTGCAGCAGGAGATTTTATTTATGTAACTGCTAATGATCTAGATTTTGATACATTCTTTGGTTTTGGAGAGAACTACGTAACTGGAGTAATGGGTATTAATGGAGATGATGCAATCGAATTATACGAGCAAGGAACTGTTATCGATGTATTTGGTGAAATAGACAATGATGGTTCAGGAACTGCTTGGGAATATCAAGATGGATGGGCTTATAGAAACTGTGAAACTGGTCCTGATGGATCTACTTTCGTAGAGGCTAATTGGTCATTCTCTGGAGTAAACGGATTAGAAGGAGGAACAGATAATGCTACTGCTGCATCACCTCTTCCTGTAGGATCTTATATGACTACTTGTGCAGCTATGGGCGGATGTATTGATGAGAATGCTTCTAATTATGATATGGCTGCTGTGATTGATGATGGTTCATGTGAGTACTTAGGTTGTACGGACTATTTATTTGTTGAGTATAATCCTTACGCTTTGACAGATGATGGCTCTTGTTCTGTATTCGTAGTATTAGGATGTATATATGATTCCGCAGATAATTATGATGTATCAGCCAATGTTGATGATGATTCCTGTATATTTTCTGGAAACTCTTGTCCTGGTGATTTCACAGGTGACGGTTTTATAAACGTAAGTGATTTAGGAGGATTCCTTGGAGCTTTCGGTACTGAATGTGAGTAAGACATAAGATATAACTGTAAAGCCCTTTATTCCTTTATTGGAGTAAGGGGTTTTTTTTGTTACAAGAGTGAATTGTAAAGGGGAAATAAAATCAATTCATTAGTTTTGGGGTTCATGATTAACTCAACCTTTTTACGCGGTATTTTTCTTTCCGCTTTAGTCCTTTTATTTATTCCTCAGGAACTACTTACCCAGTGCTGTGATTATACACTGATACTGCAAGACGAGTATGGAGACGGTTGGAACGGAGCTGAACTTGAAGTTTTTATAAATGCTGAATTATTCGGAGTATTTTCTGCAGAAGAGTTTGGGAATAATGTGCTACTTCCCACTTGTAATGGAGAAGAAATCACTTTAAATTATTCAATAGGAGAGTACGAAAATGAAAACAGTTATTTACTCTTAGCTTCAGGTGGGGTGTTAGTTCATTCAGATGGGCCAGAGCCCAGTGAAGGAGAATCAGGGCCGTTCATAGCCGATTGTGATTTAGAGCCAGCACCAGGAACTAGCCCTTGTTCTGCGTTGCAAATAACCCCTGATGAATGCCTAAGCGCTGACAATTCAGCTGTAGTAGGTTCAGGATATACTCCTAACTGTTCAGAGTATGATGGCGGAGATATCTGGTATTTTATTAGCGTTCCAGAATCAGGCAATCTTGTTTTTCAAACTGCGGATAATGGAGGTATGAATGACACAGGAATTCAGCTTTGGTTTGGAGAAGAATGTTTTTCTCTAGAGAATGGCCCGTGTGATGATGATGGAGGTACAGGGTATTTTTCCTTTATAACTGTGAGTAATTTAACTCCAGGAGAGATTATTTATGTTCAATTATGGGGCTACGGTGGAGCAGAAGGAAGTTTCGAGTTATGTGCTTTGGACCCAGGGATAGTAATATTGGAGCAGTCCCTTCTCCCGGTTTTTTTGATAGAAACCAATGGAGAAGAAATCCTAGATGAACCTAAAATAAATGCTTCTCTCAAGGTGATTTATAACGGTATAGGTGAAGTCAATTTCTTAACAGATGCACCCACAAACTATAATGGCCAGATAGGAATAGAAATAAGAGGAGCCACATCGGCAGGTTATCCACAGAAACCGTATTCTTTCGAAACTAGAGATGCATTAGGAGAAAACAACAATGTAAGTCTAGTGGACATGCCAGAGGAGAATGACTGGGTATTACTGAGTAATTACAATGACAAAGTGCTGATGAGAAACCTTCTAGCGAGTCATTTGTTCGAGAGAATGGGAGAGTACGCGCCCAGGGTTCGGTTGTGTGAAGTCCAATTAAACGGAGATTACCAAGGAGTTTATGCGTTCGGTGAAAAAATAAAAGTGGACGTGGGTAGGTTAGACATTGCTACGCTAAATGAAATAGAAAACGAAGGAGATGATGTGACAGGAGGGTATATTCTAGAGCTTAATTACCACAATAGCCAGAATAGCTGGGAGCTAAATAATACTTCTTTAAATCATCCAGATTTTGATGTTCACTTGGTTTATAAATACCCTAAGCCAGAGGTAATCACAGAACCACAAAAAGAATACATAGCTTCTTATGTAGATTCTATGGAAACAGCTCTTTATGGTGCTAATTTCATGAGTATGGATGAAGGGTATAGAAACTATTTGGATGCAAAATCATTCATAGATTATTTTCTTCTAAACGAATTAAGTAGAAATAATGATGGGTTTAAGAAAAGCAGGTATTTTCATAAAGACAAGGCTTCCAATGGAGGTTTATTCAAGGCAGGTCCATCCTGGGATTTTGATTGGGCCTGGAAAGATATGTATACCTGTGAGATTTTCGAAAATCAAGACGGATCTGGTTGGGCGCATTTAATTAACGATTGCCCTACAGACAATTACAGCCCTGATTGGTATGTGCGTTTGCAGCAAGACAGCACGTATGTAAATCAGCAGCGGTGCCGGTGGGATGAATATAGAGAGGAGTTCTTAAACCAAGAGTATATAAATAACTACGTAGACAGTATAGCCTTATTGGTGAGTGCGGCTCAAGAGCGTCACTTCCAGAAATGGCCTATTCTAGGATTAGCCACTGCTACGCCAGAGGTAGAGCCACTTCCAGACAGTTATGCTGGAGAAGTAGCGTTTTTTAAGGAATGGATTAATCTAAGAATAAACTGGTTAGATGAAAATTTGCCGGGCTCATGTATCGAACCTATAGTAGGAGTAGAAGAAATAGCTATGAATACGCGAGTTTACCCTAACCCAAACAATGGGCGGTTTACTTTAGAATGTCCAAACAATATAGGGCGAGTAGTAATACTGCGAAATGTTCTAGGAGAAACCGTATGGACGCAAAAGTTAAGTTCAGAGAAAATAAATATTCAAGTAGATTTCTCTCAGGGAGTTTACATTTTAAGTTTGGAGGATAGGGTGTTGAGTAAAATAATAATTAGGTAAAAGAGTCAAACTCTTTTAGCTCATCATCA
>LAQC01000018.1:95762-99460 GCA_000981645.1 Cryomorphaceae bacterium ASP10-05a | reverse complement strand
GAGCTAAAAAAGCACATGGCATTCAGCCCAACATCAGTCTTGGTTTCCGCTTGGCTAAACCCTATAAAAGCTGGAGATACAAGCGCCTCAGCCAAAGTATACCATTCGTAGAGTGAAATGCAGGGCACTAGATGCTCTGGTGGCCATAAAAGTCCGCTCAGCATTTTTATGCTTACAATAGGGAAAAGCACAACGGGAAAAAGCAGAATTAAAAACTAGAATGTATTAAAGATCTAGGAAGACTTCCATCAAAAATGAGATTGCTATGAACTAGTGGATTTAAACCTCCTTTTTATTTAAGTCTAAGTTTTTTCCTCTACAGCATGGAGGCAGATGTTCTTCATTTTTCAGGTTTCTAGCTTTGACCAGCTTCCAGATGCCTCGACCAATAAAGAATACACCGAAAATTATGAAATAGGGGGTGTATTTCATGAGAGAACTATTAGCCGCTAATAGTCCTGTAGAGCTTCCTAAGCCTATCAGTACCCATGGCCCCCAGCAGCACGAGGTAGCCAGAACTACTCCTAGTATTCCTGAGAGAAACCCTTTTTTTTGATCTGTAGATACTGCCATAGGCTATAAAGGTATTAAATTTAGGAGTTAAAAATGCCACCAAATCATGGTGCCACTCATTAAGATCATTAAACCATCCTCTATAATCGTCACAGTGCTCATCGGTAAATTGAATACATCCCCTAAGCAAGCACACTGAATAGTCTGTTTACTAAGAACAGATTTAAGGACACCTATTATAGAAATAGTCATCACCACCAGAGCCGTGCTATTTGTAACCAGCGGATAGAAATTAGTTAAATAGGCCATTCCCAGTGAAAGCTCAATGAACACATACAAATAACCCCAGCCATAGAATTTCTTAGCTATTATGTCATACATGGAATAAGACTCTGCAAAACTTTTTAAATTAAGCAGCTTAAAAAATGAAAAGACCAGAAAAAAGCCAGCCATAAAATGCCTCATCCATGTCATTAAGTCGAACTCTGTATTAGCTTGAATCAAGCCCGTGGTTAATAGGATGTAAGTAAATATTAGGAGAATAGGCTTGTAGGTGTTTCGCCATGACTTAGGTAACTCTATGCTTTCAGAGTGCGCCTCTGCTTCTATTGCGTACTTCCCATTTTCAATACTAAGCGCTTCTTTTAAAACAGATAGAGGCACATGCTTCTCCATAGAGATAGTAGCCATGTCATCTTCCTTAAAAACGGAAACGGAGCGCACTCCTTCCACCATAAGCAAAGCTGATTTTACTTTGGCTTCGCAACTTTTACACGTCATTCCTGAAATAGGATAATCATGTTCCATTCCTGATAATTTTAGGGCTAATGTATACTCTTTAAAGCGAGAGCACTTTCAATAATGCGGAAGATAGTTGTAAGATGATGACCCTGGAATTAGAGCGTGTCCAAGAAGTTTCTTGGTTTCTCCTTAAGCTTTTTAAATTCAGAAGGACTTATTCCTACTTCATCTTTAAACTGGTTACTTAGATGAGAAATGCTTCCATAACCAACTTCATAAGCTATTTCAGACAAGTTCAATTGATTATAACTAATAAGCTCCTTTACGCGCTCTATTTTTTGAGCTTTCACGAACTGTTCTATGGTGTTTTTCTCGATTTTACTGAACGTTCTACTAATACTAGAGTAATCTTTTCTAGCCAGTTTAGCCAGCTCTTCAGAAATGTTGTATTTATCTTTTGAGGAGGAGGAATAATGAATTTTATCGATAATGAATGATTTCACGATGTTTACCAATTCATTGTCTTTATCCACTAAATACTCAAATCCTCGTTTCTTTAAATTCTTCTTCAATTTTCTGAGCCCATTCCCAGAAGGAATTTCTTTGACTTCAGCCTCCCCCAGTTTAACGGAGTAATAGGTAATGTCCTCGGCTTTAAGCGCTTCGCAAACAGAATCTACGCATCTGGGACACACCATGTTTTTTATATATACTCTAAACACCTTTCTGTAGCTTTATTTTCATCATAGATAATAATTTTTCTTCTATTACAAGTTGAGATTTCAAAAAAACGCAAAACTCTTACGGAATCTTGTAAATTATTGAAAGGAAATTATAGGTAACTTACGCGTTCAAAATTTTAACCTCATGAAAGCATATTTATTGGCAATAGCCATTCTTTTGGCTACGAATATTTTCGCTCAAAACCAAATTACACTTGATATCAACCATAAAGTAGGCTCTGAAAGCTTAGAGATAAACTCGGATTTCAGTGTAGCCAATGGAGATCAGGTTTCACTGGATAGATGTGAATATTACATATCTCGAATAGAATTTATTCATGATGGAGGTCAAGTCACTCCTGCCTCTAATGTTTGGTTATTGGTAGATGCATTTGATCAGGAGGTTTTTGAATTAGGTGATTTTGATGTAGATCAGTTAGAGGCTATTTCGTTTTATGTAGGAGTTCAAACCCCTCATAATAATCAGGACTTAACAGTATGGCCGAGTGATCACCCGTTGGCACCCCAAAACCCTTCTATGCATTGGGGATGGGCTTCTGGCTATAGATTTTTAGCTATGGAAGGACTCTCTGGTACTGGAAGTGCAGAATTTGATTTTCAAGTCCACGCACTAGGGAATGAGAATTATTACGTACAAACCTTACCCGTCTCTACTTCAGCTTTTAATGGGGAAATTAATATAGACCTTGAGGCTAACTACACGGAAGCTTTTGCTGAAGTTTCTACAGCGCAGGGAGGAATTACACACGGTGGTTTTGGTGATGCTGTCATTATGCTGGAAAACTTTAGAGATGCAGTGTTCTCTCAGCCTTTGCTTAGTGTGGAAGAAAAACAACTCGATAAAATCTCTTTGAGAATAGCACCTAATCCTTCTGTAGATGGAGAGAGTTCTAAGCTGCTTTTAGATTTAAAGAACTTAAGAACTGCGGAATTACAAATCTTAGATATCTCAGGAAAATTAATTTATTCGGAACTGATAAGTGGATCTGTTTCTACCTTAAATCTTCCTTTGACTGAATCTGGAGCATATCTCATCAGCCTGAAGCACGAAGAGACAGTCTTAGTTTCAGAGAAATGGTTGGTTAAATAATCGTTTCTTTTGATTAAGTATGTTTTAGGAATAGGGCTGGTTTTTATGTTCGCCAATTTTTTAATTGGCGATGATTCCAAAGAAGACAAAGGTTTAATCATTATTCCTACGGGGTTTTCTGAAATAGATTTCCCAGATGACAACCTGCCAAGTGTAGAAAGAATAGAGCTAGGTAAAAGACTCTTTTTTGACACTCTGATGAGTAAAGATTTTAGCATTAGTTGCGCCAGTTGTCATAAACCCCATTTGGCTTTTTCTGATAATTTACGGTTTAGCATAGGTTCAGATTTGGCAGAAGGAAAAAGAAATGCTCCTTCTCTAGCCAATGTGGCCTACAGCCCCTATTTAAATAGAGATGGCGGAGTTCCAACCCTAGAAATGCAGGTGCTAGTGCCTATTCAGGAACATCTAGAATTCGATATGAATATTTTGGAAATAGCTGAGAGGATGAATGAGGATCCGAGCTACATAGATATGAGCATACTAGCCTATAAACGAGTTCCTGACCCTTATGTAATCACGAGAGCTCTGGCTAATTTTGAAAGAACTCTTATTAGTGGCCACAGTAGATTTGATCAGTATTATTACCAAGGGGATAAAAAGCAGTTAAC
>LAQC01000018.1:77427-95693 GCA_000981645.1 Cryomorphaceae bacterium ASP10-05a | reverse complement strand
TAATTATGCATTCGAAAATAATGGACTCTATGAGCAGTATGCAGACTCTGGAAGAATAAGATTAACAGCAGAAGAGTCGGATAGAGCCGTATTTAAAGTTCCCACGTTAAGAAATTTAGAATTCACCTCGCCTTATATGCATGACGGAAGCATGGAAACCATAGAAGAGGTGGTAGAGCATTACAGTAGTGGTATTGCAACGCATAAAAACCGCTCTAAAAAATTAAAACCTTTTCATTTTTCTAAAAAAGAAAAAGAGCATTTGGTAGCTTTTTTAAAGAGCCTCAGTGATGAGAAGTTTATAGAAAAACAGTCAGTAAGATGAAAAGCACATTTCAGTTTATAGTAGTATTGGCTATCGTTTTATCCTCATGTAAAAAGGATGATGAGGTCGCTTGTGAACCAGAGTCTGTCACCTTGGATGAAACACCTTATGAGTTAAACTTAGGCAGTTTCCCGCCACCTATTACACCTGAAGGATTTCAACTTACTATTGCTAAAGTGGCTCTAGGCCGGATGTTATTCTATGAACAGAAGCTGTCTTCCTTAAACAATCAATCGTGCGCCTCTTGTCATAGCCAGGCCAATGGTTTTTCGGATATTAACCAGTTTAGTGAAGGCTCGGAAGGAGATGTTGGAGACAGGCAGGCCATGGCTGTTATGAATTTGGCCTGGAATAACAATGGGTTTTTCTGGGATGGAAGATCACCCTCATTAGCTCATCAGTCTTTGCAGCCGATAATAAATCCATTAGAAATGGCAGAGTCACACGCTAATGTGATCACCAAGTTGAATGAAATTCAGGGCTATAAAAATCAATTTATTAGAGCTTACGGAAATGAAGAAATAACTCCTCTAAAAATGGGGCAGGCCATGGAACAGTTCATGATGACTATGGTCTCTAATAATTCTAAATACGATAAGTTTCTAGCTGGTCAAGCTGAATTATCTGATAGTGAAGAAAGAGGTAGGTTGCTTTTCTTCTCTGAATACAATGAGTTTTTTCCAGAAGATTCTGGTGCAGACTGTGAACACTGCCATGGAGGGTTTAATTTTGAAAATGACCTTTACATGAATAATGGATTAGATGAAGAGTCTGATTTTACTGACGTAGGAAGGTTTAATGTGACAGGATTGGAAGAGGATAGAGCCAAGTTCAAAGTCACCACACTTAGAAATATAGAGCTAACTCCACCTTACATGCATGACGGGCGATTCCAAACACTAGAAGAGGTGGTAAGTCACTATGACGAGGGGATAGAAATATCTCCTACTCTAGATCCGGCTTTATTGGCTACGACTAGCACTGGGTTAATGCTCACAGTTGAGGATAAGACAGATTTAGTGAATTTCTTAAAAACGCTCTCAGACGAAACGTTTATATCCAACCCTGATTTTTCGAGCCCTTTTTAGATAAGCTCGGAGTTACTGTTAAAAGTCTTTGTAAATTAGACACACGCAGTTAGCATGAACACACCATCACACGATTTAAATAGCCATTCCACCATCACCATAGAATCCTTGGATTATGTGAACCCGTATGATTTTACGGCTGTTCACCGGCATAACTATTTTGAATTAATTTGTTTCGAAAAAGGTGGAGGAATCCAGTTGGTGGATTTTAATGAATACCCTATAAAAGACTATTCTGCCTATCTTGTTCACCCTAACCAAATTCATCTGCTCACACGTGAAGTCCGGTCAAAAGGATTTCTTTTTCAGTTCTATCCAGAGCAGATTATATCCTCAGAAATATCTTCTTATACTGCCTTTTACGATTTGGAGAATCCCGCTTTTTTCGAGGGTGATGAGCATCTTTTTTCTATGTTGAATAGTTATAAGAGATTATTCGAGCTAGAATCTAGAAAGAGTAAGAAATCAGATTTCTATCTGTTGAATTCTATGCTCCTAGATTTAATCCGTCCTGCCCAAGTTAACTTTAAGTCAGACTCTGGAAAAACCACGTATCGATTTAAAGAACTATTAGAGAGTGAGTACAAAGGATTTCATAAAGTTTCTCAATATGCAGATGCGCTTAATGTGTCGTCTAAAAATCTGCACGCCTTAACCAATAAACATTTTGGTTCCAGTCCACTTAAAATGATTCATAACCGCCTTTTTTTAGAGGCCAAAAGGTTATTGCTTTTTCAGTCCTTATCTATAAAAGAGATTGGCTATGAATTGGGCTTTTTAGATGCGTCTTCCTTTAGTAATTTTATAAAATCTAAATCAGGATCCAGTCCGTCAGCGTTGCAACGCGAAATAAGAAAAATTCACGAGTAAAAGAGAAGTCTATCCAACAGCTTTCTTTTTAAAAATCACCCACTTATCGTGGGTGAAAAAAGAGTTATTTATTCTATTAGGGCATAAACAAAAAAAGACCTCAATATTGAGGTCTTTTTTTGTTTGATATAGATTTTAAATTAGAGTGACTTAAATGGTAAATAAGGTGCTTTAACCCATTTTACTAATGTCGAGGCTAATCCAAATATGAATTTATATATAGCTACGGTGATATATAAATTGATTAATGTCACTAGTACTGCTATAAATGAACCGCATATTCCCGCAGCTCCATTCATTGTCCAGGCGCTACCATCATAATTCGTTAGATTAGGGCTTGTTATTTGAGAAATGATATTACTGATTTCTCCCATGCCGTAATTACCTAGCAATTCCATTACAGCATTAATTCCGAGTGTATTCATTCCAGACATTGAAAATATAACACCTTCCATATTGGAAACACCGCTTACATTAAGTGTAGTAATAAAGCTCAATACAGCAGCTATCGCAGCGAATAATCCAACCATTGCTAGAACATATCCGCTTAATTTAATTATTGCAACAGGAAGGTCTAAAAAGATGAGATTAATTATATTGCTTTTTGAGGAACTAATACTCTCACTAGTATTTCTGATAATTTGCGTAATCGGAAAAGCAGCATAAGTCCAGAGCACAATACCTAAAAGCCCTCCTGTAATTAATTTTGCTTCTTGTTTCCAAAACCCACCATCACCCATCCATAGTTGACTAAATAGTCCCCATAGGAGGCCTAAAAGCACAACAAGTGCTGCGATATTAAATACTTTACCAATCCATCCGGCGATATTGCTTTCAGAATCCTCTACTGTTGAATTCCAATTGTTCCACGGCAGTTTGTCGCTGATCATCTTTGGAGAATCAAGCAACTGATTTGTTAATTGGTTAACCTTGTCCATCTTGTTCATTGTTTCCATTTTTATTGGTTTTTAAATAATTAGATTTTAAGCTTTTCTATTTTACGCCAAATTAAACGCCGTTAAGTATCCCGTTTTTATAACTTTAAACAACAAAATGTTAGCAATCAGATGTTTGGGTTTTTCTTACTGTTAACTTGAGTTAAAGTAAGTCCTATGTGCTTCATTATTTATTTTGTGATTTGTGTTTTTTCATCAGCTTTTATTAATTAAATAAAACAGTTAACATTCACTTATTGTTTTAATTTATAGGTGTGTTTATTTTGTTTAAAATCAGTTAATTAACTGTTTTAATGGCTTAAGTGCATTGATTTATTTCAGTGTTTATTTATTAAAGAGATAGGATTTTATTTGGTTTTTTTTGAAGCCCTTTCCATTAGTTGTTTTATGAGTTTTATTCCTGAGATGGGTCTATTAGTAATAGAATTATAAATGAGAAAAATTCACAAGTAACAGAGAAAAATCATCAATGAGCTTTCCGTTTTATAGTTGTTTATTTACAGAAACAAATACAAAGACAATGAGAAAACAGTTCATTTTTACCTTTGCTACGCTTATAATGTGCTTTACTCTTTCTGCTCAAACATGGTATCAAATAGACTCCACGACAGATAGAGAGTTAAAGACTATTCAGTTTATTTCTGATGAAATTGGATTCATCGGAGGGGATAGTGTTCTATTAAAAACACTAGACGGTGGGATTAGCTGGAATGAAATAGTCTCTGACCTAGATGGTAATGGGTGGCCTCAGAACCTGGATGTATACGACCTTCATTTCTTCGATGAAAATCATGGATATGTTATGTCAGGTTTATATGGTGCTATGCTAGAAACATTCGATGGAGGAGTAACATGGGCCATTGTAAACGTATCCTCTGGTTTCTGTCAGCAAGCTAGTCTTTACTTCGAAAACGAGGATTATGGATTTGCGGGAGGAGCGGGATGTTTTGAAGGGCACATCATAGGGAAATATGAGGATGGAGTTTGGACACAAGCATTGACTACTGTTGATTGGTCGGGAACAGATTATGTGACTACGATTAACTTTAAAAGTTCGGATTTAGGATTTGCAGGAACCATAGAAGGGACATTATTAAGAACCACAGACGGAGGAGATGTGTGGGATACCATTCCTAACGTAGCCTCGGGATATGCGATTACAGATATAGATTTTGATGGGGATTTAATTAGAGTTTCTCACCACAACATATTGGAGTGGAGTTCTATGACAAGTATCGATGATGGGTTGACCTGGCAGGTTGATATGGAAATAGGTTCATTTTTTTACCCTGCATTTAATGCACTACATACTACTTCGCAAGGAGGGGCATACGCGGCAGGAAGCATAGATAATTTTGATGGTCAGGAGGGGATTATTTTCGAAAGATCAACTTTTTTCTGGAATTCAGTGCCAGTAGAAAATAGAATAAATGATATAGAATCTCATTCCGGGGTATCTGTTTTTGCGGTAGGAGCAAATGGTGCTATCTATACCAATCAAGCTGACTTGGCCAGTACTATTGACGAGCCTCAAACTAACCCAATTCGTGTTTACCCTAACCCTGTTTCGGTAGGCGAGGAGTTAACCATAGAAAACCCTGAGACAAGTGTATTTTCAGTTCGTCTTTTTGACATTCAAGGAAAGGAAATAGCGAGTAAGAATAAAGCGACTGTATACCAGAAAACGTCTATTTCTACTGAAGGGCTGGAAAGAGGTGTTTATTTGATTAAGGTTTATGAAGGAAATGCGAGAGTACCTGTTTCTTATCGAAGGTTGGTGGTTAAGTGAATTCCTGAAGATTTCATTTTATTCTTTTTTTTTAATTGGTTACCAATAGCGGGGTATTAAATTAGGCTGTAGTACTTTGTGCTAGTTCTAAATCTTTTTCTATTGTATAGAAAAGGTGCTTTTAGTTACAGTTTGAGCCAAACACAACTAAGAATAAGTTGATGTCTTCATTGGTTACAGCCTCATCATTATTTAAATCGGAGATGCAGCTACTTGAGCATCCGTAATCTGCAAGTAGTATTGTTAAATCCACAACGGTTATTACTCCGTCTTGGTCAAAATCACCATAACAATTACAAGAGACGTATTCACAAGTTCCATTGTCATTAGTGGCAGTAATGTCATAGTTACAAGCAGTTGAGTCTGTACAGCCAGAGAGGGTTGAATCCTCTATGGTAATACTATAACTCTCAGTTGTACTGCAGCCATAACCATCGTCATAGGTTACGGAATATTGACCTTCATCATTCGAAGAGACTGGTAGAAATTCTAATTCTCTTCCTGTATAGGTTAAATCGTTAGGTCCAGACCATGTGTAGTTATTATTGATTGCTGGAACCACAGAATTATTCTCATTTATTTGAGGTGCAAACCAAACGCTATCAACCCCAGACTCTACTGTGATCTCTGTTTCCAAACTCCACGAATTAGAACCTACTTTTGTTTGGTTTATCATTACAGGATTTGAAGAGGAATTCCCTAAATAATATTTAATTTTTGCTAATGAATCGTTAGTAATATCTTGATTAACATTAAAAATCAAATCGAAAGTTCCTGTTTGTGGTTTATAGTCTGCCTGCCAGAAATCTTTACCGTGCTGTGATTGATCTACTAATTCCCAGCAGTTATCGTAGGCGCGCCATAATTGGGGATTACTAACATCCGTAACGTTAGAAAACACAATGGGTATGTAGCCTCTTCCACCAGTAATTTCGACTGTAGCTGAATTGTTTAAAGCCTCTACATTTAATGGATAATCTATGTCCACTGTGTTAGTCTGCGATTCTGCAATTATTTTATTACCCAAAGATTCTCTGTGCAGTAAGTGGTGACTATTACCATAAGTAGCTAGAGCATTAGAAAAATTTGTGTTTGGACCATAATAGTCGCCATCGGCTTTTGGTAAGATGACAAGCTCTACAAGTAGTTCAATTTTATCACCTGTTATAAATGAGGTTGTTCCTGGCGGAGGTACTAAACAATAAGAGGTAGGTTTCGTTCCATGACTAGCAGAAAAGCCAAGGGAACTAGAACGTTCTCTAAAATAAGGTGTGTTATTAATCACTCCATTAAATGTGCCTTTATAATCTCTTATGATCATACCATTATTAGCATCTATATCAATGCCGGAATTTGCGCCACTATAATTCAAACCATCACCTGCCCATATCCAAGGGTTTTCTCCCACAAGACCAATCTCAGATGTGGTATAAGCATTAGATCCATTGTTTGTAGGTGAAAATTGACCAACCATCCCAGAGTCATTGCCATAAATCAAACTCTGTGTATTGTGAATGTTATATATGTCTCCGCCTAGCTGTATGATGTCAAATCTGCTAAAGCTTGTGTTTTGCAGTGCTTCAATATTTACTTTATAATAGATGCGTGTATAATCGTCTGATCTATTTAAATAAAAGGTGTAATCTAATTTTATTTTTTTATCCTCTGAAATTGCACCAATTGTAGTTTCAGATAAGTTTGGTGAATACCTGTGAAATTTAGTTTTCACTTCACTTTGATAATGTCTGGTGTTGGCCGCATCGTTGTATACACATATATCCATACCGCCAACATTACCTGTCCAATTACACTCTGATGATGTCCCGCCATAATTACCATTGGTTACTAAAAACGGTCTTATGTCCGCAGCATTCGTGGAGCCATAAAGGTAGTCTGGGGAGTGTGTTATGCTTTCTCCAAAGCTGCCCAGCGAGGCCTCTAGCCATCCTCCTTTTGGAACCCCTGCTCCAACAACGGATAATTGATGGGATGATGCTGTGTAGGTTTCTCCCCATTTTGCACCTGTTCTTTTGTACATGAAATTAAGTGTTGTATTAGCAGGTATTATAAATTCGGTATATTCTCTTATCCAACTTCCAGAATGGAATTGGCTTGTGCCGCTATGCCAGTTTTTTGAAACTTGTATAGGTAATCCAGAGGGATCTCCATTTGCATTGCAAATCATTGAATTAAACCCCGTAACATTTACACTAGGAGTCTGCCTTATACTTAATCGAACACGCTTATCTGAGGATTCGGAATTTTGAAGCGAAAAATCTATAGTTTGAATTTGATCAACTTGATTACAATTGTATTGACCCATGCCGTATCGAGGGATTTCAATATAATGCACTCCTTCATTGCTGTTGTACGTTACATTAGTTGATAAATTAGAGGAGAAAGGTTGGGTTTGATTTCCTGTAATGGTAATCTCAGATTCTTCTTCATAAGCGGTGGTGTAATTAGTCGATAAATTATTCTTTTCTACATGAAAGATTAAGCTTACTTCGTAGGACTCGTTTATTAATAGGTCTTCGGTATTAGTGGTTACAGTTAAAGTGTTCCCCGTTTTATTAATGCTGCCTATATGCTCACCGCCCTTAACCACAAAGCCTTTGTTATTTGTTAAACCATATGCATGTAGTGATCCACTATTATAATAATTAATATATTCTGTAGGGATATCAATCGATAATTGCAATTGACCGTTAGTGATTGTAGCTGTTGGTTTAACATGGAATGTGATTTTAAAACGGTTATGCCAATTGGTGAATTCTACACCAGTAAAATAACTATCCAATTGCGGAGCGTTTGTAAAATTAGTACTAACAAACCGCTTGTTTTGCCATGTGCCGAACTCTGCCATTTGGCTATCCTTATTGCCTATAGAGGTAGGGGTGTTGGCTTTATTGTAGGCAACGATACCATTCTGGAGAATAGCATAGTTAATATCACCACTATATTGGTTTGAAAATAAATCGCTATTTAGCTGTGAAAATGCAGTCTCAGAAGTAGCTGCGTTATCCATAACCAATAAACTATTAATGCTTAAATCTGTAAAGTCAATATTTAAGGCGTAGTCGTTAGTTTGATTTGTGAAATGTCTATGTCCAGAAATATTAGATTTTAAACCTTGTTCCCAATAGGTATAGTTGTAAGTGTCAGCATAATTTGTATAAGATTCCGTGTTAATCTCTTCTATGGTGTTTTGCGACAAGGAATTAAGAGCTATAAAAAAGAACAAAACTAATACTGATAATTTCATTGGTTTATTTACTGAGATTAATAAATGTTCAAAGGTACGTTTTTGTTAAAACATTTATTTTTAGCTAAGTTGATTTCATGTTGCGTTAGTTGATAATTGAAGTATTTAAAGCAAAAAAAAAGCCTCTTATTTCTAAGAGGCTTTAATCGTTGTTGGCGGTCTGGACGAGACTCGAACTCGCGACCACCTGCGTGACAGGCAGGTATTCTAACCAACTGAACTACCAGACCAGTTTTCTTATGCTCTAAATCTACTAATCATTTCGATAATTATCGAGATAACTATAAGACCAAAACTTTTTATGCTGCTTTTCTCTAAAAGCGGAGCGCAAAGATAATTCCTTTTTTACTTTCAGCAAGTGGATTACTGAAAAAAAATGAAAAAAGTTTCATTCTTATCTCATTTGCCTTTGTGAAGCCTAGCACAGAAAGGAAATGTTATATTTACAGTCACCATACATTCAGAGCAAATGAAATCCACATTCGGCATAATGATGCTTTTTTTACCGTTAATTTTCACAGCGCAGATTAGTCTAAACGAATTATCTGCCAAGGGAGGTGTCGTAAATATGGGAGAAAATGAAGATTGGTTAGAGATTATGAATACTGGTTCTGAGTCTCTTTTTTTAGCGGACTATTATTTGTCAGATAATGCAGATGATCTTCAGAAATGGAATATGCCGGCATATACACTTACTCCAGGAGAGATACTGCTTGTGTTAGCCTCTGGAAATGATGTGGGTATTGCATCAGGGGTTTGGCAGTCTTTCGTGCTGGCAGAAAACAACTGGAAGTATTTACCAGGAACTACTGAGCCTTCTTTAGATTGGAATTCATTAGAATTTAATGATTCCACTTGGGAAGAGGCAGCTGGAGGATTTGGCTATGCCGATGAAGATGATGGGACAGAGCTAGAGGGATTTCCATCGGTATATATAAGAAAGACGTTTCAGGTGTTAGACGCTTCGGCAATCTCTGAAATGATTTTACATGCAGACTACGATGATGCTTTTGTGGCCTATTTGAATGGAACAGAAATAGCTCGTTCATCAAACATAGAAGGTTTTCCACCAGCATACGATTCGTATGCCACTATAGACCACGAAGCCAATCTTTACGAAGGAGGTATCCCCGAAATGTACACACTGAGCCCAGCAGAGATTGATGCTTTAGTTCAAAATGGTGACAATGTGTTGGCTATTCAAACGCACAATGTTTCAGCTGAAAGTTCTGATATGAGTAGTAATTTCTTTTTGAGTGGCTTGCTCGATTCTTTTAACCCATCATATCTGGCGCTTCCAGTTTGGTATCAACCATTTGTGAATTCTTCATTTTTTGAGACTAATTTTAAGTTAAGCCGAGGTGAAACTGTATTTGCTACAAGCGTATTTGGAGATATTGCAGATTCAGTAACTATACCAGAAAATTTAACCATCGGACTCTCTTATGGAAGAGAGCCAGATGGAACAGGTCCATGGTGTTATTTTGATGTGCCCTCTCCAGCAGGCGCTAATACGAATAGCTGGTGTTATTCTGGAATAGCCGAAGAACCTACTTTAAGTTTGCCTTCAGGATGGTATACTTCAAATCAGACATTAACTGCAGATGCGCCATTTAATGCAGTAAGATTCACTACCAATGGAGATATTCCTAGTGAAGAATCACCTTTGTTTGATGAAAATGAGGTAGATGAGAATGTTTCTTATTCATTCAGGGCATTCTCTCAGCAAAACTTGCTGCCTAGTCCAGTAGTAGATAGAACATACATTCTAGATGAAGATAATCATGCGCTTCCTGTGTTTTCTATCCATACAGATGAGGCTCATCTTTGGGATTGGGAAGATGGCATTTATGTCTATGGTCCGAACGCAGACTTAGATAATTATCCATACTTCGGCAGTAATTTCTGGGAGCCATGGTCACGTTTTTCTAGAGTGGAATTTTTTAATGGAAATAAGGAGTTAAAAGCAGAGGAGTATTTAGACCTAGAAATTCATGGAGGGTGGAGCAGGGCTGAAAGCCAAAAATCTTTTCGGTTTGATTTTAAATCTGTTTACACTGGGAATTTAGAGGAGTCTCTGTTTTCTCAAAAACCGTTTATAGAGTACGTAAATAACATTAACCTCAGAGCAGGAGGGCAACACCTATGGACAGATAAAATCCAAGATGGTCTTTTTTCAAGAGTAGTAAATGATTTAAACCTAGACAATATGGCTTATGAGCCATGCTTGCTTTATTTAAATGGAGAATTTTGGGGCGTTTATGCTATGCGTGAAAAAATGGATGAGCATTACGCAGAATCCAACCATGAGGTGAATTCTAATGAAGTAGACCTATTAAATTCGTGGGGAGTTTTAGAGGGCACAGATGCTCACTTTATAGAGACCTTTGAAGTTTTAATGGAGGCCAACGCTAATTTCTCTGAATTCTATCAAGTGGCTAATAGCAGGTTAGATCTAGAGAATTATATGGACTACTTTATAGCAGAAACCTATCTGCAAAACAAAGATTGGATGGGTATAGAATGGGGGCTAAACAACGTGAAATTATGGAGGCCCCAGACAGAAGGAGGGAAATGGAGGTACATGATGTATGATTTAGATTTTGGATTTTCTTTTCTATGGGGTTCTGTTGATGATAATTTTATAGCTAAAGCTAAAAACCCACCCTATCCATCTATGCACTCAGAGTTGTTTAATAAATTATTAACCAATAATCAGTTTAAATGTGAGTTCGCCCAGCGTTATGCAGATGTAATAAATACAGTATTTCAGCCATCTTATTTCACCGAGAAAAAGGATGAGATAGTAAGCCAGATGCAAGGCGCTATGACCATTCATGCAGACAGATGGGCAGAAAACGTACCTGTGGAACAATGGTATGTAGATGTCAATCAAATAGCAAACTATAACACGTCTAGAATACCTACGGCTAGAGCGCATGTAAATGATGAACTGAACTTAGGAGGGCAAACCGTCATGACCTTTAATGTACTTCCAGAAGGAGCGGGAACCATTCAAGTAAACACGATAGAGCCAGAATCATTTCCATGGACTGGCGTGTATTTCAATGGCTGCCCAGTTCAAATTATAGCTACTCCTAATGAAGGTTTTGTTTTTGATTCTTGGAATGCCAATGGCATAATTACAGAAGGCTCAGGAGAAGCTGTATTGCTAGAAGATTTATTCCAAAACGATACATTCACAGCCAACTTCCTCACTACCGGAGTAAACGTGACAGAGTTAGAATCTGTTATAAATTTAGAGGTGTTTCCTAATCCAACGAACGGATTTACGACCATAAGTTATGAGTCCTCCAAAGTAGAAGAAGTTCAAATAGCGGTTTATGACATGGCAGGAAAGCAAGTGTTTTCTGAGCAAGTAATGAAAGGGAATAGAGAATTAATATTTCCTGTAGACTTAACCTTTTATGAAAAAGGAATGTATTTAGTAGAATTGAAGTCTGACTCTAATATAATTTCTAGAAGAGTAGCGTTGCAATAGTGAACAAGCCAGCTGAATGCTTCTTCAGTTGATAGGATTATTAGTTGATAAGTATCCCAGTCGCACTAGGCGTCGCACTTTTTCTTTAGGATGATTTAAAAGCGAAAGAGCTGCTAACTCTCGACTAAGCTGAGCAATAGGATCAGAATTAATTAGAGCATTTTCTTCCTTTTGACTAAGTATTGAAGAAGGATTTGATTGAATCCAGCGTTGATGTCTGCTTCTACGAAATCTATTCCGTACTGTCCGCATTTGAGCTTTAGCTCAGCGGCAAATTCAGTTATACCCTTTACATACTCCTCTCTTACGTCTCGTGGGTTAACCTTTACTTCATCACCACTCTCCATATCTACAAAAGTGTAGGGTCTGTTGGCAAAGTCAAAGTCTATCTCCTTGGATTTATCTACGGTATGAAATAAAATAACCTCGTGTTTGTTGTGTTTTAAATGTTGCAACGCAGAAAACAACTCATCAGATCTTTCAGAGTTATCTAGCATGTCTGAAAATATAACTACAAGTGAGCGTCTAGGAATACTTTCCGCTATTTCATGGAGAGCCTCTACGGTAAATGTTTTTTTCTGGCTTGGCTTATCTAGGTCATTCAGGAGGCCCTCTAGCTCATTGTAAAGAAACTGGTGGTGTGTAGCACTGCTTTTAGCCTTGGTTTTTAAGGAAACAGTGTCAGAAAAAAGGCTCAGGCCTACAGCATCTCGCTGCCTTCTGAATAATTCTATCATAGCCGCAGAGGCGTATATAGAAAATTTTAGTTTGTTTAGGTCATCAGAGTCAGCTTTTACACCAGAAGGAAAATACATACTGGAACTATGGTCTATCACTAAATGACATCTCAAGTTGGTTTCTTCCTCGTATCGTTTCACAAAAAGTTTTTCTGAACGGGCATAAAGCTTCCAATCGATATGTCTCGTAGATTCTCCAGTATTATACAGTCTATGTTCGGCAAACTCTACGGAGAATCCATGAAATGGACTTTTGTGCATCCCTGTTATGAATCCCTCTACAGCTTGTTTAGCCTTGAACTCAAGCTTACTCAGCTGCTGAAATTTTCTTCTATCTATATTTAATGCCATATTCTTTTCGGTAGATGCTAATTTAACGAAACTCGGCTACCAATAGGTGTGAAAAATCATTAATAGCGAAGTGTGGTATTCTGAAATTAGTTTTATTCGTTGCTTGAAGTAGTTTTACTGACGCCATTGCGCAAAGCAAATTACCAGCAGCCAATTTCCACACTGTCTAAATAAATGGTTTAAAGCTTTTCTAACTTTAACTCATGGAAATAGGAGTGCTTCTTCAAAACGAAATTACATTCTAGTAGGCGTGTGTCCAGGACCTATGTTCGTAGTCCTAAGCCATGGGTTTGTCTTTATTCTGGTAGTAATCGGTGGAGCTATTCTAGGTACATTTGTTTTTGGTATGATTAAAAACTATTTACCTTTTTAGATGGAAGAAACCTTACTCATAGGGTATGGATTTGCCATTGTTATAGGACTAATAATGGGACTTTTAGGCGGTGGAGGAAGTATACTCACCGTTCCTGTATTTGTCTATTTATTAGGTTTTGATGAGGTGACTTCTACAGCATATTCACTTTTTGTAATAGGGGTGGCTTCTACAGTAGGTGCCGGGAAAAATGTACTCAGAAAAAATGTAGACTTTAAAAGTGCTTTGGCTTTTGGGTTGCCCTCTTTTGTAGCTATTTATTTTACCAGAAGGTACCTCATTCCAGAAGTTCCAGAGGAAATATTCACTTTAGGTACAGAGGTGTTTTCCAGAAAAACATTGATGATGTTATTCTTTTCACTTTTATTAATCGTAGCCGCACTGCCCATGATTAAGAAGAGAAAACTCATCTCTTTGGATAGTTTAGACAAAGAGCTTCCTTATGCTAAAATGACGTTTCAAGGGTCGGTTATAGGTTTTCTGGCAGGGCTAGTAGGAGCAGGGGGCGGCTTTTTAATCCTTCCGGCTTTGGTGTTGTTATCGAAGCTTTCCATGAAGAAGGCTGTGGGAACTACATTGTTTATAATAGCATTTAATTCGCTCATTGGTTTCTCTGGTGATGTTCAAAACATAGAGATAGACTGGATGTTTTTACTCCCGTTTACGGCATTTTCGATAGGTGGAGTAGTGCTTGGTGTTTATTTTTCTAAGTTTATAGAAGGGCCTAAGTTAAAGCGAGTCTTCGGTCTGTTTGTCCTGGTAATGGCCGCTTACATTATAGTAAAGGAGTTAATTTTATAATAAAAGTTTAACATGAGTTTGGTTTTGCGTTGCAACGCTTACAGCAGAACTAAATAACTTTGTACAAGAAATAAGAGCATGGTAATACAACAGATATATACAGGATGTTTAGCGCAAGGTGCATACTACATCGAAAGTGAAGGAGAGGTAGCTATCATAGACCCACTAAGAGAAGTTCAGCCGTATATAGAAATGGCAGAGGGAAAGAGAGCGAAGATTAAATATATCTTAGAGACCCATTTTCATGCTGACTTCGTAAGTGGGCACGTAACTCTCGCTGAAAAAACTGGAGCGTCTATTGTTTATGGGCCGAATGCTAACCCTTCTTTTGAAGCTATCATAGCTGAAGATGGACAGGAGTTCAAACTGGGTAATTTAACTATAGTGGCGCTGCATACGCCAGGGCACACTATGGAAAGCACCACCTATTTACTAAGAGATGCTGAAGGCAAAGACACGGCCATTTTCTCTGGAGACACACTGTTCTTAGGAGATGTAGGGAGACCTGATTTAGCGCAGAAGGCAGCTACTATGACTCAGGAAGATTTAGCAGGAATACTGTTTGATAGCTTGAGAACTAAGATAATGACACTGGCAGATGATATTACTGTTTATCCTGCTCACGGAGCGGGATCAGCATGTGGAAAGAATATGAGTAAAGAAACTGTAGGTAATTTAGGCGACCAAAAGGCTACCAACTATGCGTTGAGAGCAGACATGACCAAAGACGAATTTATAGCAGAGGTTACAGATGGATTATTGGCTCCTCCAGCTTATTTTCCTTTGAATGTAAAAATGAATAAGGAAGGCTATGCCAGCATAGATGAGGTGATAAAAAGAGGAGATGTAGCTCTTTCTCCAGCAGCGTTTGAAACAGCAGCCAACGAGACGGGAGCAATAGTGCTAGATGTACGTCACCAGGATAAATTTGTGTTAGAGCATATTCCTAATTCTATTTTCATAGGAATTGAAGGTGGATTTGCGCCATGGGTAGGAGCACTTATTAAAGATGTGGGACAGCCTATTCTTCTTGTCGTAGAAGACGAAGCCATAGAAGAAGCTATAACGAGACTGTCTAGGGTAGGATTTGACAATGTACTAGGATATTTAGAAGGAGGATTAGAGAGCTGGAAGTCAGCAGGAAAAGAAGTGGAGAGTTTAGAGTCTATTCCAGCAGAGCAGTTTGCAGCGCAGGTAGAAGAAGACGGGAGAAAAATATTTGACGTAAGAAAACCAGGAGAATGGGATGCTGAACATTTGCCAGATGCAGAACATGCCTCTTTAGGCGCGTTGAATAATCATCTAGCTGAATTCCCTAAAGAAGGTAAGTTTTATATTCACTGTGCAGGAGGTTACCGTTCGGTAATAGCATCATCTATTCTTAAGTCAAGAGGCATTCATAATATGATAGACGTAAAAGGAGGATTCGATGCCATCAAGAATACGGAACTGAAGACATCCACTTTTGTTTGTCCAGATTCGTAGTCATTTTTCCTTAGTACCTAACCTTTTAGTAGAGTCAGCATTAATAATTAAAAAACAATGGAACAATTAAACGCGCAGCAGTGGAAAGAGAAGCTAGATGCTTCATCAGGTGGGGTCATCGTAGATGTGAGAACTCCAGTAGAATGGGAGGAAGGGATAATTCCGAATGCAGTTTTAAATAACATACATGAACAACAAGGGTTTATGGATTACGTGGAGTCTTTGGATAAAGAAAAGGAGTATTTCATTTACTGCAGAAGTGGCGCTAGAAGTGGAAATGCCTGCGCTTACATGGATAGTCTTGGGTTCACCAATACCTATAATTTGACTGGTGGAATTATGAATTGGCCTTTTGAGAAGGCTTAGAAATGATTCTACATCTTTGATTGGTGTTAAACTGTTGCGATGATCAGGGTAAAAAAAACATCAAACTATTCTCATTAGCCTTTCTCTCTTTGGATTTAGGGCTTTTCTTTCCAGTGCCACACCTTGTGCGGAGAATAAGGTGGGAAATAAGCGGAGCAGATGTAGGAATCTAGACTCTAGACTAAAGAGCGCAGCGAGACTTTCGACTAACTGGTATTAGAATCTCGAATTAACCATTAATACTTAAAAAAGGTAAACTCTTTCACTAATTTTACTCCATCTAATTTCATTTATGAAAGTAACTTTTTTAGGAACAGGAACCAGTCAGGGCGTGCCAGTAATCGCTTGTGAATGTGCTGTGTGTAAGTCTGAGGACCCTAAAGATAAAAGACTGCGAGTAAGTGTACTTATAGAAGTTAATGGACTAGATATACTTGTAGATTCGGGGCCAGACTTTAGACAGCAGATGCTCCGAGAAAACGTCCAAAAGTTAGACGCTATTCTTTTCACTCACGAGCACAAAGACCACACGGCGGGATTAGATGATGTAAGAGCCTTCAATTTCAAGTACAAGAAGGACATGGATGTCTATGCACATCCTAGAGTTCAGGAAGCGCTAAAGATGGAGTTCAGTTACATCTTCGCAGAATTCACATACACAGGAGTTCCTAAAGTTCAGCTACATAATATTTCTAAAGAAAGAGCCTTCACTATAGAATCTAAAGTAGAAGTGACTCCTATAGAAGTGCTGCATTACAAGCTGCCCGTACTCGGTTTTAGGATAGAGAACTTTACATACATAACAGATGCTAAAACCATTTCTCCTGAAGAAAAAGACAAGATCCGAGGGACAGAAGTTTTAGTCTTAAATGCGCTGCATAGAAAAGACCATATCAGTCATTTTAATTTACAGGAGGCACTGGATTTAATAGTAGAAATTAAGCCTAAGAAGGCCTACCTAACTCATATTTCTCATTTGTTTGATAGGCATGAGGATATTTTAAGAGACTTACCAGAAAATGTTTTTGTAGCGTTTGATGGGTTAAAAATAGAATTATAGATGGGAAATAAGTTGCTGTATAATTTAATAGTAAAACCGCTTTCCTGGCTCCCGTTCTGGATGCTTTATGTCATTTCAGATGTGGCTAAATTTTTTATTTACACGGTTTTTGGTTACCGAAAAAAAGTGGTGTTGACTAATATGAGAAATTCTTTTCCTGAAAAAAGCGAAAAGGAGATATCCACACTAGCGAGCGAGTTTTATAGTCATTTCGCGGATGTTATAGTAGAGAGTGTGAAGCTGTTTAGCATTTCAGAAGCTAACCTAGACAAGCGAATGGTTTCTATGAATTCTGAACTCTTTGATGCATACTATGAGGAAGGCAGAGATGTTATTATGGTGTCTAGTCATTTCGGGAATTGGGAGATGTGTGCTACCTTCGGTCAGCATCACATGCCACATTCTACCAGAGGTGTTTACATGCCTATGAAAAACAAATACTGGAATGAGAAGGCCAAAACATCCAGGTCTAGGTTCGGAATGAACTTAGTTCCTCGGAAAGAAGCGATTAGTCAGTTAGGTATTTCAGATGTCCCTGTGGCGCTCATTCTATTAGTGGACCAGAGTCCACATAAGGATAAAAGATGTTATTGGACTAACTTCTTAAATCAGGAAACTGCCGTAAACTTCGGGATGGAGAGGTTAGCTAGCGACCATAACGCAGTAGTTATATATGGCGATATTCAAAAGGTAAAAAGAGGGTACTTCGAGGTTACATATAGTGTTATCTCAGATGACCCGACCTCCCATCCTTACGGATGGTTGACCGAGAAAACGACCCGTAAAATCGAAGAAAAAGTTAGAGAGTACCCTCAATACTGGCTTTGGACGCATAAGAGGTGGAAAAGAACAAGGAGAGAAGATGAAGAGTTATGTAACGTAATAGAAAAAGCATGAGTTTCGCAGATCATACGCCATTAGCAGAGAGGATGCGGCCTAAAACTCTGGATGAGTATATCGGTCAGGGTCATTTGGTAGGTCAGAACTCAGTGCTTCGAAGAACGCTGTCTAGTGGGAATATTCCTTCATTAATTCTATGGGGCCCTCCCGGAGTAGGGAAAACTACTTTGGCTCAGATTATAGCCACTTTGGTGAAAAGGCCATTTTATACGTTGAGTGCTATAAGTTCAGGTGTTAAAGATATTCGAGAGGTAATCGAGAAGGTGAAGAACCAAGGGTTATTTGGCGGAGGAAGCGCCATTTTATTTATCGATGAAATTCACCGTTTCAGTAAAAGTCAGCAGGATTCTTTGCTAGGAGCGGTAGAAAAAGGAACTATCACACTCATAGGAGCTACT
>LAQC01000018.1:72433-77362 GCA_000981645.1 Cryomorphaceae bacterium ASP10-05a | reverse complement strand
AAGGAAGACCTAGAGGGTTTGTTACAGCGAGCAGTGGCATCAGAATCTGCGTTGCAACGCAAAAAAATAAGTCTCTTAGAAACCAAAGCCTTATTAAAATTGAGTGGAGGAGATGCCAGAAGAATGTTGAACTGTCTAGAGCTGGTGATTTCCAGTGCCAACGAAGATGAGTTGGTTGTAACAGATGAGCTAGTAACCTCTTTAGTGCAGCAGAACTTGTCTAAATATGACAAGGACGGAGAGCAGCATTATGATATCGTTTCGGCCTTAATAAAGTCCATTAGAGGAAGCGACCCTAACGCGGCAGTTTACTACTTGGCCAGAATGATAGAAGGTGGTGAAGACCCTAAATTTATAGCCAGGAGATTATTAATCTCAGCGTCTGAAGATGTCGGTAATGCGAACCCTACAGCGCTAGTGATAGCCAATGCAGCTTTCGATGCCGTAGAAAGAATCGGATTCCCAGAAGGGAGGATAGTTCTCAGTCAGTGCGCAGTTTATTTAGCCACTAGCCCTAAATCTAATAGTACGTATATGGCCATTAATATGGCTCAGGGAGAGGTGCGTAATTCAGGAGATTTATCTGTTCCGCTAGCACTTAGAAATGCACCTACCAAGCTCATGAAAGAGCTAGGATATGGTGAAGAATATAAATACAGTCATAACGGAGAAGGAAACTTTCAAAGTCAAGAGTTTTTGCCTAAAGAAATTTCGGGTATGCGGTTTTATGAACCTGGAAACAATTCCAGAGAATTAAAGGACCGCCAGAAATTAAAAGAACTCTGGAAAGAAAAGTATGGATATTAGACTCTAATAATCAGAGGAGAGTGTGTAGTATTGATTGATTTTTAATTTCTTAAAACCGTTAAGAAGTAGATTCTCCTAAATTTGCCCCAACTATTAAAAAACAAAAAATGAAAGCATATGTTTTCCCTGGCCAAGGAGCTCAATTTCCTGGGATGGCCAAAGATATTTATGATAGCAGTTCTAAAGCACAAGAACGATTTGCTGAAGCCAAAGAAATCTTAGGATTCGATATAAAAGAAATCATGTTTAATGGGTCTGACGAAGGCCTCAAACAAACTAAAGTGACTCAACCAGCAATTTTTCTTCATTCGGTGTTATTGGCTGAAGAGTTAGGGAGTTCCTTTGTGCCAGATATGACCGCTGGTCATAGTTTGGGAGAGTTTTCTGCCCTAGTAGCTTGTGGAGCATTGGACTTCCATAACGGATTAAGCTTGGTTTCCAAAAGAGCCATGGCCATGCAGAAAGCATGTGAATTAAACCCAAGCACCATGGCTGCTATTCTAGGGTTAGATGATGCTGTAGTAGAAGGCATTTGTGCAGATACAGATGGAGTGGTAGTAGCAGCTAACTATAACTGTCCAGGTCAGCTTGTAATCAGTGGAAGTAATGACGCCATAGATAAGGCATGTGAAGCATTAACAGCTGCTGGAGCTAAAAGAGCTATAAAACTTCCAGTGGGAGGGGCTTTTCACTCACCGTTAATGGAGCCCGCTAGAGAAGAATTAGCTGCAGCTATTCAAGAGGCTAATTTCAGTTCTCCTAAATGTCCTATTTATCAGAATGTAACGGCGCTTCCAGAAACAGATGCTGGAGTTATCCAAAAGAACTTAGTAGCGCAGTTAACAGCTCCGGTAAAATGGACTCAGATTATGCAAAATATGATAGCTAACGGAGCCTCTTCAGTAGTAGAGGTAGGGCCTGGAAAAGTATTACAAGGATTGTTTAAGAAGGTGGATAGAAAATTTGAGACGTCTAGCGCTGAGATAGCAACAGAGGCATAGTCTAAAAAAAAATAAGGGCTTCCGTTTGGAAGCCCTTATAACTATATACAACTAAATTGATATTCCAAACGGAAAACCGACTGGAACGTTTTTGGTCTTATTAATTAACCCTAACCATTTATGTGGCTTAATAGGGTCTGAATTTTCTCGTCTTTTCTGTCCGACTCGCTTCTAAGGGTTTCTAGTTCACTATTTAGTCTTGAAATTTCTTCGTCAGCTAAGATGAGTTTTCTTTCTGCATCGAAGTAGCGTTTTACTATTTCTTGTTTCTCTTTTGTTTTAGCATCAATGCCCATTACAGAATTAATTTTATCTTAATGTGCAAGATATGGCTTCCAAATTACATAATATATCGTTAAGTTCGATTGTTTTAAACAAAAAAAAACAAGTAAATGGGGTCTTTAACTTGAAGGAGTTAATGAGTAACTCACTTTAAGTCAAATAGTTATTTTGTTTTGGTTTGCGCGTTCAGTGCTTGTGATCTGACAGTTTTGCACAGTACTACTCCTATCATAGTCATTTTCAGCTCCAGTGAAGGGCCGGAATCATTTGATTTATCGCTTAAACCATAGCTTTTTTGGAACGGATTCACTTCAGGTTTTGTGTTAGCTTTTTATCTGGCAGAGTCTGATCCGTATTAGTAAACACATAGGTCTATTTAGCTCTACTAATGACCAAAACCGGAATAAACGAAGCTAAAAGTATCTGTTAGTAACGCTTGGTCTAAGAGCAGGGGAAACACCATGCTGTTCTGCGTTCACACACACACCAACCTGTCTTTATGTCTAACACACATTTAGATGAATTACTGGCCAAAAGAGAATCTGATGGGTGTAAAGAGTTAGAAGATGAAATAGCAGAAGTGAAGAAGGTATCTACAGAGTTAAAAGTAGATGATAAAATCCCATGTTATTTTAATTCTGGTTGCTGCTCTCTCGCTAACGCAGCCATTACTGGTTTAGAGATTATAGAAGAAAAGATCCAATTAATCAAATGTAAGGCTGGGGAAAGCAAGACGGTGAAACGTGAAGAATCGCTTTCTAAATTGTTCGAATTATTAAGATAACACGATGTACATTTGTACTAAAAAATTATAGACATGAATTCAGTAGCAGTAATCGGAGCAGGGACCATGGGAAATGGAATCGCACATGTTTTCGCTCAAAAAGGATATAACGTTTCTCTTATAGATGTTTCTCAACCTGCTTTAGATAAAGCTTTGGCCACGATAGCTAAAAACTTAGACCGTCAAGTAATTAAAGGGTTAATGGATGAGGCTGCTAAAGAAAGTGCGTTGCAAAACATCACCACTTTTACTGAAATGTCTGAAGGCGTAAAAGGAGCAGAAATAGTCATAGAAGCGGCTACTGAAAATGTAGACTTAAAAATGAAAATTTTTAAATCTCTAGATGAAGTTACAGGAGATGATGTGATTTTGGCTACCAATACGAGCTCTATTTCTATTACTCAAATAGCTGCACAAACTTCAAAACCGGGTAACGTAATAGGAATGCATTTCATGAATCCTGTACCGGTAATGAAATTGGTAGAAGTGATTCGAGGCTATGCTACCTCAGATGAGGTTACTGCTAAGGTGATGGATATGTCTAAAAATCTAGGGAAAGTTCCTACAGAAGTTAATGATTACCCGGGATTCGTGGCGAATAGAATTCTGATGCCTATGATAAATGAGGCTATAATAACACTGCACGAAGGAGTAGCAGGAGTAGCAGAAATAGACACAGTGATGAAATTAGGAATGGCTCACCCAATGGGACCTCTTCAGTTAGCAGATTTCATAGGATTAGATGTTTGTTTATCTATTATGAATGTGCTGCATGACGGTTTTGGAAATGGTAAATATGCTCCATGTCCATTATTGGTAAATATGGTCATGGCTGGTAAGCTTGGAAGAAAATCAGGAGAAGGATTTTACTCTTGGAGTCATGGAACTAAAGAACTAATCGTAGCGGATAATTTCAGATAGTCATTGGAGAGATTCTAATACTATTTTAATTAGTAATAATTTAGTTAAGAGTAAACTGCCAGCCGTTATCTGTTCGGTCCATTTTTAGCACATCCCAGCGGATTAATTTAGCCAATGTGTCTTCTGCTTTCCCTGGTTTCTGACGCATGATATTACAGAATTTCATGAAAGTGATGTGCTGATTCTCGTGGAGATATTTGAATACCTTCTCTTCTTTTTCTGTGATGGTAAGCTCTTCTCCATGGTCTTTTTTTTCAAATTCCCACAGCTTTAGTTGAACTCCATTCACCATATAATTATGGTCTGCTTTTCTCACATACGCCTTCCATGTATCGTCTTCCAATTTGGCATAATGCGGTATTTCTTTAGATTTTAAAACAGTAATTTCAAGCACGGTTTTGTTCTCTATTTTAAAAACTTTAGACATGAACTCGACTTCAGGCTTGCAGTATAAATCAGATGCTCCTTGGATCATATGGTATTCCTCCTCAGGATCCACCCCTGATATTCTGCCATTGTCTTTAATTCCGATTAATATTCTACCACCAGAGCAATTGGCGAAAGCCACTAAGGTTTTAGCTATTTTTTTAGAATCATCTATCCGCTGTTTGAAATCCTGCTGTTGGTGTTCTCCCTGCGCTATGAGTTTTTGGATATAGAGTGACATGTAAGATGTAAAGCTAAAGTTTTCAGAGAAAGAAATGTATAGTCATTCTCACAAATTGAGATTTAAAATGAGGATGGAGGATAAGAAGTTTAAAGTTGAAAAAGGATAAGGAATTTACCTGTTACTTGTATCAATCGGGTGCGTTTTTTTCATTTTCATTTTGGCTAATTTTTCATTAAGCCAGTTTAAATGGGAATATTTATTTGGAGCCTTATTATTACTTTTAGTTGTTTTCCTTTTGATTAGAATGATTGATTGGAATTGGAGGGGTTTTGATGAAGTTATTTTTAAGGAGTACGAGGAGAGCATTCGCAGAAGACATTATCTACTAAATCATTGTGGAAATTATCCATATGAAAAATGCCAACAGTTTATTTATGATTCACCGTCAATATCTTCTCGCCTAATCGCAATATAACCAGGGTTAATTCATCATAGAATATGAAGGAGGGAGAATATATTTTGTC
>LAQC01000018.1:65580-72393 GCA_000981645.1 Cryomorphaceae bacterium ASP10-05a | reverse complement strand
AATCTTACTTCTGTAGCCCAATAAAAACATCCTTAAACTCTGTCCAGAATTCATCTAAGGAAATCAGTTGGGTTTTAAGAAATTCGATGGCTTTAGGGATGTCTTCATCACGAAAGAAATTGATTTGAGTGTCCTCACTCATGACCCGAGCACTAAAAATTCCAGAGGCTTCTATTTTATATTCATCTAAAAAAGTAAGTGGGGTAGAAAAACTACTTTGCATCACCGTTTTTAATTCTAGGAACTGCTCGAAAAACAATGCTCTTATACTGGTGTCTTTATGCTGAAGGTCTAGACATAATCTGCAGCCTTTACCATCGAACTCCATGCGGATATACAGTTCTTTTACGCAGCTTTTATAGGATAGCCAACTGACTTTGTTTCCGTGAACACCTCTAACAGGCGTCATTTCTGAATCTAGGAGTGTCCAGAAATCTATTCTTCTTTTTTTGAGTTCTTCTTTAGGTAGCATCTAGATGCAAACTTAATCAATGTTATGCTTAATGGGAGTGAAATTGAAGAGGGAAGTATTACTTAGTATTTAGGGATATATAAAAGACGCTATGAATACATAGCGTTTTGTAACCAGTAAGGTTTATAGCCGATGACGGCTAGCGAAATTTACACATAGCGACTTTCTTTGAGCCACGACTTTAATTCAGTGGCTTCATGGTCTACTAGGTTTTTGAAAGCTTTTCTGAGCTCTTTTCTAAAAAGTAGTTTGTCAAATCTGACTTTCCTTAATACAGTTTTGTAATATTCTAACATTTATGGTAGCTGGTTTAAGTTTGTAATTGAATCAGCTCAAATGCAGTGATAAGATGGAATTGTGTGTTTTCATTTATGGTAGTGTTGATGTTACGGTATGTTATCTGTTTTTGTTACCCTAGGAGTATATGTTTTATGTAATCAATTGATAGTGAGTAAAAAAAATGGTCAGCTCCGTTGAGCTAACCAATTTTATTGTCGCTCTGAGGCGACCTAAACCTTAACCAAAATAACTATCAACCAATTTCTTTGATCGGATGATTGAGATATTGTAGAACAAGCCAGAATTATGCCAGAATTGGCTGTGTATTGTTAAACGATGTGAAAAAAATCACCTTCAGATTACACGGTTAGACCTCAAGTTTGGAGTTTAGAAGTGATGTATTTGCTATCTTTGCAACGCTAAAAAAACAATCTTAAAAGAATGAAAGAAGTATATATAGTAAGCGCTAAAAGAACTCCAATAGGTAGTTTTCTGGGGTCGTTGTCTTCATTATCAGCTACTAAGCTTGGTGCGGCTGCCATTAAAGGAGCTATAGAGTCTGCTGGAGTAGATGCAGGTCAGATTCAAGAAGTTTTTATGGGAAATGTAATGAGCGCTAATCTTGGTCAAGCACCGGCTAGGCAGGCAGCTATGTTTGCAGGAATTCCTGATAGCGTTCCGTGTACTACTATAAATAAGGTATGTGCTTCTGGAATGAAGGCTATAGCTCTAGGGGCTCAGTCTATAAAAACAGGAGATAATGACTTAGTAGTAGTAGGTGGAATGGAGAATATGAGTATGGTTCCTCATTATATGGGTGCTCGAACTGGTCAGAAGCTTGGAGATATGAAGCTAGTAGACGGGATGGTGAAAGATGGTCTAACTGATGTGTACAATAAAACGCACATGGGAGTAAGCGCTGAGCTATGTGCTAAAGAGAAAAATATTTCTAGAGAAGAACAAGATGCGTTTACTGTAGAGTCATATAATAGATCTGCTGCTGCATGGAGTGCTGGTAAATTTTCTGATGAAATAACTCCAGTAGAAATTCCTCAGAGAAGAGGAGACGCTGTCATCTTTTCTGAAGATGAGGAATACAAGAATGTGAAGATGGAAAAAATTCCAACGCTTCGTCCTGTATTTGATAAAGAGGGTACAATAACTGCGGCCAATGCTTCTACACTAAATGATGGAGCTTCTGCGCTGATCTTAGCGAGTGCTGAAAAAGTAGCAGAATTGGGGTTAACGCCTATCGCTAAAATTAGAGCTTGTGCAGATGCGGCTCATGCTCCAGAATGGTTTACTACTGCACCGAGTAAAGCGCTACCAATTGCTTTGAAAAGAGCAGGTTTAGAGAACAGTGATGTTGATTTCTGGGAATTAAATGAAGCTTTCGCTGTAGTAGGGATAGTTAATAATAAAGAGTTAGGATTAGATCCTTCTAAAGTAAATGTAAATGGTGGAGCGGTTTCATTAGGCCATCCATTAGGAAATAGTGGTTCTAGAATTATAGTTACGCTGATAAATGTGTTAAAGCAGAATGGAGGGAAAATCGGAGCTGCTGGAATATGTAATGGTGGTGGTGGTGCCAGCGCTATGGTAATAGAAAACGTATAAAACAGTTTAGTTTAGACATAAAAAAACCTCGTGAGCACTGTTCACGAGGTTTTTTATTTTATAGGCTTATTGAACTATTCGTTCATTATACTTCTTCCTTTAACAACAGCCGTTTTAAGACCAAACAGTTTTTCTTTAGCTAAATCTATTTTAGCTTGAAAAGCAGCTATTTCTTCTGCTGATTTCGAACCATTTATTTTAGCAGCATCTAATTTTGCTTGAGCGGCTTTAATTTTAGTATGAGCAGAGATAACCTTTCCTTCACTAGCGCTTAGAGATACATTTGCTTGCACTTCTTTCACTTTAGCCTTTTCTATTTTCTCTAATTTATTAACATCATCTGCAGTCATAGATTCCATCTTAGAAAGCTCTTCCTTAGAGATTCCCTGCTTTTTTATGAGCTCAGTTCTACCATCGGTTATGCTTTTTTCCTGCTTTTCTTTTCCTTTAGAGCTTAATTTAGAAGCTTTATTGCTCAGGTCCTTCTTCGCTTCTTTTACTTTAGAAATGGTGTTGTTTAAAGCAGCACGGGCTTTAGAAACTTCTGCTTTGAAAGCTTTTTTCTCTTCTTTAGACATCGTAGCCATCTTCTTTATAATATCTTCTTTAGACATGTTGGCCAGTATTTTAAGCTCACTCTCTGCCGTATTTTCTACTTTGCTGACATCACTTTTTACGTTTTCTTTTTGGGTCTGAGTTTTGTCTTCTCCTTTAGAAATTTCTATTTTATTTTTTTCTTGAGCAGAATTAATTTTATCCATCTGCGCATTAGCACATGAAAAAGCGAATAATGCTGTAGCTGTAATAAGTATATATTTCATGATATTTCTTTCTTAAAAATCTAAATTGTTTAATGCCTCATCTAGCTCAGCTTCCTTAATTTCCACTTCTTTTAGAATGTTATCGATAGCTTTTATTTTTTCGTCAGCATCTTTTTCTAATTGTTTCACATTAGCCTTATCCATTTCGGGCTTATCTTCTTTCTGGTTCTGCTCGCTGCAGCTAGCTAAAGCTATAGTTCCGAAGAGAACTGAGGCTATTAATGTTTTTATATTCATCTTGATTGGTTTAATTGATTTCGGTATTTAAAATTAATTTCTTGAGTTTACAAGTCTAAGTGCAAAATAAAGAACGTTGGCTACCGCAGCTAAAGCAGCTACTAAATACGTTCTAGCAGCCCATTTTAGGGCGTCTTTGGCTCCTGCATATTCGTCTTGAGTAACCACGTGACTTCCTTTCATCCAGGCCAGAGCTCTGTTACTCGCGTCATATTCTACAGGAAGAGTTACTATACTAAAAAGAGCCACTATTCCAAAGATTATTATAGCTATCCATAAGAAAATAGGAGAGTCCATTAAAGCGAGCATAAAACCACCCATCAATATAAACTGCGTAGCCTTACTGGCTATACTAACCATTGGGACTAGCTTAGACCGCATAGTTAACCATTTGTAGGCAGTAGCGTGCTGAACAGCGTGTCCCACCTCGTGAGCAGCCACTGCTGCAGCTGCAGCATTTCGCTCCCCGTAAACTATAGAGCTTAGGTTTACCGTTTTATTCTGTGGATTATAATGGTCGGTTAATTGACCTGGAATAGAAATAACTTCTACATCTCTTATCCCGTGGTCAGAGAGCATTTTTTCTGCTATTTCTTTTCCACTCATTCCATTTTGTAGATGTACTTTCGAGTATTTCTTAAACTTGCTCTTTAATCTAGAACTGACCAGCATGCTTAAACCACCGAATAGGGCTATTATGACCATGTACTGTATGTAATCTCCTGACATTATTTTAGGGTTGTATTTTCATTGCCTAAATAACTACAATTCTCCATCTTCTCCAAGGTTAGGGAAGAAACTATGGTTTTGTCATAGTCATTGGTGTTCTTTAAAAAAAAAAGACAGAATTAAAAACAAAGTAAATGCAGGCTCTTAGGATTTTGGGTTGATTCTAATGGAAGTTTATTCTAGAGTCTCATGTCCAGAGTTCTTCTGAATCCAAACTAGCGTTTTTTTCTAAACCGGGAAACAGACTTTTTTGCAAATCCTTTAAAGAAATCATACATTCCAAAAAGATAGCCGTAGGCCATTAAGAAAAGGATGTAAACAGGGAAAATAAGAATGAAGTAAATCACCGAGAACAGTACAGATTTTTCACCACCAGTAAAAAAAGCCACTACAGGCTTCTTCAGAAAAGCGATAGTACTTCCTGTAAGTGCAAATACGATTAGTATAAGAATCACCTGTTTGCCGGTGACTCCCCATCTATTCTGTAATTTTTCGAACCAACCCATATTTTTTTAATTGTTTATTCTAGTGTTTAGTCGAAAGTCAGCCTTTCACGAATACTGGTTTAGTCCAAAGTCGAAAGTCGAAAATTCGGCTAACGTTCAGTCAGCGTGCATTCTGTTAACTTATTAATCTATACCGTCCAGCCATTAATAATTAACCATTTATCATTAATAAAGCATCCCACCCTTTCGACTTTTGACTCAACGAGCAAAGCTCCGACTCTCGACTAAATTAGTATTAGAATCCCGTATTTATAATTTATCATTCAACATTAGTCAACCCAATCCGCCACGAAAACATTCGTAGCTCCACCATGTGCATTAGGGTCTGCATTGTTTCCTCTATTGCTAGAGAACGCTATTTTTTTCCCGTCAAAGGAGAACATTGGGAAAGAGTCAAACACGTTATCGAAAGTTACTTGCTCCAGTCCAGTTCCATCTAAGTTCATTAAAAACAAGTTAAATAATCTACCAGACTTGCTGTGGTGATTAGATGCGAATAGAACTTTCTCTCCACTCGGGTGGAAAAACGGAGCCCAGTTAGCACCACCTAACTCTGTAATCTGTCTAGCCTCAGAACCATCCGCTTTAGCGATATATAATTCCATTTCAGTAGGCTGAACCAGTCCTTTCTTCAGTAAAGCTTTGTATTGAGCTTGCGCTTCTTCCGTTTGTGGTCTGCTTGACCTCCACAATAGGTATTCACCATCTGGAGAGAAAAACGCGCCTCCATCATATCCTAAACCAGAAGTGATTTGTTTCACATCAGAACCATCTATGTTCATCGTATAAAGCTCTAAATCACCACTCCTTAATGAAGTAAATACAATTTTATCTCCCTTCGGAGAAACGGTAGCTTCAGCATCATATCCAGGTCCATCTGTTAACTGCTGAATAATGTTTCCTTCCAAATCAGCCACGAATATGTCAAACTCAGGATAGATAGGCCACACATACTCGCCATTCGGTCCTCTATGTGGAACTGGAGGGCAAGTGTCCATAGCCAAATGTGTAGAAGCATATAGAATAGTAGAATCTCCAGGCATAAAATAACTACAGGTAGTTCTTCCTTTTCCAGTACTCACCATTGGCGGAGTTTGGTCATGGTATTGTTCATCTGCATTCATGATAAAAATCTGGTCGCAGGATGTATTCCATTTTTCATAAGACGCTTGAAAAACCAATTTATCATCTGCAAAACTCCAGTAAGCCTCCGCATTGTCTCCACCATTAGTCATCATGGTCATATTGGCAAAATGCTTTTCACTAGGGTATAGAAAATCTTCTCCTAATACTGGAGTCTCAGCTTGCTCACCGTTACTGTGGTGTGGATTTCCTCCATGACCATCAGCATGCTTTTTACCGCCATGTTCAGGGTTGTGAGGTTGACCGCCACAGGCAGTTAAGAGCGTTGCAATACAGAAAGTAGTGTAGATAACTAGTTTAGACATTTAATTAACTTTTTCGCGAAAATACTCAAGACGCTTTTAATATGAATGCCAAAATAGAACTGCTAACAGATACTTATGAAAAATACCATAAATAGGGTATGATATTTCAGCACTCACAGAGTAATTTTGACGTTCAAATTAGAAAAGATGAACCTTTCCATTAAGAGTATAGTTTACGCAGGATGTTTCTTTAGTTTAATCAGTATCGCCACCACCTGCGGAAACCAAAGGCCATTGATGACAGCTCCCTTTGTATATGAGTTTTCACAAGTAGAAGCGCTCACAGTTTTAGCTTCAGATGATATGGAAGGCCGCGAAGTAGGAAAAGCGGGAGGATTAAAAGCCGCAGATTTCATCCAATCAGAAATGACTAAAATAGGGTTAGTTCCTAAAGGAGAGAATGGAGGATTTTTCCAAGATTTCATTTTTAAGCCTATCAGCGTAAGTCCGCACGGAACGGCAGATGGTATAGGCTTAGGTCAAAGTAAAGTAGTGACTATAAACGGCAGAAATGTAGTTTCTGGAATAGATAATGGTGCTGCTCACACTATAGTTATAGGAGCACATTATGACCATTTAGGATATGGAAATGAATTCTCATTATTCAAAGGAGATTCAGCTATTCATAATGGAGCAGATGACAATGCCAGCGGAGTCGTAGCTATGCTCAAACTAGCCAACACGATAAAGAACCAGTCGGAAAA
>LAQC01000018.1:58671-65476 GCA_000981645.1 Cryomorphaceae bacterium ASP10-05a | reverse complement strand
GAACTTTGATATGGTAGGAAGACTAAAAGAAGATAATGCGCTAGCCGTGTATGGAAATGGAACCAGTCCTGTGTGGACGGATATAGTGAACGAGGCCAACCAAGGAAAATTCAAATTGGTTTTTGAAGAATCAGGAGTAGGGCCTTCTGACCATACTTCTTTCTATTTGGCAGACATGCCAGTACTTCACTTTTTCACTGGGCAGCATGAAGATTACCATAAGCCATCCGATGACGTAGAAAAAATCAACTTTGAAGGTTTAAAATCGGTAACAGGATTTGTGGAGGATATTGTTCTGGCGTTGCAACGCTTAGAAAAACTAGAATTCACTAAAACCAAGGACTCTTCAAGAGAAGATATGTCTTTTAAAGTAACGCTAGGAGTAGTGCCAGATTACATGTTTACAGAAGGCGGGATGCGCATAGATGGTGTCTCAGAAGGCCGCCCAGCAGCAGCAGCTGGAATGCAAAAAGGAGACATCGTGATTAAAATGGGCGAGTTCTCCGTAAACGACATGATGCAGTACATGGAATGCCTAGGAAAATTCTCAGAAGGAGAAATGACTAAAGTCATAGTGAAAAGAGGAGAAGAAGAGGTAGAAATCGATGTGACTTGGGATTGATTCTAATGTTTAATTATTAATTCAGGTTCTAATACCGGTTTTAGTCAAAAGCTCAAAAGGCTTGTCCGTGCGACTGATTCACCTGTCAACTTATAATCTTTTCAACTTTTCTTAGTCGAAATCGCCTGTTTTTAACTGCGATTTAAATAGTTTTTAAAAGAAGCGGTGGAGCGCCCCTTTAGGGGGGACGGGGGAAGCGAAGGTGTTCATCAACTCCCATTAACCAGGTTTATCGCTTTAACCAATATTCAATTAAAACTAATATTAGCATCCTGCCCTTTCGACTAAAGAGCGCAGCTCTGACTCTCGACTAATCCAGTATTAGAATCCCGCATCAATAATTAACAATTAATAATTTCTCATTAAAATAGGTCACGTATTTTTGACAGACCAAAATAATCAAAATGAAAACCAAATTTATCCTTGCCTGTGCGGGATTGCTCTTAATCTGGAGCAGCTCTTACGGACAGATTTCTAATGTAGAATATACAGAGTTTGATTTAGATAACGGCTTACACGTTATTCTTCATGAAGACCATTCTACTCCAGTAGTAGCGGTTACCGTGATGTATCATGTAGGTTCTAAAAACGAAAATCCTGACAGAACAGGAATGGCTCACTTCTTTGAGCACCTTTTATTCGAAGGTTCTGAAAATATCAAAAGAGGAGAGTTCGATAGATACATAGAAAATGCTGGAGGAACACTTAACGCTAATACTTCCAACGATAGAACATTCTATTACGAGATTCTTCCGTCTAACCAATTGGAGTTAGGATTGTGGTTAGAAAGCGAAAGAATGCTTCACGCCAAAATAGAGCAGGAAGGAATAGACACGCAAAACGAAGTAGTAAAGGAAGAAAAGAGATTACGTATGGATAATTCACCTTACGGAAAACTACTTTCTGAAACTATGGGGCATGCATACAATGTACACCCATACAAGTGGCCAGTAATAGGAAGTATGGAACATTTAGATGCTACTACTCACACTGACTTTATGGACTTTTACAAGTTGTTCTACGTTCCTGAAAACGCGGTTCTTTCTATAGCAGGAGATTTAGATGTGAGTGAAGCTACGAAACTGATTAAAAAGTATTTCAAAGGAATTCCTAGAGGAGGAAAAGCTATTCCTAGGCCTACAGAAATGGAGCCTGTTAAGACGGAAGAAGTAAGAGACACTATTTGGGGGAAAGACCAACTACCTGCTATAGTAATGGCTTACCATATTCCTGCACAGGGCACAGATGATTACTATGCTGTAGATATGCTGAACCAAGTATTAAGTGGAGGAGAAAGTTCGAGACTTACTAAGTCTGTAGTAGATGAGAAACAACTAGCTGTTTTTGCTGGAGCATTTTCTTTCGGAACTGAAGATCCTGGAGTGACGTTAGGATTCTCTATTGCCAATATGGGAGTAGAGCCCGTGGAAGTAGAAGAAGCTATGTTACAAGAAATAGATCTTCTAAAAACGGAACTTATTTCAGAAAGAGAATTCCAAAAACTGAGAAACCAAATAGAATCACAGTTTGTTCAGGGAAATAGCTCTATGGCTGGAATAGCAGAATCATTGGCTAACTACCACATGTATTTTGATGATGCTAACCTGATAAACACAGAAATAGATAAATACTTAGCCGTAACCAAAGAAGATATTATGGCTGCAGCTAAAAAATATTACACCAAAGAAAATAGAGTAGTGCTTTACTTCATGTACGATGAGAACTTCGGAGAAGAGAACTAGAATTAATCGATAAAGAAAAAGGAAATGAAAAAATTAATATTTATAGCTCTTTTAGCCATCGGTTTTCTAGCAGCTTGTTCGCCTAAATTGGACAGAAGCATGGCACCTTCGGCAGCACCAGCTCCAGTTATTCAAATACCAGATTACCAGAGTTTCACTTTAGAAAATGGTCTTCAGGTAATCGTAGTAGAAAATCATAAACTACCTAGCGTATCTTATCAGTTAAGCACTGACTGGGATGTAGTGGTGGAAGGAGATAAAGCAGGTGCCGCAGATATGGCAGGAGAGCTTCTTAGAAAAGGAACTACTACTAAAAGCAAGGCTGAAATAGATGAATCTATGGATTTTATAGGAGCATCTTTAAGCACGAGTAGTTCAGGAATGTACGGAAGTAGTTTAACCAAACACAGCAAGGAGCTGTTGGCTACTATGTCTGACATTTTAATGAATCCTACTTTTCCAGAAGAAGAGATAGAAAAATCTAAGACTCAGACTATGAGTGGGTTGGTTTCTGCTAAAACAGAGCCGAACAGCATGATGTCTAACGTGAAAAATATAGTGAACTACGGTAAAGATCATCCTTATGGGGAGATAGTGACTGAAAAAACAGTAGAGAACATAGGAAGAGAAGATCTAGTGCAGTTCTTTAACTCTTACTGGAAACCTAACCACAGCTATTTAGTAGTAGTAGGAGATATTACTGCAGATCAGGCTAAGGCAGATGCCAATGAGTATTTCGGTGCGTGGATAAAAGGAGATGTACCATCTCCTTCATTCAATCCTCATACAAATCCAGCAGAAAATCAAGTGACTTTTGTTCCACTAAAAGGAGCAGTACAGTCTACTATTAATGTAACCTACCCAGTAAATCTTCAGCCAGGTTCTTCAGATGCATTAGCGGCTAGAGTGATGAATACTATTTTAGGTGGTGGAGTTTTCTCAGGAAGACTGATGCAAAACTTAAGAGAAGACAAAGGATACACGTATGGATCTAGAAGTAGCTTAAGTTCTAACAGAATAGTAGGATCATTCACAGCATCTGCTAGTGTTAGAAATGAAGTGACGGATAGTTCTGTAACAGAGATTTTATATGAATTAGATAGAATGATATCTGAACCCGTAAATGACTCTATACTCACATTCGTTAAAAATTCTATGGCAGGAGGTTTTGCTAGATCATTAGAAAGCCCTAGAACCATAGCACGTTTTGCACTGAATACCTTTAAGTATAACCTTCCTAAGGGTTATTACAATACATATTTGCAACGCCTAGAAGCACTTACTGTAGCAGATGTTACGGCTGCAGCACGGAAATACATCAAGCCTGCCAATGCCAATATAGTAGTGGTAGGAAATAAAGATGAAGCAGAAAAGCTAGTTAAATTCAGTGCCACTGGTAAAATGCTCATGTTGGACCAGTATGGTAACGAATGGAAAGACATGGCGCCAGCTCCAGATGGAATAACTGCAACTTCAGTAATAGAAGATTATGCTGATGCCATAGGAGGAAGTGAAGCTATAGCCAACTTAAAAACCCTGAGATTAGTGGGGTCTATGAACATGATGGGAATGGATGTACCTGTAGATACTAAGTTAGAAGTAGGAAAAAAATTCAGCATGGTAATGGGAGCACCTCCACAGATATTTTATGCTGTAACATACAATGAAGGAAAAGCATCAGCTTCTCAGATGGGAGCACCTATGCCAATGGATGAAGCTACTATTAATTCTTTCAGTTCTCAGGCGTATCCTTTTCCAGAGTTAGAATATGCTAACATGGGGTATACTATGGTGCTAGATGGAGTAGCTGATTTAGATGGAGAGCCTGTTTATGTAATGACAGTGACTGATAAAGACGGACAGCCTAAAACAGAATATTACGCTGTAGCATCAGGACTAAAGTTAAAAGAAGAATCTACTGAGGAAGTACCAGGAATGGGAGAGATGAATTCTATGACTGTGTATAAAGAATATACTGAGCATGACGGAATCAAATTTGCTACCAAAATGAGCCAAATAGAAGGCCCACAACAGTTCGAGATTTCAGTAACTGAGGTGAATGTAAACCCTAAATTCAAGAGTTCAGAATTTAAGATAAACTAACCTGTATATACTAAATAATTATTTAAATGGCTACTTCTTTCATAAGAAGCAGCCATTTTTAGTTTGGAGTTTTTGCGTTGCAATGGTTTCTGTATTAATCTTATACTTTAATTTAGAGGAAAATACTGAATTCATTTCGTATTCTGCTGTTCCAGATCAAGAAGCTATACTAGTAGACGCAGGAGTTATCTGTTTTGATGAAAATGATGAATCGTTTGGGAAACGCAATGGGTTACTGAGGATCATGAATTACCATTGGCTTTGGCCTATTATCAAGATGAGCTTTATGTTGCTATTACGACAAATGAAGCTAGTTTACTTGTGGATAATGAAATATCAATTCATCAACTGAATCCTAGTACTGGAGAAATTTTAAATAGTTGAGAAGAACAGTGGGATATTAATGTTACTGAATTATATGAAATGATTTCGGTCTCTGATGGTTTGGTTTGTGCGGGCTCAGTAATAGAAGAAAATGAATTTACAGATGCTCTAATACTCAAGCTAGATGAAAATGCAGATGAGATTTGGAAAACTATAGTCATAAACCCAGATCCTGAAAACAGAGCTTACTTCACAGAAGTAGTTCAAACCACAGATGGCAATTATGTAGCAGCAGGAGAGTGGGAATATAGCCTACCAGAGTTCGATGAGGTAAACGGTAGCTCTAATGATGATGGCTGGCTAGTGAAATTTGATGCCCAAACTGGAGATATCATCTGGGATAGAAAATACCACTACATAGAAGACACCAATGATGAGCATGAAATCTACGACCTCACTGCCTGTCCAGATGGTGGAGTAGCCTTCACAGGAGAAGCTTTAGACCTCACCATAGGTGATGACTCAGATTATGAATATCCAGCACAGCAGGGCTGGATAGTAAAAGTAGATGAACACGGTTGTGTAGTTCCTAATTGTCAAAACAGTGTAGATGAACTGGAAAAAGAAAGAACGCACTTTATAGCAGGGCCTAACCCAGTGCCAGCAGGTCAAGAGTTACACATCTATCTTCATGAACACTCCTCAGGAGGTCAATTCATACTCACAGACACTCAAGGTAAAGAAGTAAAACAATTCACAGCAGTCAGCAGCAGTACTACTTACTCTATATCTACATTGGGGCTGTCATCTGGAACTTACGTGCTCACCTTAATGAAGGAAAATGAACTATTGCAAAGCCAGAAAATTATCATAGAATAAAAACGAGTTCCGCGCCCTGAGCCGAGCTTCAGCTCGAAGTGCCGAACGGGCAATAATCGGAGATTGAATAATTATTTTTTTATTGATAATTAACGATTGCTGATTTTAGAAGTGAAGATTAATTCTGAAGTTGTCGGAATATTAAAAACCCCGAACCCCAAACTATCAACCCCAAACCAAATTACTCCACCAAAGAAATCCGCACCTTCCTTTTCTTCAATCTAGAATTATTCAATGCCTCAATCAGCGTGAAAGCTTTGTGAGCTGGCACAGCTACAAAGGAGCTTTCTTGTTTGAGTTCTATAATTCCCAGTTCGTCTTTCTTAAGTCCACCTTGCTTGAAGAACAGTCCTGCTATATCTCCCTTAGAGATTTTGTCTTTTCTACCACCAGAAATATGAAGTGTTTCCCACTTACTTTTTACTATTTCAGTGGCAGAGTCTATTTTTAGTTCCTCATAATCAGTAATGAACTCTGGTAACTCTTCGTTCTCCCATTTGATAACGATGGCTCTACCGTTTCTGTTCATTCTAGCCGTACGCCCGTTTCTGTGAGTGAACTCATCTGCTTTTTCAGGAATCTCAAAGTGGATAATATAATCCAGTTCAGGCACATCTATTCCTCTCGCTGCTAAGTCAGAAGCTACCAATATTCTCTCCGTTCCATTACGGAATTTCATCAGTGCTCTCTCTCTGTCTATCTGTTCTAAACCACCATAAAAGCTGGTGTGTCCAATGTTTTTTCGTTGAAGGTCATCACTAACTTCCAGGATAGTATCCTTTAAGCTGCAGAAAACGATACCGTTTTTATCTCCCAGATACCCCAAAAGACGCTCCAGCATAATGAGCTTATTCTTCGAGTGAGAAACTACCACTTCCACTTTTAACCGCGCCACACCTTCAGATAGGTAATCCAGTTTCATAGGATTTTTTATTCTAGTAAAAGCAGGAATTTCAACTTTTTGCGTAGCAGAAGTAAGCACTTTCCTTTTGAGCATAGGCAGTGCATCCATTATCTCACGCATCTCATTCTCGAATCCCGTCTCTAAAGACTTATCGAACTCATCAAGGATGAGTGTGTGTACATTTTTAGTGTAAATATTTTCTCTTCTAATATGGTCAGCTACTCTTCCAGG
>LAQC01000018.1:58261-58503 GCA_000981645.1 Cryomorphaceae bacterium ASP10-05a | reverse complement strand
AATCCTCTAGGAGAGGAAGTAAAAAAGCCAGAGTTTTCCCTGTTCCCGTAGGAGAGAGAATGATAGTTTCAGGATTTTCTAGAATGACCTCGTAGGCCTCTTTTTGCATGGCATTCAGTTCTCTTATTCCGAGTTTTTTAAGAATGGCATCTAGATTTTTTATTGGAGCAGACATGGGCGCAAAGGTATTTCATTTAAGCCCTAAAGATGAATATAGATTGGAACCAATTTCATACTGGTTA
>LAQC01000018.1:21366-58178 GCA_000981645.1 Cryomorphaceae bacterium ASP10-05a | reverse complement strand
CTGATCTTGGTAGGAATTCAAAATATTTTTCACCCCAGTGTAGAGCTCAATTTTAGAATTCATTTTTTTCAATCCGATAGAATACGCGAACTTGAAGCTCACTTCAGAAAAAGAATCTGAACTAATTATTTCATCCACAGTTTGGTTCGGAGCACCTGCAAAATGGGGCACAAGCATACTTCCAGTATAGATGTAATTAACGTTGGCGTTTATTCTTTCAGAAGGTGTAATACTCAGCGTAGCAAAACCATATTCATTAGGTGTTCTCACAAATTCAGTGATTCCATCTAGGCCATCTATATAAGATACTTTTTCATCAAACTCGGAAGTTTGAACGGTGATTCCAGCCTCTAGTTGCACTTTTCGGTTATAGTTGGCTCTTAGTTCTAAAGTACTTCCAGTAACGGTAGCTCCCTGCCCATTTTGCTTTATGAATGTTTCTCCGAACTCATCTTCTCCAGTAGGATCCAGATAGAATGCTCTGTTTAATCGGGTATAAAATCCTTCAAGTGTGAACCCTACTATAAACTTATCTGTAGGCCTATCATAATTTACAGACCCGCTCAAGCTCTGAGATTTCTCAGGAATTAAATCAGGAGAGAGACTTACTCTAGAAACTCCACCACCAGCAAAAGCGATGTGCAAGTCAGCATCGAATGCTTGAGGCGCTCTAAAACCTGCTCCATAATTCACCCTGAACTGGGTATTCTTTTTCAGTTTGTATAAGAGAGAAGCACGTGGGCTAAATATTGGCTGGTTTACTAGATTGTGTATGTCCATTCTTACGCCAGACAGCAGAGTGAGATCCTTCACTATGTTCCAGTCGCTTTGTAGAAAAGTACCGTAATTTCTAGTCGTTTGATCTATCAAGTAATTGTATGCTGGAATAGCATCATTGACTTCATCATAGATAAATTCAGTACCTAGAGTGAATACATTCTCTCCAGTTAGAAACTTGTTTATTTTATGATTCAACTGCACACCGGTATTAACCGTAGTTACATCAGAAGTTCCATAAGGAGGGTTTTCTAAATGTTCTATTAGCGCTTCATTTTCGTCAGGAATAATTCCTGTGTAGTGATCTCTGATTGTCGATTGCCATGCAGCGTAAGTAATAAGGCTAGACTTGTTCTTATTAAAATTAATCTGATAATCTGCGCTTCCCATCCACACGTTGTGAGTTCTTTCTTCAGACTGAGCTGCTAAGTAAGCAGGTTTTTCGGTCACCATTTCGCCACCGAATCTATACTCGTTTAGGTTGCTCAGACTTACTTCAAGCTTCTGATTGTCGTTCGGCAAAAAGAACATGTTCACCCCTACAGAAGTGTTTTCTATTAGCGGTATTTCAGAAAAGTCATCACCATTATGGTCATAGAATCCCCTATTTCTATTATTTATAAAAAGGGAGATACCAGAATTAGAAGACTTAGAAACTAATGTAGCGTTGGCTAGAATTTGGTTATCGCTAGTCTGCTTGTTGATGTTCTGGTAGTTGTAATTCAACTCGTAGCTGTTCTTTCTTGGAGTTTTGGTAATTACATTTACAGTTCCGCCTATAGCGCTAGAGCCGTATAATGAAGAACCTCCACCGCGCACTACTTCTATGCGCTCTATCATATTTACAGGAAGCTGTTCCATACCATAAAGCCCAGTAAGCGGACTGAAAATAGGTCTTCCGTTAATCAGTATTTGTGAATATCCTCCCGCGAGTCCATTCATTCTTAACTGAGTGTAGTTGCAGGTTTGACAGTCGTTTTCTACCCTAAGTCCCGGTTGAAACCTCAGTCCCTCAGATAGGTTACACGCCTGCACATTATCGAGCGTTTTACTGCTCAGTACATTGACTATCACCGGTGAGTCTGTTTGTCTTTTATAGGTCTTAGTTCCAGAGATAACTATTTCATCTAAATCCATAGTTTGTTCAGTAAGGGAGAACTCTAGATTTAAATTTGGAGAGTCGCTGCTCAAGGTGATTTCCTGAGAAACCAGTTCATAGCCTATGTAGCTTGCTATGATTGTATATGTCCCATAGGGTATGTCATGCAGATGCACTTTGCCACTAGAGTTAGTTACAGCATTAGCGCCCAGTTGATCTATGCTCAGCGTAGCAAAGGAAACAGGTTGAGATTCCTTTTTTACTACAGCATGGATGTCTCCCGTTTGACAGAAAGCTATAGACGAAATTAAGATGAAAGTAAAAAGAAGTATATTTTTTAGGGAAATCATTTGTTATTATTTAGGACTGCAAATATATAATTTTTAGGCTTGCCTAAAAATGGAATGGTATTAAATTATCTATTTTAATTTCGAGCGTTTATTTCGTCTATGAATATTTCACCATTTCATTCTTAACTAATTCTTCATTCACAATATTAAGTAGCGCCTCATTGTTCTACATTACACATACTAAATCACACCTCCATGAGTGAACCAGAAAACATAGTAGAAATTAAACATGCCACGATAGCACAGGCGGATAACATCATCCTGTCTGGAGTAAACCTAGAGATTAAGGAAGGGGAGTTTATTTATCTGATAGGTAGAACTGGCTCGGGTAAGTCCAGTTTAATGAAAACGCTTTACGGAGAAATAAAGCTAAAATCTGGAGAGGGTAGTGTTTGTGGCTATGATTTGGTCAGCATGAAGAGGAATCAAGTTCCTTTTTTAAGAAGAAAAATAGGGATTGTCTTTCAGGATTTCGAGTTGCTGATGGATAGGACAGTAGAGGATAATTTATTCTTTGTAATGAAAGCTACTGGCTGGAGGGACAAGAAGAAGATGGAGATAAGAAAGGATGAGGTCTTGGATGATGTCGGTTTAAAAACCAAAGGATTCAAGATGCCTCATGAGCTTTCTGGTGGAGAGCGGCAGAGAGTATCTATAGCCAGAGCACTCATTAATGAACCTGAGTTGATTTTGGCTGATGAACCTACAGGAAATTTAGACCCGAAGACTACAGAAGATATTTTAAGTTTATTGCACGGCATAAGTCAGCAGGGAATTCCAGTAGTAATGGCCACACATGATTATATCTACATGAAGAAATTCTCTTCACGTGTGCTTATATGCGAAAACGGAAAGTTGGTTTCTCAGTCTGAAGTAGACGATATTATTCAATTTACTGAATTAGGTTAGTCATGCTTAGTGTCCTCATTCCAGTATACGAATATGACGTTTCCTTGATGGTAAAGGAAGTTCATCGTCAGGCTTCATCGCTGGGCATTGATTTTGAAATCATCTGCTTAAATGATGCATCTTTTAGTCGAAATCCTGCCACAGAACTTTCTAATTTTAAGTGGATAGAGAATAAAACTAATTTAGGGAGAGCTAAGAGCAGGAATAAGCTAGTAAGCATTGCAATGCATAAAAACATTCTATTCTTAGATGCAGATATGCAGCTCACTAATCCTGATTTTATAAAGAATTACATTACTCATCTAGATTCTTCTCTGGTTATTTGTGGAGGCATAATTTATCAGAAGAAACCACCTATGACGGGCTTAAGGCTAAGATGGAATTACGGAAACACCTATGAATCTGGAACTGCTTTAGAGAGGATAAAAGAACCTTACGGGTCTTTTATGACAGGTAATTTCTTGGCCACTAAAGAGGTTTTGGAGAACTATCCGTTTGATGATACGCTCATTATTTATGGGCATGAGGATACGCTATTTGGCAAGGCTTTATTGGAAGGTGGTATTTCTATTTTGCACATAGAAAATCCGGCACTTCATGCAGGGCTGGAAGAAAATGAAGTATTCATAAAGAAAACTAAGGAAGGTCTGGAGAGTTTATTTCAGATGTATACGGAGAAGAAAATTACTCGTGAATATTCACGAATAATTAGAACTTTTGAGGTTCTGAAAAAGTCTGGAACACCTTATTTAATGGTATTGTCTATTTCTCTGGTAGAAAAGTTGTTTTACCCTAAGCTTTTGGCTCAAGGAAAGCATATATGGTTCTTCCAGCTATTAAAATTAAAATGGTTTGTAGAGCTAGTTAGGAAGTCTTAGCAGCTTTCCACTTGTCATGCTCTTCGGTAAGTTTCTTTTTGGTGTATAGAGCGAAATCTCCATTCATCATCCAAGCGTAATATCCTCTTTCTTTTTCGAAGATAGCAGTTAGTTTATCTCCTTTGAATTTCCCGAAATTAAGACATACATCACCATCGGCATCGTAGACTAGTCTTCCTGCAAAATCTGCAACTTTATGCCTCTGACTGGTGTTGTGTAAAACCTCCATATCATTTTGTACAGGCTTTATGAGTTCACCTTTGTCGTTCAATACTTCTACATCTTTGTAGCGCTCTATTTGCGCCTTAAGAATTTCATAAGTAGCTACAGTATCAGGAAGAGCTTCGTGGGCATCTGGTAGTTCTTTTCCGCAGTAGAATTTGTATCCAGCGCCAAGTGTTCTCTTTTCCATCATGTGAAAAATTACTTGAACATCTAAGACATTTCGACCTTCCATACTGAAGTCTACACCTACTCTCATAAACTCTTCTGCTAGCAGAGGAATATCGAATTTATTGGAATTAAATCCAGCTAAATCACAGTCATGAAGAAACTTGAATAACCCTTTCGCTATTTGTCTAAAAGTTGGTTGCTCAGCTACATGTTCATCGAATATGCCGTGAATAGCGCTTGTTTCAGCTGGAATAGGTATTTCAGGGTTCACTAAAAATCTCTGCGGGTCTTCACCTTTCTCAGGTCTAGTGATGATAGATCCATCGGGCATTACTTTCACGCAGGCTATTTCTACTATTCGGTCTTTAGACACGTTTATACCAGTGGTTTCTAGATCGAAAAATACGAGAGGTTTTTTGAGATTTAATTGCATGTTGATAAATGGAAATGGATTTATATACGAAAGCTTTTTTAAATTCGTTTAATATGAAGGTAGAGTAGTAGACTTCGGATCGGGTACTCGGAAAGGCCTGATTCGAATATAAAAAAAGGGCTGTATCGGCTTAGTTGATACGGCCCTCTTTATGTAAAAATATTATTTAGCCGATACTTTAATGTACTGATAGAGCTCATAAGTAACTCTATTTTTCTTTGCGTCATTTTTATAAGCTGGTCCTTGAACTCTAGCTATTGGCTTGATAAATGTAATTTTATTTACGTCTACACCTCTTGTCTTAGCCGCGTCTATAATTTGTGTTTTGGCCTTGGCTGCTCTAGAGTCTGCTAATTTATTATTATTAGAAAACCGAGAAGAGGGTACATAAGATGCACTCGCTTCTACGAGTACTTCTACTTCACCTTTTAGATCAATAATCTTTTTTAAATTATTAGAGAACTCTTCGAATTTACTCTCCTGTAATCCGAAATCATTGAAGTCATATACGAAGTATCTTGTGTAATTGGCTTCAGCTTTTTCTTCATCGAATGTAGATGAAATAGGAGATTCAGGTTGTGAAGTTCCTTTCTTAAGAAGCTTCTTCGTGAGAAGGTTTATTTGTTCTTGAAGTTTTGCTATATCATCATCACACGGAGATCCTTCAGCTGTTGTTGTTTGGGTTAAGTCTTCCTTGTCAAGTTGAACAGGAAGAAGGAATACCTCTCTGTCAATAGTTTTATAACCTGACTCACATGGAACATTAATAAACTCTTCTTCTACTAATTCGTCATTCACGAAGTATTCTATTTCATAAGCTATACAAGGGGGAAGGATGGCTACATAACTGCCATCTCTTTGTCTAACTTTATATTCAGTTACCTCGCCAGTATTTTTATTAGTAACGACTACCAAACAGTTTTCAGGAAGGTTTTCTCCTTCTGCAGGATATACATAACCTTTAAGAACAGATAAATCAGAACCTATTTCAGAATCAGGCATGTCTATTACGTAGATATCTTTAAGGCCTAATCCGTCTTCTTTTCTAGAAGAGTAATAAGCTCTATTGTTATCAGCTGTCGGATAAAAGAACACATCTGCATCTGTAGTGTTTAGTGGGTATCCTATGTTTTTCGGTTTAGACCACTCTCCGTCATCTCCCAAAGAGGAGAAGAAGATATCAAAATCTCCCATACTCGTGTGACCGTTAGAAGAGAAGTAAAGTGTTTTGCCATCTGCCGAGAGGAAAACAGCATCTTCATCATAAGGTGTGTTTAATGCTGGGCCTAAGTTTAACGCCTTACTCCATTCATTGGTAGGTAATTTCACACATCTGTAAATATCTCTTCCACCATACCCATTTTCCCTATCAGAGATAAAGAATAATGTCTTTTCATCACTAGAAACAGTAATATGTGTTTCCCACGCTGGTGAATTAATATCAGAACCCATAGGCTCAGGAGTAGTCCAGCTTTCCCCTACAAGTTGACTTTTATAAATATCGCCATTTCCACCTTGATCAAAATAGATGTAAAGTGTTTGCGCATCTGGCGAAACACTAATAGAAGCGGCGTGCTCATCCGTGTTAATGTTTAGAAGTTCCGGACTCTGCCATTCGTTATCCTGATCTTTATAACTTACGTAGATGTCTTCTTTGTTCTCACCAGTGTCATCATCTGTAATGTTAATATTCGTACTATCCATTCTAACTCTTCTAGAGGTGAAGAATAGTGTTTTTTCATCAAGCGAAATTACAGGGGAGTAATCATTAGAGCTATCGTTTATGATGCTCCCTGCATTCGAGATGGTGTAATTATGAGGATTAGCTACTTGAAAAATAGCTTGATTACACATCTCTATCTGTCTCTTGGCTAAAGGCACTAATCGATGCTTGCTCGGAATGTCTGCTAATAACTTATTGTAATTTATTATCGCTTTCTCCATTTGATAATCTAAATGAAGAGCTCGAGATAAATAGTACCTAGAATCTATTGGCGCTTTTTTCTCTCTTGGATCAAACGAGTCGTAATTTTTAGATATTCCTGCTTCAACGGCTAGCTCTAGATATTTTAGAGATTCTAATTTTCGGTTTGCGGTTTCTAAAAGACAGTAACCAAGTTTGTAGTTTACATTTCCGTTAAATTGGTCTTCTAGGACTAGTTGACTCCAAATAGTGGAAGCTCTATTCCAAAGCTTTTCTTCCATTAGTTGATTCGCCTCTATAAATTTAGAGTTGAAGTTGGACCCGGATATTTGGGCTTTCACTCCAATTACTAAAAGAGAGAAAAATAAAAGTGCTACTCCTTTTTTCATCGTGATTTGATATTAGTACAGTCCTTAAAATATAAATGTACTAATTAAGCCTGTTAATCAATTGATTCGGGATTAATTAGTTTTACAGTTCTCTGTTCGTGTCGAAATTCTCTAAGTACTCAGCAACTCTTTTTACAAATGTTCCTCCTAGCATTCCATCTACTACTCTATGGTCATATGAGTGTGAAAGGAACATCATGTGTCTGATTCCAATTAAGTCACCGTGCTCCGTTTCTATTACTGCCGGCTTCTTTCGTATAGCTCCTGCCGCCATAATAGCTACTTGAGGTTGGTTGATAATAGGAGTTCCCATTACGTTACCGAATGTTCCTACGTTAGTGAAAGTATATGTCCCGCCTTGTATATCTTCTGGTTTTAGAGTGTTTGTTCTAGATCTGTTTGCTAAGTCATTAACTTTCTTAGCCATTCCACCAAGATTCAGCATGTCTGCATCTTTAATCACAGGAACGATAAGATTTCCTGTAGGGAGTGCTGCTGCCATTCCTATGTTAATGTGCTTTCTCTTAATGATTTTAGTTCCGTCTACAGAAACATTAACGCCTGGCATATCTTTAATAGCCTTTGCTATAGCCTCAATAATAATAGGAGTGAAGGTGATTTTTTCACCTTCTTTTTCCATGAATTTATTTTTGACTTTGTTTCTCCAAGTAACCACATTCGTCATATCTACTTCGACATAAGAAGTAACATGAGGACTTACCCTTACAGACATGACCATATGATCAGCTATAAGCTTTCTCATTCGGTCCATTTCTACGATCTCATCTCCGCTTCCTATAGAAATCACAGGAGGTTTGGGTTGAGCTGCAGTGGACTTTGTTTTTTCAGGTTTGTTTTCTGTTGCCTTAGGAGCTGGATTGGTGTTCTGGTTCAGAGGTGCGGCTACTGGAGTCGCAGAGCCCTTATTTTCGATGTAATCTAAAATATCAGTTTTAGTTACTCTACTTTCTTTGCCTGTCCCGTTAATTCCGTCTAATTCGGTTTGTGAAATACCTTCGGTTTTAGCTATATTCTTCACCAGAGGAGAATAAAACCTATTGTCGTTAGATTTGATAGGTCCTGATTCAGTCGCAACTAGTGGAGCAGATACTGCTTCTATAACTTCAGGGGCAGGAGCTGCAGTAGTTTCTGACTTCGCAGCAGGTGCCTTGACTACAGTTTCTTCACCTCCAATATTATAAATAGCGATTGGGTCTCCAACCTGAACTACATCGTCTTCATTTACTAAGACTTTAACTAGTATTCCGTCTTCAGGAGCGGGAACTTCAGAGTCTACCTTATCTGTAGCGATCTCTACTATTGGTTCGTCAGCTTCTACGCTATCTCCTTCACTTTTAAGCCATTTGATAATCGTAGCTTCTGCCACGCTTTCTCCCATTTTAGGTAATAGAATCTCTATTTCTGCCATGCTGATACGTTAATTTGATCACCTACAAAATTAAGGATTTATGCTATGTAATCAGAACAAAATTGACGTAGATATTAAGGGTTTTATACAGTTAGATTTCCTAGGTTTTTAATAAGTGTAGAAAGGTCATTTCTCCACTTGTAATCTCGAGCGTATAGAACGTTCATTTTCTGAATAATATCTATTGAAGCAGACTCTTTTACCGTAGGGATTATGCATGGTTTTAAGCGCGGTAGGTTTTTAGGCTTATTTGTTTTCCCCGCATATCCCACCAGAGTTTTACTGCCAAGGACTAATTCCCCTATGTTTTTCACCAGTTGAACTACTGATCTGTTCATGATGGTCAGAATGGGTAAGAGTAAGATTAGGAGTAAGCCTGCCAGTAAATCGAATGTTCTCTTTTTCTTTTTGTTCTCGTTTTTAGAAATAGAGTTTACGTCTAGAATAAACAGATCTCCTTTTTTATCGATGCTGTTACTGCCAATGATATACAGGGATTCTGGCGGTGCAATTTTGAAATCTATATGCTTATTACTAGACAAGCTCATTAATCGAATAATGTCAGATGAGCTTAAATTGACTGCGCAAAAAACGATTTCATTCAAGTTGTATACATTAATTAATTCGTCTATCTGCTCGATTTTTTCTTTCTCCTTTTCGATGTCGAAATGGATGTACTCAGAATCTAAAGTTCTGGTTTGAGAAATTAATTCTGTAACTCTAGTGTACTCAGCAGCATCACCGATGATTCCGAATCGGGTGCTCTTGTCTGTTCTAAAAGGAAAGCGCTTTTTAGATATTGTGTTCAGTAACACTCTGGACGCCATTAAGTATACTCCCGTTATAAGAGGTGATAATAAGATGATAGCTCTGGAGAAACGCATCGTGTCTGGCATTAAACTGTAAATCCCTAGGGAAATAGCGAAACCGAGAATACATGACTGAAAGAGGTTCCACTTTTTCCATGGTTTCCGAAATGCTCCTCGGAACAAGAGTGAGCTTATGTAGACCGCAGAAACTCCGAGTAGGACTTTATTGGTTAGGTCTTTGTCGTAGTCTATTTGTTGCCATTGGCCATAGCATTGCAACGCAAAAAGAAATAGTCCAAATAGCGCTAAAAAATCGATTGAAGGAAGGGTGATTTTCTTAATAAAGCGCACCAGTATGGACCAAGATGCTCTTAGCCAGATAGCTATGTTTATCAGCCTAGAAAAGATATCGGCATTTTTAGAGCTAAAATGCTTTTTGGCGAAAATTACCATGGCGTTATAGAAAACGAAGACGTAGTTCAGGCTTCCTTTTTTGGTGCTTTCTCCTTTATAATGAATAATGCTGGTTTCTGGGAAATAATAATTCTTATATCCACCAAGAATAATTCTGTAGCTGAGGTCGATGTCTTCTCCGTACATGAAAAACGCCTCGTCTAACAGCCCCACTTCATCCAATGCTTTTTTTCTCATAAACATAAAAGCACCACTTAGAATTTCTATTTCATTGGTGTCATCTAGTGATAAATGGCCGAGGTAATATCTGTTAATTCTCTTAGAGTTTGGGAATAACTTGTTTAGTCCAGTAATTTTATAGAAAGCTGTTTCTGGAGTAGGAAGACCTCTTTTAGATTCGGGAAGGATGATTCCTTTTCCATCGACCATCTTCACGCCTACGCTACCCACGTCAGTTCTTCCATCCATAAAGGTGATACATTTTTCAAGTGTATCTTCTTCAATGACTGTGTCGGGATTTAGTAGAAGAACATACTCAGCCTGAGACATTCTCATGGCTTGATTATTCGCTTTACTGAAACCTAAGTTTTCTTTGTTGTCTACTACGATAACAGAAGGAAATTTTTCCTTTACCATTTTCACAGAGCCATCCACCGAAGCATTATCTACCATGTAGATGTCTACGTCTAATCCTTTAGAGGCTTCGAGCACAGAAAGAATACACTGTTCTAAAAAATACTCTACGTTATAGTTAACTATGATTACGGATAGTTTCATGCTACTTGGCCATAGAGTCTGAGTAAGGAGAACGATTGGTAATGGATCTTCCCAATGAGATTTCATCTGCGTATTCGAGGTCATCACCTACGGCTATGCCTCGAGCGATAGTGGTTACTTTGATGTTTAACGGATCTAATTTCCTGAAAAGGTAAAAGCCTGTAGTTTCTCCTTCCATATTTCCTTTAAGAGCTATAATTATTTCTGTTATGGTGTCTGCTTCTGCACGTTCGATCAATGAAGAGATGTTAAGGTCATTTGGTCCTATGCCATCCATAGGGGAGATTACTCCACCTAAAACATGGTAAACTCCGAAATATTGAGAGGTGCTTTCTATAGCCAATATGTCTCTGATGTCTTGGACGACACATATCTGAGATTTATCGCGGCTCTTAGAGTTACAAATAGAGCACAATTGTTCATCAGAGATGTTTCTACATTTTTTACAAAACTTTATTTGAGCCTTTAATTTGGTGAAAGCATTAGAGAATCTATCGATTTCATGTGTATCTCTTTCCAGGAGATTCAGGACTAGCCTTAGTGCCGTTTTCCTTCCTATGCCAGGAAGAGAAGACATTTGGTCTACCGCTTCTTCTATTAATTTACTCGAGGAACTGTTGTTCATGGTTCAAAGATAATGCACCGCGGATAACTTGTATATCTCTGTGTGTAAAAATTCTACGACAGTGGTTTAAACTTTATAATTGTCTATGAAATTGCATGTAAATAAAAAAAAGATCACATGACGCCTGGACTTATAATAGGATTTGTTGGATTATACTTCTTAGTTCTCTTTGCCATAGCTAGATGGACCTCTAAAGGTGCTACTAATTCAGATTTTTTTGTAGCTGGAAGAAAAGCTCCGTGGTACTTGGTAGCGTTTGGTATGATAGGCGCCTCTCTTAGTGGAGTTACATTTATTTCTATTCCGGGACAGGTAGCTGGTAGTGAGTTTAGCTATATGCAGATGGTTTTAGGTTACATTTTGGGTTATGTAGTGATCGCTTATGTTTTAATTCCAGTTTTTTACAGGCTTAACTTAGTTTCTATTTACGCCTACTTAAAAGAGAGGTTCGGAACAGTAAGTCATAAAACAGGAGCTGCATTTTTTCTTTTTTCGAGAACGTTAGGAGCAGGAATTAGACTTCTGTTGGTGGCCAATGTTCTTCAGTATTTAGTTTTTGAACAATGGGGAGTGCCGTTCGAGATTACGGTGTTATTATCCATAGCGTTAATCTGGCTTTACACACATAAAGGAGGATTGAAAACGATTATTTGGACGGATACACTTCAAACGGGTTTTATGCTGGTGTCTCTTGGATTGACAATTTATTTTCTTTCGGTAGGCTTGGGTTTCGAAGGGATTTCAGAAACGTTCAGCCAGGTTGGAGATAGTAAATACGCGAAAATTTTCTTTATGGACGACTGGTTAAGCGGAAACTATTTTTATAAGCATTTTTTCGGAGGAATGTTTATAGCTATCGGTATGACAGGGTTGGATCAGGATATGATGCAGAAGAATCTAAGTTGTAAATCTGCTAAAGAAGCTCAGAAGAACATGATGAGTTTTACCGCAGTGCTGGTTTTTGTGAATTTATTTTTTCTAGGGTTAGGAGCTCTTCTTTATATGTATGCGAGTAAAATGGGAATAGACGTGCCAGTTGTCGATGGAGTTAAAAGAACAGATTTACTTTTTAGTGAAATAGCCTTGAATTCAGGATTAGGAATGTCTGTAGCTGTTTTCTTCTTGCTTGGATTGATAGCTGCGGCTTATTCTAGTGCTGATTCTGCACTAGCTTCTTTAACCACTTCTGTAAGCGTGGATTTTTTAGACATAGAGTCTAAGCCAGCTTTAGAACAAGAAAGAGTGCGAAAAAGAACACATATAATAATGTCTGCAGTGTTATTTGTGGTCATTCTAATTTTAGATAAAGCATTCGAGAGAAGCGCGATATTTCAAATCATATTTCTAGCTGGATTTACTTACGGCCCCCTTATAGGTCTCTACTTTTTCGGCTTATTTACTAAGCTTAAAGTGTCTGACAGTTGGGTTCCTGTAGTTTGTTTGAGCTCAGTAGCTATTACGGTCTTCTTGCGGTATACTTCATTCAGAGGGCTAGAAGGCCAAGTTGCAGAAGAGTGTTTATTCGGAGGGTATAGATTCGGGGCTGAGCTGATTATAGTCAATGCGCTAATAACGTTTGTAGGAATGCTAATTTTAAGTGCTGTGAGCGGGTTTAAAACGATGGATAAGGGAGGGTTATAAGGTTAGGTTTACAATAAGTTGTGTTTTCTGATGCTGACATAGCCTAAAGGTTTTGTTATATTCGTGAATACCGAAAAATCAAATCAAAATGAAAAAAATATTATTCTTTTTTACTGCGGTAATTAGTGCAGTAAGTATTAATGCCCAAATCGGATTGACAGCTAGCGATTTCACTGTTACTGATATTGGTGGCAACGAGATTAGTCTTTATGCTGATATCCTTGACCAAGGATATGTTGCTATACTAGACTGTTCTGCTACATGGTGTGGTCCTTGTTGGGCTATGCATGATTCTCACACTTTAGAAGAAATTCACCAGGCTTATGGACCGAATGGAACGAATCAAGTTAGAGTGATTTTTTATGAAGCTGATGCTGATACAAATCAAGCTGATTTAGAAGGAACAGGCTCTGCTACTTTAGGAGATTGGTTAACTGGAGTTTCTTATCCGGTAGTAAATGAAAGTCCTCTACAGTTATCTGGAAGTGAATATTGGCCGGAAGGATTTCCTACAGTTAATGTTATCAGACCAAGTGACGGAATGATAGTAGCAGACCCATGGAATCAAACGACTTTCGAGAGTTTCGTAGCAGCTGTAAATGCGGTTGATGCGGGTGTTACTTTAGGAGCAGTTTCTGTATCTGAAGCAGATGCGATAAATGCAGATGTTAACGTTTACCCTAATCCGTCATCTGACAAGGCTACTGTAAATCTTTCAGGTTTTACTGGAACGGTGAGTGTTCAGGTTTACGACTTATTAGGAAAAGAAGTGATGTCATTTACCTCTACTTTATTTAAAGAGGTGATAGATGTTACAGGTTTAGAGGTAGGTAGCTACGTAGTGAGAGCTGCTAGCGGTACTTCTGAAGTAACTAAAAGAATTAGTGTAATAAGATAGTTTTTAGCATAATTAATGCTTGATTTAAGGCGGTCCTATAGGGTCGCCTTTTTTTGTTGGAAAAAGTAAGTGAAAACTTAAGAAAGTAACGTGCTTTTAATTGGAGGTTTAATAGCTTTGTAACGCATAAATGAGTGGTTGATTCCACTTAAATAAAACAACACTATGAGTACTAAAACCTATGTTTCTGATTTACTTAATAGTCTTCCTGAGTCGGCTACTTTGGCTATGGCTAGAATGAGCAGAGAATTAAAAGAGGATGGAAAGGATGTGATTAGCTTAAGTTTAGGTGAGCCTGATTTTAATGCTCCAGACTTCGTGAAAGAGGCGTGTAAGCAGGCTGTAGATGATGATTACTCTCACTATCCACCAGTAAATGGGTATGGAGAACTAAGAGAGGCTATCTGTCATAAGTTTAAAAGAGACAATGACTTAGAGTACACTCCAGACCAAATAGTGGTGAGTACAGGCGCTAAGCAGACCATAAGTAATGTGGTTTATGCATTAGTGAATCCAGGAGATGAGGTATTGCTTCCAGCTCCGTTTTGGGTAAGTTATGCTGCTATGGTTCAGTTGGCAGGTGGAGTTCCAGTAATTATTCCTACTCAAATAGAAAATGATTTTAAAATTACAGCAGAGGAATTAAAGGCTAATATTAGTGATAAAACTAGGCTGATGATTTATAGCTCGCCTTGTAATCCATCAGGTTCTGTTTACAGCAAAGAAGAGTTAACAGCTCTAGCAGAGGTGATCAAGTCTAAGCCAGACTTTTTTGTGGTATCTGATGAGATATATGAACATATTAATTATACAGGAGAGCATGCTAGTTTAGGGACTATTCCGGGCATTTTTGACCAAGTGATTACTGTAAACGGAGTGAGTAAAGCTTTTGCCATGACAGGATATAGAATAGGCTATTTAGGAGCTCCTACATGGATCGCCAAGGCTTGTTCAAAAATGCAGGGCCAGGTTACCTCTGCTCCAACTGGTGTAAGTCAAATGGCCGCCAAGGCTGCAGTTTTAGCAGACCCTTCTTCGGTTTCTTACATGAAAGATGCTTTTCTTAAAAGAAGAGATATGATGCTAGATAAATTAGGTGAAATACCAGGGTTAAAGTTAAACGTACCCGAGGGAGCTTTTTATATCTTTCCTAACTGTATGGAATTACTCGGGACTGTAACTAATGATGGACAAGAGATTAATACGTCTTCTGATTTATGTATGTATCTTCTACAAGCAGAGAATGTAGCTTTAGTAGCAGGAGATGCTTTCGGTGCGGCTGAATGTTTTAGACTTTCATACGCAGCTAGTGAAGAGATGCTCTTAGAGGCTGCCGTGAGAATGAAAAGAGCATTTGGTAAATTAAAAAAACAGAACTAAGCTTTTGGATTATAAGTCTATAGTAAACAGTTTTCAAGGAGCGAATGTGCTTATCGTAGGCGATGTGATGATAGACGCCTACTTATCTGGTAGCGCAGATAGAATGTCTCCAGAAGCTCCAGTTCCTGTAGTTTCTATAGATGAAGAAGTCTATAGATTAGGCGGGGCTGCCAACGTAGCGTTGAACGTGATGACTTTAGCCGCTAATTCTATTATTTGTTCAGTAATAGGCGAGGTGAAATCGGAAAGATTTTTAGGCCTTCTGCGTGAAAGAGGTTTTTCTGAAGAAGGAATTATTCTGTCCAAGGATAGAAAAACCACTCAAAAAACGAGGGTTTTAGATAAAGGAAAGCAGCTTTTAAGAGTAGACGAGGAAAGTACTCATGACTTAACTGGTGATGAAGAGAATAAACTTCTGACCCGAATAGAAGAAATAGTAAATGCGAATTCTATAGACGTTGTGATTCTCCAAGATTATAATAAAGGAGTACTAACGAGTAATGTTATTACCCAATGTATCGAGCTCTGTAAGAAGAATGATATCCCTACAGCCGTAGACCCTAAGTTGAAGCACTTTTTATCGTACAAAGGAGTTACTTTATTTAAGCCAAATCTTAAAGAAATTAATGAAGGGCTGAATCTAGAGGTGAGAGGTGACAATTTGGAATCTTTAAAGGCGGCTATACATACGCTAGAAGGAGAATTAGAAAATGAGGTTTCTTTTGTAACTCTTTCAGAGAATGGTGTGGTAATAAATGAAGGCAGTAATTTCATTCATCTCCCTGCTCATCAGAGGAGTATAGTAGATGTCTCAGGTGCTGGAGATACCGTTATTAGCGTGGCGGCACTCTGCCTAGCGAAAAGGACGAGTATAAAAGAACTAGCCGAGTTATCTAATTTAGCGGGAGGATTAGTCTGTGAAAAAGTAGGGGTGGTTCCTATTAATAAAGAAGAGCTAATTTTAGCTTCAGAAAACCAACTGGATGTCCTTTAGCAACCTCAGAGAAAAGGCTAATTTTTTCTTATACGAGAATAAATCTCAGGTACTTCTTATATGTCGTATTTGTCATGTGATTATCTCTTTCACTGCATTAATAGTGTTGGGTTTTCTTTATGGATTTGATCATTCGGCAGATGAAAAAGAATTTCTGCTTGGAATCATAGAGGCTTCTTTTGTATTCTATTCGCTATACTTTTTTATACGATGGATATATCACTTTAAACCCAGGGAATTCATCAAGAAAAACTGGCTAGAATCCCTAGTCATACTTCTCCTTATAGTAGAAGGAATAAGCTACAATATATTTGGAGTATTCCTACTAGAAGAATTAGCTAAAAGCTCTAATATATCTGATTATACTGACATTTCTAATGTTCTCATTCAGTTGTATTTTTTCTTTACTATCCTTATTACATCAGGGAAAGGAGGTCGGCTCTTTTCCTCGGTAAAAGTCCATCCAGCTATGGTCTTTATTTTTAGCTTCTTACTGCTTATATTTATAGGGACGGTGCTGTTAATGCTGCCCAAAATGTCTCATGCGGTGAACGGAATGGGGTTCATAGACGCTTTGTTTACGAGTACAAGTGCTACCTGCGTAACCGGTTTGATGGTAGAAGACGCAGCTAATTTCTTCACCTTTAGAGGTCAGGTTATTATTCTGATTCTAATCAAGCTTGGAGGGTTGAATATCATAGCTTTTGGTTACTTCATGGCATTTGCAGGCAGGCTTGGGTTTAAGGTGAAACAGCATGATGTGATAGAAGATTTCGTGAATAAAGAAACAGCTCTTAACGCACGAGCTATGCTCGGGAAAGTGGTGGCTTGCAGTGTAGGAATAGAGATACTGGGAGCGCTAATGTTATTTGCGGTTTGGGGTCAGGACATGTTTGCTACGCTAGGGGATAGAATTTACCACTCAATATTTTTATCTGTATCAGCATTTAATAATGCTGGAATCTCTCTGTTTACTGATGGATTAGCTGATATGGAATCTGGGGTAGGAACTAACTATTTGGTACATTTAGTAGTCACATTGGTGGTATTCTTCGGGGCTTTGGGAATGGTGGCTATATTTGATTTATTCGACCCTAGGAACTTGAGAGAGCGACTTCAGAAGCCATGGAAAACTATTTCTTTCAGTACTAAGATAGCGCTCTATTTCTCACTTATTCTAGTAGGAGTAGGAGCTTTAGCTTACTTCTGCTTGGAGTATAACAATACCTTAGCTGATTTAGGTCCAGTGGAGGCCATTATCACTTCCCTGTTTCAATCGGTGACGAGAACCTCAGGGTTTAATACAGTAGATATCGCATCCATAGGAGCGCCTATGCTTTTCTTGATGATTATTCTAATGTTCATAGGATCATCTTCAAGTTCCACTGGAGGAGGAATTAAAACCAGCACATTCGCAGTGATTCTGGCAGATGTTACCGCTACGATTAAGGGTTTGAACCATACGTCATTATTTAAAAGAACTATTCCTGCTGCGCTAAGATCTAGAGCTTACGGGGTGTTGGTTATCTTTATCGTAGGTAATGCGGTAGGAATTTTCATTTTAAGTATATCAGAAATCGAGATACTTAACACGCATAAAGATGGTATGTTAGCATTAGTTTTTGAGCAGGTTTCGGCTATGGGTACTGTAGGTCTGTCCTTGGGGATAACCTCCGAATTAACTGACGTAGGAAAAATGGTATTGGCCGTTAGCATGTTCATAGGAAGGGTGGGAACACTAACAGTAGCCTTCGCTTTGGGAAGACAGCTGATAAGTAAGAATTTTAAATATGCCGAAGGTCATACGATGGTCGGTTAATTAAGAAAAATAATATTTTGGGAACTAAAGTAACTCCGTATAGTAATGAGGCTAGTAAGAAAGAACAAGTAGCTGAGATGTTCGATAACATAGCACACAGCTATGATTTTCTAAATCATTTTTTCTCTTTAGGAATAGATAAGTTATGGCGTAAGAAAGCTATAAATATTCTTAAGAAGGAGAACCCAGGTAGTATTCTCGATGTAGCCACAGGTACAGGAGATTTCGCGTTGCAAAGCATAAAAAACGGTCTTCCCTTATCTGGAAAAATAACTGGATTAGATATTTCTAATGGAATGTTAGAGGTAGGAAGAAAGAAAATAACCAAGAAAAACCTCTCTGATAGAATAGATATGGTTCAGGGTGATTCTGAGAACATGCCGTTTGAAGACAATACGTTTGACGCTACGATGGTCGCTTTCGGAGTTAGAAATTTCCAGAACTTAAAGCCGGGGTTGCAGGACATGTACAGAGTGATTAAGCCTAACGCGCTTTGTGTGGTGCTCGAGTTCTCTAAACCCAAAGTGTTTCCTATCAAGCAATTATTTGGTTTTTATTTTAAGAAAATTATGCCATTCTTTGGTAAGTTGGTGAGTAAAGATGCCAGAGCCTATACATACCTTCCTGAATCTGTAGACGCGTTCCCAGAGGGTGAAGCTTTTAAAGGAATTATGAAGGAGTGTGGATATAGAGAGATAGAGCAGAAAATGCTTTTCGGAGGAGTAGCTTCTATTTATTGGGGGAGGAAGTAGATTTACAAGATAGGTTTCCTGTTAATAATGTCAACCATTTATACTAAGCTTAATCTGGTTTAACTAATCCAAGCCTACCTTCAGCATCTTAATCAAGTGGTGTGAATCTTTTAGCTCTAAAAATGGATATTCAATCTTGCTAAGAAAGAGGCCATTCGGAAGTGCTGGCTGCTTGTCTTTTAGTTGTTTTTTCTGCTTTAAAATTTCCTCAAATTCTTCTAAGGCCATCTTACCACTCCCTACTTGTAATAAGAAGAAAACACAATAGCGAACCATACCTCTGAGGAATCGATTACTGGTGATGGTAAACCTCAATCGTCCTTGTTCTTCATCAACAAAGAGTTCAGCGTTGGTCAGTTGGCACAATGTGTTTTTATAGATGTCTGGTTGTTTGCACAGCGGTCTAAAATCTTTCGTTTCTAAGATGAGTGTAACAGCTTTCCTCATGAGATCATAATCCAAAACTAGATCCTCATAAAAGGAACTGTAGCGGATAAGAATAGGATCCTTTTTTAAATGAATGAAATAGTCATAGGTGCGAGCTACAGCGCTGTGTCTCGCGTGTTGCTTATTGTCGACTTCGACTATTTCAAAAACAGCAATCGTATCAGGTAAATTCTTATTTAGGCGGAACATTAAATCGAAAGAAGGAGCTTCATCCAATTCTATTTGAACCACATATTGACTAGAGTGAACACCAGCATCGGTTCGTCCGCAGCCGTTTGCAGTCACTTCTTTCTTAAATACTTTAGATAGAACATCTTCTATAACTTCTTGTACTGTGTTTCGAGGTTTAGTTTGTCTCTGCCAACCTCTGTATGGGGTGCCGTCAAATCCTAGGTGTATGAAATAGCGCATCTGTAAAATATAGCAAGAGTATGCTTAGTTTTCTAAAAATATGAAAAATGAGAGATTTATTTTTTAAAATAAAACATCAATCATTTCAAAAATAAAAGAACAACTTCTAACCTTTTAGTTGGTTTTTCTTCCATCGGGATGTTACCTAAATCATTCATGATAAATAGAGTTTAGTTAGGCATGTCCTCATGGGATTTGTATGCTATCCCTATTGGGATAAGTAAGTCCTGTTCTCCCCATAGCACGAGTGTTTTCCGTTATTTTATTTTTATCTGCATAAACATTTTTTATGCTTTTTCCTCTCTTTCAATTTCATCAATCTCTTTAATCAATCTATCCGTTTCGTAAAGAGCTACAATTATTTTTTGATAATGTAAAATAGCATCAAATTCTAAGGTGCTGCCTTTATGGGCTTTTAGCCACTTTTGATCAGTTTCAATAAGTTCAGACCTGTATTTGATGTTTAATAGGTTTAATGGAATTCCTGACATTCACAAAAAGGCATCTAACTTCCTTGTTTGAAAATAATACTTCTTTGCGTATTCTTCTTATACCTGTCCTTAGGAATAACCTCTCTTTTCGCGTTTGGACGATAGCTATTTATATTTGGGTTTAGAATATATTCGACTTGGTATTCAATCATTTTTTCAAAAGGAATAAGGAAATCCTTTGTCTCGCATTGTTCTAAGTCACCTTCCTTAAGTAAATTTATGACTGTGTAGACTGACTCAATAGTGCTAAGACAAAGGGGTTCTGGCTGCTGCTTGATAATAAATTTTGATTTGATTTTATTATCAAAACTCACTCTTTTCAGTTTTTGCAAGTTCGTGCTTAGTTTGAGCATTTTGCGGGCGCAGGGCCATGTGCCATCGAGAATAAAGATGTGTGGATTCTCACCCATAAATGGAATTATTTCAGTGCTTTTTCTTATTGATAAGTTAAAATTATCTTCCCCCGGATAAAGTAAAAAAGAAGAACTTTTTTCTTTAGTCAGTATTTCATTTACACGTTTATTATTGGTGAAATCGACTCCGACTATAATTTCTGAATTTTCAAGTTGAAGCATAGTCATACGTCCCGTTCCTATTTTTTCTTTTTTGTACTCTTTCGGGTGCATAAGAATAATAAAACGAGTCTTAGTATGGAAAGGATTAAGGTGTTTACAAATACATGATATTGAAGGCCTCATGCACTTGTAACATTTGATTCTTGTATTTTTTATTTCTACTTTCAAAGTAAATGTCTCTTCATTTTTCTATATTATGATGGTTCTAAATAGAAAAGAGATCACCACTTATTTAAACAACTGTACCCTAATCAATCAAAATCTCATCTACAAAAATCCATGGAGTTTCGCCTGAGCTTATATGCCAGTCGGGCATTGGACCCCAATTCGTAGCTTTTACTCTTACATAACGGGCTAAAGTGAATGTTTCTGCTCCTGCTAAGCCATGTTCTACATCTTCTTCTAATGGCTGTAAAGAGAACGTATTACTGTGGTAAGGTTCCCAGACTTCTTTGTCTACAGATGTTTCTATCACTACTGCGCTTGGTGGAAAAATCCAAGGCTTGGTATCTTTTAAGTAGCTGAGGTGAATAGATGAAATAGCGGTTTTACTTCTTAAATCTACTATGGCGTTTAGGTCTTTACCCCAGTAGCCTTGAAAGTCTCCACTTTTATAATCAGGTCTAGACCTAATTCCATCTATCAGTGCCATGTCTCCACCTCCTGTATACTGATTATTATACTCAGAGAAAAGCTCTATAGACCAGTCTGCTTTTCTTTTTACCACTGTAGCTTTTACTATCCCACTAGCAGAGGCCACTTGTTTTTGGCTTCTAGCTTTTATCGTCATAGATTCATTTATGGTAAACGGCTTAGTGTATAATCTCCAATCAGTCGTATCATTTACGGTAGTAGTTCTGTACTCTGTACGCGCTCCTTTTTCTGAGAAAATAGTAGCAGTAGTTTCATCTAAGAAACTTCTTTCGGCAGTGATGGTAGGAGTCATGGTGATATCAAAACCATCTATTCTGGAAGTAGGGCGGTTCTCTTGAGCAGATCCCCAAGTAGAATTGGGAATAGGAGAGAGCACGAAAACCAAGTTTCCGCCCTCCATAATCATATCATGTGTAATATATGAATTTGGCCAGTCGGCTCCGTTATAAGTAACGCTCGAGATATATCTCCTTTGCTCTTTAGGGTCTATTTTTTCTAGTTCCATCTCCATCATAGAAGTAGAGATAGAAAACGTCTTTCCATTTTCTAGATAAATGGCTGCGCTATCTATAATAGGCGCGCTCAGGGCATATTCCTTACTGCCTGGAGTCACAGAGTATATTCCCATGGCAGAAAGTACGTACCAACTGCTCATTTGTCCGCAGTCTTCATTTCCGCTCAGTCCATCAGGAGTAGGAGAGTACAGATCTCTTAAAATCTCTTGGGTTCTGTACTGCGTTTTCCAAGGCTGTCCTGAGTAGTTATATAAGTAAGCCATGTGGTGGCTAGGCTCATTTCCATGTGCGTATTGGCCTATTAAACCTGTAATATCTGGCTGGTGTCTTCCTGCCAAATCCATAGGAGCTGTAAACAGTTTGTCCAGTAGTTCATTGAATCTTTTCTCGCCTCCTACATGCGTTATTAATCCGTCCACATCCTGAGGGACGAAGAAGCTGTACTGGTAAGAATTGGCTTCTGTAAAATTGAAGTTTACCTCGGAAGGATCGAACGGTGAAATCCAATCTCCATTTCTCTTGGCTCTGCAATAACCAATTTCTCCGTCTATAGTATTTCTATAATTCTGTGCACTTCTGTAATACGTCTCTGCCACTTCCGTGTTTCCTAACGCTTCTGCAAAAATGGCTATGCACCAGTCGTTATAAGCATATTCTAAGTTCTTAGAGACAGATTCCCCTTCATCTTCCATAGAGATATATCCTTTCTCTCTAAAATGCTCCTTTCCGAATTCTATGGCTTCTGAGGTTTTCACCATGGCTTCCAGCGCCTTCTGCGTATCGAAATCAGTAATGCCTTTCATGTAGGCATCCACTATTACCGGCACTGCATTATATCCTATCATACAGTGCGTGTAATTCCCTGCTAGCTCCCACATTGGAAGGTCTCCGCCTTGGTCATACATCTTCAGAAATGAGTGTATAAAATCGGCAGTTCTATCTCTCTGCGTAATGGTGTAGAGCGGGTGAGAGGCCCTAAATGTATCCCATAGAGAAAATACCGTGTACTGCTCATGATCAGTAGCAGAATGAATTTTCATATCCACGCCTCTGTATCTGCCATCTACATCTGTAAACGTATTCGGTACGGTGTAGGAGTGATAAAGTGCTGTGTAGAAATTCTCTAGTACGGTAGTGTCCTGCGTTGCAATATCTATTTTGCTCAATTCCTCCAACCACGCTTTTTTAGCCGCTGCTTTGTATTTTGCAAAATCCCAATGCGGAGCTTCTGTCTTTAAGTTTTGCAACGCGCCTTCAATATCTACTGGTGAAAGGGCCACTTTTACCATTAAATCGGCTCCTTCATTAAAGATCAGCGGAAACACAGGAACCATCTCTTGGTAATTTCCTGTTTCTCCATTATCCAGTTCCTCATAAACGATTTCGAAGGTCTGATCGGTATAGATAAATGGCCTGGAAAACTCTGCTACGAAGTATACGTGCTGCTCTTCTGCCCATTCTTTAGAAACTCTCATTCCGGCTACAGTGGAATCATTCAACGGGTAAAATTGATATTCAATTAGCGGGTCTCTGTGCGCTAAATCCATAAACACAGTGAAACTATCGGCCTCGTTGGTCAAGTGATACTTGTGGATTCCTACTCTGGTGGTAGTCGTTAATTCGGCTTCTATATTCTGGTCGTCTAGAAAAACAGAATAGTATCCAGGAGAGGCTTTTTCAGTTTCTTTCCGGAATGCACTTCTGTACCTCTCACCCCAGTTTTTTCCTTCATGCACAGCGCTATTCGTAGGAGAGAGAAGAATATCACCATAATCAGAGATTCCAGTTCCTTGGAGGTGTGTGTGACTGAACCCATAAATCAGAGAATCTGAATCATGGTATCCTCCGCAGCCATCCCATCCTGTAAGCCGCGTGTCTGGACTTAACTGTACCATCCCGAATGGCATAGTCGCGCCAGGATACGTATGGCCATGACCTCCAGTTCCTACGAATGGATTTACGAAGTCACACACGGTAGGTTCTTCTACAAATTCTGCTGCTGGTGTGGCTTTCTTATTAGAATTGCACGAAGACAGAGCTACAATAACTAGTATAGTTAGAGATGAAAGTGAGGTGAAAAATTTCATGATCTGAGTAATGATTTATAGTGAGTAAAGGTAAAAGGAAAATTGATTTTAAATAGGGAGATGTTCGGCTGTGGATAATTTTTAAATCCTAGTTTTGGACCTCAAAAGGAAATCCAATGTCAGTATCTACTTCCACTATTGTTTCTGCTGTCATACAGGCTTGCATGACCAATGACTTAACGGCTATTAAGCCGCTTATTTTTTCAGAATCGGTAGAAATAAGTGGTCAGAATAAAGAGAAGTTTTTTCAGTTTTTCGAAAAGACAGTAAACGGAGCACATAGAAAAGCGAAGGGAGATTGGAATATGAGCATAGAACCAGCAGAATGGTTAAAAGACAAAAATGCAGTGGTCTATGACTTTTACGAGGGGAAAGTAAATCAACCGGTAATTTCTGTAGTGGTAGAAGAAAAGAAAGAGACTCTATGGATGGAGGTCTTAAAGTAAATTAAGGTTTAGGAACATATCCTGAGTCACCTGGTTTCAAACAAACTTTACAATCAGCTTTGTCGTGTCCGAAATGAAGAATGGGTCTGGTTTTAGCCACTATTTCGGTGTGATATTTTTTCTTTTGCACCGCAGTAAGATTAATAGCTATCTGATTAGCTTTCCAATTGCTTAAATCTTTCCTTTCTTGGAAAAGTACGCTTGATTTTTTACTGATATCTTCTTCTGGTTGATCGCTAGTTTGAACTGTTTTTATAAGTGCATTTATAGAATCTAACTGAAAATCGAACGAGGAGAAAACCTTTTTTAAACTATAAATTTGAGCAGAGTCCAAGGATAATTCAGTTGTCATTTTCACTAAAAGCTTTTCATCAGCGGCACTTTGACATTTTATCTCTTTACTCATGGTTAGAGATAAAAAAAGAACGAATATTAGGGCTTGGATTTTCAACATGTCTAAATACAAAGATAACTTTTAATTATGAGGTCAATTTTACTACTTGTGCTGTTTCTAGGAATGGCTAATTTCTTTTCAGCACAAGAATCTGCAGATGCTTTAAGTGCTTTTGTGAATAATGAAGAATTAAAAAATGCCAGCTTAGGATTTTCTCTGCTAGATCCATCTGGAAAAGAAATCCAATCCTATGAGTCTGAGAGAAGTTTGGCTCCAGCTTCTACAGTAAAGCTTTTAACGAGCATCACAGCTTTAGAGGTTTTGGGGTATGACCATAAGTTCGTAACCACGTTAACTATACAAGGGACGGTTATTAAAGGAAAGCTAATAGGGAATGTTATTTTGAAAAGTGGAGGAGATCCTACGTTAGGAGCCTCTGATTTTCAAAATCATTATGGAGACTTTGTGAATGAATGGGTAGAAGCTATAAAAGCGGAAGGCATTACAGAAATAGATGGTAGAATTTTAATTGATGATACCGCTTTAGAAGGAGACAGAAATGCAGGGTCTACTGCACTGAATGATGTCGGAAATTATTATGGTGCGGGCGCTCCAGGGTTTTCATTTATGGATAATGAATTTACAGTATTCTTTACTACTGGCGGAGTTGGAACCGCTAGTATGGTAGTAAAGACAGAGCCAGTACTTCCCGATTCCATAGAGCTAGTTAATGAGGTGATAGCAGGGAATAAAAGTGGAGACAATGTGATTGTTTATTCACTTGATGGAGGAAATCAAGTTTTCCTAAAAGGGGAGCTGCCGGCCAATAAGATAGATTTTCAAGTAAGAGGAGCTATTCCCGATGTAACACGTTTTGCTCAGGCTTATCTGCAGAAAGCAATAGAAAATGAAGAAATATCTATCACGGGAGTAGAAAAAAATGGCCCGCTATATATGAATTCCAAAGAATTAGTGCGAACTAAATCTCCTGCGCTCATAGAGATCCTTAAAGTGCTCAATAAGAAAAGTGTAAACAGCTATGCAGATGTCCTGCTAAAACACATAGGAAAAGCCAGTGGAAGGGCAGCTACATTTGAGGGTGGAGCAGAAGCAGTGAAGGCTTACTGGAAAGAGAAAGGGTTAGATACCAATGGAATTTATATAGAAGACGGAAGCGGTCTTTCTAGAAAAAACAATATCACGGCTAGATTTATGACTGGAGTGCTGCAGAGTCAGATAGAGGATGAACAAGTAAATAAAATGATGAATGAAGCTTCTTTGTCCTCTTCTGTGAAGTCCATGTGGGGCGAGGCTTTCAAAGGCCAGATTCAGGCTAAGAGTGGATATATAGGAAGAGTAATGGCATACGCTGGTTATATCATTAGTGATGGTGAAAAACATCCTTTTTACCTTACTGTAAATAATTTCTCGGGGAGCGCTTCTGGAATGAGAACGTTAATGGGAACAGCGTTAAGAGGAGTGAGACTCGAGCTTTAGATTAATTCATTGACATATTTAATTCAGAAACGTCTACATCTCCTGTTCTGATTCTCTGTACTATTTCTTCTATCATCCAGTCCTCTCCATTAGGGTCATATTGGTGCTTTAAACTCGAGTTGAATATTCTGGCTACACCTTGCCATAAAAGGGCGCTCCCGCCACCTCTAATCTCTTTAAGTACCTCGTAACTTGTGTGACTCGTTTGTCTATCGATAAGTTTTATTAGGATGACTCCTTCCAGAACTGAAATATCTCTAATCTTTCCTTCGAATTTTTCTTTTAAAGCTTTCTCTTCTTCTTTTAAGTACTTTCTTCTCTCCTTATTCTTTTCGAATTCATCGATTTTAACCATGTAATCTTCATACATAGAAGAAGCGAGCATGGCATAGGGGTATACTTTTTTTACTCTTCTAAGTGCTTTTTTATATTTTCTGGATTCTCTGTAATAAGAGTCTGAGTATGAGATGACATTGGCCTCTGGAGTTACTGAAACTAATAAGGTGTCCCCGTTTTCTATGAGATAACCTACCCATACACCAGAAGTGTCTGTTTGGGTCATTCCATTATATCCGATAAGAATGAAGAAGATAAACGATATGAATTTAAACGATTGCATTAGGTTTGGTCCTACTCTGACTCTAACCAAATTTATACCAATTTTATTGCCACGCAGTATATCTGAGATTTAAATTAATGTTAAATGAGAAGTACGGCAAGGCACAGAATTAAACTAATCTGTGAAAAATCAATAATCCTTTCTATTCTTAGCCCAGTTCGAAGTAGGTGTCTCAGACGAAGGTGAGTCATTGTTTTCAGAGCCTCCAGCTTTTCTATTCTTACTGAGGTAAGTCATGAAAATAGCAGCCTTTCTTTTCAGTTCATCAGAATTAGGTTTTAAATCCTCTGGTGAAAAATGATTCTTCACGAAGTGTGTATCAAAGTTACCTGAAACAAAAGCTTCGTGATTTATAGCGTATCGGCAGAAAGGAAGAGTAGTTTTAATACCGTTAATTTCATATTCATCTATGGCTCTAGTCATTCTGCTGATGCAGTTATTTCTATCTGTAGCGTGAGTGATAAGCTTAGATATCATAGGATCGTAATAGATTGGAATCTCCATTCCTTCCTCGAATCCATCGTCTACTCGAATCCCAGTTCCCTGAGGCCTCACATATCTTTTTAAGGTGCCTATGTCTGGCAAGAAGTCATTTTCAGGATCCTCTGCGTAAACCCTTACTTCGAGAGCATGTCCATTAATTTTAAGATCTTCCTGGGTAAAGCTCAGTTTTTCTCCCCGAGCGACCAGTATTTGTTCCTTTACTAAATCCACTCCTGTAATCATCTCTGTAACAGGATGCTCTACTTGAAGACGCGTATTCATCTCTAAGAAATAATAATTCAGGTTTTCATCTAGCAAGAACTCCACAGTTCCCGCTCCTACATAATCACATGATTTAGCTACATCTTTAGCACTCTCGCCCATCGCATGTCTAAGTTCTGGAGTAAGCACAGCAGATGGAGCCTCTTCTACCACTTTTTGGTGTCTTCTCTGGATGCTACATTCTCTTTCGAACAAGTGAACGATATTTCCGTGGGTATCTGCTAATATTTGAATTTCTATGTGTCTAGGACTAGTAACATACTTTTCTATGAAAACAGCACCATCTCCGAAAGATGAAATGGCTTCACTTATAGCTCGCTCCATCTGTTCCTTAAGTTCAGATGCTTCGTTGACTACTCTCATTCCTTTTCCACCACCACCTGCACTTGCTTTTATAAGCAATGGAAAGCCTATTTCTTTTGCTATTCTTAATGCTTCTTCCGGATCTTCTACAGCTTCATCTGTACCAGGGACCATAGGGATGCCAAACTTTTTCACAGCAGCTTTAGCGGCTAGTTTGCTCCCCATGAGATTCATAGCGTGACTTTTAGGCCCTATAAATGTAATGTTGTGTTTTTCTGCTAACTCAGCGAACTCTGCGTTTTCACTTAAAAATCCATAACCAGGATGGACTCCGTCTACTTGGTGTTTTAAGCAGAGATCAATAATTTTATCTTTTAATAAATAAGATTGAGAAGAGGGTGGAGGGCCGAGTAAAAATGCTTGGTCGGCATATTTCACGAACGGAGCATCCCTATCAGCCTCGCTATAAACGGCCACGGTGCTTATTCCCATCTCTCTGCAAGTTTTCATAATCCTCAGAGCGATTTCTCCTCTGTTCGCTATTAAAATCTTCTTCATTTTAAATCTATTTATAGTGCCGTAAAATTAACCATTGGAAGAATCTCTGCGGAGTCAAGTTCTTAATAATTGGCGTAAGTTTATGTAGAAAACTCCCCACAGAATATTTTAAGGGTAATCTTTTTCTGCGTAGCAATTTTTCTAACTTAACTGCTACCTTCTCAGCAGGCATAGCTTGATCCATTTCATCTTGGAGGACCTCCTTCATTCTCATGTAGGAAGCTTCGTATTCTTTAAGGTCTTCTTGTTTCGTTTCTAGTCTAGAGGCTGCTATTTCGGTTCTGACGTCTCCTGGAAGTAAGGTGCACACATCTATCCCAAAAGGCTTTAGTTCCATAGCCAGTGATTCCCCTAATATTTCCAAAGAACCTTTAGCAGCGCTATACCATCCTCTGTATGGCAGTCCCATCTTCCCGCCTATAGAACCGATATTGATGATTTTTCCGCTATCACTCTTCTGTAATAGTGGAAGAAACTCTTGAGTAACTTGCATCAGGCCGAAAACATTCGTTTCCCATGCTTTTTTTATGTGTTCTGATTTTGAATAAGCTACAGGGCCCATGAAACCAATTCCGGCATTATTTATAAGAATATCTAAACCACCCCATCTTTCACTTATAAGCTGAACAGCTTCCTGAATGGAATCCTCAGAAGTCACGTCTAGTTTGATTAACGGAAAACTCAGTTCTGAGTGTCTCTCTGGATTTCGAGCAGTGCCTATTACATCATACCCTTTTTGAGTTAGCAGTTTACATATAGCTAATCCTATTCCTGAAGAACCTCCTGTAAGTAGAACTTTTTTCAATAACTCGTGTCTAAAATTGGGGCAATTTACTGAATCAATGTCAGTGATGGATTATTCTGCGAATGATTTATTATAATTTAAACTTCGGGAATTTCATAAAAAGTTTAGGGCACAAAAAATGGCAAGCTACTCATATCGCACCGCTACGACTATTTACCCTTGCTACCTTCCGATCCTGGGGGAGTTAAACAGGAGCTGGTCGTATGAGACTTGCCGCTGCGAAGTTATTAAGTATATACCATTCAAACAAAGCTTATTCGTAACTATTTTTTCTATGGGATCAACTATCTTTGCTGAAAGCTTAAACCCACTGAGATTTGGACGTATCTGTAGTTATCCCGCTGTTGAATGAAGAAGAGTCTTTAACCGAATTATATAATTGGTTAAAGAAGGTTTTTGATGCTCAAAAATGGAGTCATGAAATACTTTTCATAGATGACGGCAGTACAGACGGCTCATGGTCAGTGATTAAAGGTCTCTCTGCTCAAGACTCTTGCGTAAGGGGTATAAAGTTTCTTAGAAATTACGGGAAATCAGCTGCGCTCAATGAAGGATTCATGATAGCCAGTGGAAATGTCGTTTTTACCATGGATGCAGACCTACAAGATTCTCCAGATGAACTTCCAGAGATGTACCGCATGATTACTCAGGATAATTTAGATCTAGTAAGCGGCTGGAAGGAGAAACGCCATGACCCTATCACCAAGACTATTCCTACTAAACTTTATAACTGGGCCACTCGCAGAATGAGTGGAATACATCTACATGATTTTAATTGTGGATTAAAGGCCTATAGAAAAGGAGTAATCAAATCTGTAGAAGTCCATGGAGAAATGCACAGATATATCCCTGTAATGGCCAAGCAGAATGGCTTTGGGAGAATAGGAGAGAAATCAGTAGCACACCAGGCCCGAAAATATGGGTCGACCAAGTTCGGAATGGAACGGTTTACTCGTGGGTTTTTAGATCTTCTTACTATTTCTTTTATCTCTAAATTCGGAAAACGCCCAATGCACTTATTCGGGACGTGGGGTACACTGATGTTTATCGTTGGGTTTATCGGGTTTGCATACATCGGAGGAAGTAAAATTCTCTGTGTGCTGAATGACATCCCAGCCAAGAATATAGCTGATATAAGTGCGTTTTACATTAGTTTAACAGCCATGATACTCGGAACACAGCTATTTTTAGCTGGGTTTTTAGCCGAGCTAATCTCTAGAAATGAACCAGGTAGGAATAAATATCAAATTGAAGAACAAATTTAGAGGCCTTACTCGGTTACTTCAGGTTTTCTTACTTTTTGTTCTCTCAGTAACATCTTTAACCGTTTCTGCGCAGGAACACCGTCAAAAAGTGGGTGTAGTTCTTAGTGGTGGTGGAGCTACTGCAGCTGCTCATGTGGGTTTCTTGAAGGCCCTGGAAGAAAATGAAATCCCGATAGATTACATCACAGGTTCTAGTATGGGAGCTATAGTAGGAGCGTTCTATGCAGCGGGTTATTCTATCGCTGAAATAGAAGGGTTAGTTTTGAGCCAAGAGTTTCTCATTATGAGCCAAGGAACGCTGCCAGATACATTAAGTTTTTACTTGAGAGAAAACGAACCAGATGGCAGTATCGTTAATGTGAAATTTAATCCTTCTTCTATTGTAACAAGTAGCATTCCTACACACTTGGTAGATCCTGTCTATATGGATTATAAGTTTGCGGAGATGTTCGGTCCGGCTAGTGCTAGAGCGGGTTATGATTTTGATAAGTTATTCGTTCCCTTCAGGGCTATAGCGTCAGATATAGAAGCCAATGAGTCTGTGGTCTTCAGAACCGGAGAGCTGAACCTTGCAGCCAGAACTTCGGGAACATATCCGTTTTATTTAGAACCTTTAATGGTAGATGGAAAGCTACTATTCGATGGAGGATTGTATAATAATTATCCAGCTGATGTGCTGTATGATGAGTTTATGCCTGATGTTATATTGGGGTGTAATGTGAGTCAGAACAATACACCTCCTAAGGAAGATGACTTGATGAGTCAATTGGTAAATATGATTCAGTACAGAACTAATTTTGAGAATGTGTGTGATCAAATGATTACGATTTCTCCTATTTCTGGATTGGGAACGTTTGACTTTGAAGATGTAGGAAAAGCTATCAAAGCAGGCAGAAAAAGTACCCTGCTAAAAATGGACGAGATTCTAGCCATGTGCACAGATAGAGTTCCTGTGGCAGAATTGACAAAAAGAAGAGCAGAATTTAAAGATGGGTTTAGCGAGATCTTAATTAAAGAAATAGAAGTAGAAGGACTCTCAGAGGTGCAAGCTCAGGCATTGAAGAAAAACATATTGCAACGCCAGACTTACATAACACTACAGGAATTCCAAAAACGATTTTTTAGACTTTACGCAGATGAAAAGGTCAGGTATGCTTATCCTACGCTGAGGTTAGACCCCCTCGACCAAAAATATATAGCCACTGTCCATGTGAAATCGGAGAAGAGAATGGAAGTGGGATTCGGAGGAAACTTCTCCTCTAGACCATTAAATTCTGGTTTTCTTCAGGCTAAATATCATATACGAGGTAGAAATAACTTATCGCTCTTCACTAATTCCTATTTTGGTAAGTTTTATAGTTCAACAAAGGCTGGTTTCAAGTTGGACTTGAATCTTAAAAACCCCATGCTATTCGAGGCTTCTTTTACCTATAATTCTTGGGATTACTTTAATAGTTTTGCGCTGTTTTTCGAGGAAGTAAAGCCTTCGTTTATAGTAAAAAATGAACGGTTTGTGAATGCAGAGCTAAGTCTGCCTGTAGGCAATAGAGGGAAACTCCAGTTCGGAGGTAAGTACGCAGAATTGTTTGATGATTATTACCAAACAGGTGATTTTTCAAACGTAGATACTACAGATCAGACCAAGTTTAACACCTATGTGTTCAGCGGGAAATATGAGCACAGCACACTGAATAGGAAGCAGTTTGCTGATAGAGGAACATTCTTTAAAGTTTCGGCCAATTATTTAAATGGTGAAGAAAGCTCTATTCCTGGGAGCACCTCAGAGGTAAGAGATACGACCAATGCACAACACAGTTGGACTGTGTTTAAGGGGGAGTACAGAAACTTCTTTTACCATAAAAAGGCCTTCAGTTTGGGGTTCCATTTGGAGTCTGCATGGGCAGCCAACCAGCCTCGATTTAATAATTATAGAGCCACGCTTATTCGATCACTCGCATTCGAGCCTATTCCTGAAAGTAAATCATTCTTTATAGATAGATACCGCAGTAATTTTTATTCCTCAGCTGGAATTATAGCTACTGTAAATATTCATCCTAAACTTCAGTTTAGAATGGATAATCATGTGTATAGACCGTGGGAAAGGATATTCTCAACGCCAGAGGATGAGTCCAACTTCGAGCCTACTACAGAGCTATTTTATGTGGGTTCAGGAAGCCTTATTTACCATAGTCCGCTGGGTCCTTTAAGAGTTTCTGCGAATTACTACGATAGAAAAAATATACCCTGGAGCATACTCTTTAATTTCGGGTATTTTATATTCAATGATGGCTACTTAGATTAGCGCTAGAGGTCAAATAATTCCACTTCTTTTACTTCTCCATTTTCCATGCCTGTTAATACCTCATTTCCTATCCTGTAACGTATGAGTCTGAGCGTAGCAAAACCAGTTGCAGCAGTCATTTTTCTAACCTGCCTGAACTTTCCTTCCCTGAGTGTGATAGAAACCCAACTCGTTGGGCCATGATGGTCTCCTCTGATTTTAAATGGATTTAACTGAAGATGTGAAGGAGCTTCAATTTTTCCAGCTACACAAGGCTGTGTGATATATTTCTCTTTATTTACACTGATTTCTATTCCGTTCTGAAGTTGTTCTATGGCCTCATCTGTAATTTCTCCATCTACCTGAGCATAGTATTCTTTTTCGAATTTATTACTTCTTATGAGTTGGCTTACTGCACCATGTGTAGTTAAGAATAACAATCCCTCAGAAGTAGCGTCAAGCCTTCCTATGGCCATTGTTTCTTCTGGAAATTCAGCTAACTCTCCTAAGAATTTATTTTTATTCTTCCGTGTGTTGGCTATGAACTGCGAGAGGAACCCTGCGGGTTTATATATGATGAAGTTTCTTGGGTTCACTGGATAATTTGAGCAGGCTAATTTAAGCGGAGTTCTTTTCTTAATCCTGAATCTTTCACAGAATTTTTATTCCAGTAATCAGATTGAATAGTATTGAGCACAGAAGCTTCTGTGGTAAGGATAGGAGAGTCTGCTGTCCATCCATCTGGGTAGGATTCTGTCCATCCTAAGATTTTATGCGGAAACTCATTTTCGAAGGTGATGGCTACTTTTCTTTTTAACCCAGCGTAATTCATTTCATAGGTGCTTGTAGTTTCCTCTTCTGTAAGCTTGGCTTCACAGGAATAAGCTTGCGTTTCTTGGTGCTTTAACGTCAGGTAGAAAAAACTAGGAATCACTTTAAGTTTCCCCGTAGGAAGCTCTTCAGGGCTGATTCTGATTTTGGTCCACATGTCATCTTCTAGTAGATTTTTTTCCAGATTAATTAAGCTGGACTCTCCCTCAAAGTAGGAGTGGATGGCTACTTCGAACTTCTCCTTGTTCTGTAGTTCCATATAGGTATGTCCGCACCATTCCTGACTAGAAGATGTTATTTTCAAAGAATGCTCTCCGTTTTCTACAGGCAGAAAACTGCTGGTCATCATAGAGTAAGGGTAAATGCCTGTGGTGAATTTTTTAGTGTGGTTTAGCTTTAATACTTGCACATCACTCTCCGAACCGTAATCAGACTTTACCAGTTTAGAGGGATTAAAGGGTTCGGTAACGAATACCAGTACAGATTGGCCTTTATGAATTTCTCCGTAGCGGGCTTGCTTTAATTCATAACTGGATATTTCTGCTTTTCCACCAAACCAGTAGGATTCTATAGTTTCAAGAGGAAGTTTTTTGGTTTTGGCTTCTGGTGTGGCTGGTTTAGAAGCACACGTGAGAAGTAAAAGCGAGCTGAGTGCTAGTCTTAAAATCATCTGTGTAAATTTTAGAACACCGAAGGTAAAAATTGGCAGAAGAAAGTGGTCACAATAAATAACAATGGCACCATTATTAAGGTCACTCGCTTGGAATCTTAGCAAGCTCTAGAATTTGCAACGCGGCTTCTCTCTCTATAAACCCCTGAGATTCCATTTTGTCTCTGCCTTTATAATTCGTGAGCCATGTGTCCATAATGGAACTTACTCCAGGAAATTCTGCGTTCAACTGGCTCATAGAATTCACCTCCCAGAAAGGAGTTTCTCTGGTTACGGCTATCAGTTTATCATCCTGTTCGCCTCTGTCTAGCAGCTTTAGAGCGCCTATTATTTTAATGTTTAGTGTGGCTTCTCTTTCTACAGCCGCTCCCAGCACAAACACATCTAGCGGGTCTCCATCTCCGCCATCTTCTTTAGCCAGCAGCGTGTTGGGAATGTAACCATAGTTGGCAGGGTAAGCCAGGTATTGAACTACACGAGGGGCGCCATCTTTATGCTCGTGTTCTATTTCATTGGATTTTTTATTCAATTCGAATTTATCCAATGTTCCAGCAGGGATTTCTATAATGGCTTTAGCGTCTATGCCTAGAGGTGGAGGAAGTCTCCGTTCAAGTCCCTCCTCAGTTATGATTATATCGCATGAAGCTAAGAAGAGTGCTGGTAAAAGCAAAAAAGTAAGTAGATTTTTCATGACAGAAGGATTTATCTCAGCTAATCTACCGAATATACGGATAGGAGGTGTTAAGGAAAGATGGTGATTTCAGTTCCTTTTTGGATGAGGCTATAGAGGTCATTTACATCAGTATTGGCGAGAGAAACACAGCCTAAAGTCCAATTGCTTTCTTTTTCTTCTCAGGATAAAAAGATACATTGTACTTTACGGCTTTACAGATAGCGCCTATAATAAGAAAATATAAAACCAACACCTTTGAACCCAACCGCTAAATTTCTTACCCTCCTCAGTCTTATTATTTCGGGAGAGGTTATTTTCTTTTTGCCATTTGTACTTCCCAGAATTTTTAGGCCAACTATTCTAGAGGTTTTCCAAATCTCAAATACAGAACTGGGATTTTACTTTTCTGTTTATGGAATAGTAGCCATCGGCTCTTATTTTTTTGGGGGACCACTGGCAGACCGTTATTCTCCCAGAGCATTAATGACTTTAGCGCTTGTGCTGACAGGTTTAGGCGGAATTAGCTTGTCGTTTATCCCAGCGGCAGGAGCTATGTTTTGGTTGTATGGATTTTGGGGAATGACTACCATTTTGCTTTTTTGGTCATCACTCATGAGAACTACTCGGCTGCTAGGTGGAGAATCTTCACAGGGAAAAGCTTTTGGCGTGTTGGATGGAGGAAGAGGATTAGTAGCAGCTTTAGTGAGTGTGGCGGGCATCTTTATTTTGGCTGCTTTTCTGCCAGAAGGAGGAGGGGAGTATTCGGTAGAAGTCAAGGAGGAAGCGCTAAAGAATGTAATTTGGTTTTTTACAGCCATGGTATTACTCACGGCTGTTATCGTTTATCTAGCACTGTCTAAATTGGAGGAGAATAAAGAACTATTGCAACGCAGTACTATAGGCTTCTCTCAAGTAAAACAAGTAGTAAAAATGCCAGAAGTGTGGCTCCAAGCGGTCATTATATTATGTGCGTATTCGGGGTATAGAGTGACAGATGATTTCTCTTTATTGGCTTCAGATGTGCTCGGCTACTCAGATGTGGAAGCAGCCAAATTGGGTTCGCTAGCCTTATGGATTAGACCAGTAGCAGCCGTAATAGCTGGATTTACCGCAGATAGATTTAAAGCTTCATCGGTGTCCATTGTTTGTTTTATCTCCATGATTCTAGGAGGATTACTTATGGTTTTTCCACCTGCAGAATCTTACAGTTACGCGTTAATCCTAATAGTAGTGAGTTCTTCCTGTCTGGGAGTTTACGCCATGAGAGGGCTGTACTTCGCCATTATGGGAGAGGCTAAAATCCCACTGGCTGTCACGGGAACAGTGGTAGGTTTGGCATCCGTGGTAGGATACCTTCCAGATGTATTCATGGCACCTTTAATGGGTTATTTCTTAGATAAGCATGCAGGTTTGGCTTTGGGCCATCAGTATGTATTTGGGTTATTGATTGGCTTTGCAATACTCGGGATAATAGCCACCGTGGCTTTTAAGAAGCTGAACAGAGCGCGCATATAAGTCAGCTGTATTTCTTAGTTTAGGTAATGGGGTTTACTGAACCGATAATACGTCTAGCTCTAGCCTAAAATTTTCATTTTCTTTGTTGGCTATCAGAAAAGTCATCTCTTCTAGAGAGGTTCCCGAGAAGTTAGGAATATCCAATGATCTTCCTCTGTAAGTAGGTGTGAAGTCTGAGAATTTAAGTTGGATTTCTTGCCAGTCACCGTTAGTAGAAAATTCTGTCTTGTAAGAATAATAACTATTCACATCATCTTTTACTCTGAACTGGTAGCTCTTGCCGTCTCCTTTTAGCTTAAGAATAAATGAAGTAAAATCAA
>LAQC01000018.1:3348-21286 GCA_000981645.1 Cryomorphaceae bacterium ASP10-05a | reverse complement strand
TTCAGATATAGAAAAGTTCCCCGAAGATCTTCCTCCCATTACGGTATCATCCACTATTTTCCAATCAGAGAGAGAACAGTTGGGTTTAAAATCATAAAGAATAGTAGGTGCGTATTCCATGAGAGTAAAAGCTATTAGTAGGGAAATGTATTTCAAGTGACTAAAGTAGCTCTAGAGTTTACTGTAAAGCTCACCACAGTATCACTGTTAGGTGTAATAAGCCTCTTAATATCTGCAGATCACTAGTGGTTTGATTTAATCTTTCATGTATTTTTTTAGTGCCGACGTGAGCGAGGTCTCACTCTTTTGTTATTAAAGTTATACTTCACTTAAAGTTTATTATAGTGCTAATTTACAATGTATTAAATGGTTATATCTTCACTTTAAGTGAGTTTTATAATAAGGTTCCAGAGACCGTGAGTTCCGTGTTGGGGATGGCGCTTGGGTCAGCTATTCTTACTAAAATAAACCCAAACCGCACCGGCTAGCTTTTTACTGATTACTTTTTCCAGTTCTTCACGCTGTGCTTCTTTTATTTTTTTCACTGATTTAAAATGCTTGAGTAGCTTAGCTTGTGTTTTGGGTCCCACACCTTCCACATTATCTAGAGAGCTGTTAAAAGCATTATTGCTACGCATATCTCTGTGATGAGAAAGACTGAATCGGTGGGCTTCATTTCTCAGGTGCTGAATAAGTTTTAGACTCTCCGATTTTTTACTGATGTACACCGGAAATGAATCTCCGGGGAAGTAGATTTCCTCCAACCGCTTGGCTATTCCTATCACGGCTAGTTTTCCATAAGCACCACATTCTTTTAGCGCAGAAATAGCAGAAGAAAGCTGTCCTTTTCCGCCATCTATAATAACCAACTGAGGGAGTGATTCTCCTTCTCTAATAAGCCTAGAGTATCTTCTGAAAACGACTTCGCGCATACTCGCATAATCATCAGGCCCGATTACAGTTTTAATATTGAATTTTCTATAATCGGTTTTACTCGGCTTGGCATTTTTAAACACCACACACGCACTGGCAGGATTAGTTCCCTGAATATTCGAATTATCGAAACATTCTATGTGTATCGGCAGATCCTGGAGGTGTAAATCTTTTTGGAGTGTGGTTAAAATTCTATTTTGATGTTCTTCAGGATTGGTGAGCTCTACCTCTTTCTGTTTATCACGCTTGTAGTAAATAGCATTTCTCATGCTGAGGTCCATGAGTTTTTTCTTATCGCCAATCATAGGAATCAGAAATTTCACTCCCGGAATAGCTAAGTTCACTTCTACAGGCGTATAGATGGTTTTAGAAGTGCTTTCATACCTCTTTCTTATTTCTATAATGGCAAACTCTAGGAGTTCCGCTTCTGTCTCCTCCAGTCTCTTTTTAAGCTCGGTAGTTTGCGTTTGGGTAATGGAACCGTTATTTACTTTCATGTAATTTACGTAGCCACTTTTGAGATCGCTAGAGATCGTAAATACGTCTACGTTATGAATGTCTGGGTTCACAATAGTGCTTTTGGTCTGAAACACTTGAAGCACATCGAGCCTCTTTTTTACTTCAGCCGCGTCTTCAAATTTAAGTTCAGCTGCCAGTTCCTCTAGGGTTGTTTTAAGCGTTTTACTAAGGTCAGAATAGTTTCCTTTTAAGATTTGTCTAATTCCTTGTACACCTATGTTATAGTGCTCTTCAGACTCTTTTCCTTCGCAGGAGCCTAGGCAGTTTCCCAAATGATATTCTAGGCACACCTTAAACTTAGCAGCGGTTACATTTTCTTCGGAGAGGTTATACTTGCAGGTTCTTATTTTATAAAGTTGTTTTACCAGTTCGAGCACGGCTTTCATGTGCTTCACATTCGCGTACGGTCCGAAGTATTCAGAGCCGTCTTTAATCATAAGTCTAGTAGGAAAAACTCTAGGAAAGCGCTCTTTTTTAATGACTATCCACGGGTATGTTTTATCATCTTTAAGTTGAATGTTATAGCGAGGCTGGTGTTTTTTTATAAGGGAGTTTTCTAGCAAAAGCGCGTCCAATTCAGTTTCTACTACTGTAAATTTTATGTCTACAATTTTAGAAACGAGCAGGCGAGTTTTGCCGTTCTCATATTTATTTTTATTGAAATAGCTAGAGACTCTGCTTTTAAGGTTTTTGGCCTTTCCCACATAGATAAGTTTCTCTTCTTTATCGAAATGTTTATAGATACCCGGGAGTTCAGGTAAGCGTTGCAGTATGGCAGCTATGTGATCTGATTTTTTCAAGTAAGGTCAAAGGTAAATAGTTCCCTAGCACAATGGTGTCCTAAAAATAAAATTAATTATTGGTTATTGAATCCGTAAATTAAAACTTTTTTAAACGTAAAAAGGGGCTAGTCTTGCGACTAACCCCCTTTCACTTCGACCAAGTAAATTGGTCTCCACCCTATATTATTTAACGATCAGTTTTTGCTGGTACATTTGGCCGGAAGAATCCACTTGAATTAAGTACATTCCACTGGATAATTTATTATCGAAGCTATACGTTTTCGATATGTGGGTATTTCTGTTTTGTTCTTCTGACCAAGTCTTAATACGACGTCCGCTAGAATCGTAAACAGATATGTCTAATACGTTATTACTTGCTGTTAGGTTCTCTAAATCGATAGAAAACTCATTTCCTGAGTTAGGGTTAGGGTATACACTAGTGAGAATTTCTTGTTGGTCATCCCATGAAGGGATATTATCTACTAGCTCAAGAGTAAACGTGCATTCGTCTCCATATTCACTCCAAGCTTCACCATGTCTGGTTCTAACCTGAACAGAGAATACATCATTAGCTACTAAGGGCATTTCTTGTGTAATGGTAATTTGATTCATGTAAGTGAAGTAATTATGAGAACTACTTGCTGCGTTAATCAACCATTCAAATTCATCTGCTCCAGTATTTTGTTCCGCTTGAAGAGTATATCCAAGAGTAACATACTCTGCGTTACAATCAGCTTCTGTTAATGAAATTGCTGGTGGCGTGTCTAGAATATTTACAGAACAGGTTCCTCCCCATTCTCCCCATTCTGATTCTTTTTGGATTTTTATTTTCACGTTGAACGAAGAGCCATAGGTCAGAAAATCAAGTTCAGAAAGCATGAAATTATTATTATTACCCATCGTATATGCTTCATCAAGAACAACTCCAGCAGCATCACTGAAATTCCATAAATACATCTCTACACCTGGGACAGAGTTACATCTAAGTTCATCAGAGAGCACAAAACCTGATTTGTTACATTGATTACTTACTAATTGGGTAGTAGGAAGCACTTCTTCACAGTCATAAGGAATGCTAAACTCAGCTTGAGTACTGCACCCTGAATCGTCAGAAACAGTGATTTCATAATCTCCGAAGTTTACTCCAGAAAGCGTTTGGCCGCTGGTCTCATTAGACCAGGAGTAAGTTAGGTTTCCTGTTCCTCCTAGTCCATTGGCTATAGCAGAACCGTCAAAACCTTCGCATGTTTCAGCTAAAATGTCATTCAAGGTCACTACTATTTCTGAAGGTTGTACAACAGCAAATTCAGCAGATGTTTCACATCCATGCGCATCAGAAACCATAAGAGAATAAACTCCTTCATCTAATTCTGATATCGAATTACTTCCACTGTTCCATGAATAGGTATACGTTAATGTGCCTCCTGTTACAGTGGCCGAAGCTGTACCGTCAGCTGCACCGAAACAAGTAATATCAGACTTAAACACAGTTAAAGATAATTCCTGAGGTTCTGAGATAGTAAAGTTTACTGAACTAGCACATCCTATACTAGAAGTGGCTGTTACAGAGTAAGAATTGGCACTTAAATTAGTGATCTGATTTTCTGTTCCACCAGCACTCCATGATATAGAAGAACCAGAAGAAGCAGTCACTGAAGCCTCGCCATCATTCGCTCCATTGCATAGAATGTCAGATGAAGTAACCGCGATGTCAGGATAAGCTTGAACTGTGATCATTTCATCTATCGTTTCTACATCTGCTCCGAAAGTATTCGTAGTAGTTAGAGTGACAGAATAATTTCCAGGGTTAGTGTATTGAATATTTTGTGGATTTTCACTTGAAGATGTAGAAGGTGACCCTCCTTCAAACTGCCAAGACCATCCAGTAGGATCTCCTGAGCTAGTACTATTAAAATTAATAGACTCATCCAGGCATATAGTTTCAGTAGATGTGGTAAATGAAGAGCTTGGAGGATCTCCAACTGGAGCTTCCAAACAAAACTCATGACTAGCAGAGTCTCCAAAGTTGTTTTGGCCAGAAGCGACTTGATTTCCTGAACCATCTAATACTTCATAATCACCTACTAAAAAACCTAAGCCATCTCCGTACTCATCGTAGATTACGAATTCATAACAATCTTCTGATAGACAAACGTTATGTGTCATAATGGCGTTAGGATTATTATCTATATAAGGTCCACCCGAACTTAAGACGTCATCTCCTTGAAGAATAGCCCAAGTGGTTTCGCTGCCTGCATAATCTATATTAATATTTACTGTCGCGATTACTCCTGAGCTTAAAGAAAATCCTGACTGGGCAGCATCATTGCTTGCGTATTCGTCACTTCCTCCATTTGGAGAGCCTGAGTTTGCATAAAATATATGGGTTCCTCCATCTACAGATACTAAAGGAAGTGTAACTAATTCGGATGCGCCAGGAGCTAGATTTCCTGACCAATCGAAAGATTCTATGGCTCCATTGTCCACAGAATGCTGGATTTCCAATGAAGTTAAATACTGCCCTCCATAATTTGTTATAGTTACCTCAGGGAATATATTCCCACTGCATAAAGAGCCCGTTGGGTAATTTACAGAGGAAACACTAGCGTCATATTCTGAAACAGGGACACATCCTAGTGATTCTAAAAGGGATCCTCTTTCTTCAAAAAGAGTAAATCTCATTCTTACTTTTTGGCCTTCGGTAAACATGTTCTTACATGTTTGCCCCGTATAGTCCATATAATTTTCTATTTGTTGTGTTCCTGAGCATTCTGGGCTGCTGCAGCTAGAGTTAATAACGGTTACAGGAGTATCACATACTCTATCTCCCTGAGATTCACAATTAGTTTCATCACAATCAGTCGAATTCTGAAAAGTATGATATAGACCTAAGAAATGACCTACCTCATGAGAAGTAGTTCTGTTCATGTCTGTGTAATTTTTTAAGTTTCCTACTGTCCCAAATGAATTGTGTAAAAGAGTTACTCCGTCTTTCACTGAATTAAAAGGGAAATAAGCAAATCCTTGGATTCCGCTTCCTCCATCATTATCCTCTATTTCATTTACGACCCAAATGTTTAAGTAATCCTCTTTAGGCCATACAGAAAAAGATTTCACGGTGACTTCATCAGCACCTGAGCCTTGACCTACGCCTATTCCCTCGTTTGAATATAAAGGGATAGATGAGGCGTCTGATCTTATAATTCCATTTGTGCTATTTCCGTCTGGATCTCTTAATGCGAGACAAAATTCTATACCCACATCTACTCCATCTCCATCTCCGTTAGTTCCAGCTATTTTTCTAAAGTCTTCATTTAATGCTGCTATAGCACTCTGAACTTGAGCATCAGAAATATTAGAGCCGTCTCCTATGTTTTCACCAACATGGAGTACATGGACTACCACAGGAATGACGCATATTTCGCCATCTCTAAGCTCCATTCCATTTGTTCTACCCACTATTAATCTGCTTTCTAAATTGAATAATCTTCTTTGAAACAAGGCATTGTCCTCTAGTTCGATTTCCTGCACGAGAGTGCTTCCACATTCGGGAAGTTCTTGACTAAGAAGTGCATACGGGGAAAAAAAAGCTAGAATAACTATTAAGACACTTCTTCTCATGACTATTAAATTTGACAGTTCAATAGTTTTACGCTCAGCCAATAATAAAGGTTTCAAGAGACTACAGGGCATAAAAAAGGCCTCTCGAAAGAAGCCTTTAGTCTAATTTTATTAGGAGTACGAGGCCTAGTTCACTGCAATAAGTTCTACATTAAAGACAAGCGCGTCATTTGGCTTAATCACACCCGGTCTTGGATTTACTCCGTATGCTAAGTCAGGATGAATATAAAATTCATAGACAGCACCTTCTTTCATTAACTGTAACCCTTCTGTCCATCCTTTGATAACTTGAGTTACACCAAAAGTAGCAGGAGTTCCTTTTTTTCCTTTGGTAGGGTCTATTGTTCTAGAACTGTCAAAAGGAGTTCCATCGATTAAAGTTCCTGAATAATGAACAGTAACTTTATCTGTAGAAGTAGGAAGAGCACCTGTCCCTTCAGTTAATACTTTATATTGAAGGCCACTTTCAGTAGTCATCACACCATCTTTTTTTCCGTTAGAAGCCAAGAAGTCTTCAGCTGTTTTAAGATTAACAGAATATTTAGCTGATTTCTGTGTTTCTTGGTATTCCTGAACGGTTTTTTGAGCTTCTGTAATATCTACAGAGGCAGTTCCTGCGTATACATCACTTATTCCTCTAGAGATATCATCGTATGATAATCCTTCAAAATCTTGAGCCTTCAAGTTTTCTCCTATACTCACACCTATAGCGTAACTAACTTCTGTTTCTGTGCCATTACTCGCAGATGAACTGCTTTCGTCTTGTGCCATAGTAGAGCACCCCACGATAGCTAAAGAAATAAGAGCTGGTAATAAATAATTTTTCATGTTTTTTTATCTTGTAAATACTAATTTATTTTCAGTTGAAAGGTTACCATCAAATTGGTAACCCTCTTTGTCAAATTTAATTAAATCCTTTTCATCCGAGATTTTTTCCTCGATTATAAATTTAGCCATCATTCCTCGGGCTTTTTTTACAAATATCTGAATCATTTTTAATTGACCATTTCTAAAGTCTTTAAATTCGGCAGTGATTACTTTTCTTTCAGGAGATAAATGAGGAAGAAGAACCTTAGAGTATTCAGCACTGGCTAAATTTATAATAACGTCTTCTTTTTTCATTTCAGACTCTAGCTGCGTAGCAATAGTGTTTCCCCAATGCTTATATAAGTTCGTTTTGGTTTTAGTAAGAGACCATTTACTCCCCATTTCTAATCTATAAGGCTTGATTAGGTCTAAAGGCTTGAGGATTCCATATAGTCCAGAGAGAATTCTAATCTGGGACTGGGAGTGCTCTAGGTCAGCTTTTTTCCAATTATTAGCATTTAAACCCAAATACACATCTCCATTAAAAGCCAGAACAGCTTCCTTTTGTGGTGCGGTTTCCCATTGAGCATAGCGATCCTTATTGAGAGAAGTAAGTGCTTCGCTTAAGTGCATCATTTCACTTAAACTTTTAGCTGAGATAGTATTAAGTTTTTTAGCTAAACTATCTGCCTCTGACAAAAACGCAGGGCTCGAAGCTTCTAAAGATGATGAAGGGGTATCAAAATTAAGTTTCTTCGCTGGAGAAAGAAGAATTTTCATTTATCTATTTTTTAATTTTTAGACCTCTTTTGGTCATTACTACTAAGTTTTTTTTAGTGAGGTCTTGAACTGCTTTTTTAAACGTATTCTTGGTCATTTTTAGTCTAAGCTTAATCTCTTCTTCATCGGAATCCTCGGTAAGTCTTACATATTTCATTTCTTGAACCATAAGTAAAACTTTATGAGAGGCATCTTTAATAGATTTTTCTAGAGAAGGCTGCATGCTTATAATTAGTGAGCCTTGTCTATTATCGTCTACATATCCTGTAAATCGAGCTCCCATTTTAATGTGAGTGACAGCCTCAGCATCTGTTAAATAACCCCAGTATTTGTCTTCTACATTGATCTTAAATCCTCCCTCAGTTTTTCCAACGATTTGACACTTTACTTCATCCTCATTTTGAAAATCATAGCCTCTTCTTTCTAGAAATTTATCTAAATCAAAATCACCATTTAACTTTCCTGTAAGACGGTCTAATCTTAAGGTCACGATGTACTTCTTATTTATCTCTGGCTGGATTCCTTCTTCTCTTTTATGAATAAATAAGTCAGCATCTAATCCCATGTCTGCAAAAAATGCAAATGTGTTCATCCCTACAATCCTTAAATAAGCAAACTTATTCAGTGCTACTAAAGGCTCTTTCATAGTTCCAGCTATGATTCCATCTTTCTTGTTGTAAAGAAACACGGAAACTTTAGCACCTTCTTTTAGCAGTTTGTCAGTTTGATTGTGCGCCATAGGAATTAAAATAGGCCTAGTTTCCATAACTATCTCCGGTTCCATGGTAAGCTTATGCTTCACTGTTTTTTCTATTTCTTCAGTTATTCCTTCAGGGTGAATGAGGTACACGAAATCTCTATCAATTTCAAATATCTCTAACTCGTGCCAGTGACCTAATAAATCCATGATACAAAGGTCTATGATTTGAATTCTTATTCCGAATAAAAATTGTTCTTTTTTATTACTTCATATATTTGAAGCAGTCTTAATTTAAATCAAAAAATTTATGAAACTTTATGTGCTAATTTTCACTCTTTTATTTTCAAGCTTCACCGTCCAATCTCAATGTTTAGAGGGAGAGACAGAAGTGTTTGTGAATGTTTTCACCGATAACTGGGGGTATGAGACCTATTGGCAGTTGGCTAATCAAGGAGAGGCATGTGAAGAGACTCCATTGTATGAAGCTGGAAATATCTTGGAAGTATCATGTTTTGGACCTTCAGATGGTATACCTGCAACAGGAGGTAACGGGTATGCCAGCAATGAAGTTTTCATAGAGGGCCCATTTTGTCTCGTTGAGGGACAAGAATATGATCTCATATTTGTAGATGATTATGGTGACGGAGGATTGATTTTCGAGGTAATTCAAGAGGGTGTCATTACGTCTTACTTAGTTGGCACTGGAGAAGGAAACACGTTTACGTTTACTGCTGGTGATTTAACTCCTGCATTTATAGATGGAGATAGGCCATGTGAGAGTTTTAGCTTAGAAATAGATGGAGATTCTGTAGTTCTAGAAAACGCAGAAGCCACAACAAGCTTTGGTGAGATTTCTCCGGCTGAAGGATTTTGTGGAGCTTATGGACAATGGTGTGGTGGTAATGACGGCCCTTCAAATACAATGTGGGTGACTTTTGTACCGGAGACTGATGGTGCATTTGAGGTTTCTTCGTGTAACGAGTTAAACGACTTCGATACTGCTATAGCAGTATACCAAGTAGAAGATTGTTCTGACTTTTCGACTTATACACTGTTGTCTAGTAATGATGATGCTTATATAGGCTGTTCAGAAGGGGCAACAGGATATGCTTCTACGTGTTATGTAAGTTGTTTAAATCCTGGAGAGACTTATTACATTCAGTTAGATGGTTGGGGAGGAGCTGTAGGAACTTCAGAAATTACTGTAACTACTCATCTGGACGAGCCAGAGGAGAATAGTTATTTAACGGATGTTCAGTGCGCCAATGTGAAGGGAGATACGGGAAGCGGAATAGTTCCACAAATAAACGGTTTAGGAATAAATTACTCTGTAGTTTGGGAAGGGCCTAATGATTTTAATTCTGAGGAGCGCACATTAGAAAATGTTCCTGCTGGGGATTATACGTGCGTCATTACGAATGAATGCGGTTATATTTTTACTGAAACATACACAGTAGAATCGCCTGAAGTTATAGTTCCTAATTTTACGGGAGAATTGACGTCATGCGAAGTGTTAGAAGACGGTCTTATTTTAACTGACATATCCGGAGGGACAGAGCCTTACGATGTAATTTGGTCTGGACCCGAAAGTTTCCAGTCATTTGAACCTAATATAGAAAATATAGGTGTGGGAACTTACTTTTTAGAAATAGAAGATGATAATGGATGCGGTTATCAGTTTCAGTACACTATTTCTGCAGGAAACAGCCTAGAGTTTAGTTTGGGTGCTAATCCAACGTTATGTTTAGATGAAACCACAGAATTTATAGCGCCTTTAGGATTCTTTCTTTATGAATGGCAGGATGGGAGTGTGAACTCTACTTATGCCTTCTCTGCAGAGGAGAGTGGGGTAGGAGTATTTCCTATTACTTTAACGATTTTAGATGGTGTAGGATGTACTCATACTGATGTCGTGAATGTGACAGTTGAAAACTGTCTAGGTATTTATGATTATACTAGTGAGGATTTCGGTTTATATCCAAACCCTAGCACAGGAAAGGTGAATTTCATTCAAACTAAAAGCACTTTGCTTCAAGGTAGAATCTTGGTGTTTGATTCTGCAGGAAAAGAAGTGTATAATGCTAATGCTGAATTTTCCAATGTTATAGATTTATCTTTCTTGAGTCAAGGGGTCTATAGCGTTATGATTACAACAACAGAAGGTAATTTTAAGAATAAGCTAGTGATCTCTGAGTAGAATCTAGTGACCTATAAAGTAATACTCGTTTCCACTTTCAAAGTGGTTTTCGAAATCTTGTTTACTTAAAGAATCGTTATTGTCTAGATACTCTTCTAGAGTAGATATAGACATATTGCAACGCTTAGAGAAAAAATCAAAGACTTCAGAGGGAGAAGTGCTGTAAAAGTCAGCGGCTCCTTTTCCATGTTCAAAAATGACTAGCGGTTTATGCGTTTTCACCGTGTTTAAAGCTCCTTCAAGAACTTCTAATTCGGCTCCCTCAACGTCTATTTTTATGAGAGCCACTTGACTTATTTCCTCTTCAGATAGCGTATGGTCTAGCGTTGATATTTCTACTGTAATAGTCTCTAAATCTACTTGTCTGTTTTGATAATCTCTTTCCTTGAATCCGCTAAAAGCCTCTGCGTTTTTTACGTGGGTAAATTCCTTTTGGCCACATTCATTACTCAAACCACAGTCTTTAATGATTACAGAATTGCTGTAGTTCTTTTTTAAGGATTTAGCTAAATGTGGAATGGGCTCGAAGCCGATGTGCTTTCCGTTTGGAGCGTACTTGATAAAAAGGTCTAAGATTTCACCTTTATGACTTCCTACATCTACACAATTGGATGAGTCGTCTAGTTTCTTCTCTAGAATCTTCTCTAAGAGGGCGTCATATTTCTGATTCTTAGATATATAAATACCTAATGCAGTAAGACATTTCTTTATGAATTGTTTCAAGGTTTAATAGAAGTTTGATTATTCATTCGATTTTAAGACGTTAACCGTAAAATAGGAGCAAAGAACTTATATTTTTGGCATTAATGGAATGAAAATTTGAATTTCTTACCTATGAATTATACAACAACTATTACAGGGCTACTTTTCGTATTTATTTTAGGTAACTGTGGGAATCAACCAGACCTTATAGAAGTCCATTCTTCGGCAGCTATAGAGATTATAAGTGAGTATCAAGATAAGGAGACAAATTTTAAAAATGTAATTTTGTCTAGCCGAACATCTATTCCTGGTGTCCATTCTAATTTAAGAGGAACTAGGAAGTACGAACTCAGTATGGGTGTAGGGTTAGCTTCTTCTATAGAGTTTAAACGATTAATGGTAGATAGTGTGGTTATTCCATTGGCGGTTCTTAGGATAAACGGAGAAAAAAAACCTGGATTTTTATTGGAAGAAAGCATTGAGTTCGTTAGTATATCAGCATACAGAAGAATGTATGGCACAGACGCTAATGTTCCACAAGTTCATGAGCCTGTGGTCTATGAATCTTCTGGCTTGAGATTATCAAAAGGAGCCGTTTTGGAGTACACCAAAGATGGGATGCCTTATTACTTAGAAATTGAAGAGATAAAGATAATGCCTAAAATTTACGCTCCTTGAGAATGAAAGAATTGACCAAAAGAATACTGTTTCCTCTTCTGCCAGATAGTCTTTTAAAAAGGATGCGGTCCAAGCATTACTTAAAGAAATTTTCGGAATTAACGGGAGAAGAAGAGCCGGAAATGGCTATTATAAATGATCTAGTTAAAGCCGGAGATTCTGTTTTAGATATAGGAGCAAACTTCGGAGCGTACACAAAGCTGTTTTCAAATCTGGTAGGTGAAAAAGGACAAGTGATTTCATTCGAACCTATTCCAGAAGTGAATGGGTACTTGAGGGCTAATATTAGCTCGGGGAATATACATAACGTTGTGGTACATGATTTTGCACTAAGTAATTCCTCTGGGGAAGCTCGCTTTTCTATTCCTAAATTCGACCATTCTGGAGATAATTTTTATGAGGGCCATTTAACAGAAGGTGAGGGAGATATTACGGTAGAGGTTCAGCGGTTAGATGATTTAGGAATAGATAGAAAAGTTTCTTTTGTTAAGTGTGATGTAGAAGGAGCCGAATTATTAGTGCTAAAAGGTGGTGTGGACTTCATAGCTAAGCATAGGCCGATTTTTATGCTTGAAATAAATTCAGACATCACTACTCCTGAGGCTAAAGAGCTTATTCAATTTATGGAAAAACACGATTATGAAATCAGATTTATGGAGGGAAATAAGTTAGTGAGAGCTAAGCCTGAGTCTCATGGAGTGAACTACTTTTTCTTTTCTCGTGCTTAAATCTAGAGCCAAATGGAATTAGGGATTTCTTTTGGGGTAATCCAGATAAGTTCTGGGCTTTTAAATTGGTTGAGTTCCTTCTTTAAACGGGTTAGCTCTCTTTTTAAGGATTCTTTAATGGATTGAAATCCATGGCGGACAGCTGCCCGGTTAAGTAAATTAGAGAGTTTTTTTCGGGCTCAGCTGTGCGAATTACCAGCTTGGTCGAAATCTGGTTTCCTATGGTAGTTACTTTTAGCTCAGCTTCTTTAATTAGCTCTAGGACTCCTCCGCCTCTAAATGAAGAAGGAATATTTAGCTTATCGGCTATGGAGTTTAATTCTATAAAATCCAAATAAGCATGTATGGCATTGGGGTTAGCTATAGTTTCCTTTGGATAATTTTCTGTAGTACTAAACCACAGCGTAGAATCTATTATTTGAGAATAGTGTGATTGGCTTGGGAGAAGCTTATCTAATTTCAAGTTATTGCTCGGTATAGTATGGAGTGTAAGATTTCCTGTATAAGTTAATTGAGTCACGGCCTTCAAGGTTTTCTCTTCTATCGGTTCGAAATTGTCATCGTAGGAGTATGTAATAGACTCTATATCTACATTATCAGTTCCATTTACAGAAAAGTTAAATAGGCCATCCCAGTTCACCAACTCTCGTGAATCAGTGAAAGAACGAGTAAAGTCGTCTGCTAATATTTTAGCTGCGCTTTTTTGTAACCAGTAATCCCACATTTCAGGAGAGGTGTCTAAGTTCACGTAAATGCTGGCTATTGAAGATTTAGGGAGGCTTTCACCTAGCTTACTAAACGGGTTAGTGGCTTCATCATCGTTAGACTCTATTAGGCCAGACAGTAGAATTTCTCCATCTCTAAATGAAAGATGCGAGATAGCGCTAGGAGAGTGCTTGAAAAATGAATTTCTTGCAGATATTTCGTCTTCTTTTATGTAAAATGAAAAGTGTTCATCAGAGTTCTGTAATTCTTCTAGAGCAGGATCCAAAGGATTTCCGTTAATAGCAGTTATGCCTTTCCAAGCCTCTTGAGCTAATGAAACATTGGTACTAGGACTCATGGTTATAAAACAAATTTTATCAGAAAAAGTAATGTAAGATTTTAGATCAGGAGAATAGAATTCAGTTTCAGATATGCTGCTCAGTTTGCTGCTGGCAGTTAGCTTTTGAAGATAAGCACTAAACTCAGATTTACTTTGTATAGGAATTAGCGCACTTACTGTCTCCTCTTCTAAAAACACGATTATCTTTCTTGAAAGGTTTATTCCTGATAGCTGAACTTCATTTTGAAAAGATTCAGTACGATCCCCTTTTTCCAGTTTATCGCTTAACTTTAAGAGGTCAGAGATGTTAGAGAAAGCGAGCTTAACGAATGCTTCTAGATTAATTACAAAAACGGCATCTGCTGTTTCAGGAATAGCTTGGAATACATTAATGTTTGCTTGGTCATTTACTTTTTTACTGTGTAGGTAGTAAACTCCAGCTAAAAGTAATAGAACTGCTATGCTCCCTAAAGCTATTTTTAAGCCTTTCATTTTTTAGTTTCTAAGCGTGTTATTAGATTGATTCATATTTATGAGTTCATTAAAAGTACTCAGAAAATAGTCAAGTGAATTGGCATGTTCTCCTCGAGTAGAAAGCGTAACTTCGGAAGAAAGCACATCTCTCATAATTTTCTTTTGGGTGAAAGAGATGTTTCCTGCAGTTTCTCTCATGAAGTCGACCATAGACTTCGCATCAGTAGGTAAATCTTCCAAAGGAACTTTGTTGGCTAATTCTTCCCCGTTAATGCGCATTACAGAACTATAATCGGTGATGGACGACTTTTGCTTAGAAGAAGGGCTTCCACCCCCGTTTTGTATAAAGTCTAATACTACTTGAGAAGAGAAGATAAAAACTATGCCCTCTTTTTGCATCGCGTAAATGTCTATTGGGGATTCCTTTCCTGCAGCCAGTTTATAATAGTTGTTCTCTTTTTTGAACTCGCCATTCGAGCTTATTTCTGCGAGTCTAAAAAAGTTGTTTATGTTCTTTTCATCTTCAGAAGAAAACATGATTAAAAAATCGGGGAGTACTTCCTGCTTTATACCAGTAATCTCTTTATAGTTCCATTCTTCATCATACTCGTAGGTAGTGTATTCTACATCATAAGTGTTAATGTCAGTTATGCCCGCGTAAAAGTCTCCTTTTATTAACTGAGATATAGCATTTTCATCCAAAAATAAATCCACGAAATCAATGATAATACTGCTTACTTCCCCTACATCTATTCCTTCTTCACTCGGCAGACTTTTAACCATTTTCTTTAAATAACCGTAATATCCATTTAGGATACTTTTAGTATCATAAGCTCCAGATACAAATGCGATTTGATCATTATAAGGAATGTATTTTAACATCTCTGAATTTACTTCAGCATTCATCATTTCAGCGCACCATTCAGACATATCTCCGCCTAATTTGGCGTTAGACTCAACTCTTAATTCATCTTTGTCATAAAAGCCATTTAACGACATCCATTTAAAATCAGCATACATGTCATCCATCATTGCTTCTAATTGTTTTACTGTAGAAGATTTGTATGTGCCTGGAGTACTATTCATCATGTATTTAAATAGACTAGAAGAACCATTAATTACAAGTGAAAAATCAGCTTTAGGGTCTACCATCTTAGAGTCGAGAGAAGTAGCCGTACTAAAATTGTTAGCCAATAACTCCAGCGCATAGTTTTTACTATAGTTAGTTATTTCGTCAATCTGCACAGTTTCTTCTATCTCAAGCTGTTCATAATAAGACAGTTCTTCGATGCTCTCTATTTCTTTTAGGTACTCTAAGTTTATAGAATCCTCTATGATTTCCATCTGCTCTGCTGCCTCTTCTTCGTATGGAATAGTCTCTACTATATCTTCTTCTAGCAGGGTGTTTTCATCATAGTAATATTCAGGAGCGATGGGAGTTTCATCATAATAAAAAGATTCCTTTTCATAAGAAGGTGTTATTACAGCATAGGTGATTAAGCCTTGATTTCCTTTTATAGCTCTAGTGTATCCATCACTTATAGAGTATTCGACACCCAATTCGTTTTTTATCTCAGCATCTTTCATGAAAATGCTCTTAAATACCTTTACATCATCTAACTCGAATGTAGTCCCCATAAGCATAGTTCCTTCCTCTTTAAAGCTCATGAATAGTTGAGCATTAGCATAGAGGTTAATTCCTAGTTCATCTATTTTTCTTCCTGATTCTCCAGAAGCCCTGACCATTTGAGCAAAAATATTATTTACCGCATCTATTTCTTTCATTTCCTGCAGAGAAACTTTTTCTAAAAGTTTACCTCCCCTGAGTGTAAAGATCATATCTGCACTTTCTGGGGTCATTACCGTGTTTTGCGCAGCAATGTTAGACCAGCATGCAATAGAAAGGACCACTGTTATAGTAAGGATTAATGATTTCATTTTTTGCTTATTTAGATACTTCGTTTATTAGATTGAATATATAGTCCCATCTGTTTTGAAATCAACTTTTGGAAAGGTTAATACCAGTTTCAGATAGGTTAAATATTAGTTAAGCGTAATTATATTTTCGAGGGTGAATTTTTTTGTCATTAAATCTAGCACGTTAACCTTTATCATAGCTGCTCTCTTATTAGGCGAGATTCTAGTTTCGGTATTGGAAACAGAATTAATATCAGATTGAAATCTATAGATTCCAGTAAATTCCGCATTCTTGAGAAGCGCTAAGTCTTGTTGTTTTACTTTTTCCAAATCCGCTTCATCAGAATAATCTCCTTTTCTTCTGAAGGATTTAGAAGAAGAGTCAAAGGTGAAGTGATCATCAGAATTAGCATAAGGGTCGTTTATGTCATACGCAGACTTCACTATTCTGGTGGCCTCATTAAGTGCATTTGTATGCGCGAAATCACATGAGAATTTGAAGATGTAGTCATTGAAGTTTAGCTCCTGTTTTAGGTTCGTAATGCCTTCTGTCTTTTCCATAAGCTCCAGGACTTCATTAATTTTTATTCTGAGATCATTTTCATCTGGAATCTTCTGTCCTTTTATACTGTCCAGAAGCATGAGCGAATTAATTTTAGTTCTGCTTTGGCTGAGATTAACTGTATAGCTGAGAGCCCCAGAACCATCGTTATTTACATTTACTTCTTCTATTATCTCAAAACAACTGCTGAGTGAAAAGGCTAGAATTATAAGAATAAGGTATTTCATAGATTTAATTAAAAACTTGATCTTAAAAATACAAGCAAATTAAATGCTCTAAGATTTAAGCACAAATTTATTTAAAACATGGACATTAAAGGCACATTTTTGAATATGAGGTGAGTGGAGACTGTAGGTTAAAATTCAGATGAAATGTTTACTAGTTTATGATTAGTAATCATGAACTCATAGAAGGGGGGTAAATGGTCTTTTGGAACCCCAGGACCAGTGGTGTTTAAGTCTGAACTCGTTAAATATAGAATTTAATTTTAGGAGGGAATCGGAGTGCTTAGTGCTCGCTTTTCATTCCTTTTTACTTTCATGTAAATTTGGAAATAACCATAGTTACCAGTGCGTTCCAAGTGTACTTCTCTTTGTCTTGCTTTAGGTTAGAAACGAATTCCTCTTTTTTGCTCGTAGAAAAATAGTCCAGTAAATTTTCAGAAATTTTCTGTGGATCTAGCGGGCTAACATATCCTACTCGGTTATGTGGAACCATCTCAGTTAGTCCACCTACATCAGAGACTAAAAGAGGCAGGTTAAAATGATAAGCGATTTGAGTCACTCCGCTTTGAGAAGCTGTGTGATACGTTTGAGCTAAGATATCTGCAGCACAGAAATAGGATGGAATCTCTGCGGAAGGAATGAAGTGGTCATGGATTATTACATGCTCTATCAGTCCGAGTGTTCTAATTAACTGGTCGTATTTTTCACGATCTTCATAAAACTCACCTGCTATGATTAACTGGATAGATCTGTCTTTTTTTATTACTTCAGAGAGTGCGCTTAATAATATATCTAAACCTTTATAAGCCCTCACTAAACCGAAGAACAGGATGTAATTTCCGTTTTTTTCTAAGCTTAATTTTTTCCTCGCTTCTTCCTTGGGGATAACCGCTCCTAAATCGGTGTTTATAGGATGGAATAGACTTAAAATATCCTTATTCGTAAAAGCCTTTAACTCCTCTTTCACATGAGAAGAGAGTGTAATAAATCCTTCACACTTAGACATGAAATAGTTAGTCAGAGCTTGATCTCCTTTTCTTTTTTCATGCGGGATGGCATTGTCACACATGGCCAAGACTTTTGTTCGTCCATTGATTAATTTAGCTATAGAGCCTAATGCGGGAGCCATAAATGGGATCCAATATCTTATAATAACTAAATCGGGAGACTTCTTATTGATATAATAAGCCGCTCTGAGCCAGCTTATAGGGTTAAGGCTACTTACTTTTCTTTTGATCTTTAGATCTCTGGGAGCTTCATCCTCTGAGT
>LAQC01000018.1:0-3342 GCA_000981645.1 Cryomorphaceae bacterium ASP10-05a | reverse complement strand
CAGGAAACAAGAAGTTAGGGTACTGCATGGTAAAAGTGACCAACTCACACTGATGCCCCAATTTATTAAACGATCTGCATAAGGAGTGATTCGTATCAGCTATTCCGCCTCTGTAAGGAAATGCCGGTCCTATGATGATTACGTTCATTTTAAGCTACGTTAATGAGTTTAAATTTGGCGCCATGTATACCGTTAATAGCATTCTCTAGGAGGGGAGCGTTATCCATTCTTATGTCGGTAAGAAGTGAGCAGGATAGCTGGAAGTCTGGTTTATTCATCTCTAACTGAAGCTCTTTAATTAGAGACATCACCTTAGGCATGGCGTTATAATCAAACTCTAATTTATAGAAATGATGAACGTGCCTCTCCAGAATAGAGTTCTCATTAATAGCCATTTTGGCTGCCGTTCTATAAGCATCTATTAGACCGCCTACACCTAATTTCACTCCTCCGAAATAACGCACGACACATATAAATACATTGGTGAGTTCGAAAGATTGAATTTGACCTAAAATAGGTTTTCCAGCAGAGTTTGACGGTTCTCCATCATCATTAGCCCTAAACACTTTTTTATCTAGGCCTAATCTATAAGCGTAGCAATGGTGCCTGGCAGAATGATGTTCTTTCTTTACTTCCTCCAATCTCTCTTTTACTTCCTCTATGGAGTAAGCCGGAAAAGCATACCCAAAATGCTTACTGCCTTTCACTTTGTATAAGCTTTCAGAAGAAGTTTTTAACGTGCGGTATGAGTCTTTAGGAGTTTCGATAGGAGTTAATCTAAGCGTGTGTAAATAGAGTTTTGACTTTTAAATTCAGGTACGATTTCTTTTAGCATTTTTACGAGCGCTTCATTATTCTGTCCGTCAAACAGTGAAATCAATTCGCTTATTTTTTTTATAGAGGCATCGTTATTTTCAGAGGATAGCTTAGCTATCATGATTTTTGGGTGATGCGTCTCTATAGTGTTTTCTTTAGAAGTTAGCAGTTCTTCATACAGTTTTTCTCCCGGTCTTAATCCTGTGAATCTAATCTCTATATCCTTTCCCTCCTCCAGTCCAGATAGCTTAAGCATTTTTTCAGCAAGGTCATAAATCCGTATGCTTTCACCCATATCGAAAACGAATACCTCGCCTCCTTTCCCCATAGTTCCCGCTTCAAGCACGAGCTGTACCGCTTCGGGAATAGTCATAAAGAACCTCGTTACATCTTTATGCGTCACTGTAAGCGGACCGCCCTCTCTAATTTGTCTTTTAAACAGAGGAATTACACTGCCATTAGAGCCTAGAACATTCCCGAATCTAGTAGCTATAAATTTAGTTTCAGAAGTACCGTTCATAGCCTCGCAATACATTTCCGCGGCTCTTTTGGTAGCACCCATTACATTGGTTGGGTTTACTGCTTTGTCGGTAGAGATTAAAATGAACTTGCCTACTTTCTGCCGAATAGCTTCATCAGCTAGATGTTTCGTTCCTGAAATATTGGTAAGAACAGCCTCTGAAGGATTTTCTTCCATAAGAGGAACATGCTTGTAAGCTGCAGCATGAAAGATGACATCTGCTTTGCATTCGTCTAAGAGGTGTCTTACTCTTTCTTTCTGAGAAACATCACCTATAACCAATTCACACTTAGGACTACCTCCTGTTACTTTTAATTCCTGTTGGAGGTCATAGAGAGGAGTTTCGGCTTGGTCAAATATCCATAGCTTCTTTGGGTTGAAGTTTAGAATCTGTCTTACCAGTTCTGAGCCAATAGATCCTGCTCCTCCAGTAACCAGAATGGTTTTATTCTCTAAGTCTTTGAATATATTTTCCTTGGAAAGAACGATGGGAGTTCTGCCAAGTAAGTCTTCTATTCGTACGGTTTGCAACTGCTTTAAAGAGAGTTCTCCTTTGATCCATTTTTTTACAGGTGGAACATTCAGAATAGTCGTTTTAGAGTTAATCGCTTTCTCAGCTATTTCTCTTTTCTTAGCAGGGTCAAGGTTCTGTATGCTGATGATAATTTGTTCTACTTTTTTAGAGTTTAGAACCTCATTTAATTTCTTAGAGTCATATATAGTGACTCCATCTAATTTTTTTCCGACTTTAGATTTATCATCGTCTATGAAAGCCACTATTTCTATTTGCGCACTTGGATCCTGGTCTATAGTTTGTTTAGTGATTAATCCAGATTCTCCCGCTCCGAAAATGGCTACTTTCATTCGCACCCTATGTGGATTTTTAAACTCAGTGTAAAGTAATTTGACACTTAGCCTGAATAGCACAAGGGATACTAGACTAAAAAGAAACTCAATAGTTAATATTGAATTTGGGAGGAGGAATAGCTCACTGCCAAAAACGTATTTGTATCCTATGCTAAAAGAGTAAAGGAGAACCGTGCCCAAGAATAGGGCTAGAAAAATTCTACGAGTATCTTCTATACTGGTGTATCTAATGATTCCTGCGTAAGACTTGAAAAGAAGAAAAAACAGTACTCTGACTCCTATGAATAAGGGGAAAAACTTAGAACCTAAAGTCCACTCTTCACTAGGGATATTGAAATCAAACCTAAGTAAATAAGCGACTACATAGGATAGAGTTACCAGTCCTAAGTCAATTAAAAAAATGATCCAACGTGGTGTATTTCCTGAGGGAAGCTTCATAAAGAGTAATTACCCTTCAAATGTAATAGAAAAGATAAAGGCTCTAGACTTTAAGCTGCTTACATTTCTACTGTAAATAGTGTCATCCTGTATTAGGAGGTTGGGAATCCCTAAAGAGCTCTTGAATTCTAGGGACAATTTGAAGTATTCTAAGAAAAAATCGAAACCACCGCCTATATCTATAGAGTAATCGTGATCTATTATTTTTATGATTTGGTTAGCGCTTAAGTCTTGGTTTACATCTTTCTGAGACTGCATATCTAGACTGTATTTACCACCAGCCAGCATGTAAGCCGCAAAATTTCTAGATCTATTCGTCCTTAATTTGAAATTAATAGGAAAGTCTAGGTAAACGGATTCTATTCTTCTGCTCTCTGTGTTTCTATCTAGATCAGACTCTAGAAATGTGAAATCCATTGTTCTATCCTGAAATGAAAGCCCAGGTAAAAAGCGAATGTGAAAATTCTTCATTAGGTCATAACTAGCGAGCAAATTCAAGTTGAACCCTGGCTGAGGTTTCATCGTGATAGCTAGAAGTGAGTCGGTAAAATCAAAGTCAGGCGCTCTTTGCATCGAAAAGTTCGAACTATTATACCCCAATATGAATCCAAAATGGTAGCTTCTTCTATCAAATCCAGAAAGGTTAGTCGCAGTGTTACGCTGCGCGTAAGAGTCCATACTGAACATAAGCGTACAAAACA
>LAQC01000017.1:40703-46025 GCA_000981645.1 Cryomorphaceae bacterium ASP10-05a | reverse complement strand
GCTTGTAACTTCGATCCTAATGCATCTTGCGATGACGGTTCTTGTTTAACTGAAGACTGTGAAGGTACTTGTGGTGGAACAGCTACTGAAGGTTGTACGGATTCTACTGCAACTAATTATAATCCAAATGCATCATGTGATGACGGATCTTGCGTGTCTTGTATGTTAACCATTGAATGTATCGAAGGAGTTGATTATCAATGCATAGATGATATTCCAGCAGGAGATGCTGGTGATATAGTTATTATTGATTCTTGTGGAAACCCATCTATTACATGGACAGAAACAAATACTGGAACTGGATGTGTTTCTGATCCATACATGCTTACCAGAACATTCACTGTAACAGACGAAAATGGTTCTACTAGTTGTGATATAGAATACACAGCAGCAGATACAGAAGCTCCAGAAATGACTTTACCAGATGACATATCTGCTGAAATTACATGTGCAGAATACACATGTGGAATTGAAGCTGGGTTTGCATTTGTAAACGGTTTACTTACAGATGAGCAAGCTGCTGCATTTATAGGGTGCAACGAAGAGTTATTCGGCTTATTAAATATCGTTCCTACTAACGTAACAGACAATTGTGACGATGACGTGCAGTATGTAGCTTCTAACTTAGTTCCAATTGTGCATGACGGATGTGTTGATTACGAAGGATCTACAAACGTGAGATACAGTATCATTTGTTATTTCTCAGCTACAGATAATTGCGGAAATGAAGCAGAAGAAGTCTTTACTGTATTGAATATCGTAGATAATACTCCTCCAGTAACACCACAAGCACCGGAAGAAGAAAATGTTCAGTGCGCATCTGAGGTATCTACCTCCGTTGATTTAACTGCTCTCGATGATTGTCAAGGACCTATTACCGTAAGCCCAACGGAAGTTATAACTCCTGGAGAGTGTGACAATCAATTTACGATGGTAAGAACTTGGACTTTTATCGATGCTTGCGGAAATGAGTCTAGTGTTTCGCAAACTATTAATGTAATAGATGAAACTGCTCCAGAATTCTCTGGATTACCAGATTCTGAGTTAACTATCAACTGTCAAGATGAACATCCTGAATTGCCATTGGTAACCGTTGAGGACAACTGTGATTTAAATGTTCAAGTAGAATTTACAGAAGTCTATAATGGATTCCAACCTGACCCAGAGGCTTACGAAAACTGCGAAGGAATTCAGCCTCTAAATGCTTCTGCCGACTGGTCTATGGCTTTATTCGGGCTTCCAGGACATGAGGATGAAGAAGCGTACTATAACACCATTTTCTCTCAAGTCTCATTTTATGATGACAACGGAAATGGTTTAGAGGCATTATTAACTGGTACAGTGTACGACCAATCAAATCCAAATGGAGGATGGCACATGTACATTCCTCTTACCGCAGGAATGGGATGGGACGCATGGTCTGCTATTGAAGGAAACTCTTATAAAGATGACTTTAACTTGGCTGGAGACGCATACCTAGATTGGACTTACTATCTAGTTAATTCCGAAGGTGCTTATGTAGAAGGATGGGGGGATTTAGAAGGGTCTTATTTAGACATTTCACATACTCCGATAGATAACTCTATAGGATGGCAGCATGGTGTAGGAGCTAACAACGTAGGTCCGCATTTCGGTTTAGGAGGATGGATGGCTTTTGATGGGTTCTATCAAAATACTTCTCTAGACATATCTGAAGATGTACAAGGTGCTGGTGATGTAGCTGTAGACTTAAATTGCTGCCCTACCTATTTATTCACTAGAATATGGACAGCTATAGATTGTGTAGGCAATGAGTCATCATTCTCTCAAGAGATCACTGTTTTAGGAACAGATGCACAAGCGGCATTGTTTTGTTTAGCAGATTTCAACTTTGATGGTTACAGAACAACTAATGACCTTGCGATTCTATTAATTGATTATGGATGCTATTCAGGAGACTGTGCATGTGACTTAACCGGTGACGGTTTCACATCATCTGCAGATCTTGGAATATTTTTAGCACTGTACGGAATCCCATGTGAAAATGCTGATTCTGAAGATTAACGAAGCAACAAATAATTAATAGTAAAAAGGGAAGCATTACGCTTCCCTTTTTTGCTTAACATTAATTAATATTTTCAATAAAACTAATAGAATAAACTGGCGTTAATTTTGATAAAGAAGAATAAAAACATCTAAAAAATGAAAAGAATAATCAGTTTCACGGCAGCAGCCTTCATTGGAGGAATTTTTGCTTTAACGGCTACCAACTATTTCTTGTCCAATTCAGAATTAATTTCTTCTGGAGAACGAGATAATAAAGAGGCTTCCACTTTCAATTATGTAAGTCACCCCTCTATAAGCGGAACGACAGTTAATGATTTCACCATGGCGGCTAGTAAAACTGTAAATGGTGTAGTTCACGTAAAGACAGAAATAGAAGTACAAAACGCATATAATCCTTGGGCTGATTTCTTTGGCGATAGTTCGGGTATAGAGCCTTATGTGCAAAAAGGTTCTGGTTCCGGAGTAATTATCTCAGATGATGGTTATATCATTACTAATAATCATGTAATCGAAGGTGCTGATAATATCGAGGTAAGTATGAATGACAACCGTTCATATAGCGCGGAACTAATAGGGACAGACCCTACCACTGACATAGCTGTTTTGAAAATAGAAGGCTCTCTTTTTCCTTCTCTGAAAATAGGCGATAGTGAGGCAGTAAAAATCGGTGAATGGGTATTAGCCGTAGGAAACCCTTTTGATTTAACCTCTACAGTTACTGCTGGAATAGTAAGTGCCAAAGGAAGAAACATTAATCTATTAAGTTCAGACCCAGGAAGAAAAATCTTCCCTATAGAATCTTTCATTCAGACAGACGCTGCTGTGAATCCTGGCAATAGCGGTGGTGCTTTAGTTAACACCAATGGAGAATTAATTGGAATAAATACGGCTATTGCTTCTAGAACTGGCTCGTTTTCTGGATATAGTTTTGCCGTACCAAGCTCTATAGCATCTAAAGTAGCCGAAGACTTAATAAAATATGGTCAAGTACAAAGGGCTTATATAGGTGTTAGAATAAAGCCTGTAACGGAAACGTTGGCAAATGATTATAATTTACCGAACGTAAAAGGAATTCACGTCAACTCCCTTACTGAAAATGGAGCGGCTTATGACGCAGGAATAAAATCTGGTGACGTTATACTTCAGATTAATTCTAAAGAAGTTAATTCTGTTCCTCAATTGCAGGAGCAGATCAGCAAATATAGACCTGGTGATAATGTAACCGTGACAGTTTGGAGAGGCGGAATTGAAAAGGATATCTTGGTGGAATTACGAGATAATGACGGAGGTACTGCTCTAAAGTCTTATGAAAAGTCAGAAATAAAAGAACTTTTAGGCGCTCAGTTTTCTGATATTTCTGATGAAACTAAAACTAAACTCGGAATAACTGGAGGAGCCCAAGTTAAAGAATTGCAACGCGGAAAACTTAGCTATAGCGGAATAAAAAAAGGATTTATAGTGACTAAAATAGACGGGGATAACATTAATAGCTCTGCCGATTTAGAAAATTTCTTAGAGAACAAAAGCGGAGGAATTCTACTTGAAGGAGTCTATGAAAATGGAACTAAAGCCTATTACGGGTTTGGCTTGTAAAACCCCGTAAAATGTTTTCATGAAGCCGTTTCTTTAAGGAGCGGCTTTTTTTATTTCTATAAGAATGAATTCCCTAATTCATGTTAAATTTGCACTACAGGACTTTCAATGAAAAAGTCGGAATATTTTAATAATTATAAGCAACATTCAAAATGTCAAATTCAGTATTAACTCAAGAGACTTACAGCAATGAACTCGAGGTCTATGTTAATCAAGAAAGAGCAGCTGTAGATTTAATTCATTCAATAGGTAAACTTATGTTTGAAAAATCAATAGAACTAGTTCTTTTCAGAAATCATCTAGTGGATACGAGTATAACGGAAATTCTTCGTTTGCATAAATATTCTGCAGAAATGGTTGGAAAGCCTATTAGCGTTTTCGACTCAGCAGAGTTAGCTCGCGAAATATTTAATATGGACCTAGCTCCTGCTAAGATCGACATCGGAAAGTTGGCCGATGAATGGTTAAGTGAAAGAGAAACATATAAATCGACAAAAGATTTTCTAGAGGATAAATTCCAAAACTTTCTCACTACTGAAAGTAAGCCGATGGAGCCAAGAGATGTAATATTATACGGGTTTGGTAGAATAGGAAGGTTGGCTGCCAGAGAATTGATTAGTCAAGCCGGAAAAGGACAGCAGTTAAGATTAAGAGCTATCGTTATGCGCTCGGTAGATGAATTATCTATGAGCAAAAGAGCTTCACTACTTGAAAATGACTCTGTACATGGGCGATTTAAAGGAACTGTAGATACAGATTTTGATAACTCATGCTTAATTATAAATGGACAACGCGTAAACATGATAGCTGCTTCCGACCCTAGCGCTATCGATTACACGAAATATGGCATTTCTAATGCACTAGTTCTAGATAACACAGGTGCTTTTAGAGATAAAGAAGCACTTAGTTTACACTTAAAATCTAAAGGCGTAGCAAAAGTTATATTAACAGCTCCTGGAAAAGGAATCCCTAATATTGTATACGGAATTAACCATAGAAATTTGGATATAGAAAAAATGAATATTTTTTCAGCGGCTAGTTGTACTACAAATGCCATCTCCCCTATTCTAAAAGTAATGGATGATGCATTTGGTGTAAAGTCAGGCCATATAGAAACAGTTCACGCCTACACCAATGACCAAAACTTGTTAGATAACATGCACAGCAAGCATCGTAGAGGAAGATCTGCTGCGGTAAACATGGTAATTACAGAAACAGGAGCTGGAAAAGCAGTTACTAAAGTAATTCCTTCTTTAGCAAAAAAACTTACTGCAAACGCTGTAAGAGTTCCTACTCCTAATGGTTCATTAGCCATTATGAATATAGAATTAGGTGAGAAAGTAACTAAAACTCAAATTCAAGAGTTAATGAAAACTAATGCGCTAAAAGGAGAATTAGTAAACCAAATCTTTTATTCTATTAATGAAGAACTTGTTTCTAATGATATTATAGGAAATGAATGCTGTGCAGTATTTGATAGTCCCGCTACCATAGTTTCTGAAGATGGTAAAAGGGTAGTTCTGTATACCTGGTATGACAATGAGTATGGCTATACAAAACAAGTTATAAGGTTAGCTAAATACATCGCTAAGGTTAGAAGAAATATCTATTATTAATCGCTTACCGAACAGAACCACTAAAGCCGTTAAGAGTATTCTTGACGGCTTTTTTATTAGCACATAA
>LAQC01000017.1:40184-40481 GCA_000981645.1 Cryomorphaceae bacterium ASP10-05a | reverse complement strand
TATTCCAATAATTCTTATGAGTTGTAGAGAATCAAACTCCAAAAACATTTCGCCTCAGGAAGGAATAGAAACAGCGATAAAAGAGTATTGCGATGCTACAACTAAAAGGAACCCGGAAGAAATAGCTGACTTAATCTATCCAGGTGTTTACAAGTCTCTGGAAAGAGTCGAGGTTGAAAAGTTTTACTACAGACAATTAAATAACACCAAAACATTTAAGCTAGAGAACATAACATTTTCAGATTCATGTGTATTAATCGATAAATCTAAAAATCATAAAGTATACTTACAGAAGTA
>LAQC01000017.1:33444-39883 GCA_000981645.1 Cryomorphaceae bacterium ASP10-05a | reverse complement strand
TATGATAATTTACTTTGGTCAAACTTGTGGCCATTAGCTTCATTCTCATACCAAACTGCTCTATTTCATAGCCCATTAAAAAACTATTTAAATCTCTATACTGGTTATACCAATTAGGATTTTCTATTCCAAACTCATTCGTGTAATATAACTTTACAGCAGGAACAGAATCTATTTTAAATGCTGCAATGGCCACCTTGCACTTAACCCCTAATATGGTAGTGTCAGCTATAGGTTCTGAAATAACCATTTCAGGCATCCCATCTATAAAGTTAGACACGTCTAAAGCCTTCATCTCACAACTATAATTTCCAGACATGTTTTCCAATGTTTGAAATATCACTTTCTCTTTTTCATTCGCATAAAATCTATTGCAGATAACATTCATTTTAGAGTTCATTTCTCCATACAACTCATGCTTTCCTATAATAGCCTTATACTCTGTCGGAAACCATTTTAATAACGTTTTATCCTTGATGAATGGAAACTCTACAGAATAGACAACTTCTAAATTAGTCTTCGATTCTGCAGTCTCAAAAGAATCAGACTCACTAGCACAAGAAGAGAGAAACATGCTAGCTGTCAGTGACATTAAAGCAAATAAAAGTTTGGCGGATTTCAGCATATAAATTTTTTTCAATACTACACTTAAATGACTAAAATATGATCTCCTGAATCTAGACTTCCTAAATTCCCATTGTGCGTAACATAGAGAATTTGAATCCAAAAGCATCATAAAAGAACTGCTTGCGGGGTTACCTTTGTATTAATTCTTAGAGTAAATACAACCATGAAAGTAATAAATGAGTATGCTAAGCTAAAGCGTGTTATTCTTGGTTCGTCTAAATCTTTCGGAGGGACACCTGAATTAGCTGATGCTTACGATCCCAAATCCAAAGAGCATATCAGAAATGGTAGCTTCCCTACCCAAGAATCCATAGATGAAGAGATGGGAGGTTTTCTCAAGGCTCTAATTAATAATGGAATAGAAGTGCTAAGACCAAAAACTATCGATAATTACAATCAAATTTTCGCGCGAGATATTGCTATTGTAATCGATGATAAGTTTGTCATTGCAAATATGATTAATGATAGAAGTAGAGAAATCGAAGCGTTAACAGAGGTAATTAGTGATTTCTCAAAAAACAACATTATTGAAGCTCCAGAAGGAGTAAGATTTGAAGGAGGAGATATTATGCCACACAATGAATATCTTTTTATCGGTTATTCTGAACCAGAAGATTTCTCGACTTACAAAGTATCCAGAACTAACGTTGAAGGTGTAGCATTTTTTAAAGAATCATTCCCATCTAAGAAAGTAAAAGCTTTTGAGCTAAAAAAAAGTGATACAGACCCTAAGATGAACGCACTTCACTTAGACTGCTGTTTTCAACCTTTTGGATTAGGTCATGCAATTATTCACAAAGAAGGGTTCAAAAACCCAGAAGATGCTGAATGGCTTATTAATTACTTTGGTGAAGAAAACTGCTTATTTATAGATTGCGAACAGATGTATAATATGGGTGCCAATCTGTTTTCTATAGATAAAAACCATGTTATTTCAGAGATTAACCTTGAAGAAACGAATACTTTTTTAGAATCTAAAGGGTACACAGTAGACAAAATAAAATATAGCGAGATAGCTAAAATGGAAGGGTTATTACGATGTTCTACCTTACCTTTGGATAGAGATTAAACACATTCTTAAATGCCCAAACAGCACACTTCTAAAATACTAATGATCAAGCCAGTTAGCTTCAGAATGAATGAGCAAACTGCTGTGAATAATTATTACCAAAAGGCACTCGAAAGCTTAACTCCAGAAAACGTTCAAGAAAGAGCATTAGTGGAGTTCAATCGTTTCGTTAACAAACTTGAAGATAAAGGAATAAACGTAATAGTTATAGAAGACACCTTAGATCCTGATACTCCTGACTCTATTTTCCCTAACAATTGGATTTCATTTCATGAAGATGCTCGAGTAGCCTACTACCCTATGTTCGCTGTGAACAGGAGAGCAGAAAGAAGAGAAGACGTTGTAGAAATTATCCGAAACAATTATGGCTTATCTGTAAAGGAAATAGTAGATTTTACTGAATTTGAATCACATGATAAATTCCTAGAAGGAACTGGTAGCCTTGTTCTAGACAGAGAAAATAAAATTTGCTACGCAGCTATTTCAGTAAGAACTGATAAGGCAGCAGCAGCACAATTTTGTGAGCAGTTTGAATACACCCTTTGCAGTTTCTCAGCGTTGCAAAGCGTAGAAGACGAAAGAAAACCGATCTACCATACAAATGTAATGATGTGCGTAGCCGATAAGTATGCCGTAATCTGCTTGGACACATTAGACAACCTCGATGAGCGTATGGATGTGATTTCTGCTTTAGAAGATTCCGGAAAAGAAATTATCGAAATTAGTGAGGAGCAAAAAGAACATTTCGCGGGAAATATGCTTCAAGTTATGAATGAAGATGGAAAACCATATTTGGTGATGTCCACTTCAGCCCACCAAAGCTTAGAAGAGGAACAAATAACTAAACTAGAATCGTTTAACCCTATCATACATAGCGAAATAGACACCATAGAACTTTGCGGAGGTGGTAGCGCCAGATGCATGATGGCAGAAGTATTTTTACCTAAGATTTAACCCCGACCTCTATGGACATAGATAACAAAGTGGCTGCTAGCGCGGCTAAAGCATTATTAAACCTATACTCAATTAACATCTCTGTTGATTCTATTCAAGTACAAGAGACTAAAAGGGAATTTGAGGGCGATTTAACTGTTGTGGTTTTTCCATTTTTAAAAATGTCTAAAACTTCTCCTGAAAACACGGCCACGGCTTTAGGTGAGCTTATAGTAAAAGATTTAGAGGAAGTTATAGGCTTTAATGTAGTAAAAGGATTCCTGAACTTAGAAATAGCCAACTCTTACTGGATCCAATTTCTAAATAATGCACTAAACAAGCCATCATACGGATTTAGCGAAAGAAATTCCGAGAATGAGGTTATGGTTGAATACTCCTCTCCTAACACAAATAAACCCTTACATCTAGGCCATCTAAGAAATAACTTTCTAGGGTATTCGGTAGCTAAAATACTGGAGGCTAACGGGCATAAAGTTCAAAAAGTTCAAATTATAAATGACCGTGGTATTCATATCTGTAAAAGTATGATCTCATGGAAACATTATGGGGAAGGAGAAACTCCAGAAACTAGTGGTCTTAAAGGAGACAAATTAGTAGGTAAATACTACGTGAAGTTTGATCAAGTTTACAAATCTCAAGTGGCTACGCTCATAGAAGAAGGAAGCGATAAAGAAAATGCAGAAAAAAACGCCCCTATTATAATTGAAGCCAGAGAGCTACTTCAGAAATGGGAAAACAAAGACCCTGAAACCCGTGCACTATGGGAAATGATGAACTCATGGGTATACAAAGGCTTTGAACACACGTACCGAGAAATGGGCGTTACCTTCGATAAACTCTACTATGAATCCAACACTTACCTTAACGGAAAAGATGAAATAGAAAAAGGGCTGAATTCAGGGGTTTTATTTAAAAAAGACGATGGCTCAGTGTGGTGCGACTTAACTCCAGATGGATTAGATGAAAAGCTAGTCCTAAGAGGAGATGGAACAGCTGTATATATGACTCAAGATATAGGAACGGCCATTCTTAGGTATCAAGATTTCCCAGACCTAGACTATCAAATTTACACAGTAGGAAATGAACAAGAGTATCATTTTAAAGTATTGTTCCTCATTCTAGATAAATTAGGTTTTTCTAAAGCTAAAAGCAACTACCACCTTAGTTATGGAATGGTAGAGCTTCCTGAAGGAAAAATGAAATCTAGAGAAGGAACGGTAGTAGATGCCGATGATTTGCTGGAAGACATGATAGCCACAGCTAAGTCTATTTCTGAAACTCAAGGAAAACTCAGTGACTTATCGGAGGAAGAAAAAGCTGATACCTTTAAAAAGATTGGTTATGGAGCATTAAAGTATTTCTTACTCAAGGTCGACCCTAGAAAAGGAATGATGTTCAATCCTGAAGAATCTGTAGATTTCCAAGGAAACACCGGACCGTTTATACAATATACATACGTAAGAGCAAAGGCAGTTATTAAAAAAGCAGGAAAAGTAGCACAACCCTCCATGACTAACCTTCTTCTCTCTCCAGCAGAAAAGAAAGTAATTAAGACATTACATGATTACCCATCTGTAATTCAAGAATCCGCTAAGCTTTATAACCCTGGAGTATTGGCTAATTATATTTTTGAGCTAGTTAAAGACTATAACTCCTTTTATCAAAGCACAAATATTTTAAAAGAGGAAAACCTTGAACTAGTTGGCTTAAGACTTAATTTCTCCAGCTTAACCGCTCGAGTAATCCATAGCGGAATGAAACTTCTAGGAATCGACATGCCGGAAAAGATGTAAATAAGAATTCTTTATACTGCTGAAGACAAAGCATCCAGTCTAGCTTTAAATCTACTTTTTAATAACTGATTAGCCGAAACTAAGGGCAACCTTACTTTATCAGTGCACCTTTCATCTAGCTCCATAAGCGCTTTTATCCCGGCTGGGTTACCTTGTTCGAAAAGCATAGGAATAATCTCTTGCATAACATTGAAAATCTCGGCAGCGGATTCATACTCTTCAGATCCGCATAAGCGAACCAAACTTGAAAGCAAATCTGGACAAGCGTTTCCAATTACCGAAATAACGCCAACACCTCCAGCTTTCATTACCGGTATGGTTAATCCATCATCACCACTAAAGACATCAAAACCTTCAGGAGCATTTCTTATAATTTCTTCTATTTGATTCAGATCTCCACTAGCCTCTTTTATAGCTATTATATTCGGAACCTCTGATGCTATTCTTATACAAGTTTCAGCCTCAACATTAGAGGCTGTTCTTCCAGGTACATTGTACAAAATAATAGGCAAAGTAGAACACTCACCCAACGCCTTAAAGTGCTGAAAAATTCCCTCCTGAGTAGGCTTATTGTATCCCGGACTAGCTGACAGAATTGAACTCACTCCTTGAGTATTAAAGTTTCTTAACTCCTCACAAACTGCAGCAGTATTATTTCCTCCGATTCCATAAACTACAGGAACTCGACCAGCATTAGTTTTAACTACATGTTTTAATACCTTTTGCTTTTCCTCAACTGTCAATGTAGCAGCCTCTCCAGTGGTTCCCATTACCACTAAAAAATCTACCCCACCTAACACCAAGCTTTCTGTAAGATTTCCCAGAGAATCAAAATCAATGGACAAATCATTTTTAAAAGGAGTAATCATAGCTACTCCAAGCCCTTTTAATTTCATTTATTTAAAACTTAGTTTGGATAAATAATATTCTGCATGCTTTAAAAATTCATCTTCTCCAGTAGATTCAGGTAAATCTATAATTATATCCATCAGACCTTCATACGGATTCCCTGCTTTACCCACCTTACAGCTGCTATTGGAAGCTCCAATTAGTAACCCCAAAGGAATACATTTTTCGTGGCTTAAGTCTATTAGAATATCAAATTTTCTCAAATTCAATTCTGCTATAGTCTTTGCAGGTTTTAACCTCCACGATAAATCCGTTCTGGTAAAATAGTCAAGCTCTTTATAATGAGCGAAATATTCTGGCAATTCATTTTTCTGGACATCTGAGTAAGCCAAACTTAAAACATCTCTAACTCCATACTCTCCCTTAAGATGTTGAATGAATTTCTTTTTTTTCTTAAAATCAGCTTCGCCCGAGTCTTGGTATATTATAAGAACTGAAGGGTTTTCATTAAGATTACTCCCCTTCTTAGACCGATTAACATCTGCTATTCTAGCTGGAAACCAACTACTCAATTTATGTCTAAGTGTTAATAATACGCTCATAAAACATGTATCATGCAGTGCACAAAAATAGCTCAGATTATCTTCTACCCGTACCTTTTTCAATAACTTCTTTAGGATGCTGAACGTTGTGCTATTATAATATTCAAATGCGCTCAATACACCCAAATTGCTGAAAGGACATAATAGATGAAGAGTATAAAACACACCTCTTTATTAGTATACCTCTAATAATTAAAAGAATAGTTTAAACTTTCAAAATTCATACAGCTATAGAAAAGCTAAATTCTATAAGAAGGATATAAAAGGATTAAAAGACAACTGACAAACACTACACGAAGGATTTCTCAAATCACAAGAGAGCTTTGACCTTTTAACAGATTGGCCAAATTATTAGTTCAATTACATTAGCGAAAACTTTTGTGAAAAAACAAAACCCCGCTCATCAGCAGGGTTTTATCACTTTAACCAAATTTTCACTCAAATACAACATTTAACTAACAGTCTTCATTAAGATTTAAAGACACGGCTAATGTACCTCGCCTGTTAAAGGATAAGCGTAGTATAATGTCCTAAACACTTGTAGG
>LAQC01000017.1:0-33405 GCA_000981645.1 Cryomorphaceae bacterium ASP10-05a | reverse complement strand
TTTTGAGGAGTACGAAAAGGTCTGTATAAATAATATACTTCATCGGCATAAACCTCTACTCTTTCTGGATAATCATACGTCAACTTTTTAACTTTCCCGAGCTCCCCCGAGTTTAACTCGATTCTTCGCAGAACACCTGTTCTTCCATCTAAATATTCAGCGTATAACTCACCAGTAATATGATCCTGAATAATTCGATTTTGAAATTTACTCCTTTGTCTCGATGGGTCTATGTTAGTTCTTACTTCGCGTTGCAACGCTCCTTCTAAATTATAAACCATCACTTTCTCTTCTATCAAATTAAAAACATAAATAGAATCACACACAAGAAAAGAGGGTGCATAGAGAGGCTCGAATAAAATAGAATTATGAAAACCAGTCATATATCCGGAAATTACCTCTTTTTCAATTCCACTTTTCAGCTCCATTCTGTAAGCATTCAATTTTTCTCTAGGAATTAAATTTCTGTACTGCGCTCTAAAAGTGTGCATTAGCACCTTATCTTCTATAGAGCACATTAAGCGAGTACTATCTTCCTTCATCAGATAGTACTCGAAAGCTGGGAAAGTGGGGTCAAAATTATTAACCAATTTCACATCTCCATTTTCGTTTAAAGATAGTGGCACAGGAGTCTGAAAATCAAACTCTTCATCTACGGCTACTAGCTCAATCTTTCCATTAACCTCTGTAATAAAAAAACCACCTTTTAAAGTTTGAAGAAAACACTGACCGTATTCATCTTTATACAGATTTATGCCCTCATGTAATAACTTAGAAGACGTCTGTTCTTTCAAATTCGTATCCAACTTTACTATTCGACAATCTCGAAGAATGACCTTTTTTTTCAAGCCATCTGGCTTAAATAGTTGGTTTCTCTCATTAGTTAACACCAGTACACCATCCTCAAAGAAGACAAAGTCACTGGCATGAAACTGTTCGCTTTTATATACTATTTCTGGAAGTTTATGACTATTCACAGACGCCTCAGGGAGATTGGCTCTGTTCCTCTTTAAAATTACTTCGTAAATATTAGCATCTGTGAAATAAAGAATAAACTCCTCATGTGAGATATGAGACATATATACTTTTTGCACATTCACATTAGTCAAGTAGATTTCTCCATTAGTATCAGAAACGCCAATTACAGCCCCATCAGAAGACGAACAGTTAACTCCCAGTATTGGCGATTGGTTTTTAGAAAACACTTGAATGACATAGCTTTTCTGTGCCTTCAATGATAAAGAGATTAAAACAATAGAGACCAGGGTGATTATCTTCATATTTATATAGATGAAAATATAATCAAGATTCCACAAATCTTAAGACACGATGTTCTATAAAACTTTATGAACCCAGCCAAAGGAGTCTTCCTGCTCTCCTCTTTTTAATGATTCTAAAAAGTCAGATGCACGGTTTGAGAATTCCCAATCGTTAACATCCTGGAGCTTGTAGATCTTACCTCTGTAGCCAATGCTTTCAATTCTAGCTATAGTCGCTGCAGTTCCAGCACCGAACACTTCATCCAAGGTGCCATTTTCCAGATGACTTACTATTTCTTGAACCTCTATCTTTTTCTCTTCTACTTCGTAGCCCCATTTATCTGCTAGCTTGAGAATTGAGTCTCTCGTAATACCTGAGAGAATACTATCACTTACCTTAGGAGAAAAGATTTTATTGCCAGATCTGAACATAATGTTCATAGTACCGCTTTCTTCAATGTACTTATGCTCTATAGCGTCAGTCCAAACCAGTTGATCAAAGCCCTCTTCTTGAGCTAGCTTAGCAGGATATAAAGAAGCTGCATAATTACCCGCAGCTTTAGCAAATCCTGTTCCTCCTCTTACAGATCTAGAAAAATGTTCTTCTATCTTCACCTTTACTGCACCTGAATAATATTTATCCACCGGAGCCATAAAAATCATGAGCCTATAGGTGCTAGACGGCTTGACTCCTATATATTCATCAGTGGCAAAAAGAAGCGGTCTTATATAAAGGGAACTGCCTCTTTTTTTAGGTATCCATGCTGAATCGATACTTACTAATTGTTTTATCGCATCTACGAATACATCTTCAGGAACTGATGGCATGCACATTCTTGCAGCGCTTACGTTTAATCTTTTAGCATTCTGTTCAGGTCTAAATACAAAAACATCTCCCTCGTCATTTTTATAAGCCTTTAATCCTTCGAAGATAGATTGTCCATAATGCAGAACAGAAGTGGCAGGATGCATCACCAAAGGCTCGAAAGGTTTGATATCTGGTATTCCCCATTCGCCATCCTTGTAATCCATAATTAACATATGGTCAGTAAAAATTTTACCGAATTGAATATTATCAAAATCCAAAGACTCAATTTTAGATTTTTCTACTCTTCTAATATTTATTTGAGATGTCAAATTATCTTGCATAGATCACGTTTATCCTCCATTTACATAAATCTAGAATCGACTTATGTTGCCTGTTAAAAGCGGTGCAAAAGTAAGAATTATTAAGCGGCTTAAGACCAGAAAGTATCATGGAATTGTGTATCACTTACACAGTACTTTTTAAGCTGGGTTAAATAAAAACTTATTGGGGCTAATTATCTTAGACTTAACAGCATACATAACTATCGCAGCAGTATTCTTAACTCCTAATTTAGCCATAATATTTTTTCTATGAGTGTTTATAGTGTGGCTTGATAAGAAAAGCTTGTCAGCGATCTGAGAATTGGTGTATCCTTCAGAAATGTACCTAACCACTTCCAATTCCCTATTAGAAAGTTTAATAGGATCGCAAGTGAACTTGTCAGTATCGATTTCTTCTAAATCAATACTCTCTAACTGTATAGCCTCCAAAATCTGACCACAGAAAAAAGCCTCTCCAACAGCAGTAGAACGCACAGCATCAGTTATCTCTTTTATACTACATGATTTTTTTACATATGACTTCACTCCTGCTTTGATTGCAGAAACGATGGTTAACCCACTCTGCTCGTCAGTTATCGCTAATATGTTCTCATTTTTCATAACAGCTCTGGATTGATTTACAGTATCTATGGTAAACCCTGATGAGACAAAGTCTATAAGCAATACATCACACGTCTTTAACGCCTCTGACTCAAGCAATGTCTTTGAATCGTTTACTATCAAAGAAATATCCACTTCAGGAGTAGAAAAAGTTCTGATTAACCCTTCTAATATTAATTCACTACTATCTGCTATTACTAACTTCATTACTTATAATGATTCTTAATAACAAAGATAAATGTGTTCTGCTAAAAACACGAATGAAAATACATAAGTTATTAAATACGGATATTTAAGCCATCTGAAGCCAAAATACAATTTTCAAAGTGTGGCTTTGCCTCATCCAAAAACGAGGATAGTTCTGTATACCTATTTGAGAAATGTCCTAGACATAACCTATTCACATTTCCATTTTTAGCCACTAAAGCTGCTTGTTCTGCTGTAGAATGGAAAGTCTCCTTAGCTCGGTCTATCTGATCATTTAGAAATGTACTCTCGTGATATAATAAGTCAGCATTTTCGATTAACTCAACCCCCTCAGTTAATGGAGCTGTATCACTCATAAAAGCGAATTTTCTCGGAGGAAATGGCGGAAGAGTGCAATTCTTAGAATAAATAGTTTCTCCACCTTCTCTAAAAACATCATTACCATTTTTCAACTTAAGTATTTCTTCTATACCTAACTCGTGCTCGTAAATTTTAGCCTTGATAATTCTATTTTTCTTTACCTTCTCTAGAAAGACAAATCCTGTAGTAGGTATTCTATGATTGAGAGGCAATGAGTGAATTAAAATCGTATTGTCCTCGTAGATTAATTCAGGGTTTTCAGTTTGAGTAGGATGAAATTCGTACTTATATCTTAAATAAGACTGGCTTACTTTTATATTTAAATCGATTAAGGCGTGTAGTTCTGGTGGGCCATAAATATGAAGAGTTTTAGTTCTCCCTAACAAATGCATTGAACTCATCAATCCAAAAAGACCTAAATAATGATCCCCGTGTAAATGACTAATAAAGATATTAGAAATGCGTTGGAATTTAAACTTGAATTTTCTTAGCTGAATCTGTGTTCCTTCTCCACAGTCTACCAAGAAAAGTTTATCATGAAGATTGAGTAATTGAGAAGTCGTATTCCTTTTCAGAGTAGGTGTAGCTGCTGAACAGCCTAATATATTTACCTCAAATTTCATGCACAAAAAAGCCGCTCGTCAGACAAGCGGCTTTGAAAAAAAGTTTATTTACTTATTTACTATAAATCTCTTTGTCACTTTAAAGCCATTAAAATCGATATTGTAGAGATAAACCCCACTATCTAAATCAGAGGCATCAATAGCTATTTTATTAAACCCACTCCCTAAAGTGATTGTTTCACTTTTCTTCTCCTCTCCTAACAAGTTGAAAATTTTAAAATACGCAATCCCACCTTGTGCAGCATCGAATTGAATTAACCCTTTTGTTGAAATAGGATTAGGACTAATTCTAACTTCTTCTAAAGGTTTTTTGATGTCCTCTATACTATTATCTGTTTCTACTGTAATGGTATAACCTTCATAGTTAAACGGAAACGCTAAAGGAACAGGAAACCCTCCTAGAGATGTCGTCACGTGTACATTAGCGTCAAGAGTAATATTAAAATCTCCAGCGATTAATGGTGTTCCCGATAACAACCCACACCCAGACTGCCCACCAAGAAACGTGCAAGGGCTTGTGCTTGTCCCCCCATTATTACATGATAGGTTTAATCCAAACTCTTCTGGAGTGTATGAATTCATTCCTTGAGTTATAGTGACACTGGCCAATAAAACCGAATCAACTGGAATATCTTGTCCTTCTATAATGACACTTGCATTATCAGGAACTAAAATATAAATGACTTCTGAATAAGGCTCATTTAAGATAGCATTTGAGAAGTTCTCTCCTAAGTCAGGATCAGGACTAACGCCATAGTCGGCATCTCCCCAATCATAATCATCTGTGCATTGGGCAAATGAGACTAAAGTAAATACTAATGCATTTATAAACAGTAATGTCTTTTTCATTATTATAAATTCTTTTCTACCTCTTCCATATAAATTAAATCTACAGCTTCACTTGCTGTAGGCACTATTTTTAAAACAGAGTCTAATTGAGAAATACTGATCAACTTAGAAACGGCATCCTGAAGTCCACAAAGGACAAAAACTCCTTCTAACTCTTTGCAAAGTCTATTAGCTACAAGAACCGCACTCAACCCACTAGAGTCACAATATCTTGTTTCAGATAAATCTAAAATGATATTCTTATTTCCACTCTTACTCTGAAGAACAAATTCTCCTTTTAACTCAGGTGCGTGAAGAGCGTCTAATTTCTCCACCTTTGACTTTACTACAGTCACCTTGTCTTTATGTTCTATCTCGAATTTCATTTAATATAATAAAAAGGTTCACAACAAAGATACCTCTTTTTCGGTTTAGAGGCTATCGTTTTATGTGACTTGCTAACAAGTAAATGACAGCCATTCTTATGGCCACTCCATTTTCCACTTGCTGAAGCACTACAGACTGCTCCCCATCGGCTAATTCAGTCGTGATTTCTACTCCTCTATTTATAGGGCCAGGATGAAGTATTAACGGCTTGTTTTTCGCCTTTATTAACACCTCTTTATTTAACTGGTAGAGATTACTGTATTCTCTTAAACTAGGGAAGTTTGGAACTTCTTTATCAGAACTTGCTTGACGTTCAATCTGAATTCTTAGCATATTGACTGCATCTGCCCATTCTACGGCTTTTACCAAATCATACTCTACCTGTACACCTAATTCTTTTATATGCCGAGGTATAAGGGTAGCTGGACCACAAACCATAACTTCAGCTCCTTGCTTTTGTAGACAGAAGATGTTAGATAGCGCAACTCTAGAATGCTTAATATCTCCAACAATAGCTACTTTTTTACCTTTTAAATCTCCAATTTTCTCTCTGATAGAAAAGGAATCTAATAAGCCTTGAGTAGGGTGCTCATGAGTCCCATCTCCAGCATTTACAATAACTGTATTCGTGTTTTCTTTAAGAAAATGTGGTGCCCCGGGGCTAGAATGACGCATAACCACCATATCTATTTTCATGCTAAGGATATTATTGACCGTATCTATCAATGTTTCTCCTTTTTTTACTGATGAGCCAGATGAGCTGAAATTGACTATGTCAGCACTCAATCTTTTCTCGGCCAACTCAAAACTCAGTTTGGTGCGCGTCGAATTTTCGAAGAAAAGGTTAGCTATAGTTATATCTCTTAAAGAAGGTACTTTCTTAATAGGCTGATTAATTACCTTCTTGAATTTCTCGGCATGATGAAAAATCAATTGTATATCTTCTGGCGTAAGCTGCTTAATTCCGAGCAGATGCCTTACACTAAGTGAGTTATTCATCCGTTGACGTGTGTAAAATTACTTTATCTGGTTCTCCATCTATCTTCCATTTCACTAGAACCCTCTGGCTAGCTATAGAATCTACTGATTTACCTACATATTTAGGGTTTACTGGCACCTGAAGAGAGAACCTTCGTTCTATAAGAACTAATAATTCAATGGCATCAGGTCTACCGAAGGCTAGAAGTGCATCAAAAGCAGATCTAATGGTTCTTCCCGTAAAAAGCACATCATCCACTAGAATCACTCTTTTTCCTTCTATTAAAAAATCTATTTTGGTCGTATTAGCCAATACTGGATCTTCTCTTCTTCTAAAGTCATCTCTAAAAAAGGTGATGTCCAATGCTCCATATTGCAACGCAATTTTGGGCGCTATTTTTTTCAACCTCCTATAAATAAGCTCTGCTAGCACGACACCTCTAGGCTGGATGCCTATTATAACAGTGTTCCTGAAGTCATCATGATTCTCTATGAGTTCATAACAGAGTCTGTTTATGATTAATTCAAATAATTTTTTATCTAAAAGTACTTTAGGTTTCATTAGCGGTGCAAATATAAAGCAGATTGGAGAAGCTAATGGATACTTCAAGCTTCTAATTTTTTCGCAAAAAAAAATCCCGCTAAAATTAGCGGGATTTTAAATATATTGAGTGACTTAAACTTTACGCTTTACCACCGTCTAGTTCATCTTGCCACTTCTTTAACTCATCCCATTTACCTTCTGCAGCCATTTTAGCTTGAGCAGGCCATGTTTCAGTTACGTGGCTTCCTCTTACTCCTGAAATAATCTCAGAGATTTTATCAGCAGCACTGTCAGACAACTTCGCGAAAGTATCGATCCCTGCTTCGGCTAGCGTAGAAGCTATTTTAGGACCTATTCCTTCGATCTTCTTCAAGTCATCAGCAGCGGGAGTAGCAGCAGCTTCTTTTGCAGGAGCAGCTTCTTTTACAGGAGCAGCTTCTTTTGCAGGAGCTTTCTTAGCAGCAGGTGCCTTTTTAGAACCTGTATTTCCACTTTCCATTTCAGCTTTCAGACTAGCAAGAACACCTAAATCACCTAGAGTCGCTTTTTCTATTTTATCATTTACTCTAGATAATGCAGCATTTGTCTTTTTGTTCCCTCCTCCCGCATTAGTTTTACCTCCTTTGTTATCTCTAACTGGAGCTTCTTCCTCTGCTGAATAAGTTCTCACATGAGATACTGCTATTCTTTTAGCGTTCTTATTGAAGTCAGTTACAATAAAATCAAGAGTTTCATCAAGATCTGCCTGAGAACCATCTTCTTTCTTCAATTGCTTAGCTGTTACATACCCTTCTACTCCGTATGGTAAAGCTACTATATATTGACTTCCTTCTTTTCTAACTATAGTTCCTTGATGCTTAGATCCATTAGAGAACACAGTTTCGAATACATCCCAAGGGTTTTCTTCTAACTGCTTGTGACCTAAACTAAGTCTTCTGTTTTCTTTATCTAACTCAAGTACTACTACGTCTAATTCCTGATCTACTACACAGAATTCAGAAGGATGCTTGATTTTTTTAGACCATGATAAGTCTGAAATATGAATCAATCCGTCTATCCCTTCTTCTAATTCTACAAATACTCCGAAATTAGTGAAGTTCTTCACTTTAGCAGTATGCTTACTCTCTACAGGATATTTAGACTCAATATCAGCCCATGGATCTGGAACCAGTTGCTTAATACCTAATGACATTTTTCTTTCTTCTCTATCAAGAGTTAAGATAACTGTCTCTACTGCATCTCCAACTTTCAAAAAGTCTTGAGCACTTCTTAAATGCTGACTCCAGCTCATTTCACTAACGTGAACTAAACCTTCTACTCCTGCAGCTATCTCTATAAACGCTCCATAATCAGCTAGAACAACTACTTTCCCATTAACCTTGTCTCCAACGTTTAGGTTTTCGTCTAACGCCTCCCATGGATGCGGAGATAATTGCTTAAGACCTAATGCAATTCTCTTCTTATCATCATCGAAATCTAAGATTACAACATTTAATTTCTGGTCTAATTCTACGATTTCCTCTGGGTGATTAATTCTACCCCAACTTAAATCAGTAATGTGAACAAGACCATCTATACCACCTAAATCGATAAATACACCGTAAGATGTGATGTTCTTCACTTGACCTTCTAATACTTGTCCTTTCTCTAGACCTCCTATAATTTGTTTCTTTTGTTCTTCTAGTTCTGCCTCGATTAATGCTTTATGAGAAACTACTACGTTTTTGAACTCATGGTTGATTTTAACCACTTTGAATTCCATTTGCTTACCTACGTAAACATCATAATCTCTAATAGGCTTAACATCAATCTGAGAACCTGGTAAGAATGCTTCTAAACCGAACACATCTACTATAAGTCCACCTTTAGTTCTACTCTTAACTAGTCCTTTTAAAATCTCGCCATTTTCAAGTGCTCCGTTAATTCTATCCCAAGCACTGTGTAGTCTTGCCGTTTTATGAGAAACAACTAATTGACCGTTTCTGTCTTCTTGTTGTTCTACGAAAATAGGCACTTCATCACCTATTTTTAATTCAGAATTATATCTGAATTCAGATGCCTGAACTACTCCTTCAGACTTAGAACCAATATTTACTACTATCTCTTTTTTACCTATGTCTACAATAACACCAGTAATTACAGATTTTTCAATAAGCTCTGATATAGTTCCTGTATAAGTGCTTTCTAATGCAGAATAATCATCTTTAGAATATGCAGCTACAGAATCATCAGTAGCATCCCAATCAAATGATTCAGCGGGGCTATTGAACTCGAACACAGCAGTATCACCTTCACCAACCATCTTAGTAGCTGAATCATCAGCTTCCATTTTTGGTTTTTCAGTAGGTGCTTCTTCAGCTACTGCGGCTTCTTCAGCAACAGCAGCTTCTTCAGCAACTACAGTTTCTTCAACCGTTTCTGTTACTTCTTCAACTTTCTCTGTGTTTTCTACAGCGGATTCTGCTGTTTGAGGAGTCTCTTGTGTAGATTTTACAGGGTTTTCGTCCTGTTTCTCTACGTTTTTATTTTCTTCAGCCATTTGGGGCTTTTAAAATTGTATTCTAGACTACGGTGATCTAGAAGAGTGAAATAACTTATTTCCGCTATAAGCTCCCTTATTTTTTAAGGGAGCGCGAAAGTAGTTATTTTATAATAGAATATCCACTATAGCCGCCAAAAAGAGAACAAACACCGTAAGATGTATATCTAATTTACTTCAGTATTTTCTTTCTACAGTTTTCCTACAAGAACTGAAGAAGAACTGTTCACTCGCAAGAGGTATAACCCCGCAGGCAAATCGAATAAACTTAACTCTTTACAATTAAAAGACTTAACTATTACTTCACCTGCTAGCGTATATAGCTCTAGGCTCTCAACTTCTTTACTGAAAAACAATTTATCGGTAGTCGGGTTAGGATAGAATGATGGCAGAAGTCTCACCAACTCAGAAACAGATACAGCTCCTTGATTTGAATACCCTGGTGTGGTAGTTTCTGGAATGAAGTAAATCCAATTATCCTCTCCATCCTCTTCTCTTCCCCAACTTACATCCTCAGATTGAACTGGAAATGTCTCTGAATCTGCTACAGTGAAATTATCTCTGGAGAGAAGCACCAAAGTTTCTCCTGAGGATCCAAGTTTAAAATCAGTATGCCTCACACCTTGCTCTTCATCGTTATCTGCCCAAAAAAGAAGAAACCCTTGCGCAGGCACAGTCACCGAATCTGGATAAGTAGAAGGAACCTCCCATGAACCACCGCCAAGGTTATCTGTTAAATAGTACCCAGATAAATCGACAGGAAAATTATTCGGATTATAAATCTCAATCCAATCTTCATACTCACCGAGATTATCTGTTGTATCTAAAGCATTCACAGCCATTATTTCATTTAAATATAGCTCCTCAGGAAATATTATCTCCAACTGATTAGTGACATCCGGAGTAGGAATGTCAAAAGCGATATAATTACTAGACCCATCTGTGTCACTCCCATAACTTTCGCCTGAAGGAATCGTTGAGTATATTAACTCATCGACTAGAGTCACTCCATCTATAAAGTACAGCTTAATAGACCCTGAAGCAGACAGCTCAAAATTAGTATGTAGTAAACCCTCCAAACCTTGATTATCACACCAAAACAGCTTATGATTATCACTTTCTATAACTGAGGCATTAGGGTTTGTGTTCCCTATAACAAACTGAGTTTCTCCATCATTAAAGTCTATGATATATCCTGCCAAATTCACTTGATACGCATTTGGATTGTATAGCTCTAACCAAGGCTCATACACTCCGCTCTCATCTGCTATAGTAGTTGCATTTAAGGGTTGTATTTCATTGATATGAATTTCTTGTAGCTCTGGGGTTATAACCTGATTAGCCGCATTAGGCGTAGGAACTGAAAAGAACTGAAGCTGAATAGATCCGTCTGTTTCTCTTCCGTAAGAAATATCATTTTCTTGATCTCCAAATTGCATTGCATCGGCTATAAACTCACCGTCTGACAAAACCAGAGCGATAGACTCTCCTCCTGCACTAAGCGAAAAGCCCAAATGGTTAACTCCTTGCTCTGGAGTACCGTCTGCCCAAAACACTCTATATCCATAGGCAGGGATAGTTGTTAAGTCTGCATCACCAGACTCTATTAGATGTAAAGTCGTATTAGATAAATCATCTGTAAAGTAACCACCCGCTATATTTATGGCCTCGTCAGAAGAGTTGTAAATTTCTATCCAATCATCATATTCACCAAACTCATCAGCTAAAAAACTATCGTTTCTGGCCATGACTTCGTTTATAACTAACTGCCCATTAAGGCTGAAACTTATGATAGCTAAAGCACTAATTAAAATTATCCGTTGCATTCGCTTTTGATTTTAAGAAATACAAAATAAAACCATTTTAGCCTACAATACTTGGTTAATTTTGTGAGTGTTAATCATTATAGAAATGTCTGAAAGTAAGATTATAGGAAAGAGAATTAAATTCAACAGAGATTCCAATCAAATCTCTATTTCCATAAATCAGCGAGTTAAGCCTTGGCAAGAAGGGCTGATATTTGCATGGGTGGCTGTTTGGGTGATTTGTGGCTTCTTCTTCGTTTCCCAATATTTCATTTCTGAAGATGAAAAACAAAAGCTATTTATAATCGCATTTTTAGGTTTTTGGCTCTATCTACTTTTTAAAGCCATGCAGATTTTAATTTGGAGGTTATCAGGAAGTGAGGATATCGTTATTCAAAAAGATGTACTCAACTACAAAAAATCATACGCTGGAATTGGCAAAGTGAAAAAAATAGAAATAAATAGCATTTCTAATTTAGGATTAGTGAAATATGGCGAGAAATCTTTTAAGAAGAGCTATGAAAGCTACTTCTGGAGTATGGGAGCCGAAAAAATCGGATTTAACTCTGCTAAAAGGCACATTTTAATAGGGATGCAATTAGAAGATAAGGATGCTAAACTACTGCTGGAACTTATGAATTCTGGAGTCAAGAAATTCAAATAACACTCAAAGCCTTAGTCGGCTAGAGAAAGTGTTTCTCTATTCCATGTGCTTTTGGTTATGCTCTTATTGTTTTTGAAGTAATACGTATTATTCTTATCTATAACCTTGGAGTACGTCTCTATCTTATTACCAAGTTTCACTGTTCTTTCGATTACAAGCTTTCTCCCTTGATTTATTTCGAAACTTCTCTCAGTTACTCCCTCAGCTAAATCTTCTGTCCCTTGAACGGAGTTATAATCATCGTACTCTTTTTCTTGACCAACGTTTACATTAAAAATAGCTTCTCTATCTATTCTGCGTTGCAATGCTGCATTTCCTTGCTTAGAATCCTGAAATAATTCAATATCCTCTTTCACTACATTTACTTCATCTTCATTCCCTTTTCTAGAATCTTCTGTCTTACTTCTCTTATCTGCTTCAGCTCTCTTTTGATCATCAATTTTCTCAGAGTTGACCATTATTCTTTCATCTTGTAAATAGGTGTTCTCTTTTACGAATTTGGCTCTATCTGCTTTAACTTCATTGTTCTCTTTTTCAGCTTCTTGCCTTAGGTTTCCTCCACCGTAATCACTCCCCCCCAATCTCTCCTTTGCTCTATCTATTGCGTATTGCTTGTCTTTCCTTAAAACTAGCCCTTTTTCTTCGTACCTGTTTTCTGCTTTTATTAGTTCTTTTTTTGAATCATCCACTTTTTCTTTATTCGCTAGAACAGCCTGTCGATTCTTCTCATTAGCATCAGAAGCATTATCACTCTTAACTCCTTCCAGCTCAAATGAAGCGTTTATCCTGCGGTCTTGAGCTATATTTTCTGACTCTTGGATCTTTCTATTATTGTCCTTTTCTCCTGAGTCAAAGTTTTCTCTTTTATCCTTGTGATCATTTTCATTATCAGCATACATTCTTTTTATGCTGTTTTTTGAAGCTTCTATGTCTGCCGAAGCGTCTTTAGCTATGTCTTGTGCGCTGTCTCCTTTATCTTTTAGCCAAGCTGTGTAGGCATCTTTCTGTTGTTGAGTTACAGAATTTTTTTCTTTGACAGCATCTAGTTTTTCTTGCTTATAAAACTCTTCTGCTTGTCTTTCTGCTTCGGTATCTATGTTACTTGATAAATTTCTTCTGGCGTCATCTACCTCTTCCTTTTTTCTTCTTTCTTCTGCCAGGAATCTCTCTTTATCAGCCAATTCCTCTTCCAATTTCCTTTTTTCTTCTTCAGCAGTAGCCTGTTTTAATTGTTTTTGTCTTTCAAGCTCTGCTATCCTCTCCTCCTCTTTAGTATCTGCATCAGCATTTGCCAGGGCCTCCTTAGCTTCCGTTTCTAAATCAGCTAACAACTCGTCAATCCTTTTTATTCTTTGATTCGGATACTTTTCATTTGGTTTAACACCCAGAGCACTTTCATAAGCTTCTTTAGCTGCCAAAAGTTCTTTTGATGTAAACAAGTCGTTCCCTTTATCTATGAAGTTTTGGTATTCGGCATCTAACTCATTACCTGCATTCACCTCTGCATTCTTTAATTTTTCTTGTTCAAGCTCCTCTATTCTCTTTTGAGCTAACTTAATTTGTTCAACAGGATATTCTTCTGATGGAAAAATTTCTAACGCTTGATTATATTGACTTATACATAAGTCATAATCTTCACCTGAAAAAGAAACCCCTGCTTTGGCTATTATGTCATCATATCTTTTCTGCTGAGCTTCTTCTGCATCTTCTGCAGAAAGAAGCGCATCTAATTTTTCTTGAGCTTCTGCTAGCTTCTTTTTCATTTCCTTATCATCAAAAATGATCTCTCGAGCTAATTTGAAGTTATCGACAGCAGACTGGTATTCCTCTGAGCTCATCGCATTATCTCCAGCAACCATGAATTCATCGAACTTCTTTTTATTCTCTGCTTCAGCTATTAATCCTTCTAACTCACGTATTTTATCTTTAGGCTCTCTTTCTCCTGGCTTTAATGATTTAGCCTCTAGAAATTTAGTCATAGATGCTTCATAATCCCTAGAGTTAATCAAATCGTTTCCATCTTTAATGGCCGCTTGATATTGTGCTTCTAACTCTACATCTTTATTTTGCAACGCCAGTAATCCCTGAGCCTCTTCTAATTTCTCCTGAGCTTCAACCTCATCTGGGAATAAATTCAAGGCTGCTGTATAATTACCTATGGCTTGGGCATACTTCTCCTTGGTTAGGTCATCACTTCCCTGAATCATTAGGTCATCAAACCTATTCCTTTTCTCTTTTTCTGCCGCGCTTAAGTTTTGAAGCCTGATATTTTCAGCGTCCACCTTATTCATGATCTGCCTTGTATAATCGAAATCAAACTCAATAGAATTTCTTTCAGCATCGTATGCAGCAATACCAATTGGCTCATCTAATATGGCTTCATTAAATCCTTCTATATATGCAAAAAGAGACATATCCAAGTCTAGTTTAAAACCTCCCTCTTGGTCTTCTTCTGGAATATACTTCGTGTTAATTTGAATTTTCTTCCCAACATAATCAGATTTTGAAAAATTAATTTCATACAAATGACCTAACGGTAAGTCAAATTCAAATTTAGAACTACCAGAGGTGGTATACGAGTCGAACGTTTTACCGTCCTGCGTTACCTGAACCAGAACAGATTCTAATTTATGATTCGTCTCCATTTCTTTAACTGCACCATAGATATGGATATCTTCTTGTGACCAAGAAATTATTCCTAGAAAAAGAAATATACCTGTTAAAAGAAATTTTATTTCGAGTTTACCTTGCATATTTGTTTTGTAACAAATTTCTACCAAAACTTGGTAGAATTATAACGTAAAAATATGAATTTTAGTTATTGGGAAAGGCAGTTTATTACCGACAAAGCTGATTTAACAATCATAGGCGGTGGGATTACAGGACTATCGACTGCTTATCACACACGACTTCTACACCCCGAATGGAAAATAGTGATTTTAGAAAAATTTTCAATTAGCACTGCTGCTAGCACAAGGAATGCGGGTTTCGCGTGTTTCGGAAGTGCTGGAGAATTAGTAGATGACCTCGCTTCTGGGATGAGTATGAATGAGGTTTTAACCTTGGCAGAACAAAGATATAAAGGGCTGCTTTTATTGAGAAAAACTTTAGGTGAGACCAACCTTGATTACTTCTCATGTGGCGGAACTGAACTTTTTGATTTTTCTCAGAAAAACGAATTCAAAACCGTGTGTAACTACTTAGAAGACCTAAATAATTCACTGAAAAGTATTACTGGAGAGGATTTCACCTACAAAATCACCGATGTTCCAGACTGTTTAACTGGATATGACAATGCGATATCTAATTCTTTAGAGGGAAAACTTAATCCTGGGAAAATGATACAGGCATGGAAAAAATTATGTCAAGAAAATAATATTGAAATTTACTGTGGCGCAGAAGCCAAGATTCAAGAAGGGTCTAAGAATGTCTTATTTGGGAATCATCTTATTCACTCGAACCAAATAGCCGTTTGTACAAATGGTCTCACTAATTCTATGATTCCTAAACTCAACGTTATGCCTGCTAGAAACTTAGTGCTTCTAACGGATAAACTTCCTAATATAGACCTACCCTCTACTTATCATCACGACAAAGGATACATCTACTTCAGGAAAATAGATGACAGAATTCTTATAGGTGGAGGCAGAAATAAATTCATGAACACAGAATCAACTTCGGAGTTTGAAGTAAATGAACAGCTAAAGGACTATCTATTAGAGTATTTGAAAAATCATTTCCAAGTTGAGAAAGAGTCCGTTTCTCAGGAATGGACCGGGATTATGGGAGTAGGTCATTCTAAAAAAGTTCTTATAAAAAGATTAGACGAAACGACTGTAACAGGTGTAAGGCTCGGAGGAATGGGAATAGCCATAGGCACTTTAGTAGGAAAAGAAGTAAGTGAGTTATTTCGCTAGTAAGTCTTTTGTATGAGTGACTATAGCATTAAAATCCTGAGGATTAAACCACTCTATTTCTTTATATCGTTTGAACCAGGTAACTTGTCTTTTAGCGAACCTTCTTGAATTTCTTTTCATCAACCTTACAGCCTCTTCCATGTCATACTCTCCGCTGTAACTGGCAAAAAACTCCCTGTAACCAACTGTCTGCAATGAGTTCAGATGTTTCATAGGCATTACTGACTTAACCTCATCTAATAAGCCCTCATCTAACATAATATCAACTCTTCTGTTTATTCTATCATAAAGCTCTTCTCTATCTCTATTGAGACCAATAACGATACTTTGGAAAGGCCTTTCTTTTTTTGAAGACGTTCTGAGTTTAGAATATTTCTCGCCAGAAATTCTGCAAACTTCAAGGGCTCTAATTAAACGCTGCGTGTTATGAATATCCATGGCAGCATAATGCTCTGGATCTATTTCTTTTAGTTCTTTTTGAAGGGTCTCTATGCCGTCACTCACGTGTAATTCATTGAGTTCAGCTCTTACACTTTCAGAAAACGGTAAATCATCTAAACCGTATAACAGAGCACTCACATATAAACCTGAGCCACCTGTACAAATACAAACATTATTATTCTGAAAGTAAGTCTCTAAGAAACTCAAAGCATCTCTCTCGAAATCTCCTGCGCTATATAACTCTTGGAGAGGAAGGAAGTCAATGAAGTGATGTTTAGCCTGAGCTAACTCATCTGAAGAAGGTTTGGCTGTACCAATAGAAATGTCTTTATAGAATTGGCGAGAATCCGCAGAAACAATTTCACAACCCAACTCTTTGGCTAACTCAATGGCTATAGAGGTTTTCCCCACTGCAGTAGGACCTACTATAAATATCACTGTTTTTTTAGATCCCATTTAAAACAGATCCTGATAATCATCTAGATTTTCCATACCCAAATCCTCGTAATCATCATCACCATCCATTTCATCTAAGTAAGCGTCTATCTCTGGGTCACCCGTTTTTTCTGCTTTCGAGTCTCCTGACAAATCACCAAGATCTATATCATCGAATAAATCGACTTCTTTAGAATCTTCAGATGGAGCCTTACCCAACTCAAAAGATAATAAAGGATAATCTAATTCCGGTTTGGCTTCTGAAAGTTCAATAACCTCTACATAAAAACACCACATTCTAAGAAAGTCATACACGTATAAAAAACGCTCATGCTTAACTTTGATGTGCTCTTTAAGCACGAGGTCATTCATGGCTAATCCCGGAGCCTCATTCTCAGCCCCTCCCATATCTACCAAAGGAAGCTCCTCTCCCTTTTCCCAAAACTCATCACTTCTATAAAAAGATGCCATTTCTACTCCAGAAAAACCAAAGCTTTGCTGAATACATTCATGAAGATTTACAAAAGAACAATCATCTTGAATTTCTATATCTCTTATTATGTCCTCTTCAGTATCGAGGATAATCCTGAACTTGAATATTTTTCCTTCTGACATTTATATCTTTTCTATAAAGCGCTTTTTAAACTCTCAACCGAGATCACACTATGACTAGCATGATAAAACACCTCTTCATTATTTACACCTATTAGCTGAGGAGATTGATGAATTACTTCAAGCTTTTCTGCTATTTCATTAGAAACATCTCTATGTTTAATTAGGTCCAAAAAGTACGGCTGAACCTCATCAGAAGAAATATCCCATGACATCTCTAAACTCTTTTTAGCCATCATGCTCACAGAGCATCTGGTACTGTGCTTAAAAATTACGACTTTTTTATCTCTACTTTCTTCTATCGCTTCGCTTAAATCAGCCAAAGACTCCATCTTTTTCCAGTTCATACCGTATGATTAATAATCACCACAAAATTACTACTATTTAGGTATAGATAGTGTTCCTTTTTTGATGTCAATTAGTAAAAATTAGTGTTTATAAATTCAGCATAACGAAAGGCTTTAATATTTAGCTTTGCGCTTGTAAATTAAAAAAAATATGGATACTAGAATAATCAAGGGAATAATAGTAGCTGCGATCTTAGCTTGGAGTATATATAGTTTTGTTCAAGTAAATATTGGCTTTGGAATCATGCTTCTTTTACTGGCGGGATTAGCTGGTTTCTTAGTTACACGAAGCATAAGACTAATTATAGCCTTCATTTCACTTAGAAGAGGTAAAATGGAAAGTTGTTTAACTTGGATTAATCGTGTAAATCCAGATAAATTATTCCCTAAGTCTAGGGGTTACTTTTATTATTTACAGGGCCTAACATCAGTTCAAGGTGGTGGACAAGGAAGCTTGACTAAAGCTGAAGTGATGTTTAAAAAATCTCTTTCTAACGGGCTAAGACTTGATTTAGACAAGGCTACAGCTAAGCTTCAATTAGCAGTAATCGCAATTAGCAAGAGGAAGAAAAGAGAAGCTACGAATCTATTATCAGAAGTTAAAAAACTTGACAAGAGAGGAATGATGACTGCCCAAATTAAGCAGGTAAAAGAAGGTCTCAGAAGAATCTAGTTAGGCCTTATTCGAATCTTTTTCTTTTAGTTTCTGGAGCGCTGAAAGGTATACTAGACTTTTATTCTTCAATACTTTAGTTAAAGCATTTAGCTCTTCTTTGGCAGACACCTCATCGTTAGAGCCTTTAAGCGAATGCAGCTGGTTTACAAAAGTCTCATTATCCGATCGAATGTCCCTAATCATCTTATTCAGATAATCTGAATCTTGAGGGTAATTTACTGAATGATGAAATGCTTTCTCCATAACATCATTCATAATGTTATCAATAGCATTTCTAACTAGTTGAATTTTCTCGAGCATTGAAATTAAGGTAAGGGCTGGTTTACACTATTTGATTAACCAATGTGTAAATTATGCAATTAATGCATATTATCCAAACTCTTGTTTATAACTCACTACGCAAACCCAAGCAAACACTAATAATTCAGCACCTTTTCTATAGAGACCTGAAGCCTGCTTTTAGCCATAAATTGGTTTTCTTTGGCTGCATCAAAAGGCACTGGAGTATCCAAACTAGCGCATCTCACTATTGGAGCATCTAGATATTCAAAACAGTTTTCTTGTATTAAAGAAAGAAGCTCTCCTCCTATCCCTCCAGTAAGATTGTCTTCATGGAGAATTAGAACTCTATTTGTTTTTCTAACTGATTCGTAAATAGTTTCTGTGTCTAAAGGCGCTAAGCTTCTTAAATCCACAATTTCGATATTCTGATCAGGATTTTTTTCAGCATAATCTAAAGCCCAATGCACTCCCATACCATAAGTAATTACAGAAAGGCTTTCACCCTTTTTAACCACATTGGCCTTACCAAATGGAATAGAATAATATCCCTCAGCTACTTCTGCTGAAATACTCCTGTACAATCCTTTATGCTCAAAAAACAACACAGGATTAGGATCTTCAAAAGACCTAATTAGCATTCCTTTAGCATCTTCAGGAAATGCAGGATAAGCAATTTTTAACCCAGCCACATGAAAGAACCAAGCTTCATTGGACTGACTGTGAAACGGACCTGCTGCCATTCCTCCACCTGTAGGCATCCTTATTACTACATCAGCATTTTCTCCCCATCTGTAATTTAGTTTCGCTAGATTATTTACTATTTGGTTAAAACCACAAGTAGCAAAATCTGCAAACTGCATTTCCATCATGCCTTTCATTCCATTTATAGATAGTCCAAGCGCAGACCCTACGATGGCTGACTCACATAATGGAGTATTCCTCACTCTTTCCTTACCAAACAAGTCTACGAACCCATCAGTTACCTTGAACACACCACCATACTCCGCTATATCTTGTCCCATAAGAACTAGATTATCATGCTTTTTCATAGACTCTTTTAATCCATCTGTAATGGCATCTATAAACCTCATTTCTGATTTATTATCCCCTGGCTCTAATACCTCTTCATTAAAAGGGACGAACACATCGCCTAATTCTTCATCTAGATTCACATTTATAGCTGGCTCAGCTAATGCCCTTTTTAAATTTGTGTTTATTTCCTCTTTAATTTTCTCTTTATACGATTCGTTCTGCTCTTTATTTATTATCCTGTTTTGAAGCAGATAAGCCTCAAAGCAGTCTACTGGGTCATACTTCTCCCATTTTTTAATCAGTCCCTCTGGATAATACTTAGTCCCACTTGCCTCTTCATGACCTTTTATTCTAAAAGTATTAAACTCTACTAACACTGGCCCGTTTCCTCTTCGACATATTTTAGCTGCTTTTTTAACGGTATTCAACACCTCTATGATATTGTTTCCATCTATAGAAAATGTATTTTCAGGTGGAATTCCATAGCCTATGGCCTTGTCTGCAAATGATTCACATTTGAACTGCTCTGATGAAGGCGTGGAAAGACCCCATTGATTATTTTCCACACAAATGACAACAGGTAAATCCCATACTGCTGCTACATTAACAGATTCGTGAAAATCACCCTCAGAAGCACCCCCATCTCCCGTAATTACAAGAGTGGCTTTTTTATTTTTCTTTAATTTATGAGCTAACGCTATACCATCAGCTATACCCATCTGAGGCCCTAGGTGAGATATCATACCTACTATATGATGTTCTATAGACCCAAAATGAAAAGATCTATCTCTACCTTTAGTAAAACCATTTGCTTTTCCTTGAAATTGACTAAAAAGGCGTTGCAATGGGATTTCACGTGTTGTAAACACGCCTAAATTTCTATGCATTGGAAGAATAAATTCATCCTCATCTAATGCCAAAGTTAATCCTACAGAAATAGCTTCTTGGCCTATTCCAGAGAACCATTTAGAAATTTTACCTTGTCTTAACTGACTCAGCATCTTATCTTCAATTAGTCTCGGCTTTAGTAAAGCTTTATAAATCTCCTGAAGCTCCTCATTCTCAAATCCTCTTCTATTGTAACGCATATTTACCATGGTTGTGGGTAGTGGTCAAAAGTAGTGATTCGGTTTTCTCATAGAGAACCTTTCAAACTGTATTTTTGAACTTATATATGCCAAAAATTATTCAAGTATCCGTACCACCTGAAAAATCATTCGAAGAAGAATACATTTTTCATCTAGCTCTTTCTAAAAGCGGCCTGTATGAAAGCGATGTAAAGGATTGGTATATTAAAAAACGTTCTGTCGATGCCAGAAAAAGACCGGTTAAAATTCAATTAGCCGTGGCGCTCTTCGAAAAAGGAGAAGAAATCGTTAGTCCTTTACAGGATATTGTTTTTAAAAACGTAGCTAATGCGGAGGCTGTTCACATAATCGGAGCTGGTCCGGCTGGAATGTTTGCAGCTTTAGCTTGTATAGAACACGGGCTAAAACCTATCGTTTTTGAGAGAGGAAAAGATGTTAAGTCTAGAAGAAGAGACTTAGCTAAGCTGAACAAAGAGCATGTATTGAACCCTGAATCCAATTATTGTTTTGGTGAAGGTGGTGCTGGCACATACTCGGATGGAAAGCTTTATACACGCTCTACTAAAAGGGGAGACGTGAATAAAGTTCTCAGCATATTAGTTCAACATGGCGCAGACCCCGAAATAATGGTCGATGCCCATCCACACATTGGGACCAATAAACTTCCTAGTATTATTACTGCTATTCGAGAAACTATCTTGAACTATGGAGGAGAATTCAATTTCGAACATAAATTGACTGATTTGGAGATGGATAAGGGTGTATTGCAACGCTTAGAAATTAATAACTCTAAAAAAATAGAGGTGAATGAAGTAGTTCTAGCCACTGGACATTCAGCCCGAGATATTTTCGAACTACTTCACCGAAAAGAAATTAAAATCGAGTACAAACCTTTTTCTTTAGGGGTTCGAATAGAACACCCGCAGGAACTCATTAATAGTATTCAATATCATGGCGAACGTTCTTCGGAGTATTTACCTCAAGCTTCATACAGCTTAGTTCATCAAGTAGATGGCAAAGGAGTTTACAGTTTCTGCATGTGTCCAGGTGGAATTATAGCTCCGTGTGCTACAGAACCTGGATCTGTGGTTAGTAATGGCTGGAGTCCCAGTAAAAGGAACAATCCTTACGCAAACTCTGGAATGGTGGTAGAGGTAGATGATGAGCTTACAGATGCCTATGCTTCTTTCGGTCCTCTGCGTGGACTGAAGTTTCAGGAAGAAGTAGAAAAAACGTGTTGGGAAGCAGGAGGTAAAACTCAAGCACTTCCTGCTCAAAGATTACTTGATTTCATACACGGAAAGGACAGTAAAGACCTGCCTAAATGTTCTTATATCCCCGGGGTAAAACCAGCTAGAATAGATGAACTATTGCCTAAACAGATCGCGCATAGACTTCAAAAAGGGTTTATGGAATTTGGCAAAAAATTAAATGGATTCTTAACTAACGAAGCTTTAATAGTAGCTCCTGAAAGTAGAACTTCTTCTCCTGTGAGAATCCCTAGAACGCCAACCTTAGAGCACGAAGAAGTTAAAAACCTATATCCCTGTGCTGAGGGAGCTGGATATGCTGGAGGAATTATGTCTGCTGCTATCGATGGAATGAGAGTAATTGCGGCTATTAAACAAAAAAAGGAAGACTTATAGTCTTCCTTTCATCAGTATTATCTCTCAAGTCTTTCGCTTGGAGTTTTTTTTACGTACTCTACTAATTTCCTTTGGGTCTTAATTTAGGTTGACTAGAATTATTTTAGTCATCATAAGTAGGATTTCTTCTTTAGGCATAACACCATTCCCAGTACTTGGCAGTTCTATTCTGCTCCCATTACTATAAGCTGTCATAAATGCATCTTCAAAACCTGTAGCTAAAAGCTCTTGTTTTCTTTGATCAGCATCCTCAGTATTATTGAAAGAATCTGTCATATACCTAGTAAGACCATCCTCTCCAAAGAGCACTAATAAATCATCCAAACCAGTAAATATATCCTCTGATAATTCATATTTATATGCTCCTACTTGAACTCTATATACTATGTTATCTGATCCTTCATAATCACCTATAGTTCTACTTCTCTCTTCCATTACTTCGACCATAGCATCAATATCATTATTTATATCTACTCTGTCTCCGTTTATTTCTCTCTGCACAGAGCTTATTAAACCTTTAGCCTCGAGCGTTATCTTCTTATTTACAGCTTCAGGCAGGGTTTCGAAATCCCCTATTAAAAATCCGTCTTTTCCATTTTCATTAACAGCTCTTACGTTTTCCTGTGCCAAAATAAAGTTAATCTCAGACAGTTTCATTCCTCTCTTGTCTGGTAAGATTAAGACGGTAAAGTTTTGTTTACTTTTCTCTCCTTCTACTCTACTGTATAATTCATCAAACTCACCTGTTCCTAAAGAGTCCATCCACGCCATATACTGGTCGAAGAATATTTCATCTTCTATAGCTACGCCATACTCATCTACTAACCATCCGTTTTCAGTAGCGGGCTCATCATCTTTGTAATCTGCTACGCCATCATTATCAAAATCTAATGGGCATCCTCTTTCATCTACATTTATTCCTGCTGGATGTCCTAAACAATCATCATCTAAATCAGCAACTCCATCTTTATCTGAATCCCAGAACTCATAGGAAAGAAATTCCTCTCCGTTTTCATCAAACTCAACATCAAAGTTTCGTTTCTTCCTAGTAGGAATATGTAAATCGTAACTCAGAGCAAGAGAGGAATGTAAAAATTTATCTTTCTTCCCATCACTTGACGATCCCGAATCATTAACGTTATCTGCTAAATCATTCATGTTAAAGAACAATGTGGTTCCTAGCTGTCCTTTTAAATGTTTACTGAATTTGAAATTCACTCCTGCAGATAAAGGGATACTTATAGTTCTGTCTGGGTATGTGCTATCCTCACCTTTATTTAATCCTCTTAAGTCAGTTTCATATACATAGTCTCTTTTCACCATTACAGCGTCAGAAACATTGGGAGCTGATTCAGGAAGACTCATTAGACTTCCGTCTGACCATAGATTGTATTCATTCCCTTGAGCATCGAACAAATCAGCTTTAGACAAGAATTCGAAACTTGATATCCCAGTTCCTATATACGGCTGGACATAAGCTGATTTCGGTAAAAAGTTTTCAAAGTTATAAGTCAAAAGGGCTGTTCCTCCAGTGATCTCACTCTGAAAATTATTTAGCATATCTAATCCTGGATTGTTAACAGTAACAGTACTAAGGACTGCTGAAAATGATAAATCCAAAAAGTAGTTGACAGGCACCTGCACACCCAAACTTAAGGCTAAGCTGGAGTTAAATGGATTGTTCGCACCCGTTTTACTCCCTTTGTCTCCATAAAAAGTAAAGGTTCCAATTCCTAAACCGACCATAGGTCTCAGTTTATTGGGAGCTGGATTAATGATTTCCTCTTCCTCTAACTGGAGAGAATCTGATTGAGAATTTGCTGTAAAACAGGCAATTAACGACATAAATAGTAAACATAATATTCGAAGCATAATAATTTATTTATAATTCTACCCTGATTATACGGCTACAAATGGCATAAGTTTCTTTTGTGAAGGGTTTAATGAGGGTTCTGAATTAGTTTTGTAGCTAAAAGCCAAAATCTGTTGAGTTATATTCCTGAACAAACAATTAAAGACTTAGAGTTTGATTTAATCAGACTAATGCTTCACGACAACTGTATTTCTGACACAGCTAAACTCAGGATGGTGGATTTAACTCCAATAACTAGTTTTGACACTTTAGAGTTAGAATTAAAACGCCTAAACGACTTAAAATCGATTAGAGTAGAAGGACTTCCTTTTCCAGCATTAGATTTTGAAGAAATAGAAGATGAGCTAGAAACTCTAGAAAACAGACACAATGTTCTTCCAGAAGAGAGCTTCTTTAAGATTAAGCTCTTGTCTGAACTTACAAATAGAATATTATTCTTTTTTTCAGATAAGAAATCTAGATTTCAGTTTCTTAAAGAACTTACTGCTGACCTATATCATACAGATGATTTAGTTAAAGCTATAAATAAGGTATTCGATGCTAAGGGGAAAGTCAAAGATGACGCTTCACCCGAATTGTTTAAAATTCGTCAAGACAAGAAAGCCACCAGAAATAGAATTAACCTCAACTTCGATAAACATCTAAAGTCTCTTCAGAAAAAAGGAATTCTCGCTGATAATAATGAGACATTCCTTCATGGAAAAAGAGTCCTCTCTGTCATAAGCTCATACAAGCGAAGCGTGAGTGGAAATGCTCTTGGAAATAGCAAGGCTGGAAATGTAACCTACATTGAGCCCTCTTTAAACATCCCCCTGAACCATGAGTATGAAATGCTTAGAGATGATGAGCGCCAAGAGATTTTTAAAATACTTAGGGAGCTGACCTATGCCGTAAGAGAACATCTTCCTTTACTACAAGAATATCAGCGGTTCATCACCGAACTGGATTTCATCAATGCGAAGTCCAAACTAGCCATTCAGCTTAGGGCTAACTTACCAAAATTATCAGAAAACTCTGAAATAGAGTTAATCAATGCCTACCACCCTATTCTATTAGTCACCAATGACCTTAATAGAAAGCCCACCATGCCCCAGAGCATTCTATTAGACAAGTTCAATAGGATGATGGTTATTTCTGGTCCAAATGCTGGTGGAAAAAGTATTACCTTAAAGACAGTAGGGCTCCTTCAGCTTATGTTTCAGAGTGGTCTTTTAATCCCTGCAGACGCCAATAGCAAGATAGGCGTGTTTCATAATATACTCACAGACATAGGAGACAACCAATCTATAGAGAACCAACTTTCCACCTATAGCTACCGCCTAAAAAGGATGAAGGAATTTCTAGAGCGTAGCAATAAGAAAACAATGGTACTACTAGATGAATTCGGAACTGGCTCAGACCCTGAACTAGGTGGAGCTATGGCTGAGGTTTTCTTCGAGGAGTTGTATAACAAGAAGGCGTTTGGTGTAATCACCACTCATTACTCCAACATAAAGCTAAAAGCAGATAAGCTTCAGAATGCAGTAAACTGCTGCATGCTTTTTAATCAAGAAACCCTAGAACCTACCTTTAAATTATCTGTAGGAATGCCGGGCAGCTCATTCACCTTTGAGGTAGCTGAGAAGAATGGGATTCCTTTGGAGCTCATAGCTAAAGCTAAAGCTAAGTTGGATTCTAAAAAGGTAGATATGGATAAACTTCTATCTGCATTGCAAAAAGAAAAGTCTCAGCTAGAAATCATAAATAAAAAGTCAATTGAAAGCGCTGCAAATGCGCAAAAAGCGGAGAGAAAATTCATTGATAAGAAAGATGCTCTTGATCAAAAAATTGCTACACAAAGAAATTTAGCCGAGGAGAATAATCAATTCATAACCCGAGGAAAAAAAGTGAGTAGCTTCATTGAGAAATTTGACACAAGATCTAAGAACAAAGAATTACTGGCTGATATTAGAAAATATTTAGCAGTAGAAAAAACGAAAATCATTCAACTTCAAAGTCAAACAGCTCTTAAAATTAAATCTCAAACTAAAGCTGACGCGAAGAAGAACATAGTTCGACAAAATGACGATCAGAAAAAAATAAAAATCGGCTCTAAGGTTAGACTGATCGGTGCTAAAATGGTGGGTGATGTTATAGAGAAAGACGGGACAGAAGTTACCGTTCTCTTTGGGAATTTAAAGACCAAGTTAAGTGTTCAAAAATTAAGGCTTATAAGGTGATCTACCTTAACATTTAAACAACTCCATTGTTTAAACTCACATAACACCCTGGAATTAAACAAGGGGCATAGTCTACCCCCTTGATAGTTCAGAGCAAATGAACAATTCTCCTGAGTCGTTAAATACAAAAAAATCAAGCCTATCAGAGTTTCACTAAAAAAGTCAGCATTAATAAATCACCAAAACCCCTATGTTTTTTTGACGATTCCTCAGTGTTTTGTTATACAAAACAGACTCCAGAACTTAGCGTTTCGAGAGATACTGATTTTCGGGATGGTGAAATGGTCATAAATAATTCTTAATCCAGTAATCTTAAATTTGGTGGTTTCAGAAGCGCTTACTTCATCGCTAATTAACTCAACCTGAATGTCTTTAATTTCACACCAGGTGTTGCAAAGGTACTTTTACCCCCAAATATTCCTTCGTTCCTCTCGTCGTTCCTCATTCAGTATAAACTTGAGAATAAATGTAAATGACATCACCATAATCTAGGTGCATATCTGAGAAATACAGATTCATAGTAGAAGCATCGTTATAAGAGGCTGAGTAATTCCAATTCTCCTGGGATGGTATTCCACTTTCAATAGAACTACTAGAGCTGAAACCAACCGTTTTATATTTAACGTCTTTATCCTGCCTAAAGGATAAACACCTTTGGAAAGAAATATTGAATCATCTTGCGCGTTTAACAATTTCATGTGTAAATGGAACTGCTGCGATTTCGTTGTTAGACCTAATGATTTAGGAGTCAATTCTTGAGCATTGCAACGCGAAATAAGACTTAAAAATGACAGAGAAAGGAACAGTAAAAAAAGGCAATAATGGATTCAATCATAGCGACACTAAATTAATGATAGCTGACCGATCAACCTGTTAACAATCGAATATTTAAATGAAGATTTTAGACCACCAATTAGCTAATAGATTTAACATAAGTTTGAGCCTATGCTTCAGTGGAATTAAACTTTTAACAAAAAAAAGTCAACCTTTTCAGCATAAAAATAGTATCATTAATCATACAGCAGTTTTAAGTCATTAGAAAACATATACAATGAAAAAAATAGTCGGTACATTATCTCTTATCTTCATTTTCGGGATTGGTCATTCTCAAGTGTTAAATGAAAAAACTACTACCGAAAAATTCAACAAGCTTCTATATTATGTAAACAACCTTTATGTAGATAGCGTAAACGCCGAAGAACTGGTAGAGATAGCGATAGTCAAGATGCTAGAAGAACTGGATCCTCACACAAGCTATATCCCTGCTGATGAGGTAAAGAAAGCAAGTGAACCGCTAAAAGGAAATTTTGATGGAATCGGAATTCAATTCAATGTGTTAAAAGACACCATATTCGTAGTACAAACTATTTCTGGTGGGCCATCTGAAAAGATTGGGCTTATGGCTAATGATAAAATAATTACTGTAGATGGTGAGGTAGTAGCAGGAGTTAATATTCAAAACTCTGATGTAGTAAAAAAGTTGAAAGGTCCTAAAGGAACTATAGTTACTGTGGGCGTTAAAAGAGGGAAATCTAAAGAATTATTAGATTTCATCATTACGAGAGATAAAATTCCAATTCATTCTGTAGACGCCGCTTATATGGTAGCTTCTAAAACAGGCTATATTAAGGTGAACCGATTTAGCGCTAATACTGAAGAAGAAATGACAATGGCTTTAGTCCAACTTAAAAAAGATGGAATGGAAGATTTAGTTTTAGACCTTCAAGGAAATGGAGGTGGTTATTTAAACACGGCCATCTGGATGGCAGATGAGTTTCTTTCAGACGATAAATTAATAGTTTATACGGAAGGTCGGGCATTCCCAAGAGATAATAGATATGCTAAGAATAAAGGTCTGTTTGAAAAAGGAAGACTCGTAGTTCTGATAGACGAAAGCTCAGCTTCTGCAAGTGAAATAGTATCGGGAGCTATACAAGACTGGGATAGAGGAGTGATCGTGGGAAGAAGGTCTTTCGGAAAAGGTCTGGTTCAAAGACCAATAGCTCTACCTGATGGTTCTGAAATAAGATTAACAATGCAAAAGTACTACACTCCTTCTGGAAGATGTATTCAAAAATCTTATGATGATGGTGTAGAGGCATACAGAGAAGAAAAACGAGAAAGGTATGAGAGTGGAGAAATGTTTAGCTTGGATAGCTTGGACTTACCTGATTCACTTAAATACTACACCAGCACTAAAAGAACTGTTTATGGTGGTGGCGGCATTTTACCGGACATTTTTGTAGCTTTAGATACTACAGAGACTTCTGAGTACTTCGGGAAATTAGTTAGAAGTGGTATTATAAATACTTTTGTTTTGAACTACATGGATGCCAACAGAAGTAAACTAGACAAGAATTACAAATCTCTAAACGATTTCAAAAAGAAATTTACCGTCACCGGTGACTTAATGGATGAATTAATAAAAGCTGGTGAAGTAGAGGAAGTAGCCTATGACAAGCAAGGCTTCAATACCTCAAAACGAGTATTAGAAATTAGAATGAAAGCTTTAATAGCCAGGAGCCTTTATGGAAGCAGTGCTTTCTATGAAGTAATTAATGATTTAAACGAAACATTACAGGCTGGAATAAAAGCTCTGGAAGACGGTAGTTATGAAGGTTTAAATCTAGCGTTTAAAGATTTCAAGTAAGTGATTTATTTAATTAAATTTGTAATCATTAATCGATAAAGAAAATTTAAATTATGAGTGAAAAATTCAAAGTTGTTATATTCGCTGTAGCTACAGCATTCATTGGAGGAGCTACTCTTACTTCATGTGGTGAGGAAAGTACTGGTGAATTTAGAAAAGTAGAGGATAGCACTGAAATTGCTGGAGCTGACGCTAAAAAAGCTAAGGTTAAAAAAGAAGATAAAAGAGGAAAAGATGCTACTCCTGAATACACAGGCCCTGTAACTTCGTATACCGTTAATGAAGAAATGCATGATTTCGGTGAAGTAGAAAATGGAAGTCAAAATCCCTTCACATTCATAATTACTAATACTGGAGATAGCCCACTGGTTATCGAAAAAGCAAAAGGAAGTTGTTCTTGCACTGTCCCTAAGAAACCAGAAGATCCTATTATGCCAGGTGAATCAGGAGAAATAGAGGTTACATTCAAGCCTAAGCCTTCTCAAGCTGGAAAAGACATTACTCAAGTAGTTACTTTAACTGCTAACACTGAGCCTAGAGATACAAAATTAAAGATAAAGGCAAAAGTACAACCAAAGGAAGAAGAGGAAGCTCAATAGGCTTTCTTCAATCTTAAAAGATTGTGCAAACCGTCTTAGCTTCGGCTAAGGCGGTTTTTTTATTTAGAAAAGTTCTGAATCCTCTCCAAGTATTCCATTTATCTCTCCTGCTAACACTCTATCCTTTTCTGTAACGCTGTTTCCTGAATCGTGTGTACATAATTCAATGGTTACTACATTATAGACGTTATGCCATTCTGGGTGATGGTTAGACTTCTCAGAAATAAAAGCTACCCTAGTCATAAAAGTGAATGCTTCCTGAAAATCTTTGAACTTAAACTGACGTACTAACTTGTTATCGATTTCTTGCCACATGATCAAACTGTTTATACAAAGGTAAATTTGAATCCGCTCGAAATTGAATGCTTAATTTTACCTTTTTAAAAACACATTCTTAATAATGATTCCTTTTTCCCCACCTCGAATAGATAACCTGACCATAGAAGCGGTAACCAACGTGCTTAAATCTGGATGGATAACTACTGGCCCAGCCACCAAAAAATTCGAAAAAAACATAGCGGAATACATTCAAGTTCCAAGGGTTATCTGCCTGAACTCATGGACGAATGCTGCAGAACTTTTTTTACGATGGTACGGAGTTTCAGAGGGTGATGAAGTGCTCGTTCCTGCCTATACTTATGCCGCATCTGCCAACATCATATTTCACCTTGGGGCCACTCCTGTTCTGGTAGATTCAGAAAAAGGAAAGTTTAATCTTGATTTAGAGGATCTAGAACAAAAAATTACCTCAAAAACCAAAGTAATCATGCCTGTAGACATAGGTGGTTTCCCCTGTGATTATGAAGCTATAAAAGAGATCATCCTTAGAAAATCTCCACTATTTATTCCGAAAAATGATAACGAGGCTAAACTGAATAGGATTCTACTTTTCTCTGACGCAGCACACAGCTTAGGAGCTACTATAAATGGAAGACCAGCCGCTGTCTACTCAGATGTGAGCTGTTTTAGCTTTCATGCGGTAAAAAACCTTACAACAGCAGAAGGCGGTGCTTTGGGATTCAATCTTCCTGAGAACTTCGATAGTGACCAACTTTATAAGGACCTCAATATTTATTCTCTGCATGGACAAACAAAAGATGCTCTATCCAAGACCACTTCCGGAAGTTGGAAATATGACATTATTCATGCAGGATATAAATGTAATATGACAGATCTTCAAGGAGCTATAGGCCAAGTAGAACTAGATAGATATGAATCTGAGACTTTAGTGAAAAGAAAAAGCATCTGTAATTCATATCATCAAGGTTTTAAAGGGGAGTCATGGTATATAGCGCCTCCTATGATTACAAAGACTAAAGAAACATCCTATCATTTATTCCAACTAAGAATAGATGGCTTCACAGACACTCAAAGAGATCTCGTGATAAATGAATTAAGAGATAAGGAGATTAGTACAAATGTTCACTTTATGCCCTTGCCTTTCTTTACTTTCTATAAAGAGAAAGGATATCAAATAGCTGATTACCCAAACGCCGTTAACTCCTACTCCACTGAGATTTCTTTACCCGTTTTTTATGACCTCACGAATGAACAGGTAAGCTATATCGTGCAGACTGTTAAACAGGTGATTAAAGATATTACAAATGCTTAAGCGTAGTTTCGATATAATTATGAGTGCATTAGGCATGTATTTGCTAAGCCCTTTTTTACTTCTGTTAAGTTTAGCTCTTATTCTAAATTCTGGTTTTCCCATTTTTTACTTCCAAGAAAGAATAGGTAAAGGAGGTCATGCTTTTAAATTAATAAAATTTAGAACCATGAGAACAAACTCAAAAGGGCTTCAGATAACCTTAGACAAAGACCCAAGAATTACTGGTGTAGGAAATTTTCTAAGAAAATATAAGTTAGACGAGCTGCCTCAATTATTAAATATTTTTTTAGGCCAAATGAGCTTCGTAGGCCCAAGACCTGAAGTTAGAAAATACGTAGAGCTTTACACCGCAGAAGAAAAGAAAATAGTATCCATAAAACCTGGATTAACGGGGCTAGACTCCCTTAATTATTCTCAGGAAAGTGAATTACTGAAAAACACTACAGACCCTGAGCATACTTACATTACTGAGATTCTTCCAGAAAAAATAAAACTTAATTTAGTGTATCTAGAAAAAAGAAACTTCGGTTATGACATTTCGATTATTCTAGCCACCATCAAGAAAATATTTTCTTAGCTCTTCGTTTTAATCCTTGCAAAAACGTTCTGCAATTCTCTCAAACCTTCTACTTTAAGCTCGTCTCCTTTTTCTTGGAAACCAAAGATGAGGTTGTTTATTAGACGGTTTATGATATCACTATTATCACATGGTTTATAGAACTTAACCTTTTCGGGTAGATTCAAATGAAATAAGAATTCATCTATTTCATTTTTATGGATTACGGTTCCATCTGAGAAAGGGTTTATGTAAAATAAGATGCCATTCTCCGCCACTGTCTCGTCTAGCATAGAAGCTATTCCATGCTCATCCATATAGCATAGTATGAAGTGGTTTGGTAGATTAACTCCATAAATAGGGATATCTAAGCTATTGGCTAGCACTTGATATAGGATGGCAAGTGAAAGAGGGCTGCCTTTTTTACTACTTAATACATCACCTAAAAACGAATTATTAGGAGAAGTGTAGTTCGATTTATTTCCGCTAAAACCATGCACATTAAAAAGAATGTGATTCATGATTCTCACCTTCTCAAAACCTGTAAGATTATCATTTAACTCTAGCCAGACATCTTGCCTTATTCTAGTAATCTCTTTTCTAATAAGATCAGTGTTAGAAGACGGATACTGAAACTGATTAATTAAAAGGGCGCCTTCCAGAAGGTCTTTTTCTTCTGAAGAGTGCCACTCCTTCATTTTTACAGAAATCGATTCTAATTGAATAGACTGAATCAGTTGCTCTATTCTATCTATGTACAAAGGCCCGAAACTGGAAGTCTCCCTCTCCTTTTCGAGCTTAGGAATTACATCAGCACCATAATTTTTAATTTCAGATTTCACCTGAGAGAATATTATTTCATCAGGGTCTTCAATTAAAGATATCAGCGCATCTATCTGATTTGTGATCATATTTTACAAGTAGAGAAAGGTTGACTCCAAATGTATATGCGAATCTTCCTATGGAATTACCTGTAGTTTTTACTTCTTAACAGTTAACTGCTCAAACTATTAATAGCTCTATTTATCAACGCATTAACTGCTTCTTCAGGATTTGAACTAAACTCCTTATTTATTCTATTTGCTAGTATGACACATAGTGTTAAATGAGAGTGTCCAAGCATTTTAGACAATGCATAGATGCCTGCTGTCTCCATTTCGAAGTTGGTAACATTCATTCCATGAGAAGAAAAAGCCCTGTAGTTTTCTTCTATTTCGGGGTTCCTTAATCGCCCTCTCAGCTCTCTATTTTGTGGCCCGTAAAAACCATTGGCTGTTATGGTAATCCCTTTATGATCATATACCCCTTCAAATTTATCAAGAAGGTGTTTGGAAGCCATCACTGCGTAAGGCGAAGCTACTTTTTCAGGCCATCCACAATCCTTAGAAAAACTATCAGCCATGGCTAATTCATCTTGAGAAAACTCAAAATCATAAAAATGAGGAACACCATCCATTCCTATAGCAGCTGCTGAGCA
>LAQC01000016.1:5373-17583 GCA_000981645.1 Cryomorphaceae bacterium ASP10-05a | reverse complement strand
TTCTGTATCGTTCTTAAACGGTTTCATTGACTTATTTATGTGTAAGGCTCATAACTAAACCTTTCTTTCTATAGAATAGGCCACAACACACCCTATGCAATGAAGGGTATATGTGTGTTTTATCAATGACTCTTAAAGCGAACAAAAAACTGTGTTTTAACCCCTCAATCGAAATGCATAAATGACCGCAGTGCTATTTGAAGACTACTATTTTTTCATTCCATGTTACAGAAACTCCTTCTATTCTGCAGATATACTCGCCCGCTGAGAAGTCTTTCACACTTAATCTAAGTTGGTTATTTCCAGTAATAGCATTACAAATTTCTGAATAGACGGTTCTTCCCAAAGCATCCACTATTTCAACAGTCAATCTTTCTGAATAAGCCGCCTGAAATTCTACTACAAAATTATCGCTTGTAGGATTCGGATATGCAGTAAACGATTCTATTAAAGCATTTTTTTCCACATTATTAATGGTTTGATCACACTCGTCTACAATTAGTATGTCACTGGCCCCGCATGGTTCATTGGCACTTACAGAATATGACCCTCCTAGAAACACAGTATAAGTTTGACCGATAGATCCATCTTGCCAAACATAATCGGTAAATCCGACTCCTGCATCTAAAACAATAACCACTCCATCACACAAGGTTTGGTCTACCCCTAGGTCTATGGTTTCATCTATCTGCCCTATGATTTCTATTTCATCCGTTATGTAACAGCCTTGGTAGTATCCTCGAGCTTCTATTATTTGAGGTTCGGGATTAGTCAAGGAGATACTTTGTTCTAGACTGCCTGTGCTCCACAAGTAGAATTCAAACTCACTTGGTATTTCCAAAGTTACCGTTGGCTCAGAGGAACAGAATCCAACATCTGGTCCCAAATCAAGTTCGGGTGCTTGAATGATCGAAATATGAAGCGTATCAGTAATTTCTCCACAGTCTGAAGCTGTTTTAGCTATTAGAGTAGCTTCTCCAGCATTTGGAAAAAACCCTGAAACAGTCTGATTCGGATTTATACTAAACTGACCCGCACCTGAAAATTCCCAATCAATAGCTCCATCTATACAATCAGAACCGAATACTGAGAACTCCTGATCCATTCCCGCACATATTATTTCATCTCCATCAATAATAATATCCTGGCCAGCTATATAAGCATGATAAAAATTCCCAAACCCATTTATAAAAGCATTGGCAAAAACATCATCTTGTTGAAAATCCATGGCATCACCAAGTAAATTGGGGTTGGATATCGTGGCTAATGTTCCTGGCAGGACTTGATCCATATAAATAACATTGTCTTTTCCTTTTTGCATATCCTTACTGTATAACTGGACATCAGAGAAAACTGAATTAGTAGGAAATGGCTTTAGCTCATCCGGTAAGGTTAAATCATACTGAAATAGATTAATATCAAAAACTCCTCCTGTGAGTAAATAAAGCACTTTCCCACTTGGTGAAAAATCATGGCTAATTACTACATTTTCCAACGGAAACTCTGTCCCCATATCTACCACATTATCTACTGTTCCAGTAGCCTGGTTAAAATCCATTAAATGTTTTTCAAAGACCAATTTATCTCCCTGAGGAGATACTTTTAAAGCCATACCATATGCTGCACTGCTTAGTTCTAAATCTAACTGAGTCTCTACAGGTTCTATCGAAATTCCAGTTTCTGTAATGAGGTAGGACTTCATCTTTCCTTCGGAGATATCATAGAAAACCAACCACTTATGATTTAAATTACAGTGCTTTACAATGTTTACGTGCTCATTATTGGTTGTTTCTAAAAACTCATTTTTTATGTCTGTTACCAGACCTAAACCACTATTGGCTTCTGAATCTATAATGCTATAACGCAGTCCATCTGTAAAGTTAGGATTAGCATCGGTCGTGAATAAGTAGTACTTGCTCTCATCTCCTGGCACTTTAAGAAACATAGTCCCAAAATGACTAGACTCATCCCCTAAGAGACCGCTTCCATTTTCTACGATGTCATAATTTCTGTCGTATACCGCTATTCCATTACTCACAAATAATAAATTTCCTGCATCATCACAGATAGTCGCTTTGCAATGCCCTAAAGATATCATAGGGTCTTCAGGGACGAAGGAAACTGGCTGATCGTTAAAGTCAAAACCAAAGCCATTCCCAGTAGGATTAAACCAATGCCAAATATTATGCTCGTTACCCGAAGTACAGCCTCCTACAGAAACATTCCATACCTGAGAAGTAACCTCACAAATACCATTAGAAGCTACCATATAAATGGAAGAAATTCCTACTTCATCAAAGGTGTAACTGAACTGCTCTGTGTCTCCCACTGAAACGTTGTCTAAAAACCACTCAAAGCTGTTAGCGCCTGTGGTAGAGACAGTGAAATCGACAGTTCCTCCTTCAGAAATAGTAGTGGAGTTAGGTGAGATATCTGCGGTTACCGAACAGCTCACCTGAACAGGGAAGGTTAAAAGTTGATAACACCCCGGAGTTTCGTTGCTTAATTCTAATTCTATGATGTAGTCCCCCTGAACTTCTGGAGTGAAGGTAAACGACTCATTTGTGCTCGTTGCTAGTTGGTTCACAAACCATTGTAACGCAGTATAATTCGAACTAAGGTTGGTGTAAACTATAGACTCTCCAACGTTAATAACACTCTGGGTAGACGATACATTGGCTACTATAGGATTGGCACAGGGAGGCGAACATTTGTCGTCATCTAACAAGCTACTTCTTAGCTCTAATGCAGCTGCCATTCTTTCGGCCTGACCTGCCGTAAAGATATCGAAGCAGAGCACGCTCGAGTAATCCATGTAATTCGTTTGTTGGTCAAACTGGTCTCCTAAGCCTCCTAAAACCTCAGCCCTGAAGGGATTATTATCAGATGTGTCATCTTCATCAGTTGAACATGAATTGGTCCCATCAAAACAGAAAATATTAAATAAATTCTGGTCTGGTGGTGTATCACAAACCATATCTCCACTGGTTAGACAATCATCATTAGGGCATCCTCCTTGGAAAGTATGAAAAAGACCTAAATAATGTCCTGACTCATGAGCCACTACATTATTCAACGTTTGAGTAAAGCCGAAATATTCTGCTTCTATGACTATTCCATCTAAATCTGAGCCATGTGAATCAGGAAAAGTAGAGTAACCTACGACTCCTGGAGAGTTGTCTTCTCGCGTAATCGACTTGACTACCCAAATATTCAAGTACTCTAAAGGGTTCCACCTGCTCAGATCTTTCAACGCTAAATCCTGAGAAGGAACTAGCATATCGGTCAAACTATTTTGGATATAATTCACTCCTTCTGTAAATTCACCTACTGGGTCTTTTTTAGCCAAACAAAACTGAATAGATACTTCGGCTCCATCAGGATTGAATGACTCTCCAGAATTAGCATAAGCCTCGTTTAACCACAAAATAGCGTTATCTACTTGGGTTGAAGAAATGTTTTCTTCTCCATTATCATGAATTATATGAACTACCGTAGGAATTACATGAACCTCACTAGACCCTCCGCCAGATCTTCTAAGAATTATTTCTTCCAAAATCTGTTCATTCATAAATGCGAACTTGGCTCTGTTCTCAGCGTCTTGAAGAAAAACATCATGTTGATTGTCTGCGTTACACAAGTGCTGTGCAGATGAAATAAAGGGTAGAGAAATAAGAAAACAAAGGAAGGTTGATAGTAGTTTCATAGAGTGTTTCTAAAGGTTAAATAGATAAAACATAGGAAGTAAATTAAACATTTACTATCACTAAAGCATACCTTTTAAAAACATCATTGGTTGCATATTCAACCTTTCAGTACGTTAGAATTTAGCACAGGGGATTACACGTCTCTTAGATAAACGACTATTTCTTTTATTAGCCCACTCATAGGTTAGAGAGAGCTCATGAGCACCTCCAGTGCTGTAAACACCCAATTGAGAGAGATTCACATCTACACTGTAGCCTATTTTAAAATTACGCTCATGGTATCCTATTAAAATGTTTAGGCCTTCTTTATTGGCATAATCATAACCGTTCTTTTTAATAGGTAGTCCTCTATACCATATCCCGAAAACCATAGGGTTCATCTCTATATAAGTCCCTATATCTAACTGATTAAACGGCCCCTGCTGTTTGTAATTAAACGCAGTTACTAAATCCTTTTTAGAACTTCTTCTTTTAGGGTTTCGTATTTTAAATCGAACTCCTCCATGAGCAGAGAACTTGCTTTGCAGTTGACTAAGACCAGTAGTAACCGTTTCATCAGGTTCATTAATATGGTGCTGACTTAAACCAAACCAATATTTATCACTGTATAGCAGAATTCCTGAAGAAAAGTCCATTAAACCTACAGGCTCTACACTAAGCCTTTCTATAGTGGCGGCACCATCTCTAATTAATTGGTCCCCAAATACTAACCTGTCTTCGTGCAGTGATTTTCGGGTATAACCTAACTGAAACGCAGGCCTTAACGATAAATATCTAGAAAGTCTAACTTCATAAGCATACTGAAGCCCTATACTGGTACTACTTAATGCGCCCTGACCAGCTTGATCTCGGTTCACCAACAATCCTATACCAGATTTAATTTGAGGTAAAAACTGATCATAGTAAACATTATATGTAACGAATGCCTGAGGTAATGACGGCCATTGATTTCTATAATTCATCCCAAATCTACTCTGAACAGACGTTCCCACAAAAGCAGGATTAAGCAAAGTAGGTGCAGCATAGAATTGCGTGAAATGCGCATCCTGTGCCTTCGCTCTGTCTGTAGCAAACAGGGATACTATTAGCGATATGATTAATAGCTTTCTCAATTAGTTCAATACTATTTCTGGTAAATTAATTTCAGCGTTATTCTCCTCTGGAAACTCGAAAAACAAATCCTTCGTGATAACCTCTTTATCACTTGAAGCTACTATCATCTTGTAGTTCACCAATGGGTGAAGCACCAAGAGATATTTCCCGCTAATTTTATTTGACTTATATACTCCTTTAAGTTCTTTATTTCTTTCATCAATTATGGTGATTTCTCCGTGGACAGGAGAACCATTTTCGTCTACTAACAACCCTTTAATAATCAGATTAGTCTTCTGGCGATAGATAAAGTCAATTTCATATAAATCTTGACCTCCATACCCATCTTCCTTTACAGAAGAGTAATACCCTTTTCTCCCACCAGGCGTAATACTTAAATAAATATCATCTTCTACCGAGTTTGCAGGAAAACCTAAGTTCTCTGGAATTTCCCAATGTTCTTCACCTACTTTTATAGTGCTAAAAATATCAAACCCTCCCATACCATTATGACCTTCAGAAGCGAAATAGAGCGTTCTCCCATCTACATCTAAAAAAGGAGAATCTTCGTTATACTCAGTATTGATAGAGGACCCTAAATTCTTAGGTAAGCTCCACTCTCCGTTAGGCAGTAGCTTTACTCTGTAAAGATCTTTCCCCCCATATCCGTCTGGTCTGTTGGAAGAGAAGACAATAGTTTCTCCATCTGGACTAAAACAAGCACTAGCTTCTTGAAATTCGGAGTTAATGTTTTCATCTAAAATCTTAGGCTCACTCCATTTGTCATTTAACTTTTTAGTGATGTATAAATCCCCTCCTGTCAATTGGCGATTAGTCCTATATATTACCATAGCCCTGCCATCTGCAGATATGGCCGCTGTGGCATCATGAGTTGGAGTATTAATGTCTGAAATGTTATTCGTAGGCTCACTCCAGACACCATTTAATTTTTTGGTGTAGTAAATATCTTCGAAAAACTCCTTGTTTGGATCTAATCTTCCACCAGTGCTATTCTCTCTTCGAGAAGTAAAATACATTTCCTGTTCGTCCGGTGTAATCACAGGTACATACTCGGCAAATTTAGAATTTACTTCTGCTCCTAAGTTTTTCACTAATACATCTTCAGGTTTATTGGTGAGCTCTTGGGCTAATTCAGCAATTTTAATATGTCTTTTTATCACTTGGTCACTTAACTCCCTTTCTTCTAAATTGGCGTATTCATTGTAAAATGAGATGGCTTCAACAAACTTGTAATTAAGGTGAGCTAATTTCCCTAGATGGAAAAGAGATTCTTTATTTCCGCGGTGCAATAAGAAATTTAATATCTCAGTGGCGAGCTCCTTATCTCCTGAAGTTTCGATCTGACATACAGCCAGTCTAAAAGATACCTCAGGGTTTTCAGGGTAGGTTTTGTGAAGACCTAAAAGAATACCATTGGCTTCAGTAAACCGAGCCTGATAGAAGAAAAAATCGGCATCTAGATACTCTGATTTATCTGCTCTCGAAAAATCTTCGCACTGGGCTGTAGCGGACATACCGAACAGCATAATGAAGATATGTATTAATAGGTTTTTCATTTATCTAAGTAGTGTTACGTCTCCTGCCTCAGTAAGTTGCGTTCCGTCAGTGAATTTTACTTTTGCTTTCCATACATAGACGTCTTGTTTACTAAGCTGTCCTCCATACATCCCATCCCATCCTATTAAAACATCTTTACTTTCAAACAATAATTCTCCCCATCTATTAAATATTTGTAGCTGGTACTCTACTACTCCAGAGTAGATTGGAAAGAACACGTTATTACTAAACGACTGAGGGTCGTACATTCCGTCTGAGCCACCATCTATAGGAGTAAACGCATTCGGAAATTCTATGCCTGATAGTGCTGAAGCCATAACTACATCTACAACTAAAATACTATCTGGACAGTTATATTCATTATTAGCCCAAAGAGAAACAGAGTAAGCTCCTATATCTTGGTAATAGTGATCTGGACTGAATTCAGTAGAGGTTACTCCATCTCCGAAGTTCCATAAATACTCATCGGCATTGGAGGAGAGGTTTATAAAATTCACGAGGTCTTGAGGAATAGTCACCTCATCTGGAGTAGCTGCAAAGGCGGCTTGGGCTGAAGCATAAACTTCTATAATTTCACTTCTTACTAGTTCATCCTGCTCGCCATTATTATATCCTGTTACTGTTAATATTACAGTATAGATTCCGGGGTTCTGGTAGGTGTAAACTGGGTTAGCTACGAAAGCCTGTCCCCCATCCCCGAACTGCCAATTATAACCCAAGCCATACTCGCTTTCATTTGCGAATTGAACAGTTAAAGGAGAACACCCTGACGCTGGTCCTTCAAAATTCGCTACTGGTGGTGGTGGTATAATTTCTATATCTAAGTTAGTAGCATCTGAACAAAATCCATTATCTGCTATTAGGGAGATCGTATATTCTCCCCAAGTTTCATACGTATGGGCTGCTGGCTCAAACTCCGAGATGAAATCGGTTCCATCTCCAAATCCCCATTGGTATTCCATCGTATTTCCACCAAAACTATTATTGGCTATTTCTACGGTAGTCGATGGGAATGTTTGCGCTTCTGGTGTAGCTGTAAATTCGGCTACAGGTCTAGGATAAACCGAAATATCTTGGGTAAATGTATCTGTACATCCTGCATACGATTCTATGGTTAATGTGACTGTATAAACGACAGTAGCTTCTGTCTCATTTTCAAATAAATGAACAGGATTTAATTGGGTTTCTATAGGAGAGTTATCTCCGAAGTCCCATTGATATTGTAACGCCCCATTAGAAAAGTTTTCAAACTGAACTTCATAAGGCGTACACCCTTCGTTAGGTGAGCTAAAATCAGCATTTAACTGTGGCTGCACCTCTACGAATACATTATCTGAACTTTCACATCCGCTATTAGAAAATGCGTTTAAAGTAACCGTATAGGTAACAGGAGTTAAGTTTAGATTATAAAATGTATGTGTATGTAATGGTTCAGATGAATTTCCTACCTCTCCAGTTCCATAAGCCCATGTATAGCTACTCGCTGCTACAGAAGAATTTTCAAACGTTACGTCCAACGGATAACACCCCTCAGTTTCTAAAATACTAATGTCTGCTATCGGAGTACCGAAAACTACTATATCTTGAGTATACACATCTTGACAACCGTATAAAGAAGAAGAGGTTAATTCTACCGTGAATGTGGTGTCGTTAAGCGTATTATTAATAAACGTATGCACTGGATTTGACATTGAAGAAACTCCTCCGTCTCCAAAATCCCAAACAAAATCTGCATTTGCCCCAAAGCTCTCATTATCAAACGTAATCGTTAAAGGCGAACACCCATTTTCTTCTTGTTCAAACTCAGCGGAAATTTGTGGATTTACAGTAATCGGCAAGTCATAAGAATCTTGACACCCAATTGCATTAAGAACTGTCAGGGTAACTGTATATTCTATAGGAAGATCGGTGAAATTTTCAAAGTCATGAAAATGATTGTTAGCGGTGGTAGTAGAGGTTTCTCCGTCTCCATAACTCCATGAATATGTAGAGGCAGCTATACTGTTATTTGTAAATTCCACGGAGACTATACTACATCCAGAATTCACATCAGATGTAAAATTCGCTATAGGGCTTGAATAAACGACCATTTCTACTTGGTCTAGGTCATTACACCCTAAAGGTGACTGCGCCAGTAAAGTGACTATATAAGTCGTGTCAGAAGCAGAATTATTAATAAAAGTTGTTTGACCCGTAGTCTGAGTAGAATTTAAACCATTTCCGAAATCCCACTCAAAACCTGTGGCATTGGTACTATTATTTAAGAATGAGACTTGATATGGCGAACATCCAGGTTCTGGTATTACTATTTCAGAATTAGCACTTGGTGTTATTTCGAGAGGCAGTGTACTAGAGGCCTCACAACCGTATGTGTTTTCAGCATTTAGAGTGACATTGTAAACTTGTAATGAACTAGAAATATTAGAGTACGTGTGAGTAGCATTCCCAGAATAGGCCGCTGTGCTATTGTCCCCATAATCGTACGTTCCTGTAGAAATTCCGTTTGAATTATCCGTTATTTCCACCTCTAGAGGAGAGCAGCCACTTACTGCTGAAAGGGTAAAGTCTACCTCTGGAGCAGGAAAAACTACTAGAGTGCTGGTACCTGTTCCCGCACAGCCAAATGCGGAAATGGCATTTAATGTGATTGAGTATGTGATGGGGTCATCAGTATTATTGGTGTATAAATGAATTGGATTTGGGATCACAGAAGTTTGACCGTCTCCAAAATCCCAATCAAAAGTTTGACCACCTGCTACAAATGGCATTTGAACTACTAATGGTGAGCAGCCTTCATCAGGCGTAACATCTAACGCAAAATCAGGCTGAGGATAAACTGTAATAGCGTTGACTATGGTATCATTACATCCATTTAGCGAGTAAGCGATCAGCTGAACAGAATATGTTTGAATAAAGCCTGTGTTGTTCGTATAAACGTGTGTGGGGTTTTCTGATATAGTAGTGGCTGACTCATCTCCGAAATCCCATTCATAACTAGTCGCTCCATAAGAAGTGTTGTTAAACACAGCCGTAAAAGGGGCGCATCCAGGTGGCTGTGCATTGTCTGTAAAAGTGGCCTGAGCTCCAGGAGAAACTACAATATCTAATGAGTCATTTTGATAACACCCAAAGTCAGAGGATGCGGTAAGAATGACCGTGTAAGTAGTGTCAGAATTTGTAAAATTATAGAAGGTATGAGCTGGTTCTTCCATAAAACTTCCAGATTGATCACCAAAGTCCCAAGCGTAAGAATCTGAATCTATACTGCTATTACCGAAGGTTACTTCAAATGGAGAACACCCAGAATTTAAATCTGGAGAAAAAATAGGCACAGGTGCAGCCTCTACAGTTAATTCAATAGTAACGTCCGCATTACAATTAACTGTGCTAACAGATAAATTCACATTATATGTCCCAGCTAAGGCGTATTGGTGCGCAGGATTCTCGTCAGTACTGGTGAATGAATCTCCAAAATCCCAGGCCCAAGAAATAATCGGATCGCCCCCATCTGAGGTGCTTATGTCTGTAAACTGAGCTAAAGTCCCTTCACAAACATTATCAGCTATAAAGTCTACTACCGGTGAATTAAACACACTTACAATTTCTTGTGCAGTATTTAAACATCCAGCAGCATTAGAAGCAGTTACATTTACCACATAGCTTCCTAGAGTTTCGTAATTCTGGGTAGGAGGTATCGGCCCATTAAATGTATTCCCGTTTCCAAAATCCCAATCCCAATTATCAGCATTTGTGCTCGACTCTTGGAAATTGGCAGAGACGTTACCACAGCCACTTAGGTTATCTGCTAAAATAGATACCACCGGAGACGGAACTACAGTAACACTCACAAAAGCAGTATCGGCACATGCAGCGCTTGACTCTATGCCCACAGCGCTCGCTATAGTAAACGTTCCCGGCATATTATATAGGTATACAATGTCTGATGAGCCTGTAGGATACCATCCGAGTCCATCACCAAAATTCCAGCTAAACGAATTAGGGTTTCCCGTTGCGTTTTGTTCTATGGTAATATACTCTCCTAGGCATATTTCATTATCGACTAATGTTATATCTGCAATAGGCGGAGAAACAATAGTTACAGTCATATATGCAGTGTCCAAACCACAGAAGTTACTGTCTATCATCATTACCTCATAGGAGTCTCCTAAATTACCAGGGTACTGAATAGTATAAGGATTGGCAGGTGGCCATGGGGTCCAATCTACAATTGAGTCTTGACCATTTCCCCAGTAATCTCCAAAATTCCAATATTCATACCTCTGTTCAATGTTTCCTTGAGAAAAACAGTTTCTGCTTGTAGCATTGGTATAAGTTACTTCGTTATCTGGCAAACACAGAACTGCAGTGCTAGATGTAATCGCAGCATTATCCGTGTCATAAACTTGAATAGGAGAAAATGTATTAAAAAATGCTCCTCCCTGTATAGTGTTACAATAATTCTCTGCAAACAAGGTAACCTCAGTATTACAGTCTACGGTGTTTTCTTCGTAGGTATGAGAAATAACCTGACCAAGGTTGGACTGGTCTAAAACCAAATTTGTACTTCCGTCTCCGAAATCCCAAGTGAAAGTGGTGTTGGCAGAAACATTGCTACTCTGATTAGAAAAACTTAATGGGTGTGGAGCGCACGCTTGCGTTAAAACCCCTGCAGGAATAACGATTGAAGGATTCGTAGCTTCTTCCATCACTAATACACCTGAAATACTACATCCCAAGACTGGATTAGTAATTATAATGTCAAAATTTTGAACTGTAGCTGGATAATCATGGGATATTGAGACAGGTGAAACCCAATTGGTCCCAGCTTCTAAAGGTGAGCCATCTCCCCAGTCAATCGTGTAATCCGTCCAATCATGAGGACTATAAATATTGAGGGTGTAATCCCCTCCACTACATGCGTACCAATAAGGTTCTGGAACCAAATCATCATAGAAATCAAACACCTCACATTGAGAGATTACTATGCTATTTACTCCAAGTATTCCTACGAATACGACTACGATATTTTTTAAGAAATTTTTCATTTACACACTAGTCTACGGTGAGATGAGATAAAAGTTTAGCTTTGATTTGTAAATCGGTGCTTTGGTTAACTCCACGCTAATAAAGTTTTTGGATGTCATTAATTATAAATGAATGAGATTACTTAGAAATATTCTAGTTGTCGTTTTACTCTGTATGTTTATTTTTCAAGGGTTAAAGTATGTCATTAGGCCTTATCACCTAACTCATAACTTTATTAATTCTTCTGACTATAGGGCGAAAGTCGATAAATTACTACTAAAAGAAATTTCCGATTCGACCATGCTTTTTATGGGCAATAGTCTTACAAAAGGTTATGATCTCTCCGTTTTTCAATCAGATGCAGTAAACTGGTCCATCTCTGGCGATATTTTGGATGGCTTAGGCTGGAGGCTTGCTGGCTTAAATGAGGCCACTCCCATGAGGATAATTCTAAACTTGGGCGTGAATGATATCATTCATGGATTTGGTTTTAACATAGAAAAGTTGAGTAATTTCATTCAGGAGTTCAAAACCTATTCTCCCCATACACAAATCGTGGTGATGTCTCTATCTCCGGAATGTTTAGCGTCGGGGCTATTTACTTCTCCTAAAAGGATATCTCGTGAAATCATCAATGCGAATGGGGAAATAAAAGAAATGTGTTCTCAGTTGGAGGTGTATTATGTGGATGTGTATTCGGCTTTACAGGAAAACGGAAAACTCATCCCGAGATTCACTACAGATGGACTTCACTTGAATCAAGCAGGCTACAACGTCTGGACTGAAAGTCTTACAAAAGCATTTAATT
>LAQC01000016.1:3246-5325 GCA_000981645.1 Cryomorphaceae bacterium ASP10-05a | reverse complement strand
TGTTTTCAGTAGTTCTATGTCTTTTACATTGCCACGCGTAAAAAAACCTGAATTATATGCCGTGTTTTCTCCAGACAAGAGCAAACAACCTACACTAGCATCTGCTCTTGTCGTTTCTACTTCTGTATTGTGTTTATTTCCAGCGGTAAGAATATCTAGTTTTCCATCATTATTTACATCAAACACACACACCCCATTTACCGGGCCTACCTGAGCCATGGCTGGTAATTCTTCCCTTTTAAATCTTCCTAACCCTTGAGACAGAAATAGGCTACTCGAAAATTCGGTAGCAGCTAAGGCTACCTCAGACTCTTCGGGATTCTTCCCTAATAAGTTCATTAAATCTGAATCGGCAAATTCTCCATAATCTCTAACTTTTTCCTTGGAAATAAAGGGCATCTGTTCAGACATACATTGCTTTCCTCTAACGGGAAGACAAGTGCCATCCTCGTAGGTCGTGGCTAGCACAATATCTCCACTGCCATTTTTATCGTAATCATCGTAGTAAATCATAAACGGCTTGTCTCTAGATGGGCTGAACTTATGGTTTTTTCCCATGTTTCCTGCTATGATATCCTCTATACCATCTTGGTTTATATCTGCTGCTTTTAGCGAATACCACCAGCCTATTTCTTCCTCTATGCCAAGCTCTGCCGTCACGTTCTTAAAGGATGAGCCGGTATTCTGATAAAAACTAACGGGCATCCATTCTCCTGCTATTACTAAGTCTGGTTTTCCGTCTTGATTAAAATCAGTGGAGACGGCCGAAGTAATAAACCCAGCATCAGGTAAATCAGCTATCCAAGGATCCTTTGGAGAGGTAAAGCTCCCGCCCTCATTTAATAAAAAATAAGAAGAGTCTGCCAGTGGGTAAGCTCCTGGCTTAGAGCCTCCAGCCACAAACACATCTTGAAATCCATTTCCATCAAAATCGGCATGAACTATACATGAGCCATTAGGCCAATTCATTTCTGGTATTCCTCGGGGATATTCTGCCAAACCATTAGATCCTTTATTTACATAGTACATATCTCTTTTGGCTATGCCCTCTTCCCCTCCCCCATTTACGAGGTATAAATCACCATCTCCATCATTATCTGCATCAAAAATGGCTGCGTCCAAGTTCTCCCATTCTTTTCTACCCGAAATATTCGTTTGCGTAAATTTACCTTGATCGCTTTGAATGAAAAGAGCCGCATCCTGACCGCTGGCTCCTCCTATAAATAAATCATCTAATCCATCTCCATTAATGTCTCCTACCTCCAGAGCTGGACCTAATGTCGATTGTTTGTGAGGGAGCAGGATTTCACTGTTAAAGTCATAACATACATTCTCCTTATGCTGAAAAGTCAACCCCAATGATGCAGGGTCTATTTCTTCGAAATATTTCTTTTCTGACTTAGGGTTTAAGGTGTATGACGGATTGTATATAACCGTATAATACTTATTTAACTCCTCTATATCAATGGCTTGAACTGCGCCTGTAGGCCAGATAACACGAGCTGAATCTACCCTTGAAAGTTTCCCTAGTCCAAAATGTACGACTGCGCTTCTGCCAGACTGGTATCCAGCTGTCTGCAACACCTCTCTAGAAAATACAGTCCCCTTACTATAAACTTCTACTTTAGAGTTTAACCCATTCACATTTGGGCTTCTAGGCCATTCCAATTTCACCTTTAAATAGCTGTTCTGCCCTTTTTCTGATGAGTTGTTCTTATAAATGAAAGCCTCTTGCTCTAAGTTATTTATAATTAACTCTAAGTCTCCGTCATTATCTAAATCTGCCGCTGTGGCACCATTAGAAAAAGTAGGCTGGTCTAAGCCCCAAAGATTAGTCAACTCCTGAAAAGAAAAGTCTCCATTGTTTCTGTAAGCATAGTTACTCAGTTTAGTACTAGGGATGGAATTATATAACTCGTCTACACTTAATTGTCCCTTCTTTTTTTCAAGTTGCTTTCTTTGGGCTTTAGCATCTTTATTCAGCATGTCTCTCTTTACGCCATTGGTAACGAATAAATCTACTTTACCATCATTATCTAAATCTTCTAAAATAGGAGACCAACTCCAGTCAGTCTTGCT
>LAQC01000016.1:407-3204 GCA_000981645.1 Cryomorphaceae bacterium ASP10-05a | reverse complement strand
TGCATGTACTGATAATGATGCCCCTGACTAATGAAGTACCAAAAAGATTCTATATCCATAGACGCCATATTCTCTTTAGACCTTTTATAATCCGAGGGGAGCATTTCTGCTATAAAAAAATCTTCAAACCCATCATTATTAACATCAGCCCTATCTATACCCATGCTACTCTGGGAATTATGCCCTGTCCTTTTTTTAATCTCATCTGAAAAGGTTCCGTCTCCCTTATTTATATAGAGGTAATCATTCTCCATATAGTCATTGGCCACATAAATATCTGGATAGAAGTCTCCGTTAAAATCTGCGGTAATTAATCCAAGACCGAAGGCATAATTTCCTATTCCCGCCTTTTCAGTGACCTTCTTAAAGCTGCCCTTGCCGTCATTCCTATATAAATTATCAGAGCTGGCCCAATTCGCTTTTTCAGCATGCTTCTTACTTACATGATCCGCGTTAAAAGTTTCTGGATAATTCATAACGTAGACATCCAAATCCCCATCCAAATCGAAGTCAAAAAAAGAGGCTTGAGTGCTCAAGCCCGGGTCAGAAAGGGCGCTTTTTTTGTCCAGAAAAAAAGTGCCATCTCCCTTGTTCATATAGAGCTGATTCTGGCGATTCTCTAAAGACATATTATGCCCTGCTTTACATACATAAATATCTAACCATCCATCTGCATTTAAATCAACAAACGAAACTCCAGAACTCCAGGATTTATCCCCAGTAAGAATACCAGAAGAATGAGTAACCTCTTGGAATTTCAAATCCCCTAGATTGAGATACATACGGTCATCCGTCTGATTTCCTGTGAAATATAAATCCTCCAACCCATCGTTATTTAAATCGCCTACAGCTACTCCTCCCCCATTGTATATGTACTGATTGGTGAAGTAGTTATTAGAATCCGTTTCTACTACTTTGTTTATGAATGAAACACCCGATTCCTTCTTAGTTAAAAGCGTAAATAATGGTTCAGCCTTTTGGCGTTGCAATGTTTTTTTTTCTTCCTCACCCGTGCATGAAGAAAAACAGCCAACTATACTCATTATCAGAACTGCGGTAAGAATTAACTTCATCCTACAAAATTAGAAGTTTTTAGCTCTTGATGTGAACTAGCTTTTCACAATATCAACCATTCAAATGAAGAATCACTCCCCAATTCTCTCTTATGCAGTTCTCAAGCCCTATATTATGTTGAACCGTTTCGCACAAATTATTACCTGTTAACACTAATTCTCTATTCATTGTTTAACTATTTTAGTTTAAAATATTACAAATCTCAATCACATTAAAAAAACTGAATAAGTTAGAGTCAAACTTATTACTGATTCATTTATAATGTATTACACCATGTACAAAGGCCTCTAAAAGGTAAGTCAATGAAGCATTTAATCTGTCGGCCTCATAATCAAATTAAAATGGAAATTTTCGCATAAAGAATGTTAGCATACTGTACATATTGTTCTGCCAAAAAAACCCATTCGGAAGAATTGCTTCCCGCAATTGACTTATACAAGAGTGAAAGAATAACTGCAGTCTTTAATTTAGCTAAAACCGAGTGTAGAAGATTTTTAATTCTCTCAGGCAAATTAGGTGTTATTGAGCCGTATCAAAAGATTGATTATTATGATCATCTGCTCAAGCCTTCAGAAGTAGACGGTCATGCTGAACTTGTAGCTTCACAACTGAAAGAAAAAAAAATAAGTCAACTTGTTTTTTTCATGAACTCAATAACGCATGATAAAAACATCAAACCCTATGCTGATTGTATAATAAAAGCCGCTGCTAAAAGTCAAATTTCCATAGAGTTTAGAGATGCTCCTTTTTCTGATTGAAGCGTAAAAAAATGCAGTAAAACGGAACACCATTTAAAATTTGTTTGCTAAATTAGTTAACTTAAACAGCGCAAAACCATATACCTCTCGTTATGGCCAACACTAAATATCCTCCCCTCATTTAAACAAATTTGACATGGCCAATCAGAACGAAAGAAAGAAAGAACTCCAAAGCGAGATGCATGAATTACTGCAAGAGAATGCTTCTTTGAAAGAAGAACTTGAAACAGAATTTAAAATTTCCAACAAAAAAATTGCCCATCAGGAAAAAGAAGAAAGAGCAGCAGAACTAGTTATAGCAAATAAAGAACTCATTTTCCAAAACGATGAAAAAGAAAAAAGAGCAGCCGAGTTAGCCATAGCCAATAAAGAACTCATTTTCCAAAACGATGAAAAAGAAAAAAGAGCAGCCGAGTTAGCCATAGCAAATAAAGAACTCGTTTTTCAAAACGATGAAAAGGAAAAAAGAGCAGCCGAGTTAGTTATAGCAAATAAAGAACTCGTTTTTCAAAACGATGAAAAAGAAAAAAGAGCAGCCGAGTTAGTTATAGCAAATAAAGAACTCGTTTTTCAAAACGATGAAAAAGAAAAAAGAGCAGCCGAATTAGTTGTAGCCAATAAAGAGCTTGCATTTCAAAACGATGAAAAAGAAAAAAGAGCAGCCGAGCTAGTCATTACAAAAAAAGAACTGGCTTTCAAAAAAGAACTTGATGGTTACCGGTCTGAAAAAGAGCGATTAGCGCACGAATTAACGCTTCTTATTGACACTGCTAATGCGCCAATTTTTGGTATAAATGCGAATGGAAAAGTAAATGAATGGAATCAAAAATCAGCTGAAATCACGGGATTCAAAAAAGAAGAGGTCTTGGGTAAAGATTTAGTAGAAACCTATATTACTGAAGATTACAGAGATGCTGTAAAACTAGTCTTAGACAATGCTTTAAAAGGAAAAGAAACGGCCAACT
>LAQC01000016.1:0-320 GCA_000981645.1 Cryomorphaceae bacterium ASP10-05a | reverse complement strand
GTGCTTGGAGTTGGACAGGATATTTCAGAAATTGATAAACTGCGAACAGAATCAGAGTCTGTGGCAAAGGAACTGCGGCAGTTTATTGAAACGGCCAATGCACCAATTTTCGGCATTGACAGTAAAGGATTGGTAAACGAATGGAACGAGACTTCTGAAAAAATTACGGGATTCAAAAAAGAAGAGGTATTGGGTAAAGATTTAGTAGAAACCTATATTACTGAAGATTACAGAGATGCTGTAAAACTAGTCTTAGACAATGCTTTAAAAGGAAAAGAAACGGCCAACTACGAATTCCCTCTATTTACTAAAGATGACAA
>LAQC01000002.1:115954-116326 GCA_000981645.1 Cryomorphaceae bacterium ASP10-05a | reverse complement strand
CGGCAAAAAACACAATCAAAAAACGATCTAACAAATAGTGGATACCGTCAAAAAGTAGGTAAACGAAAAGTGTTGTAACTATCGTGAAATAAAAAGCGCGTTCAAGTCGATATAGTTTGTAGGCATTTGCATTCTTGAGCCAGCTCGTGTACTTTTCATTCTCAGGAAATTCACTTGCTAAGAGTCCTAAGTCTTGAATAGATTTTTTATACTGTTTCCCACGGAAGTTGACCACGCCTCTGGCAAAGAGTAACTCTGCATAATGTTCAGTTCCTAGTAATTTGGAGTTCTTGCCTTGAGGATGTTCCTTAATTAGTGACAGTGCTTTTTCTATTTCCGGCAATGCTTTATTATAGCTTCCGGTTTGAGCTA
>LAQC01000002.1:115023-115522 GCA_000981645.1 Cryomorphaceae bacterium ASP10-05a | reverse complement strand
GTATGAAATATCCAGGAAACAATAACCGTAAAAGGGATGGTAAACCATATAAAATAAATTCCTACAAATTCTACCACTGCATGCACAGGGCTAGTATGCACCTTCATGTGCGCATGAATGGCATCTACCACTTCCATTCCTATTTTCTCGAATTCATGCATCATTCCCAATGGTAAAAGAAGAATAAAAATCCAAACAAAAAGATAATTCAGAGTTGCAAATTGACGTGGATAAGGAAAGTTTTTAATTCGCTCTACCTTTCCCTGAAGCGTAAAAAACTCTGTTAACATGGCTTGCATTTCCATGTGTCGGAAATCCTCAATTAAGCCATCATCTTTCAGCTTTTTTAAATGACGAGATTGCAGATTCAGACAAGCGCCCTGCTTATTAGTTTTATTTAAAATTTCTTCTTTTTCAGTCTCTGAAACATAGCCATCAAGTTCCTCTGTCAGTGAATATTTTAATTCTCGTATTTCTATTTGAGATAAGTATTCCTGAT
>LAQC01000002.1:111581-114892 GCA_000981645.1 Cryomorphaceae bacterium ASP10-05a | reverse complement strand
ACAAAATCGTTTAACATTAAAGTAAATGACCTAGAAGCGTTCACTATTCCTCCGTATATTTTTCGTGCCTCCCACAATCTATCGTAAGAAGCATTGTTTTTAAAACTGACAATAAACGCCACAGCTGTTCCCACTACACCAATAGGTAACCACGGCAAATGAAGCCAGTAAAGACCTAATCCTTTGAACAAAAAAACAGGAATAGTACCGATAATTATAAATTTATAAATATCTCTTCTGGTCCACTTTATCAAGCTTGTAAAAGGGAACTTTCTCTTTATGTACATTGATTGCTTTTTGCGTTGTGTTACAAAACTAAATAAAACGGTTAATAACCGACTCTTTAAGCAGAATAGACGTGTTTTTCTCGGGTTTAGTTCTTACCAGCTATGTTTTTTATGCATTGTGGGAGCTAGTTTTATTTTCTCCATTTTATTTTCACAGCAGAGATGTTTTTCAATTCCAATCTGTCTATTACGGACTTTTCAAATCCATTTTTAAGGTAAAAATTCAAAGGGGAATTATAGAGCTCTCCATTTCTCTTTTTATCTCTGTTATGGTCAATTACCCAACCATTCAATTCATTCTCCTTTTCTTTTGCAAGTTCCAGTATTTTAGTTCCAAGTCCTTTTCCTTGAATTTCAGAATCTAAAATTATTGCGAACCATTTTTCATTCTCCCGTTTAAAATCAAAATACCAGCTTTTGATTTTTTTATTTATGTCGACCAAAAGTATATGAGATTGTTCCTTAAGAGCTTTAAGGTAAGTATCAAATTCTCCTTTTTCCTTGTAAGATAATTTTTCTGGATATTCATTGTTCCATAACTCAAAAACTTCAAGTTTTTCGGATACTGATAGCGAAGAACGTTTGATGAATTCCATTTTCATTTTTTTCGGTAATTGGCTAAACAGAGTGTGGGGACATTATTTTCTAAGTTCTTCGATTTCACTAATTAATTCGTCAATACCTGTAGTTGTTTTAGTGACCACATACTTAAAATTAACATGAGCAATAATTGCTGTCAAAAACGTAAAAACAGGAAGTAATAAAAATAAGCAGATCGTAGGATAGTTGAAATCATTAACCCCGAAAATTTCACCAATCGTTTTTCCTGCTTGATTATAGTAAGTGTATAAAACCATTGGAAATAGCAGGATTGGGACACTGAATATAGCTAGATTTCTATTGAATTTCCGAATAGAAACTAGTTTCGCTCGGGTAGATACTAAATAGTCGTAAGAACATAATAAGTAATCAAGTTTCATCAACGATTTTAATTGTTCTTTCCCGTGGAAAAACCACAAAATACCGGGAATTGAACTAATGCACCCCCAAATGATTGCATTGTCATTTTCTAACCAGATTTGGAATAAAAAAATTAGTGCCGTACTTGGGAGTAATATGTAAACTTCCCACTTGAACCCAGCAATCATTTTTTCGACATAACTGATGGATTTTTGATCGTACATTTTTTTAATTTTAGGAAGAATAAGCGGTTTGTTTACATAACCACTTTTCCAAATATTTTCGATTGATTTATCCATAATATTTACTTTAATAATTTTTTCAATTTATTCTTAATGCGCTGTATCTTAACACCTATGTTACTGAAATTGGTGCCTATTATTTCTGCAATTTCCTTATATGACTTCTCTTCCAGGTAGAGGAGAATGATTGCCTTGTCTATATCTGATAATTGTTTAATTGCCTTGTAAAGTTCTGAAAGTGAATCCTCTTGATCAAAAGATGAGTCATTGCTTTGTACTTCGGGAATTGAGTCTAACGAAAGAATTTGATGCGTTTTATTGGTTTCTTTTTTTTGAATAGTCAAGCAGACATTCAGAGATATTCGATAGATCCAGGTAGACCATTCTGAGTTTCCACGAAAATTATCTTTAGTTCTCCAAACCTGTAAACACACCTCCTGATAAAGATCTTCAAAGTCTTCTTGAGAATAGCCATATGCCCGGCAAATTTTAATAATGATTCCGGCATAAGGTTGGATAAAGGCTATATAAAAGTCACTGCTCATGTATTCTTTTATTTAGTTAGTGGCAGTTTTTGTTATTTATAACACTTCAGGAGTACTTTTTTTGAAAAATATAGATTTCTTCATTGTACATAAAGCACATGCTCTTGACTGGCACTATGTTTTCACGGCTTTTAATTTACCAATACAATCAGTCAGCCAACTGAACAGATGACAGGCAAGTTGAGCTTAACTAGATTTTCAAACCAACTCAGTCTTCTAGTTAGCACACCTCCAAAAGCAGAATACTAAACCAACCCAAACTGCTCAAAATGATGATGGAAATGTTTCTTACTCATCAGACTCCAAAGGAATTTATCTAGCTCACCAAAAGTGGGGTGTACAGAAGTAAACTCGGGGTTTTCTTTAAAGAACGCTTCCTGCTCGTCATAAGCCTTTAATAGTTCAGCTTTTGCTTGTTCTAAGCTCGCGTGCTTTACTGGTCCACCAGTAGGGTAGGGCGCCTTCGTTCCTTTAGGAAATTTTCTGTGGTTATAGAGTGATTCTGTGTAGGCTTCTAGCATTTCTGGTGGAGTGGTAATTTCTAGTCCAGTAGCTGTAGTCGTAAGCTTCAACTGGTCTTCTAGATGCTCTACCATCTGCTGAGGTGAAAGCTCTCCCCATTTAGCTTCTGTGCCCTCTGTAAGATTTACCAACTTGGCTGCTATATTCTCTTTAGAGATCTCCATAAAAGGAGACTTCTTTTCTACCATGGTTAAGATAGTAGCTATAGCAGAAAGCTCGTCATCTTGGTCGAAAACCTCTACAAACCACTTCACTACACCAGATGGAAATTCTCTTCCTCTCACGTCTCGCTCCACACGTTCTTTGCATGTGAGTCTCACATAGATGGTGTCGTTGTGGTAAATAGGCTTAAGAAAACGGATTTCTTCCAATCCGTAATTGGCTGCCACAGGTCCTTTATTCGGATACACAAATAATCCTGCTGCTGCAGAGACTATGAAATAACCGTGTGCACATCGCTTCTCGAAAATCGTTCCTTCCAGAGACGTAATATCGGTATGGGCATAGAAATGGTCCCACGTTAGATTAGCAAAATTGATAATGTCGGTATCCGTCACCGTTCTCTTGTGTGTCTTTAAAGACATTCCCGGTTTGATATCCTCGAAATGATAACTGAACGGATGTGCAGGAGATTCTTTGTACTTAGAACCTGCTTGATAAATCCCAGTAATTTCGGTAATAGTAGTAGGCGTTCCTTGGATAGCTGTGCGTTGCAAATAATGCGCTACACCTCTCATTCCTCCCATTTCCTCTCC
>LAQC01000002.1:109572-111499 GCA_000981645.1 Cryomorphaceae bacterium ASP10-05a | reverse complement strand
CTACCATGATGACTAGCAGCCCCTATCACAAACTTTCGTGCTATCTCATCATTGAATGTAGCTATAGAACAGACAAGTGAGCCCTTGCCCATATTGGCCAATTCTATGGCATCGTCTAAATTTTTATAAGGCATAATAGTAGCCACTGGACCAAAAGCTTCTACTTCATGCACGGCTACGTTTTTATGGGGTTCTTTTTCCAATAATAATATTGGAGCTAAGAATGCCCCATCCTTAGCATTGGCATCTATGAGGTTCAGTTCATCTTTATTTCCGTAAACTAATTCTGCTGTTTTACTAAGCATGGCTACGCGCTCCTGAACTTCCTTTACTTGGTCTTTACTAGCCAGCGCACCCATTCTCACTTCCCTTAGTGAAGGATTTCCTATGGATACTTTAGCCAGTGCTTTTGCGAGTGCTATTTGTATATCTTCTACCAAGTTCTCTGGAACAAAAATCCTGCGGATGGCAGTACATTTCTGACCGCACTTGGTCGTCATTTCTGTTCTAACCTCTTTCACAAATAAATCGAACTCTGGAGTTCCAGGAACGGCATCTTCTCCTAGTACAGAACAGTTCAGAGAATCTGCTTCCATGTTAAACGGAACAGCCTCGTCTATGATTCTTGGATTGGCTTTGAGCATTTTCCCTGTAGTGGCAGACCCCGTAAAGGTCACCACATCTTGAGACATCACGGTGTCTAGAATTGTTCTTGCAGAGCCACAGACTAATTGCAACGCGCCTTCTGGTAAAATTTTACTAGCTATGATTTCTCTCACTACAGCTTCTGTTAAAAAGCTGGTAGAAGTAGCAGGTTTAACCACTGCAGGAACCCCTGCCATCCAATTTACTGCGCACTTTTCTAGCATTCCCCACACCGGGAAATTATAGGCGTTAATGTGAATGGCCACACCTTCTTTGGGCACCATAATATGGTGAGCCATAAACGCACCACCTCTGCTTAAATCCACAGGAGCGCCATCTACATGAAAGGTTTGGTTGGGAAACAGTTTACGCAAAGAAGCATTGGCAAAGAGGTTACCGAAACCCCCTTCGATATCTATCCAACTATCGGCCTTGGTAGCTCCAGTTTGATAGCTAATGGCATAAAACTGAGCCTTTTTTTTCATGAGGTGCATGGCCAGCTTTTTAAGCATATTTCCACGCTCCTGGAAAGTCATTTTTCTTAGAGAAGGACCTCCTGTTCTACGTCCGTATTCCAGTATGTCACCGAAGTCTAATCCCTCTGTGGTAGAGTGGTGGATGAGTTCTCCGTTAAATGCGTTATACACAGGAACCCCTTCTCCTGCGCCATTTTCCCAGTTTCCTAAAACGTAATTTCCTAGCTTGGTCATTTCTCCTTGAATTGAATGTGGGCGCAAGTTAAGCATTCGGTAAATGAGTTTCGAGTTTGTTGTTGGTGGTTTGAAGTTTTTGTGTTTTGCTCCAACCTCCAACCTCCAACCTAAGTTAAGCCCCAAGCTTTTTAGATTGACTTTAGTTTATGTGTAGAAGAATTATCTTCGTATCTAAATAACTCAAACTTTTTAATGAAAGCATTTAAAACGCTCCCCTTGCTGCTTGTTTTTATGGGATTGATTCCTTCATGCTATTGCCCTGATGTGGACTTATATTATGTTCCTCAGGAAATGGCTATCACTTCTATTTGGAATAATTCTCTTTATGATGATTTTGAGGATTTAACTATAGAGGAAGCAGATGGATTTGAGTTATGGATAGAATTCACGCAAAGAAAATTTATTAGTGAGAGAACACCTTCATTTAGCTTTACCAATCAAGCTATGGCCACTCAGCCATGCCCTGAAGAGGGAGAGCAAGGGTTAAAGCACAAAGCCACGGCCATAGAAATCATTTCTAATTCAGATTTTCAGGAGATACCCGCTGGGGAAAGTATAAATCACTTTTT
>LAQC01000002.1:109211-109435 GCA_000981645.1 Cryomorphaceae bacterium ASP10-05a | reverse complement strand
ACGGTAACATTAACTTTCGAAAACGGAAGCTCCTTGGCAGGTGTTTCTTCTGAAATTCAGTTTTAACCTTTCGTTTTATTTCTGAACCTGTTTACATTCACCACATCTTCTATAGGAGCTTGTGCTGTGATTAAAGAGGTGAGTTGCTTCGCAAAATACGGAGCGAGCATAATTCCTTTAGTTCCCATGCCATTGAAGATGCCTATTTCAGGATGATCAGCATG
>LAQC01000002.1:65116-108962 GCA_000981645.1 Cryomorphaceae bacterium ASP10-05a | reverse complement strand
TGGTTATGGGGAGATAACTCCAAAACTTGCTTTCAGTGGTTTTATATCCGTTAGCATAGATGATTTTTTGAGCTTCATACCCATTCCAGATTACTCCAGAATCCGTTATTTCCAAATCACTCTCGTTAAATTCTACCTCTAAGAATGAATCTTGACTTTCTAGATATTCCCTGAACGCAGGCAGAAACACAGGCATTTCTATGTAGCCTCCTTTTATGGTTCCGTAGCCAAACTCATCATTGGCTACCGCTTCTACTTCTGGTTGGGTTTTTTCTTCTAAATAATCAGAATACCGCTCGTCTCCTGCTGCTAAGTGAAAGTCATTGGCAGCATCATTACTAGGGAAGAGACGGACGATTTCTCTGTCGTACATAAACTTCTTATCCAGCAGCTCTTCTAGTTCGGTATAGGCGCGGTGCAATGCCGGTAATAAATCATCTGCCCTCCAAGACTTCTTTAGCTTCTTGAACAGAATAGGATTCCACATCCCAGCCGCTATTTTAGATGCAGAAGTTTTGTACCCATTGTCCACTACCATTACGTTTCTCCCCGCTTTAATTAACTCATAAGCGAGTAAACTTCCAGCTATTCCTTGACCTATTATTATGATACGCTGATTCATTTATTGAGTGAATGTAGAGTTTGATTAGTATAAAGACTACTCAGCCTTTACTAGATAAAGTTCGCGGCCTTCAAACTTAATGCTCAGACTATCTAGTTTCTGAAAGTTGTGTTTTTTGACCAATAATTCAGAAGCGATATGAAACTCTCCTGGCCATACTCCGGCAGTATGAGTCAGTATTTCTTTTCGTTCTCTTTCTATATAAAAAATAGTACTGTGATTTAACGAGGATGATCTTATCGCTTTTAGCCGTTCTCCTTTGGTTTTTTTACCGATGGCTTGGGCTTCAGTCTTATATTCTAAATCTCTATTTCCATTAAGTTTAGCCGGAATTCCTATCCAACTAAAAGCTAATCTAACGGTTACAAGAACGAGCACTAAACCCACATATTTATGGGCTTTTAAATAGACTAAAGCGCCCACTCCTAAGAGGCTCAACATACATAGCACCGAACCTTTAAATAAATTAAAATCCACGCCCAATGAGATGAAAGGAAGCACGATACCGCTCAGTGCTAGAAGCCCTCCTATTCCAATGAAAATCCCATGAATTATTTTTTTACTCTTGAGTTCTGTAGAGAGCATATATGCCTGAGCGAGTAGGATGAATACGATGGGATATAACATGAATAAATACCTAGGATAATAGCCAGGGCTTAACCAATAAACAGGAATGTTAACGATTAAAATAAGGGCTAACATTCGTAGGGAATCATTTTTCCAAATAGAAGTGCGGACAGATTTTTTCCAAAGAAAAATCACGAATAAGCTCCATGGAGCTAAATGATAAAGATGTTCTAGCGGGAACTTAACTATATGAATGAGACTTTCATACCATGGTTTGTCTATAACGGTTCTCTGGGCGCTCTGTTCCCATAGAATACTGGCCCACCCTTCGAGTGAATTATGCTGAGCATACATGTAGAAATATCCGCCCACTATAATAGAAAACAAGAGGATACCCGTGGCATGTGCTAAACTGAAGAATTTTTTAAAGTTTTTAGAGTAGAGGAGCAAAGAGATAATGGTTAACCCCTGAAACACGACTGTAGGTAAGCCTTTGCATAAAAAAGATATGCTGGCTATGAAGTAGGTTAACACAAAGAATTTCCACCAGTTTTTAGCGTTTAGACTTTCTGTGAATACGATGAAAGATAAAAACACGAGCCACGAATAAAAGATATCAATATGGCCAAGCAGTGAGGCGTAGATTAGAATTCTACCACAAGTAACAAACATAGAAGCACCGAGAAAAGCAGCAGCACTGCTCACATGTTTTTTAGCCCAAATAAAAATAGTTAGCCCGAAGAGTAAGAGTGGAATGACAGAAGGCAAGCGGAAAATGAACTCACTCATAGAACCGGTTAAGGTGAATAACCCGGCTATAATCCAATTGTACAGAGGAGGTTTGTTATAGTAAAACTCACCTTGAAGAGTAGGGACCCAGTAATTATCTGAGAACATCATTTCTATAGCTACTAAGGCTCTAGTAGGCTCATCGGCAAACAGAGGAAGCATTCCTAAATTAGTTAGAAAAACTAAAGAGGCTAACAGAAAAGAAAATATATAAACCAATAAAATATGCTCGTCTAAGTACTTCCAAAAGAGGTTGATGTTTTTCACGGGGCTAAGATAGGAGAGAATTATAGCTCTGAGGTAACTTAGATTTTAATCTATTGTTTTAGCCAATGTCCTAGCAGTTTCTAAGTCTTCTGGAGTATCTACGCATACGGAGTTTTCTTGAACCTGTGCAGTGTAAATGTCGTATCCGTTTTCGAACCAGCGGAGTTGCTCTAATTTTTCTTTTAGCTCTAATGGCGACTGTTCCAGCTGTGTGATTTCTTTCAGCGCCTTCATAGAATATCCATAAATACCTAAGTGTTGGAACTGTTCTTGAGAAGTATCCCCGACTTTTCTAGAAAATGAAAGAGCTTTCCCAGCAGCATCTATTATGACTTTAACTCTGTTGGGATTTTGAAGACTTTCGTCTGAGTGGAACTCTTTTATTAGGGTACAGATTTGGATTTTTTTAGTGCGTAGCAATAAGGCCAACTTATTTATCACTTCGGGCTCTATAAATGGCTCGTCACCTTGAATGTTTATAACGGCATCTGGCATTGTTTTACATTGCAACGCTGCCTCTAAGCATCTGTCTGTGCCTGAAGGATGAAGTGGGGAAGTCATTACTGCTTGGCCGCCACGATTTATTACATGCTCAAAGATTCGGTCATCATCAGTAGCCACTATCACTTCAGATAATTCTGCTTTTCTGGCTTGATTTACCACTCTCATTACCATGGATACTCCATTTATATCCTCTAGAGGTTTTCCTGGTAGCCTGGTCGAGTTAAACCTGGCAGGGATGATTCCTACAATATTCATGTTATAAGTCTAAAGCTATTTGGAGGGTAGTTAATCGAGGGCTTTCTATAGATAAAGGCCTAAGTGCATATTCTCGATTTAAGAGATTATTTACTATTAATGATCCTCTAATCTTAGGAGTGATTTTATACGCTATTCTGGCATCAAAGACCACGTCTCCATTATTACGTTCCTCTAGCCAGTAATCTATTCCTGTTGGCAATAACCCCTGTCTATCCAAGTCAACGAAGGCTAGGTCTACATTCTCTGTCTTGCTATTGTATCTGGCGCTTACGCCTAGAGATAATTTTTTGTAAGAAGCTTCTGTGTCGAATCTAACGAGATGTTTAAATCTGTATTTCAAGATGTTCCCTGAACTATTAGAGCTGGTAGTGTTGTATGAAGTATTAACGTCAATTCCCGCTACGGAAGATTCCCCATAAACATACTCTGGAGATAATGAAATAGGCTCTGTATAAGTGTACCCACCCAAAAACTGAATTTCCACAGGCCCAAGTTTTCCTTTCCCTAATCCAGAGATTTCTATTCCTGTAACCTGAGAATTTCCAGTATTTAAGGACCTAAATCCTATTTGGTCAACCACGTTAGCTCCTGTCCCCCATATACCGAAGGTGAATTCTATGAAGTTAGTGTACTTCTGCCTGAAAACAGCCGCGTCTAAGTAGCCTAAAAAGCGACCAATTTTAAACCCTTGCTTTAACCCGATTTCTATGTTTTCACTGGTCTCTGGTTTTAGGTCTAGGTTTGGAAAGATAACGACTCCACCTACAGCAGTAGTAATGAATTTCTCGGCTATTGTAGGGAATCTAAATCCTTGTCCATAGCTGGCTCTAGCAAAAGTCCCTTGGCCTAGCTTGTAGCTAAGACCTGATCTAAACACGGGTTTGCTTTGGTTTTGAGAGTTGATTTTAAAACGCTCATATCGAATCCCTGCAGATAGGTTTAATCGGTTTCCCACCTTTTTATCTAACTGGAAGTAAGTAGCCAGGTTACTCGCTTCATTTTTACCATCCAGGTTCTCACCTGCATATAGCTGAGCTTCACTGTAGGTAAACATGCTCATCACACCAGCGGTTAGATTAAAATTCTTTATTCCTAAGGAGTCAAGATTTCGCTGATACTGGTACTCAGAATAGTAGAAGTCTGAGTAGTTGTCTTGATTAGCCCCGCCTTCAGGGTTTTCTGCACTTCTCGTATCATTGTCGTTATCTAGGTTATGCCACCTCGTTTTCACACTGTGGGTTTGCCCATTGGGAGTAACGTAGGTAATGAAAGGGTCTAGATTCCCCACCAGCTGGTTGGTCTTAGTGGCACTTCCATCATAAGGGGCGTAAAGTCCATTTTCTGTATTTCCCCAGAGAAGAGTAGAAACTGAGCTTCCTATAAGCCAATTGGTATTTACTCCATAACTTAACCCTGGAACTTTTTTACTTCTATAGCGGAGATTTAGGTTGGCTCGAGCTCTGGAGTTGGCGTCAGCTCGTTGCGGGTCAAAAGGGGTATAAGCGCGAGTAGTATCAAGGTATGGTCCTTTATAGCTTTCATCTACCAAAAGACTAACCCCTAGAACGACATCTAGATTTCCAAATTGTTTGGAATGTAAAAAATTAGCTCCAGAAATTAGTGGAGTTCTTTCCCAGTATTTGGCCTCTTTGGTTTGAGGGTCAGAATAAAACCCATGGAAAATGGTTAGTTTGGTCTTAGGAGTAGAACGCGGGTAAGCGGTTCTAATATTTATTACTCCATTTAACGCTCCACTTCCATAGAGTACTGAAGCGGCTCCTTTTATTATTTCTATTTGTTCGATGTTTTCCACAGCGAAGAATCCCCAGCTGGGTCTTCCTGCATCCCCAGAAACTAATGGTAAATCATCTACCATAATCATCACTCTACTCCCAGCACCAAAACTAAATCCACTACCACTTCTGATTTGTGGTTCGCTGTCTACGATGACTACTCCGGGGGCTTGTTGAAGAACATCTTCTATACTGGTAGTGTTCTTGTTTTCTATGAGGCTAGGCTGAATTATTTCCATAGAGACAGTAACTTCTTCCAGTTTCTGTTCAAACTTTCCTGCAGAAACTACTGCGACATCTAAAGAGTTCATGCTTTCTGAAAGTGCTATAGTGACATTTTTAGATTCGTTTGTGGCCAGCGAGAAGTTCAATATTTCAGTTTTGAAACCTATAAAAGCAAACTCTCCTGAATGTTCACCAGCAGGTAGTTTTAACGAGAATTCACCTTGTATGTTAGTGGTAGTGATATAAACGCTATCAACTATAATAGAAGCACCAATCAGAGGTTCATCCGAATTATCGGAAATAATTTTACCCTCAAGGGTCTGACTAAAAAGGGCAGAAGTACTCAAAAATAAAAGAAGGATGAAAATGATTTTTTTCATTTTACTTGTTTTAATGCTTGTGAAAGCCGTTGGTTTATGTATACAAGAATAGTAATTCTAGATTTATTCTTCTAATTCGGTTGAAGCGTTTATTTTAGTCATTGATTTAAAACTAACTAAATAATGTATTTATGTCTTTTCTGAACAAGCCGCTATTTAAGAATGTAGATAGCTTTTCCTTGGGGTTATTCCGTTTCGTTTTCGGAGCGTTTATGCTGATAGAGATGATTTTTTATTTGAAATCAGGATTCTTTAAGGATTCAGTAATGGTGCCCTATTATAATTTTCCTTATGATTATTTAGAGTTTATTTCGCCTATGGGTGACTCAGCGATGGGTTTTGTTCACTTTTTGATGGGCTTATCAGCCATATTGATCATGATTGGATATTATTCAAGGTGGGCATCCTTATTGTTTTTTATATGCTTTACTTATTTTCTCCTTTGCTGCAGAGGGTTATTCAACAATCACTTTTATTTATTTTCTCTTTTAAGTTTGCTATTTGTTTTTTTAGATGCTGATAGAAGTTTTTCTATAAGGCCTAAGAATAAAGCCAAAGAGAAGGTGATTCCCATGTGGCAGTTGAATATTCTTAGGTTTCAAGTCGTGGTTGTTTATTTTTTTGGAGGAGTAGCCAAACTCACCCATGACTGGCTAGTATTAAAAGAGCCGATGAGAGAAACGTTAAAGTCATTCAGTCCGAATGGATTTGTATCGAGTGAATTGATGGTGTCTTTATTTAATTACGGAGGATTAGCATTTGACCTCTCTATTGGGTTTTTATTGCTGTTCAGACGAACGAGAACTTTAGCTATCATAGGAGTAATTCTTTTCAATTTGACGAATGCTATCGTGTTTGATGATATAGCTATTTTTCCATTTGTAATGCTGGGAACGGTGTTGCTTTTTTTAGATCCTGAAGGCCAGGCGATACTGAAAATCAAATCATTCTTTGTAAACAATAGAGGGACGTCTATAAAACGTACTGCAGGGGAATACCATCAAATTTCTAAACCTGTTATTGTAGGTGTAGGAATTTATGTTCTTTTTCAAGTTTTATTTCCTTTAAGACATCATTTAATTACGGATAATGTGGTATGGACAGGCATAGCTAGAAAATTTTCATGGCATATGAAGGTTCAGCAGAGATCAGAAAAAGAGATATCTTTTTTAGTGAAAGATAAATCTAGTGGAGAGGAAATTAAGGTGGATTACACGTTCATAAATCAGAGAATTAATAACCTTCAGATACTACAGATGTCTCAATCCCCTGTAATGGCATGGCAGTTTGCTAATTGGCTGGAGAAAAGATTAAATATGGAGTTGAGGGCTCAGAAAAACAAGTCTTTCAAAGATTTAGAGATATACTGTACCATAAAGACTTCTTTTAATGGAAGGCCTGCACAGTACATCATTGATCCTTCTATTGACCTCACTAAAGCACCTTATTCTCCTTTCGGGGCCAACAATTGGATTATGCCCTTAAAAGAATATTCTAATGAGTGAATTATTAGAAAAAATAGCGCTTTCATTGGTGAAGGGAATTGGACCCAAAACTACGAGGAGTTTGGTTTCTGCATTAGGAGGAGTGAGCCAAGTTTTTAGCGCCTCTGATGAGCAGTTATTGTCTATTCCTAAGATTAGTAAATCGATAGTAGAGTCTTTAAGAGATTCGTATGTTTTTGATAGAGCGGCTCAGGAAATAAGCTTTATGGAAAGGAATAATGTGACACCACTTTTTTATTTAGACTCTGATTATCCGAAGAGGCTTGAGTTCTGTGAAGATGCCCCTGTTTTGTTATACGCTAAAGGAAATTTAAATTTTAATAACAGAAAAGTAATTGCAGTAGTCGGAACGAGGAATAGTACAGCCTATGGCAGAGATATGTGTGAGAGAATCATCAGTGACCTAGCTAAGTACAATCCTTTAATAATAAGTGGACTAGCTATGGGGATAGATAGTGCTGCACATAAAGCGGCAGTAGATAATAACCTTCAAACTGTAGGAGTTTTAGCGCATGGAGTGGACAGCATTTATCCTCCATCCAGCAGAACTATAGCTGCTAGAATGCAGAGTAATGGCGGTGTTCTGTCTGAGTTCATGAGTGGAACTGTGCCCATTAGAGAAAATTTTCCTACGAGAAATAGAGTCATAGCGGGAATGTGTGATGCGCTAATAATAGTGGAGAGTAAAAAGAGAGGAGGGTCTATTATTTCTGCTGAGCTAGCTTTTGGTTATCATAGAGAGGTTTTTGCTGTTCCAGGTAAGGCGAGTGACCTACTCAGTGAAGGCTGCAATGACTTAATTAAATATCAAAAGGCCATTATGATTACTGATGGAAAAGATGTAGCTAGAGAAATGAACTGGTCTACCCCATCTACTAAGCAGAAACAACCCGAGTTGTTTCCTGATTTAAATGTGAATGAAAAAACGATACTAGAGGCCATAAGGAGCAACTCTGGACTGGCTATAGATGATATGGGAGCTAATACTGGACTTAACTCAAGTGAACTCGCTCAAATACTACTTCAGCTAGAATTTAATGGACTGGTTAGGGTTCTTCCAGGGAAAATATACGAATCTGCTTAAGTTCCATTACTGAAAATTCTATTTCTCTTCGAAATTTGTGTACGGTTCTTTATAAGCTTGAAGTTTTACGAGTGGATTCATGGGCTCAACAAGTAGCTTCTAGTTTCATCAAAACTTTTTTCGCTGTCTTATTCATACTGAAGAAGTATGCTTTTTTGAAAACTCACTCATGCTATTGCTCTATGAGCTATTAAATGGGATTCAACTATTAAGCTCTATAAACCCACCGTTTATCGACAGCAAAAAAGGTAATATAAACTCCATTAATCGTGCAATAACCGCACTATTATTTAAGAATTTTTAATAGTCCTCTCGCTTCTAAAACTGCGAGCTCACACTTACTGATGACCTTTAATAATTCTATTACTACTGATGGCTTTAGAGGACGGTTAAGGGCTAGTTTATCTTCAATATTTTGCAACTCTCTATGACCAGTTATAAAACCGATAGACTGAGTAGAAGATTTTAGCTTATGAACGAAATAGCTCACTTGTTGAACATCTTCACTCTCTATGGCTAAAGTGAGTTCTCTTAAATCCTTAGAAGCATTATCAGCGAAGATTTCTAGGAACTGCCGAATGGTCGCAGTGTTGTTATTTGTAATCCTTTTTATCGTGGTAAGGTCTATCATACTAATCATAGATTTTATAAAACCCATCACCATACTCAGGGGCAGCAGATTTTATTTTAAACCCATTCTGAATAAGGGAAATAGTCATTATAAAACTAGAGGTAAGAATCACGAAAAGGAGGATTCCACTATCAAATGCTATAGATGTATATTCCTCTGGAATAGAGAAGAACAATAGAATGGTAATTAATCCTCTAGGCGCTATGTATAGAAGTGGAAAAACATCCTTCTTCTTAAATACAGCGAGAAGGGCTAGTCTCACAACATAAAGAATAATAGCTACTACTAAGCTATACATTACTACATTTAAACTCACCAATGAAGCCAGAACGATCTTCAAACCAAAAATCACAAAGAAAAAGGTTCTTAATACGAATGCAGACTCCAACGTAATCGTATGAAAATCATGAAGGACATCCTTCAGAATATCAGTATTAGCGAACCTAGATAGTCTTCCCCTAAAGAAGAGTTTTGTGTTATTAAGCATCAAACCGAAGAACAGGATAAGAACCAAAGAAGATAACCCTGATTTTTTTCCAATTGCATATAAAAGAAGAAGAACCGCTATAAGCAGGAATAACTTTAGTTGAGATTTAATCCGTTGGATTAAAATGATTAAACCAAAACTAGCTAACAGACTAAGCAAGATAGTAAGGCCCACTTTTAATGAAACATCTAGGGCGATTTGTCCAGCAGATTCTGTAGAGGCATTACCAATTAAAAAATAGAAAAGCATAATACCTAGTATGTCAGAAAAGGTACTCTCATAAACCATAAACTCTTTTTGGTCCGTTACTAGTCCGCCAACACTAGGAATAATAATAGCGCTGCTCATTATAGCCAAAGGCACAGCATACAAAAACGATCTAAACATATCTAGCCCTAATATTCCGTTAAAGAAAAGAGCGATTAAATATGCAGAACCCAACAGGCCTAATAAAGCGACCATAAATGACTTCCAGATGGTAGGCCACTTTTTCTTGGTGAGTTCTAAATCCAGTGCAGCTTCCAGTACTATGAGAATAACCCCTACAGTGCCTAGTACTTCCAGCTCGGTTTGTAAATAGGGGATAGCATAACCGAAAAATTTAGCTACTTGCTGAATTCCTATCCCTAACCCTATAAGCATGATTACGCTTGGAATATTGGTCTTGTTAGCTAGGATATTGAACAGGTAAGAGATAATTATTATAGAACTAAACCCCATCACTAGCACGTATGGATCGTTCAACTCAAAACACAAATAGGACGGTAATATAGAGAGCATAAAAATTTTAATTAAGTTTATTTAGAGAGAGCAGTCAGCTCAGAAGTGCACTCTGCCAGCATTCTGTTTATAGCCGAGAATAGCGCATCATTAGCTATAGTGTAAATGTCCAATTCCTCTTCTGCGAAAGTACTAAAAGCCGCATTTCCATAAAGTCTTTTTCCTTCAGAATTATAAAGAGTGAAATGAAGCTTAAGTGTACGTTCTCCTGCTCCGAAATTACCATCTGTAGGCCGAGGCTTGTTAATATCTAACTCATTAATAAAAAGAAGATAGTCAAAGTTTGAATCAGCTAAAACCTGACCAAAAACCCATCCAGTGTCTACTTTAGTGTTCATAAACCTAGACTTTCCATCGTAGAATTCTTTGAGTTCACCATTCTCTAAATACGCTCCTCTGGCACTAGATTTTTCCTCGGTTGCTTCCTGAAGTTTGCTCCATATCTGCTGAATTTTAGTCTCTTCTACTTTGGAGTGGACCGTTATAAGGTCATAATCAAACCCTTGAGCTACTTGAATTTTTTGTGTAATAGAATCTAGAGAATTGGCGTGAGTTATTCGCCAGTTTTCCGCTCCGCTTAAGCCCACCATATCACCTATATAGTCTTTGAAAAACGACCTAACTTCACGGAAATCCATGTCGTTATATCTTCCTATCTCATGGATGACGTTAGACAAGAACATCTTATCCATCATAGGAACTAGAAGCACTTCTTTTTGGGCCTCTGAAGAATAAGAAAGCCCATTTCTATCTCCAGTAGTTTCGTCCTGTGCTAAGGTTTTAAGCGTTGCAACGCTGAGACACAACACCAGAATACTAATCCATTTATACATGAAGCTAAGCTAGCTGTAAATGACACCACTAATTAGAGCCAGAAGCAGATAGAATTAAGAAAACAATGTTAATTTTAAAATGGGTGATTAACCACTTATCCACTTCCAAACATCATTTCCATTAGCGTATAGCACCAGCGTTAATAACAGAAGCATTCCGAGCATTTGGGCTATCTCCATAAATTTTTGTGGAGGCGCTTTTCCTGTAATAATTTCATAAAGTAGAAACATAACATGTCCTCCGTCTAGCGCAGGAATAGGGAGGATATTCATAAAGGCTAATATGAGTGATAAGAAAGCTGTAGCTATCCAAAAACGTTCCCAATCCCATCTAGGATTAAACATTCCGCCTATAGCTCCAAATCCTCCCATCTGCTTAACTCCAGCAGAAGAAAAAATGAACCGAATAGAAACTACGTAATCCGTTAATTTCTCTTTCCCTAAGTTGTATCCTGCACCAAAACTTTCTATGAATGAATAATCAATATGCTCACTTCCCAATATCTCCATTGATGAGCGAGGCCTGAAACCCAATTTTCCAAAAGTATCCACACGAGCAGAAACATCTTTCGAATTGCCGTTTCTAATAATGGTAAGCTTTACGTCTTCTCCTTTTACTGTTTGAAGTACATCAGCCAACACATCGAAGTAGGGTGTAGGGATGCCGTTTATAGCTGTGATTTGGTCATCTCGCAGAACATCAAATTCTTTAAGGGGACTATCTGCGGCCATAGTATCGATAAACACAGGTATTCTCGGAGATACTAGGGCTATGCTACCCGTATTAAGCATTTGTTGTCCAAGGTCATCAGGCATTATAGCTATTCCTGCTACACCATTTCTTTCATAACCTACTTCTTTAACACCGTTTAGAAATAGAGATTTATTGATTTTTTCGGCAGAGCTAGGAGTGACTCCGTCCAACGTTAAAATATTATCACCATCCCGCAGTCCATACTCATAAAGCATACTGTCTACCGCAAACCCATTTACAGCATTCTTTACTGGCATTGTAGTCTGTCCCCATACGCCCATAACCATCATGTAAATTAAGAACCCTAATATGAGATTTACGGTTACTCCACCTAGCATTATAATTAATCTCTGCCAAGCTGGTTTAGATCTAAATTCCCAAGGCTGAGGCTCTGAGTTCAACTGTCCTTTATCCATACTCTCATCTATCATCCCAGATATTTTCACATATCCACCAAGTGGTAACCAGCCTATCCCATATTCAGTATCTCCTCTTTTAAATTTAAAAAGAGCAAACCCAGCATCGAAAAACAAGTAGAATTTTTCTACTCTAGTCTTGAACCATCTAGCAGGTAGAAAATGACCTGCCTCATGTAAAACAACTAATATAGAGAGGCTTAAGAGTAACTGTAACGCTTGATTGAGCATAAAATGTCTAATTTAGAATTAGCAAATGTATGAAGCACAGAAGAAGTTAAGTTCTAATAATTCATAACATTATCAGCACGGTGCGGTGGGCTTGTAATTTTATTAGAAATTTGTGTGTTGCAATTTATGTTTATTCACCACCGTTTTCCATTACATGGCAAAGACTGCGAAGAAAAAAAATAGCCCCAAAAAAGCTCCAATTACTCAGAGGAACAAGAAGTACAAGCGATTAACTTGGTTAATGGTATTAAGTCCAATTTTAGGATTGGCGGCACTTTTTGTAAATGCTTCTTTCGCTGATTTACCGAAAGTAGCAGATTTGGCCAATCCAGATACCAAGCTGGCTACACAGATTTTCACATCAGATGGAGAAGTGTTGGGGAAATACTACTCGCAGAACAGAACAGATCTCTCGTTTGATGATTTACCCCAAGACATTATCAACGCCTTAGTAGCCACAGAAGATGAAAGATTCTTTGGTCACAGTGGAGTAGATTTTTACAGTACAGCGAGAGCGATTTTACTTGCGGGCACTAAAGGTGGTGGAAGTACAGTAACTCAACAGTTGGCTAAACTTCAGTTCACTAAGAAGAGAGAAGTGAATACTATATTAAGTCCGTATCTATATAGGTTAATAGTAGAAAAGCCGGGTGAATACATAGTAGCGTCTAGGCTAGAGAAAACCTATACCAAAGAAGAGATTCTGGCACTTTATTTTAATGAGTACGACTTCTTAAATCAAGCAGTTGGACTTAAGTCAGCAGCGAAGATTTATTTTGATAAAAAGGTGGATGAGTTAGAGTTACATGAATGCGCTATGCTCGTAGGGATGTTTAAAAACTCCTCTTATTATAATCCCCTTAGAAGAGACTCGCTGGTTCACCACAGAAGAAATGTAGTGCTGTTCCAGATGGTGAGAAATGAGTTTCTTACTAGAAATGAGTTCGACTCATTGAAAGTGCTTCCGCTAGGATTAAACTACCAGAAAATCAGTCATGATGAAGGGAGCGCTCAGTACTTTAGAGAAGAGCTAAGAAAGAAAGTGAAAAGCATCATTAATGAAAAAGATGATAACGATGAGTACGTTCGTGTAAAAAATGACGGGACTAAGTTTGACATATATAGTGATGGCCTAAGGATATATACGACTATAGACAGCAGAATGCAGAATTATGCAGAATGGGCTGTTCAGGAACATTTACAGACAGAACTGCAAGCGGCCTTTAAGAAAGAGCTGAGCTGGCTTAAAAAGGATAATTACCCGTTCTATAACGGTATCTCTAAGAAGAACAAAGAGAAGCTAATTCGATTGGCTAAGAAAAAATCTCCTAGATGGAGAACATTGCACGGAAAAGAATGCCCTAGCTGTGGAGGAACTGCGCATATAAGCATGACCTCTGTTAATGCTGTAGATTCCTTCTCCTGCGCAGGTTTTGGCTGTGGACAGCAGTGGCCGAAGCTAGATGAAAAACAGATGGAGGTAATATGGGACACGCCTACTAAAACGAAGGTGTTCACTTTTGACGGAATACGGGATACGGTGATGACTCCTTTAGATTCAGTCAAGCATCATTTGGCCACTTTAAATGCAGGAATGGTGGCTATGGATCCTACCAATGGTCAGATAAAAGCGTGGGTAGGAGGTGTGAATTATAAGTACTTTAAATATGACCATGCAGGACAAGCTAAAAGACAAGTAGGATCTACGTTTAAGCCGTTTGTTTATGCTAATTCTATGAGAAGCGGAATGCATCCCTGTGAAGAAATTCCAAACGTAATAACTTGTGTAGATGCTGGCGTTGACCAGGAGCCATGGTGTCCTGAGAATTCAGGAGGAGAATATGGAGACATGGTTTCACTGTCGCATGGATTAGCTAATTCTATGAATACCGTTACCGCCTATCAAATAAAGAGGTTCGGAACAGAGTCTGTAGTAAAGCTGGCACATAAAATGGGAGTAGTAAATGACATCCCTAACGTTCCTTCTATAGGTTTGGGAACAGTAGAGCTTACTGTGAAAGAGATGTGTTCTAGCCTCTCTACTTTCGCTAATCAAGGAGTTTACATCGAACCGATATTTATCACCCACATAGAAGATAAAAACGGAAATATTATTTATGAATCTGATCAAATAACCCGCCAGGCTATTGACCCTAAGACTGCCTACCTCACGCTTAACATGATGAAAAAAGTAGTTCAAGAGGGTACTTCAATAAGACTCGGTTTTTCAAGGCCTTATGGCGGGATCGACTTTCCTGTAGCTGGAAAAACAGGAACTACCGATGACAACGGAGACGGTTGGTTTGTGGGTTTGACGCCTAATATCTCAGCGGCCGTTTGGGTTGGTGCTAGTAACCGTGCCATTAGATTTAGAACTACACGAAATGGTCAAGGAGCTAATACAGGGTTGCCTATTTTTGGTTACTTTATAAATAAAGTTTATCAAGATAAAACCATAGACATAAACAGAGGGGACTTCAAAAAGCCAGATATTGACTTAGATAGCTATATAGATTGCGAAGAATATTATGATATTCAGAATAATTCAGGAGGGCTTGATAATGATGACTTATTTGGTGGTGATGGAGATGATTTTTAACAGAGTCCATAACAGAATTTTAGCATGGCAATAAACAAAAAAGTAGCTAACGTAGAAGAAGCCTGTAAAGGCATAAAGAGTGGAATGACTCTTATGCTTGGAGGTTTTGGATTATGTGGAATACCAGAGAACAGTATAGCCGAGTTAGTAAAAATGGGAGTAAATGAGTTAACCTGTATTTCCAATAATGCTGGAGTTGATGATTTTGGACTTGGGTTATTATTGCAAGGCAAACAAATCAAAAAAATGATTTCTTCTTATGTTGGAGAAAACGATGAATTTGAACGCCAAATGCTTTCTGGAGAATTAGAAGTAGACCTTATTCCCCAAGGCTCGTTAGCTGAAAGATGCAGGGCTGCAGGAGCTGGAATACCAGCTTTCTTCACTCCAGCTGGATATGGAACTGAAGTCCAAGGAAGGAAAGAGGTGAGAATGTTCAAAGGGAAACCACACATTTTAGAAACTGCCTTGGAAGCTGATTTTGCTATCGTAAAAGCCTGGAAAGGCGACTCTTCTGGCAATTTAATTTTTAAAGCTACCGCTAAGAACTTTAATCCTTTGATGGCTATGGCGGGTAAAATAACGATCGCTGAGGTAGAAGAACTCGTTCCATTAGGCGAGCTAGACCCGAATGAGATTCATACACCAGGAATCTTTGTCCAAAGAGTTTTCCAAGGAGCGAAATACGAAAAAAGAATAGAACAAAGAACCACTCAACCTAAAGCCTAATTACTGATAGATATGTTGGATAAAAACGGAATTGCGAAGCGAATAGCCCAAGAGTTACAGCATGGGTATTACGTAAATTTAGGAATAGGAATTCCTACTCTAGTGGCTAACTATATTCCAGAGGGAATAGAGGTTGAGTTTCAGTCAGAGAATGGAATTTTAGGAATGGGTCCATTTCCAGAAGAAGGAGATGAAGATGCCGATTTAATAAATGCTGGCAAGCAAACTATTACTGCTATGCCCGGAGCGGCTTATTTTGATTCTGCTACTAGTTTTGCCATGATTAGAGGCAGACATGTGCAGTTAACTGTTTTGGGAGCTATGGAAATTGCTCAGAATGGAGACATAGCCAACTGGAAAATCCCGGGAAGAATGGTTAAAGGAATGGGCGGAGCTATGGATTTAGTAGCATCTGCAGAAAACATCATCGTGGCCATGATGCATACAAATAAGCGTGGAGAATCTAAACTTTTAGAGAAGTGTTCCCTTCCTCTGACAGGCGTAGGATGCGTAAAGAAAGTAGTGACTAACCTAGCTGTTATGGAGATAAGAGATAACGGGTTTTACTTGGTAGAAAGAGCGCCAGGAGTTAGCATAGATGAAATAGTAGATGCTACAGATGGCAGACTAATAGTGCCAGGAGATAATATTCCCGAAATGGAGATTTAAGAACAACCTAACCAGACCTATCAGCGAAGGGTTATGTATTTTTTAACTATGATCTAGAGGTACTTAAACTTCAATAGTAACACTCACGTCACGCACATTTCCATTAATGGGCGGGTTCAGTTTTTTCACAGTAACTACTGCTTTTTCTAAAGTAGGGAGTTCGATTTTCATGCGCTTACCTATCCGCCAAGCCACCTGTTCAATAAGCTTACTTCTAATAGCCATTTCCTCCTCCACTATTCTGTTCACGATTACGTAATCTATGGTCTTAGTAAGATCATCGTTCTCAGCGGCTTCTTGGAAGTCAGTGTGCATTTCCACATCCACTTCATAAGCCCCACCTATGAGCTCTTCTTCATGAAGACATCCATGATTGGCATTCAGTTTGATTTGATTCAGCCTTATAATTCCCATTAGAGTGTAGCTTTAAGCGTAGCTATGCTTTCAAGATTATTCTTCATTCTCTGTAGACATTCCTCTTTTCCAAGAAAAGCCATGATTTCAAATAAATCTGGCCCACCACCGAGGCCACTCAAAAGTAACCTTAAAGCAGGACCTATTTGACCAAATCCTACCTCTTTGGCTTCCATAAACGCACTAAAAGTTTCTTTAGCAGTCACAGCATTGAAATCTGTAATTTCCCCGAAATCAGCAGCTAATTGAGTCATTAAATCCGCACTCTGCTCTTTCCATTTTTTCTTTACCGTCTTTTCATCAAACGATACAGGCGAATTAAACAGGTATTCAGCGTCTAAGAATTCATGAATAAAAGAAACACGCTCTTTTAATAAGTGAACTATTCCAGCCAATTGATCATCAGATATATCTTGAGGAAGATCTTCTGCCAGAGGTTTAAGAAGGGAGCACAGCGTTTCATTGTCCATAGCTCTGAGCCAGTTTTCATTGAACCACTTTGCCTTTTCAGGATCGAATCTAGCACCTGATTTTACTACCCTGTCCAGAGAAAAAGCGTGAATCATTTCCTCATGTGGAAAAATCTCCTGCTCAGTTCCAGGGTTCCATCCTAGCATGAGGAGCATATTTATAAAAGCCTCAGGTAAATAGCCATCTTCTTTATAACCCGCATAGGTCTCACTTTCTGTTTTGTCATACCATTCTAAAGGAAATACAGGAAAACCGAACTTAGCTCCATCTCTCTTACTTAATTTTCCATTCCCAGTAGGCTTAAGAATAAGTGGAAGGTGAGCGAATTTAGGCGCATCCCAGCCAAAAGCTCTATATAGAAGTACGTGTAATGGAGCAGAAGGAAGCCATTCTTCACCTCTAATCACATGGGTAATTTCCATCAAATGATCATCTACGATGTTGGCCAAGTGATAAGTAGGCATTCCATCTGATTTAAAAATCACTTTGTCATCTAATAAATTAGACTGGAAGCTCACTTCATCTCTGATTTCATCAGTAAAAGTAATCGTCTCGTTTTCAGGAGTTTTAAATCGAATCACATAAGGAGCATCCGTAGCGAATTTTGCATTCATCTCCTCCTCTGTCATGTTCAGAGAGTTGTTCATCTCTTCCCGAGTTCCTATGCCATATCTCCAATCTCCTTTTTCAGAAGACTTCCTTTTAGTAGTTAACTCCTCAGAGGTATCCCAAGCGTAATATGCATTTCCAGAATCGATTAATTGGTCGGCATACTTGGCATACATTTCTTTTCTTTCCGACTGTCTGTATGGCCCATGTTTACCTCCTATTCCAGGCCCTTCTGAGGGCATTATTCCGCACCATTTCAGCGCAGAAACGATGTATTCTTCTGCTTCTTCTACATACCTAGCTTGGTCAGTATCCTCTATTCTAAGAATAAAAGTTCCGCCATGCTTCTTCGCGAATAGATAGTTGTAAAGAGCTGTTCTCACACCGCCCATATGAAGAGGCCCAGTAGGGCTCGGGGCGAATCTCACACGTGGTTTTAAATCAGACATGGTCTAGAATTTTTTTTTCAGGCTGCAAAGATAGTGAACTACAAAGGTTTTCCTTGAACCAGAAAAGGAAGAAAAATCAAGCAAGCTGATAGCAGAGGAAACGAGTTAATTCTGCGTCCTCAACCTCAAGATTTGCCGAAGGAAAAGAATAAATGAAAAAGAAAGTATTCTTAATTTCCTTCTAAGGATCATAGTGCCTTGGGTATTAAAACACAAAAAAACCCCTAACTAATTAATAGTTAGGGGTTTTTTGTTGTCCCACCAGGACTCGAACCTGAAATGCCTGTACCAAAAACAGAAGTGTTACCATTACACCATGGGACAATCTTGTTTCATTTCTGAAAGCGGGTGCAAATTTAATAAATTTCTATCTTAGATTTGACGTAAAATCTAGAGATTTTAGTTCAGCATGAAACTTTTCTCTTAAACCTCTTCCAATTGAAAGAAATTCTTAATTATATAAATGGCCATTTTCAGCCTGCAGCATCAGGAAACACTATAGATAATATAAAACCATCTACTGGAGAAATCTATGGAACCATTCCTGAATCTGGAGTAGAAGATATAGCTCAAGCAGTAAATTCTGCTGAAAAAGCGTTCCCTTTATGGAAATCTACCCCCAAAGAAGAGCGCTCGGCCATTCTTTTTCGCTTAGCAGATTTAATAAAAGAGAATTTAGAGGAGCTGGCTATGGCAGAAGCCATCGATAATGGAAAGCCGGTTTCACTGGCCAAAGCAGTAGACATTCCTAGAGCAGAAGCTAATATTCGTTTCTATGCCAATGCCATTACTCAGTTTAGTTCTGAGGCACATCACATGGAGATAGGAGCGATCAACTACACGCTTAGGAAACCCATAGGAATAGTGGGGTGCATTTCACCATGGAATTTGCCCTTGTACTTATTTACGTGGAAAATAGCCCCAGCGCTAGCAGCCGGAAATTGTGTCATAGCTAAGCCATCAGAAGTAACCCCTATGACTGCATATCTGCTAAGTAAACTAGCCAAAGAGGCAGGCCTGCCAGACGGAGTGCTGAATGTAGTTCACGGAACGGGACCTTCTGCGGGAGACGCTATTATTTCCCACCCGAAGATTAAAGCGATATCTTTCACCGGAGGGACTAAAACAGGACAGTATATAGCCGCTAAGGCAGCCCCAGAGTTTAAAAAACTCTCTCTGGAGTTAGGAGGTAAAAACCCGAACATTATTTTCGCTGATTGCGATTTTGATACTATGCTGGATACAACCGTCCGAAGCAGTTTTGCTAATCAAGGACAAATCTGTCTTTGTGGGAGCAGAATTTTCGTAGAAGAGTCTATCTATGAAAAGTTCAGAGACGCATTCGTAGAAAAAGTGTCAAAAATGCGTGTAGGTAATCCAGAACTCCCTGAAACTAAAATGGGTGCTGTAGTATCTGAGCAGCACATGAATAAGGTGTTGGAGTTTGTTGAGCTAGCCAAAGAAGAAGGAGGAAAAGTATTAACTGGAGGTGTACAAGTAAAGCTCGAAGGAGCGTTGCAACGCGGATTTTACATACAACCGGCTATCATAGAGGGGCTGTCATTTGATTGTAGAACGAATCAAGAGGAGATTTTTGGGCCTGTGGTGACTATAATGCCGTTCAAAACAGAGGAAGAAGTCCTAAAGTATGCCAATAGCACCAAGTACGGTTTGTCTGCCACATTGTGGACTGAGAATCTTTCTAGAGCTCACCGAATGGCGGAACATATAGAATCTGGAATAGTTTGGATAAATTGCTGGTTACTCAGAGATTTAAGAACACCTTTTGGTGGTGTAAAAGACTCTGGTGTTGGAAGAGAGGGCGGTTTTGAAGCACTTAGGTTTTTCACCGAACCTCAAAACGTGTGTGTGAAGTATTAAAGCGCTTGCTCTTAATCATTATCAGTAACAGAACCCTTATGACCGTTGGTAAAAAACCAGCCAAACTTTCTGTTGAACCATCCTTCGAATCCATTTAAAGTGTTGAATATTTTCCTCATTTTTAATTATTAACTTAGTATTACAAACAATAATACAGGTGAATTGGTCTCTTTCCCTTACAGCTCTTTTAAGCTATTATGTCTCTTCTCATTATAGAAAGGCGTAACACATAGGTATATGTAATATATAACGTTAGGTTCTGCTTTATTCTTAGGAATTTGCTGTTAAAAAAGGCAAACGGAAGAAATGTGTCTAACACATTTCTGTGCATAACGCACGCAGTACTTCCTAAAAGCCATGGCCGTATTGGTGAAATTTGTATCAATAAATATACTTACCATGAGAAAAACATACGGTTATACTGCAATGATGATTTTGGGCCTAATGCTCATTTTCCAGTCATGTGTACCTAATAGAAAATATCAGGAGTTATCTTCTGAAAAAACTACTATGGAGACAGATAACGTCACACTTCGAGAGAATAACGAGGCCATGACTACTCAGATCAATGAGACTAAGGCTGACAATGAAATAATGAATGAGAAGTTAAAAGGACTAAAATCTGACACGACTATCATGGGAACGTCACTTAGACATATGACCGGGAAGTATGATAAAATAAATCAGTTAAATGATATTATGTCTGCTAAAAGTAGTGCGCTACTTAAAGAATCAATAGATGAAAATAAGGAGTTGCTTGTAGAATTAGATGTAACCCGCCAGCAGCTGTTAAACAAAGAAGATATGCTGAATCTATTAGAGGCAGAGCTAAACGAAAAAGGCGCCAATCTAGAGGCATTGTCTTCAGATTTGGAGTCTAAGTCTGCTAGAGTATATGAACTAGAACAGTTATTAGAAGCTCAGCAAACAGCAGTTAATTCTCTTAAGGATAAGGTTTCTGCTGCTTTACTCGGTTTTGAAGGAAAAGGGCTAACTGTGGAACAGAAAAACGGAAAGGTGTATGTTAGTCTTGAGGCTAATCTGCTTTTCCCTTCTGGGAGTACAGTTATAAATCTAGATGGGAAACAGGCCTTAATTGATTTGGCTAAAGCTGTAGAGGATCAGTCCGATTTAGAAATAATCGTAGAAGGACATACAGATACCGATAAAATGAACTCACCTAATCATCCTAGCGATAATTGGGAGCTAAGTGTGTTAAGAGCTACTTCAGTGGTGAAGATAATGACGGCCAACAGTACCATTGAGCCGGCTATATTAAGCGCTAGTGGAAAGTCAGAGTATGTTCCTGTAGACCCTTCAGATAAGTCTAAAAACAGAAGAATAGAGATAATCCTGTCACCTAACTTGGATGAGCTATTTAAAATGATAGAGGGTTAAGTAAAAATTTACAGAAAACAAAAAAGCCTTGCTAGTATAAATAGCAAGGCTTTTTTTATAGTTGAGTTTTTTTATTCTATTGAAGAACCAAGTTAAATGAACCCTCAGTTAGGTTGAAGTTAAATGACTCTGTAAAGTTATATATCTGTCCTTCGAAAGTTCCAGAGATGATAGTTCCAGGAGTAACTCCTATAGAAGTGAAGTTAACCGCGACATCAGAGTTAGGAGTGCCAGTGAGGTAGTTTCCATAAATACCATACTCTAATCCTATTACATAGCCAGCTCCTGCAGTAGTTTGATTGAAGTTAACTGTATTTCCGTCCGCTAATGTTTGAGCGTTAGGGATCAAGAAAGTTATTTGCTCATCGGCTCCACCGCTTCCAGAAAGGGTGATGGTGAAGACCATATCACCTTCTACAGTAGCAGTAGCTCCTCCATAAACTTCGAAGTTACTGTTGTTCGCTCTAAAGATGATTTGTCCCTGACTAGCCATTTGACACGGAGGGCAGAATAATCCATCTCCGCAGTCTATCCCCGTTTCTAAACCATTCATTATTCCATCTTCACAGGTAGGCTCCGGACATGTTGGACAATCAGGTCCTCCGCAGTCTATGCCCGTTTCTAAACCATTCATTTCTCCATCATCGCAGGTAGGTACAGCACATGGGTAGCAATCTGGACCACCACAATCTACACCTGTTTCACTAGGGTCTAGCACTCCATTTATGCAGCTTCCTGTAGTAGAACAAGGCTCGCAGTTTTCTCCACCACAATCTATACCTAGCTCATCTTGATTGATGATGCCGTCATTACATGTAGGACACGCATCACAGTTAGGTCCACCACAGTCTACATCTATTTCTCCGAACTCAGGATCCCAAAGTCCATTTGTACATGAGGGTGGGCAAGGATCACAATCTGCCCCTCCACAATCGACATCAAACTCTCCATTATTTAGGATTCCGTCAAAGCAGTTGGGGGGGATTAAGTTATCGTCATTTAAACAACTGGAAATAACAACTGTAAGTGTAAGCAAAGCAATAAAGCCGGGTAGGATTTTTCTTAAGTTCATATTAACTATTCTCTCTTTTGAAAATTAAATTACAAGCGCTAAGATAACTATTAACTTTATGTTTGTAGAAATATTGAGTAGAATAGGCATCTAAACCGCTAAAACTAGAGTAAATGGAGTACAAATGGGTAAAAAAAAAGGAAGTAGCGTTTTCTGAATATGAGTCACTTAAGAATGAATTAGCCATTCCTGATGTGATAGCTAAAATGCTCATAAGTAGAGGGGTGAACTCGTTTGATGAGGCCAAGGAATTTTTTCGGCCAAGGTTAGAAAATTTACACGACCCATTCTTACTGAAAGATATGGACAAGGCGGCAGATCGATTGGTGAAATCCATAAAAAACAACGAGAAAATCATCGTTTATGGAGATTATGATGTGGATGGAACCACCTCAGTATCGATGATGACTCACTTTTTAAGAACCTACTCAGACTGCATAGTAGAGTATTACATTCCAGACAGATATTCTGAAGGGTATGGAGTAAGTGAGAAGTTTATAGACTCTCTAGAAGCCAAAAAGTCACACCTAGTGATTACTCTTGATTGTGGAATTAGAGCAGTAGAATTGATAGAAAAAGGGTCTAAACATGGAGTTGACTTTATAATTTGTGACCATCATGAGCCAGGAGAAAAGCTTCCGCCAGCTTACGCGATACTGGACCCTAAAAGGAAAGACTGTGATTATCCCTTTGATGGATTAAGTGGATGCGGTGTAGGATTTAAGCTCATTCAGGCTGTGCTCATCGAGCTAGAGATGGATGAAAGCTTAGCGTATCAGTATTTAGATTTTCTAACCATTAGTATAGGTGCCGATATAGTTCCTATTAATGATGAGAATAGAATCCTAGCGTTTCATGGACTCGTAGAAATAAATTCAAATCCCAGACCAGGAATAAAATCTATTCTGTCTCTTGCAGGACTTAAACGAGCCGAGCTAACCATTGAAGACGTGGTGTTTGTCATAGCTCCCAGAATTAATGCAGCAGGCAGAATTAAGCATGCTTTTGCAGCTGTAGAAATGTTACTAGCTCACTCCGAGGCTGAAGCAGCTTCGGTCTGTCAAGACATTGAAGGCTACAATAAAGAAAGAAGGAGTGTAGATAAAGAAATTACGGCTGAGGCGTTGCAATCCGTAAAAAGCGACACCTTTTATCTTAATTCTCATAGCACAGTAGTCTGGAAAGAGGGATGGCATAAAGGAGTAATAGGAATCGTAGCTAGCAGGCTGATAGAGAATTATTACAAACCAACCATAGTTTTAACCGAGAAAGATGGTGTGGCCACCGGGTCTGCTCGTTCTGTGAAAGGACTAGATATTCATAAATTACTTATCGAAACGGGGGATTTATTAATCAAGTATGGTGGCCATGAAATGGCTGCTGGCCTTTCTATTAAATCTGAAAATTTACCAGAGTTTAGAGACCAATTTGAACAGGCTGTGAAAAAAGAAACAGGAGAAAAATTGTTCTCGCCAGAGATGGATGTGGAAATTGAACTGGACTTTGAAGACATCACAGCTAAACTGTATAGGCTGATACATCAATTCTCTCCATTTGGCCCTAAAAACATGACCCCATTATTTATAACCAGAAACGTAGAAGACGCAGGTTATTCGAAGCTTGTGGGAGAAACTAAAGACCATTTAAAGCTTACGTTAAAACAACCTGCCTCGGGGGATATTTACTTTTCAGGGATTGCTTTCAAACAAGCCGATAAATTTGAGCACCTAAAATCTGGACAGGCGGTAGATATCGTCTATGCGATAGGAATGAATGAGTGGAACGGAAAGAAAACCTTACAGTTAGAAGTGAGAGATATAAAGCCTTCAGTTATTTGATTGGAGCATTGTGCATCACACGCTGAGGGAATGGAATCATTATATTATTTTCCCTAAAAGCCTTGTCTATAGAGAACCTAATTTCACTTTGTATGACTTCTGAAGTCCATGATTTTCTGGCCCAAAACAAGAGCCTGAATTGCAACGCTGAATCTCCGAAATTTTCAAACCAAACGTCATAACCTTTATGCTTGATGGTTAACTTATGGCTTTTAGCACACTCGATAAGGATAGATTTCACTAGTGCTGTATCAGATCCATAAGCCACACCTATATCTATGTGAAATCTAGAGAGAATGTTTTGATGGCTCCAGTTCACCACGTTATTAGTGGTTAGTTTACTATTTGGAATAAGTACATAGTTACCATCCCTGTTTTTTACCTTTGAAGTTCTAAGATTAATCTCTTCTACCTCCACTACCATGTCGTCTATCTCTAGAATATCTCCTTTATGGATGATCCCTTCAAAAAAGATCACTAGTCCAGAAACCATATCCTGAAATATAGATTGAAGCCCTAATCCAATGGCTGCTAAAAAAGCAGCAGAACCTATAAGTAGAGCGTTAATATTAACCCCTATGTTATCTAAAATTAGAGCTGCTGCTATAACGAAGAGCATATACCTTAAAAGCTTTACGATGGTATAAATCTTAGCAGAATCGAAATCATCATTCTTACTAGTCAGACGGTTTAAAATGAACTTTACAGAGCGCACAAAAAGATGTATGGCTAAAAAGATAATTAAAATGAAGATCAAACTGTAGAGAGATACAGAAACATGATCCGTATGGATGAGAGGATAGTTCAATACCTCGAGTATTTCTTTCATTTTTAATTATTGAATGATGACGGTAAAATTAACCATAGTTTAGATAAAAGCTAAAACTATTATCCCTTGGAAAAGTAAAACTCCATCAGCTATAATAGTGTAATAATGATAGCTTCTTTTCTCACCAGAGACAGAAGCCACAGCGAGGGAGAACAGGGAGGTAAGAACTATAGGAAATATGAACCGACTAGAGTCTGAATTACAGATAGAAACTAATATTAGAATAGAGCTCAAAGTGATTAGAGTTAGACTTAATCTCTGGGTGCTTCGTATACCTATAGTCTGAGGAATAGTCTTAAGCATAGACGAGTCATGCTTTAAGTCTCTGATGTCAAAAAGAACAGTAATTCCTACTAAGAATAGTAATTGAGAGCTAATTAGCATTAGGTGCCCAATGTTAAAAGCTTCAAAATTTATATAGATTGGAAAAACGGTAGTAACCCAAACCCACACTAAAGCTATGATAAACACTTTTACAAACGGGATGCTTCTAAGGTTCTTTTTATAAATGGGGATGTAGCCATATCCTATACCTACTATTCCTGCGGGGATTAGAATTAAATACCCGGTATTAAAATCGCTATAAAACAAGCTTGCAATTGCCGTTAAACTGGATAGCCCTGTGACTATTTTATACTTGCCAGACGACTTTTTCAGAATCTTTAAAAAACTATACAAAGCAGTCGTAGCAGACGAGATAAGAAGTAAAGTCACCCAATTAATGGGCATCTTCAGTAGAGTACAAGTGTAAATATAGCTACCCCCAGCACATAGGCCTATCCAAATAAAGGAGTCCGATATAAATTTTAATAAGCGAATCACTGAAGTACTAATCGATAAAAGAAGGCTCCTATAACTGTTCCAGCTGCAGATCCTTTAAGAGCAGCCATCACTCGCTTTCCTCTAGCCACTCCTTCATAACCTTCCGCATATATGAGATTAAATTTATGATTAGGGTTTACGATAGTTTCTCCCTTGATTTTTATGTACGGAATATACTGTGCCGCGGGATAAATTAGGAGAGGAACGGTTACTGCTAAAAGGCCTGCTTCGCCAGCTATACTAATTGCCAGCGTAACCCCTAGTCCAGTATAAAATATTTTTTTAGTCTTGTATAGTTCTCGAGCATCTCTCTGTCCTGCTAAGTATACTTCTACCTCAGAAACGGTAAGGTCATCTCCGACTATTTCATTTTCTTCATAATAGAGCTCCTTCACTCCGTCATTGATAATTCCGAAAACTTCGCTTTTATGAACTCCCAACTGCTTCCTTTTCTTCCTTTTCTGAAACTCAAAAACGACTTCAATTTGACTATCATCGATAATATTACATGGGAGAATATCTCCATTCATAAAAAAAATAGTATCGTTTAAAGCTGTCTGTCCATTTATGATAGAAGAAATTCCTATGAAAATCAGTGCCGTTAGCCATCGTAAAGTCATAACCAAATATAGTTCAGATAAAACGTGTTGAAAAGTTGGAATCGTTTTTTATTAAATGTCGCCGGTTGTGAGAATTCTAACGATACTATAGAGATAAAACAGAAGTATATTTGCCAAAAATTCATCGAAATGTCTACAGAATCATTTTATTTCAGACACACTGGGTCAGAAGGGAAAGAAGTCGAGCAAATGTTAGAGGCCGTAAAGTTTAAAACACTAGACGACTTAATAGATGCTACGGTTCCATCAAGCATACGTTTAACAAAGGAGCTCGAGCTTCCTGAGCGATTATGTGAATATGATTATTTAAACTTGATGGAGGCTAGGGCTTCTCAAAATCAAGTATTTAAGGCTTACATAGGTATGGGTTACTATCCTACTGTAGTTCCTTCTGTGATAAGAAGAAATGTACTTGAGAACCCGGGGTGGTACACAGCTTACACGCCTTACCAAGCGGAAATAGCTCAAGGAAGATTAGAAGCATTACTAAACTTCCAGACCATGGTCTCTGAGCTATCGGGAATGGAATTAGCTAATGCATCTTTATTGGATGAGGCTACTGCGGCAGGTGAGGCTATGACTATGTTTTACAATTTGCGATCGAGATCACAGTCTAAGTTTGGAGTGAATAAATTTTTCGTTCAAAACTCTTGTTATCAGCAGACTAAAGACGTAATAAAAACTAGAGCTAAAGGTCTGAAAATAGAAGTAGTTTACGGAGACATTAACTCTTTCCAAATAGATGAGACTTTCTTCGGAATGTTCTTACAGTACCCTAACGCTAATGGAAGTGTAGAAGATTATTCTGAATTAGTGAATTCAGCCCATGATAAAGGCTTGAAAGTAGCAGTAGCAGCAGATTTAATGAGTCTTGTGCTCCTTACTCCCCCTGGGGAATGGGGCGCAGATGCAGTGGTAGGAAACTCACAAAGATTTGGAGTTCCGATGGGATATGGAGGTCCTCATGCAGCATTCTTTGCTACGCGAGAAGAGTATAAGAGACATATTCCAGGAAGAATAATTGGAGTTTCCAAGGATAGGCTGGGAAATATGGCATTAAGAATGGCGTTGCAAACAAGAGAGCAGCATATTAAAAGAGATAAAGCTACTTCTAACATTTGTACCGCTCAGGCGTTATTAGCAGTTATGAGTTCTATGTATGCTGTTTATCATGGTCCGGTAGGATTAAGGAAAATAGCAAGCGAAATTCACAATCAGACTAGAGCTTTAGCAGGCGCGTTAGCGGAGCTGGGCTATACTAATGTCAATGAAAGATTTTTCGACACCTTAAAAATAGAAGTAGGAAAGAACTTCGAGAATATCAGAATGACGGCCATAGAAAAAGGGCTAAACCTGAGGTATTTTGAAGATGAAGAGCATGTAGGGATTAGCCTCAATGAAACAGTAAATCATAAGGATATTATAGAGCTCGTTTCAGTATTCGTCAATAAACAAGATTTTCCAGCGGTAGCTAATCACGGTAAGGACGTGAGTCAAGACATACTGAAAGGATACTTAAGAGAAAGTGAATTCCTTAAACACGAAGTATTTAACAGGTATCATAGTGAGACCGAAATGATGCGTTACGTGAAAAGACTTGAGAATAAAGATTTATCCCTAGTCCACAGCATGATTCCTCTAGGAAGCTGTACCATGAAATTGAATGCAGCTTCAGAGCTAATCCCTATCACATGGACAGCATTTGCAGGAATTCATCCATTCACTCCAAGTGAACAAGTCAAAGGATATCATTTAATTTTAGATGAGTTAGCTAAAGATTTATGCGAAATCACAGGATTTCACAGCGTATCATTACAGCCTAATTCTGGAGCACAAGGAGAATATGCTGGATTAATGGTAATAAAAAGTTATCATGAAAGCAGAGGAGACCATCACAGAGATATCTGTTTAATACCCTCATCAGCTCATGGAACTAATCCAGCCAGTTCGGTTATGGCAGGAATGAAAGTAGTAGTAGTTAAGTGCGATGCTTCCGGTAATATTGATATTGAAGATTTAAGGGCTAAGGCAGAATTACACAAAGATGTGCTGGCAGCTTGTATGATCACTTATCCATCTACTCATGGAGTTTTTGAAGAAGGAATTATAGACATGACCACTATAATCCATGAAAATGGAGGACAAGTATATATGGATGGAGCTAATATGAATGCACAAGTAGGATTAACTTCTCCAGGAAAAATTGGAGCAGATGTCTGTCACTTGAATCTTCACAAAACGTTTGCCATTCCGCATGGAGGTGGAGGACCAGGTATGGGTCCTATAGGAGTAGCAGAACATTTAGCTCCCTATTTACCACAGCATAATTATGAGAATGAAAATGAAGACTACCATTCTATATCAGCTGCTCCTTATGGCAGTGCGTTAATTCTGCTTATTTCTTATGGATATATAAAAATGTTGGGATCTAGAGGTTTAACTGACTCTACGAAAATGGCTATTTTAAATGCCAATTATATAAAATCTAGACTAGAAGGTCATTATAACGTGCTTTACACGGGAAGTGGGGGGACTGTAGCTCACGAGATGATTATTGATTGCAGAGATTTTGTGAAAAGTGCGAATATCGAAGTTACAGATATAGCTAAAAGGTTAATTGATTATGGCTTCCACGCACCAACGGTTTCTTTCCCAGTTGCGGGAACGATGATGATAGAACCAACGGAGAGCGAATCGAAGCCTGAGCTAGATAAGTTTTGTGATGCTATGATTTCGATAAGAAAAGAAATCGAAGATGTAAAGAATCAGGTGTTGGATGCAGAAGACAATCCTTTAAAGATGGCTCCGCATACTGCATTAGAAGTTACTGCAGACGACTGGAGTCACCCCTATAGTCGAAAGAAAGCAGCTTACCCTTTGAACTACCTGGTTACGAGTAAGTTTTGGACTTCTGTAGCTAGAGTAGATAATGCTTTTGGCGATAGAAATCTAATTTGCACGTGCCCATCTATAAGCGAGTATGAAATGGTAGAAGCCTAATTTTATTGCGTTCTTTGGAGGGAAGATAGGCGCTTAATTGTATAAAACAGTGAATTGATTTAAAAACTCAATTATTATAGCTCTGCAATATATATATTTGCGTGCGATAATATATTTGAATAAAATTATTAACCTTATTAAATTTCTGATATGAAAAAAATTTACATGATTTTAAGCGCTGCGCTTATAACTAGTGGAGTTTTTGGCCAAGTAAATAAGCCAGCTGCTCAATTAGTGAAAAACTCAGCACCAAGAGTTGCTGCCACTGTGGAAGTAACTCCTAACACAGATAGAGACCTTATTTGGTCTAACACATTTTCTGACCCTAACGACTGGGCTACTGGAGACTTTGGCGCAGTAGGCCTTAACTTTGAGATAGGTACAGGTTTAACTACCGGAGGAGCAGCAACAATACCTGCAATCAACTCTTTGACTGCTGGTGATGGAACTGCAATGGTAGATTCTGATGAGTATGCTAACCAAACAGGGATTGAAAACTGCTGGATTCAAAATGTCAATCCACTGGACTTTACGGAAAACGCATACGTTCAAATAGAATTCGCTACCCAGTATTACATGTGGGATGGAGGAGCAAGTGACGGAAATGAGTACTGTCTATTAGAAGTTTCTACAGACGGAACGACTTGGCCAGATCCTGAGACTTATGAAGTAGCAGACGCTGACCCAGGAACTAGATTCGAAGTATTCCCTAACATGTCAACTCAAGATTATGTTCAAAATCCAACATTAGTTAGATTTGACATTTCTGAAGTAGCAGGAGGCCAAGCTGAAGTATATTTAAGATTCAGATGGGTAGGTACTTACGGATATGCTTGGTTTTTAGATGATATTGAAGTTTTTGATGGATTTGCAAACGATTTATCTGTTGAAGGAACTGCATTCGCTAACGGATCATCATATACTAACGTAAATGGATCTAAGTTCGTGGCTGTAGAAGAAATAGATGGAACAGATGTGGCAGGATTAGCCTACACTAAATATCCAGCTTCGCAAAGACCTAACGTTATGGCTTATACTCCAGTAATTAACTGGGGCTCTACTGACCAAGCTGAGGTTGTGCTTTCAGGAGAGTTTAATGGAGAAACGAATACTTCTGAAACGGTAGCTTTAGCTGCAGGAGAGGCTGTAGATTCTTTAGCTGTATTACAGTGGGAAACTGCTGGATTAGCTGTCGGAGCTTATGATTTCACTCTAACTGTTGCTGGCGAATTAGAAGAAGATGATGCTTCTAACAATTCTGCTGTAGCAGGAATTGAAATGACTGAGTATATTATGGCTAGAGATGATGACTTGATCAGAGGTCAGACTCCCGGTGGTGGAGATAACCAAGGGGTTGGATTCGCAGCTGGATGTACTTACGAGATTTTCGGAGATGCTGTTGTTTATGCTATTGACTTTGCTTTAACTACAAACTCTGTTCCTGGAGAAGAGATGTTTGTTCAGTTGTTTGATGCTAGTGGTGCGGATTTCGAATTATTATCTGAATCAGATGAGGTTGAAGTTTATGAAGGTAACTACAATGGTTTTGATGGTGGAGAGGTTACATGGGTAACTGTAACTTTGGATCAGCCAATAGAAGTAACAGCTGGAGATTTAATTTTGCCGACAGTATTTTATGAAGGTGGAGCAGGTGTTCAGGTGGGAGAGGCTCAGTCTGATACTCAGGATCAAACGGCATTTATTTTTGGAGACTTTGGATCAGCAGGAGTTGATTGGTATTTCACTAATGACTTGCCTATGGTTAGACTTAACTTTAATCCAGGTGCAGAAACTACAGTTGGAGAAGTTGACGCTAAGAATTTCGCGTTAGGTCAGAATGTACCTAATCCAGTTTCTGGAGTTACTGCTATCGATTATTCACTTACTCAGAACGCTAGTGTTTCATTCGAAGTACTAGATTTAACTGGAAAGCATATTTTCTCTTCAAATGAAGGAAGAAAAGCTGCAGGAAGTTATACTGTAAGTTTTGATGCTTCTGAATTGGCTGCAGGAATGTATAGCTATTCATTAGTAGTTAATGGAGAGAAATTAACGAAGAGAATGATCGTTAGATAATTCTTAAAGTTTATTACAATATATAAGGAAGGGCCGTCAATTGACGGCCCTTTTTTGATTGTAATATGAGGGTAATTTAGGATGAAGTTGTACCTTTCACACAAAATATCCTTAACATGAAAAAAATTTACATTTTACTCTTTACGGTCCTCGCATTCGTTGTAGGAAGGGCACAAAATTTTCAGACTTTGCCATCTGAAGTAGCTACTGAATTTAGAGCTAATGATGAAGCTCCCCAAGAATCCTTAAGAGGCGGAGATGAAGACCCTTTCTGGTACAGTGATTTCTCTGATGCTACTTTATGGGACGCTGAAACAGTTTTAGGGAATTACAATTGGGTAATAGGAGATACTGAAAATGGATGGTTTTACGGAGGAGACATTAATTCTTCTTCAGGCGGTGAATATGCCTTTGTTTGGAATGGAGCTGCCAATGATGATACTGAAATATTAGTTCAAGGACAGTCTATTTTAACTACGGCTGAGTCTATAGATGTTTCAGGAATAGAATCTGCAATCTTAACATTTGAGATGTATGGAGCCAGATTTACTGATTCTCTTAAAGTGGAAGTAAGTAATGATGGTCTTGTTTGGGAGCTAATCGGTAACCAACAGGATGTTGGTCAACTAACTGCTGGTGGAGGATCTGTTACTTCTAACCCTATAACAAGAACGTATAACATGACTCTTGCTGTAGCTGGAGAGGACAATCTTTGGATTAGATTTAATTATGAAACAGCTACTTCTGGTGTCGCTTACGGTTGGTTCATAGATGACGTAACTATTCTAATCCCTGAGGCTTATGATTTAGCTATAGCTGATGTTTATACTGGAGACATTGTAAATGACTTTGAATATACTATTACGCCAATAGAACAAGTTCATACCATTAATTTGGGTGCTGAAATCACTAATTTGGGAGGCTTAGAGGCTATGAGTTCAAGATTATCTGTAGAAGTGTTTTTAGAGGGAACAGTTGATGCGGTTTATACCGGAGAAAGTGATCCAGTGTCTATAGCTCAAGGAGAAACTGCACTACTTTGGATCTTTTCAGATTTCACTCCCACTGATATTGGTGATTATAACGTGGTCTTCACAGCTCTTCAAGATGATGTAGATGGAATTCCTGGAGATAATGAAAATGAAAAAGAATTCAGAATAGATGAAATATTTTGGGCAAATGACGATTATAATAATCTAGATGCAGATTGGGATGGTGAATTAGGGACTGTAACTGTAAACGATGAGTGGATTATAGCGACTACTTTTACTTGTTTTGAGCCGGGAACTAGATTTGAAGCTGCGTCAATTAGCTTAGGAACAGGAACAGTTACTTCTAGTGATAGTCCAACAGAAGCGGCTATAGTTTTGTTTTTAAATTCAAATCCACCTCAGTTTATTACTTCTACAGAATTTGAAATAGTTAATTCTGATATCTTCGGAAGTGGTTTTATGTCCATCGAAATGGATGACCAAATAGAATTAACTCCAGGCGAGTCTTATGTCGTAGGTGTACAGCATTTGCAGGGAGAAGGTAGGCTTGTCTTAGATGCATCTGAGTATGACAACGATTTCTCCACACTTATTTTTGGAGGTTATGGAACCGGTGGAGCTCAAGATTGGTTCGTTTTTGACGATATCTCGCCAGCTATCAGAATTAGCACAAGCGATATTATTTCTGTCCCTGAAATAAATGAGAGAAATCTTACAATAGGACAGAACTATCCAAACCCAGTATTTGGAAAAACGACTATACCTTATAGCTTAGTTTCGGCTCAGAAAATAACATTTGAGATTACTGATATGACAGGAAGATTGATGTATACTCAGTATTTAGGGACGGTTTCTGCAGGCAGTAAAAAATTAGAGATAAGTGATTTAGAGTTGACTTCGGGTTTATATAACTATAGTTTCTTGGGTGAAAATTTCAAGGTGACTAAAACACTTTCGAGTAATTAACAAAATGTAGGAAACATCTTACCTGATTTAGAGCCGATTCTTACAGAATCGGCTTTATTTTTATAATCATATTTGTATCCTAACACTAACTTGTCGTACATGAAACACTTATTATTTCTGGTTATTTGCGTTATTTTATGTGTTAGCTACAGCCATGCTCAGGTATATACTTACTCCCAAGATAACGGGTCTTATGGATTCGAAAGAACCGCTCAAGATGTGTATAGAGTAGAAGAAGTTCTTTGGACGGAGGACTTTGCAGAGGGAATACCAGTAAGTTGGACAAATACGAATTATGATTCAGGCGCTAACAACACTGATGCTATGTGGGAGTACAGAAGTACATCGAGCACTCCAGATAACACTATAGGAACTATAGGCAATTGTATAGACTCTGGAGCTATAGGAGGAGAACCAATAACTTCGCCATCAGCCGATAATGGATTTTTAATTTTTGATTCTAATTACTGGGATGCAACTGAAGGAAATTGTGGTGACTTTGGTACTGGAATATCAGCAGCACCTCATAATGCATCGTTAACAACTGCATCATTCGATTTCAGTGAAACACCTTATTTAGCAGTTGAATTCAGTCAGTTCTTAAAGAACTTCGATTCAGTAAGTAAGGTTCAAGTTAGTGTAGGTGGAGGTGAGTTCACAGATGTGTTTATTAATCAGTTCACGGGAACTAATGCTGCATCACCGAGGGACATGAGAGTGAGAAAGAACATTTCAGCTTTAGCTGGAAATGAGTCAGATGTAAAGATTCGCTTCACCTTTGAAGGGACTTACTACTTTTGGATGATAGACGATATACAAATAGTATCCATAGAGCAAAATAACTTGTCGATTAGTAGTCCACTACACGGAGCTTTAGATATTCAAGGACCTACAGATTTTGAAGATTATTTGGGGATGCAGTATTTTAAATACCCTAACACTAATGAGGTAGAGTTGGTACTTTCTGCACGAGCAGAGAATAGAGGTGGAGACGTTCAAATTGGAGCAAGTCTAATTACCACATTAAGCCAAGGAGGTTCAGAATTAAACTCAACTTCTTCTGGACTCGTAGATTTATCAGCAGAAGAGGTCGTTACTTTTATGGCATCGTCTATGATGCTCCCCTTGGATCTTGGCACCTACGATTTAGGATACACGATAACTCAGTACCAGGAAGATGAATCCCCAGAAAACAATGTGATCTCTAAGAGAATAGAAGTTACAGAAAGCACGCTTGCTAGAGACGAAGGAGAGGCAGATTCCTTTTATGTCCCCGCAGCTGGATTTATCGAAACTCCCTATGAAGTAGGGGCTGTATATGTTCAAAGTGAGCAAGGCATTCAGTTGCAGAGTATTTCTGCAGCAGTGAGCTCTAGCTCACTTACAGGGAGCTATTGTTATGCTACGCTGTATGGCTTTTCTATTGAAGAGGGCGTAGCTATGAATCCCATAGCCACTTCTGAATTGCAGGTAGTTCAATTTTTCCATCTTAATGATTTGGGTGATGAGCAGATGATGGTTTTTGATTTTGAGACCCCAATAGATTTAGTACAAGATTCTTCTTATCTGGCTGTAGTAGGAACGATAAACACGCCCAGTGAAGTCCTATTTTCTATGAGTGGAGAGGCACAAGCACTTACGGCATGGGCACGGTTTAATGATTCAGGCGGGGTGCCTAACGTAACTTATTTAAGCAGAATTCCTATGGTCAGAATGAACTTTGATCAAATTACAAGCGTAGAATATGGAATAGATAATCCTGAGATTATAGCATCTATTTATCCTAATCCAGCTACTGACATTGCTGTTCTAGAATACAACCTGAGCCAAAGATCAGAGCTGTTAGTAGGTTTGTTTGATATGCAGGGAAAACATTTAGAAGATTTATATATTGGCGAAGGCAAGCAGGGGAACCATCAGTTGACTATAAATGTATCGTCCTTACCATCTGGAGTTTACTTGGTTAGGCTGAGCAGTGAATTAGGAAAGTTAGAAAAGAAGCTTATTGTAGAATAACTATTATTCAATAGAAAACAGTTTAGTAAGCCCTGCTCTTAAGCAGGGCTTTTTTGTATAAAATTATAGCGTAGCAATGATTAATTTTACACCATGGGATTGAAAAAAAGAGTAGCTGTGTCTTTTGCAAAGCGAGTAAAAAAAAACCTTCTGAAGAAAGCGTCTTTAGCCCAAGAGACCCAACTTAAAGTGCTGCAGGATCTAATTAAGTCAGGATCTAAGACACTTTACGGGAAGGATCATGGCCTTACCGAGTCGATGGACTATGAGGCCTTTAAAGCAGTTATTCCTGCTAGGGATTACGAAGCTTTTCGACCTTATGTAGAAAAAGTAAAAGCCAATGAGGCCGACATACTGTGGCCTGGGAGACCTGATTACTTATGCAAGACTTCTGGCACCACCTCGGGAGCTAAGTATATTCCGCTAACTAAAGAAAGTCTGAAGACTCAAATAGCCGCAGCTAGGAATGCTCTTTTATGTTATATAGCTGAAACCGGTAAAGCGGAATTTCTTGATGGTAAAATGATTTTTTTGCAGGGAAGTCCAGTGTTAGAAACGCTTCCTTCTGGGATGAAATTTGGACGTTTGTCCGGTATCGTAGCGAATTATGTCCCTTCGTATCTGCAACGAAACAGAATGCCCAGTTATGAGACGAATTGCATAGAAGACTGGGAAGAAAAAGTAAATGCAGTAGCTCATGAAACCCTGCGAGAGGATATGACTCTTATCAGTGGAATCCCTAGCTGGGTTCAGATGTATTATGAGGAACTTCTCAGAAAGACAGGTAAAAAAACCGTAAGAGAAGTGTTTCCAAACTTCTCCTTATTTGTTTACGGAGGGGTAAATTTCGAGCCGTATAAAGAGCGCTTTAAAGAACTGATAGGAAAAGATATTTCTACTATAGAATTATATCCAGCCAGTGAGGGATTTATAGCTTTTCAGGATTCTCAGAAGGAAAAAGGAATGCTTTTAAATATAGATGCAGGAATGTTCTTCGAGTTTATTCCGGCCGGCGAAGCTTCGAATGACAACCCTACCAGACTCAATATAGGAGAGGTAGAACTCAATAGGAACTATGCCCTTTTAATCTCGTCCAACGCAGGCCTATGGGCTTATAGCATAGGGGATACCATAGAGTTTACTTCGCTAAATCCACCTAGGATTATGGTTACTGGAAGAATTAAGCACTTTACTTCTGCGTTTGGTGAGCATGTAATAGGAAAAGAAGTAGAAACGGCTATGACAGAAGCCTGTCAAAAACACGGTGCTAGTATTAGAGAATTTCATGTAGCTCCTCAGGTTAATCCAATAGAGGGACTTCCCTATCATGAATGGCTAATAGAGTTTGAAAGTATTCCAAAAGATAAACGGGCATTTATTGAAAGTATAGAAAGCAGTATGCGCGCCCAGAATGTTTATTATCTGGACTTGATAAAAGGAAAGGTTCTCAGAGAATTGGTTATTTCAGAACTTAAACCGAATTCTTTCGAATCTTATATGAAGAGTCAGGGCAAGCTGGGAGGACAGAATAAAGTTCCTAGACTATCTAATGACAGAAAAATAGCAGATGCCCTGGCACAGTATGTGGTTAAGTCAGAAGCTTAACAATGCTCAGACATTCTAAACGTTTAAACAGAATGAAACTCTTCTTTACCTCTTCGTTACTCTTTATGACTGTACTTCTAAGTGCACAGATAGTGGTATCTGAGAGAGTTATAGATTATGGTGAGATAGGACCAGACACGAGCTTAGAAAAAGAGATTTTTCTAGTAAACACAGGAAGTAAATCCTCTTTATTACTAACCAATGACTTCCCTAGAGATTACTCAGCCCATATCAGTTCTAAAAATGTAGCTCCCGGAGATACGGTATACCTCAGGTGGAAGTTTAATCCATTCTCAGAAGGAGTATTTAATGACAAGATTACCATTTGGTTCAGTACCATGAATGAACCGCTAGAAATAAAAGTAAAGGGAAAAGTGAAGTATATAGACCCTTATAGTAATCCGTCCTGCCCTAATTTTAATGAGAGACCTGCTGGCCAGGAGAAAACGTTTATTACAGATTTTGTAGTGCAGGAACAGGGCAGTAAAAAGAGAATAAAAGGGGCACAGATTAGACTTATAGACCGAGGCGTAGTAGCTGTAGATTTGTCCACAGATAGAAATGGAGAACGGTCAGCCAAGCTGCCCATTAGGTATTTTTATTTTCTAGTAGAAGCGGAGGGATATGAGTCTGCCGATTTATACAGTTATGTAAACTCTAAGAATCATCGCTTTGTTTTTGACTTAGTGCCCTTAGTAATTCCAGAACCAGAGCCAGAAGTGGTAGTTGTGGAAGAAAAAGAAATAGCTGTGCTTATCGAGAATCTTGATGACACTGAAGAAGAAGAACCTTTAGAGAAAGAAACGCCAGAAGGAGCAGAGGAAATAAAAGACCCTGTAGAGACGATTCTAGAAGAACCACTGACCGATTTTGATTCCAGAGCTTACAGGCCTAATAATATTGTTTTCTTAGTAGATGTATCAGGTTCTATGAACCAGAATGGAAGAATGGACATATTAAAAGCTTCCATGATACAGCTAGTAGCGATGATGAGACCAGAAGATAAGATTTCCTTAGTCTCGTATGCTAGAAGCACCAGCGTTCTTTTAGAGCCTACCAGTGGAGCTAATAAAGAAGAAATAATAGCAGAGATCAGAGCATTATCACCACAGGGGGCCACTAATGGAGAAAGAGGATTAAAGCAAGCTTACAGCACGGCCAAGTCGTCTTTTATTTCTAATGGAAATAATAGAGTTTATATAGCTACAGATGGTGTTTTTAGAGTGTCAGAAGTAGAAGCCATAGAAAAGCTTGTCACTAAAAATTCCAGAAGAAAAATCAACCTTTCTGTTCTCGGAATTAAGGGGACTAATTTCACCAAAAAGAAAATGGCAGAATTAGCCAAACTCGGAAAAGGTGATTTCTTAGATATGGAAGATTTCGATAAGTCAGCAGAAGGGTTAAAACAGCTGGTAAAAAGTCAATCTAAGAAGTAAAAACCAATTAGAGGTCTTATCTCTTTACCCAACTGAATTCATACTGTGCTTCAGGAATAGCTATTCTTTCCGAAATTCTAGTAAGTCTGCTTGGCAGAGCCATCAGATAATCTCTAGCTTTTTCAGCTTCAGAAGTAAGATCAGTTCTATCACCGATATTCCAATCCTTTAATAGGCTTTTTAAGATATCTATATAATCATATGTGGTATATACATTCACTCGCTGAGCAGCATCCGAGAAATGAGAATAAAGATCATTGATAGCTCCACCAGACTCTCTTAAAAAATGAGCAGGCATTACTATTTTCTTCTTCATCATATCTTGGAAGGCTAGCATCATTTCTGACGGGTCTAGTTCAAAAATTCTAGAAACAAAATCACTATAGGCTCTTCCGTGACGGGCCTCATCTGCAGCTATATTTCCGCAAATTTTAGCCAGTAAATCATTTCCTAATTGCTTGCACTGACTGGCCACTCTTCTGTGTGAAATATTGGTAGCTACCTCCTGAAAACTAGTGTAAACAAAATTCCTGTATGGATCTTTACCTGTTTGGATATCAAACCCATCACTGATTAAGTGCTGCGTAGAAATTTCCATTTCTTTCATATCTACCCTGCCAGACAAGTAAAGATATTTGTTCAGTAAATCACCATGCCTGTTCTCCTCAGCAGTCCATGATCTAATCCACTGACTCCAACCATTTCTTCCTTCGTTATCTATGCCAGTTACAGACATTAACCAAGATTCATAAGTAGGCAGCGCCTCTTCAGTTATAGTATCTCCTATAAGCGTAACGAAGAGGTCATAATTCATCTCTCTAGAAAGCTCTTGAATCTCTTTTACTTGCTCATGAAATCCAGGATCAGAGGCGTCTGGCAGAAAATCTGATGGCTGCCAATTGGTGTCAGGAGATTTTAAATACTTGCTGAGTAATTCATCCATCGATTTTTCGAGGGTTAACATTACTTCCTTTCTGATTTCTAGTAACTTCATGGGTTATCTTATTCTGGCGTTGCAACGCTGAAAAGAATAATCAACTAATCCTTCCAAACGCTATATGGCGAAACTAATGTTTTTATAAGAAGAAGGCGTGTTTTAACCGAGAATCAGAGGAAACCTAATTAGGATTATGTGAAGTTTAAGCTATCTCTTCGTGAAGTTTTATTGATCACACGATTTGCTGCGTACGCTTATGAAGAATAGAAAATAGCCAATGTGCTATTCACCAAAGAGGCTCAATAACGCTCCAAGATCAGTAACATTAACCGCTCCATCACCATCAGGATATATGTATAAAAGCCATTAACCCACAGACAGAATCAAATACACCACCCCATTCTCCATAAAAACCTTAGTCTGTTGGTTGGAATATCATTTTCTTAATTCTTTAATAAAGGCATCTACTTTTTCTACATCCTTAATTCCCGGTTCAGTCTCGAAACTACTGTTCACGCTTATGCCTATGAACTTATCATGCTTTAGATTTTTTATATCTTCTACATCATCTGGCCCTATTCCTCCTGCTAGAAAGAAGCTCAGCTCACCAGTGTATTCATTCAGTTTATCCCAGTTGAATTTTTTTCCAGAACCACTTGGAGTATCAGACTTGGTGTCGAATAGGAAGAAGTGCACCACCTCTTCAAATTCTTTGGTAACAGAAAAGTCAAAATCATCATCCACATTGAAGACCTTAATCACCCCGAAATCCGATTTCTGGGTGAGTTCCTGGCAGTATTCTAAGTCTTCTCCACCATTTAGCTGTGCCAGGTGTAAATCACATAGAATGACTAGCTTCTTTAGGTTTAGAATAGGTTCGTTTTCAAAAACGCCTACTTTTCTAGTTCGCTCAGGAATCTCATGAATAGTATCTCTCAACTCACGAAGAAGAGTATGTCTAGGAGTATCTTTAGGGAAAACAAAGCCCATCAAATCGGGCTCAGTATTCTTTACTGTCAGTATGTTCTCTTCTTTGGAGTTCCCACAGACTTTGATGTATAGTTTCTTTTTCATTTTTCTGAGCGAAATTTACGAAGAACTTCTATTCCCGTTTATCTGCTTTAGCTTTATATTCTGGATCTATTTATTTCAGAAGGACAAATTACTTATAAAATAAAAAAGAGGCCTAGCTAAATAAGCTAGGCCTCTTTTTGTCTCTTATTGAATATTTTATCTATTTGAACTAATTAATAGTTTTTCAGATACTTTATTTGTGTCTCCACTCAAAGTAATTATATACTGTCCAGAGGCTAATTCATGAACATCTAAAACTGTAGTGTTAGTGCTAACAGCTTGCTCAAAAACAACTCTTCCTGTATAATCCTGAATAGTAACTGAGTTGAAGTCAGTTCCGTTTGTATCCACTGTAATGAAATCTGCAGAAGGATTAGGATAAATAGTTAATGTATAATCTCCTAAATCATTTTCTTCAACTCCTAAGTAAGTAGCGAATAGCACAGCGTCCAATACATGCACAACACCGTTATCAGATGTTAAATCTGGAGTGGTTACATTAGAAGCATTAATCATAGCTCCCATATCGACATTAACTAGTACATCTTCTCCAACTAGAGTAGGTACCGGTCCATTTTCTAAGTCAGTAGACAAAACAGTTCCAGCCACTACGTGGTATAATAAGATATCAGCTAGTGAAGCATCAGCTAATAGTTCTGCTGGACTTATTCCTAATTCTGTTAGAGCAGTTGTAAATGCTGCGTCAGTAGGTGCGAAAACTGTTAATTCAGTAAATGGATTGGTAAGGGCTGGTAAAAGTTCAGCTTCTATTACTGCTAATACAAGTACTGTATGGTCTGCACTTCCTAATACTGTGTCAGCTACAGTTTGATCAGCTAAGATTACTCCGTCTGTTACGTGTACCACTCCGTTTCCTGTAGTGTTATCTGCTCCAGTCACCTCTGCTTGGTTAACAAATACACCAGAGTCACCGAAAGTTACTTTAATTGTATTAGCATCGTTTAATGGAGTTGGAGTCATTCCGTTCGTTAAATCTGTGCTTAATACAGTAGAACCTAATACATGGTACGTTAAGATATCTCCTAACCCTTCCGAAGCTAATAATTCATCAGCCGTAAGACCTAGTTCACCTAGAGCAGCTACAAAAGCATCATCTGTTGGTGCGAATACAGTCAACTCTGCAAATGGATTGGTTAATGCAGGTAATAACTCAGCTTCAATAACAGCTGCCACAAGTGTTCCGTGAACGCCTGTACCAATTGCTACATCTACTACAGTTTGATCAGCTAAGATTACTCCGTCTGTTACGTGTACCACTCCGTTTCCTGTAGTGTTATCTGCTCCAGTCACCTCTGCTTGGTTAACAAATACACCAGAGTCACCGAAAGTTACTTTAATTGTATTAGCAGCGTTCAATGGAGTTGGAGTCATTCCGTTCGTTAAATCTGTGCTTAATACAGCTCCATCAATTACATGGTAAGTTAGAATAGCTTGAAGAGCTGGGATATCCGCAGCAAGGTCTCCAAGTGTAACTCCTAATTCAGCAAGAGCAGCAGTAAATGCATCATCTGTTGGTGCGAATACAGTCAACTCTGCAAATGGATTCGTTAATGCAGGTAATAATTCTGCTGCTATAACAGCTGCAACTAAAGAAGTGTGAACACCCGTAGAAATGGCTACATCTACTACTGTTTGGTCAGCTAAGATTACTCCGTCTGTTACATGCACTACTCCGTTTCCAGTTTCATTATCAGCTCCAGTAACTTCAGCTTGATTAACAAATACTCCTGAACCTCCTACTGTTACTTTAATAGTATTAGCAGCGTTCAATGGAGTTGGTGTATCACCATTCATTAAATCTGTGCTTAATACAGCTCCATCAATTACATGGTAAGTTAGAATAGCTTGAAGAGCTGGGATATCCGCAGCAAGGTCTCCAAGTGTAACTCCTAATTCAGCAAGAGCAGCAGTAAATGCATCATCTGTTGGTGCGAATACAGTCAACTCTGCAAATGGATTCGTTAATGCAGGTAATAATTCTGCTGCTATAACAGCTGCAACTAAAGAAGTGTGAACACCCGTAGAAATGGCTACATCTACTACTGTTTGGTCAGCTAAGATTACTCCGTCTGTTACGTGAACCACTCCGTTTGACTCACTATTATCAGGACCCGTTACTTGTGCTTGATTGACAAATACTCCTGCACCTCCAACTGTTACTTTAATAGTATTGGCAGCGTTTAATGGAGTTGGTGTCATACCATTGGCTAAATCTGTGCTTAATACAGTTCCATCCACTACATGATAAAGAAGTATGTCTGTTAAAGCTGGAACATCAGCAGCAAGTTCTCCAAGTGTAACACCTAATTCAGCAAGAGCAGCATCAAATGCAGTATCATCTGGAGCGAATACTGTGAAAGTTCCAGGGCCTGAAAGTGTTTCAGCCAAACCTGCTGCGTCTATAGCTGCGGTTAAACTTTCGTGATTAGGACTTGCTGCTATGAAGTCATAGACGGTTTGAGCACGCAGTCCAACAACAGCGAAAGCAAGTACAGCAGAAAGAGCAAGCTTTCTTAAGTGGATTATTAGTAGATTTTTGTTCATTTTGTTTAACTTTTATGATTTTTCGTTAGACAAAACTAAGTTGAGGTTGGTTAATATTTATTCACAAAAGTTAAACAACGAGATAAGTGTGATATGCAACCTTTTCCAAAAGAGGCTTTTAGAAATACGCTTATATCCTACTTTCTCTGAATTCTAAGAGGTTCACATGAAAATCTCCCAAATAAGTAGCCTTCTATTTCAAACAAAATGCTTAGAATTTTAACGAATTTTAGATTTAGATTGCAGCAGATATCTCTAGATAATCTTGTGTTTTACACTTTTCGGAGCTTTTTTGACCTTAGGTTCAATGAATCTCTCGCGCCTCAAGCCGCTGATTATTTTTTTCACCTTAAACCTTTAAAAAATTCTCCATTAGCACTCTTCCGTCTGGAGTCATAATAGATTCTGGGTGAAACTGCACTCCGAAAACGGGTAAGCTCTCATGACGAAAACTCATAATTTCTCCTTTTCCGTCTTCTGATGTCACTATTAGTTCCTTAGGGAAACTATTTTTTTCACTTACCCAGGAGTGGTATCTACCCGCTTGAAAATTCTTGTCTATTCCTCTCAGAATAGAGCAGTCATCATCCGTTCTTATCAACTGGCCTTCTACTCCGTGATACACCTCGGTAAGGTTAAGCAGCTCCCCACCG
>LAQC01000002.1:58257-64941 GCA_000981645.1 Cryomorphaceae bacterium ASP10-05a | reverse complement strand
CCTATGGCCTCCAGAATGTGCACCAAATTATAGGTAAACGAATCGTAGTTATCTATGACTAATAGCTTTTTCATACTGTTTCTGCTAGTTTTTGGGCTGGTAACAGAGCGGCTAATTTATTATTTATTTCTTGGAGTTCACGCGCGGTGATTAGAATCTATAACGATACCTGCCTTCACGTGAAAATGAAGTGTTTTTCTGAAGTATATACGTACGATGCTAACTGTTCCTAGTTTGGTTATTACCCTGCTTAGCCCAAGCTTCTCCCATTCGGTTGACGCTCAGGGAGCGCCCACCGCACATGGCAACAATTGACTTAGTAACATACCGTACCCTGAGCGTCAGCCGAAGGGCACTGACAAACGGAGATTATTAATCAAACAACATCCGAAAAGGCATAAACAAATCCAAAACTACCTATTCACCCAGCAATAACCCTTAACCTTGTACTCTCAATTCAACTTATGCTCACATCCATTTCCAGCGCGTTAGAAAAACTACTTGTAAATACTTTAGGGGTAAACCCTGAGGGGGCTTTTTTGACTAAGACTTTAATATTAGTCTTGGCTGCGGCTGTTATTCTGTATGTGGTTTGGAGGGTGAGTAAATGGTTATTGCTACGCTGGATTCCTAAGGCGACTAAACGAACGAAAACGGAGTGGGATGACATCATTCTGAACAATAGAGTGATTGCTGCTATAGCCCTTTTAATTCCAGTGATGCTGTTGGACTATTTGGCTCCATCTATTTTTGCAGGAATCTGGCAGGTAATTCCCTTCGTGAAAGGAACTACAGATGTGATTATGGTATTTACAGTAGCTTGGATAGTAGCTTCGGTATTTAATTCGGTGAATGAAATTCTAGCGGGAAACCCTGACTTCGTAGATAAACCTATCGGTAGTTTTACTCAGCTAGGTAAAATATTTGTGTATTCTATAGCTTCCGTCTTGGCTATCTCTATCGTCTTCGATAAGAGTCCAATCTATTTACTGAGTGGATTTGGGGCGGTGGCGGCTGTTGTTTTATTAGTCTTTAAGGACAGTATACTAGGGTTTGTAGCTAGTATTCAGTTATCGGCTAACAACATGGTTCAAGTGGGTGACTGGGTGACAGTACCTAAGTACAATGCTGATGGTGATGTGTTAGAAATCAACTTGACCACTATAAAGGTCCAAAATTTTAATCTGACCATCACCACTATTCCTACTTATGCCTTCGTAGCGGATTCTTTTACCAACTGGCGAGGAATGGAAATGTCTAATGGGAGAAGAATTAAAAGGGCTATTCATATTCAAATGAATAGCATTAAGTTTTGCAACGCTGAGACTTTAGAGAGATTCCAGAAAATACAATTAGTAAGTGAGCACATAGTAAAACGACAGGCCGAAATAGACCTTTATAACAAAGAACACAAAGTAGACGGTTCTGTAATGGCCAATGGAAGAAAGTTGACCAATATCGGAGTGTTTTCAGTGTATCTAGAGAATTACTTAATGTCTAACCCAAACATTAATCAGAAAATGACGATTATGGTGAGGCAGCTTTCTCCGGCAGCTAGCGGACTTCCATTAGAGATTTATGCGTTTAGTATTCATAAAGACTGGAAAGTATATGAGGGTGTAATCTCAGATATTTTTGACCATGTTATAGCTGCTGCAAGCGAGTTTGACCTGAATATTTTTGAAAACCCAACAGGAACGGATTTTCAGAAGTTAAGCTAATCAAGCAGCGCTTGAAAAACCGCTCTCACATCCATTTTAGTTACATCTATGTGGTAAGCCAACAGACCCGCCTTTTCTGCTCCTTCTACATGCTGCAGACTGTCATCTATAAATAGCGTTTTAGCGGGCTCTAAACCTTCTAGTTGGCAATACTTAGTGAAGGATTCTGGATATGGCTTTTTAAATCCGAGCACGTTAGAATAGTGAACCTTTTCGAAGGCCGCTTTAAAGTATTCTATGCCCATAGCCCGATCTACGATCTTTTCGAATTCTGCGACATGAATGGCATTTGTATTAGAGAATACATAGGTCTTAAATTGACTTTTTAGTTTGTAGATCAGATCTACTCTCTCTTTAGGAATATCTAGTAGAATAGTATGCCAGGCTTCTTCCAGTACTTCATTTGAGTGGTTTACTCCTAAAGCGGTTCTTACTTCAGTATAAAAATCTTGGCTAGAGATGTTTCCTGTCTCTAACTTATCGAATAACTGAGTCTGTCCGCTCTGTGCGTAAATAGCTTCAAACCCTTTTCCTCCTAAGGCTGAAAAGGCCCGAACAGGAGCATCATAATCGATATCGAATAGTACACCGCCAAAATCAAAAATGATGTTATCTATTCCAGATAAATCCTCTTTGGTCAGAGGAACAGACTTAAAAATCATAGGTTTTATTTTAAGGAGGTGAAATTAAAAAAGGCTAAAGGAATCGGAGAGCACAAAAGACTGAATCAAGTCAGAATCAGTGTTTTTTTAACCAAGCTCCAGGGTTTTCGCTAGACTTAATGCCCTGAAGAGCAGATTTAGCAGCAGACCTGTTCGTATAGCTGCCGTAACATACCAAGTGAAGCCTTCCTTTTTTACCGAATATTCCAGCGTCAAATCCTTTTCTTCTGAGTTTTTTTACCAGCCCATCTGCATTGGTTTCATCTTGGAAACATCCAGCTACTATAAAGTAAAGTTCTAAGCTAGATGAATTGCGCTTATAATCAGTAGAACTGACGAGAGTAGAAGATGCCTTAAGAATAACCTTTAACCCATCTGGACTAATTTCTCCTTTATCGAAAGAATAGAAAACAGACTGTAATTCTGGATTTTGGTTAACTATTAATGCTAATTCACTCACCTCTTCTTCATACGTGAAGTGAAGTTTTTCATCTTCTAATCTTGGTAGAAAGTTAGCTTCTTTTACCGCAGTTTTTCCAGGCATGAAACTGCTAAAAAACGAGGCGATGTTTGCAGAGTTTTCTTGGACTTGCATTCCTCCTATGAACATTACGCCTAGAAAAGCAGCAGCGGCTAGCCATCCTGTTTTTCTTCTTCTAGAAGGAGTTTCGTCTTCCCTAGTAGGAGCTATAGAAATAACTTCAGGCTCTATAATTGGGGCTACGAAAGGAGTAGTTACTTTATCTGCTAGCAATTCTTCTATAGTTGGAAGAAAAACTGGTTTTAGACCAAATGAGTTTCTGAGAAAATTACGGGTGTCTTCAGGAGAGAATTCTAGTGCTCCGCTAGTGTTCACAGAAATCCATCCTATTCCTTCTAGTGAAAGTCTTTTATCGGTGTTCAGCTCATTTTTAAACTCTTCCACAGAAGAGGTTACGAACTCTGCAGCTGTCTGATAACTAATGTTTTCTTTCTGAGAAATATAATTAACCAGCAGGCCATCGTTATTTTTCAGGTTTACGTTAAAAGACAATTTTTTAGACGGTGGAAACACCATCTGCTTCTTAGGATGAACAAACGCAGGCTTATAACTAGTAACAAACCCACCGAACCTAGGGATGATAACACATTCGTGTTCAAACAGTAAGTCTTGTATGGCCTGGTTAAAATTCATTTCTTTAGTACTAACGCGAATTTAAGAAACTAACGCATCACTTCCAATGAAGAACTGTTTTTTAGGCGTAAAATGCATCCTCATAGTGTTCTACAGCGATTTTCCCAAGGGTAACTTTTATTCCTATGATGTCGAATCTATACTCACAATCGATGTCATTCATCAATAAATATTCATGAGCAGCAGTGACCACTCTTTGCTGCTGGCCTTTGCTCACAGTCTCCCATAACTCTAAGAGGTCGTTATTCTCCCTAAGTTTTACCTCTACGAAAATATAGACGCCTTCTTTCTGTGCTATTAAATCTATTTCATAAGGGTGATACCTCCAGTTTTTAGACTTGATAGTATACCCGTTTTTAAGTAAGTATTTGGCAGCTAAATCTTCACCTAACTGCCCTTGTTTTTTTTTATGAAATGAATCCAACTACTTTTGTTTTAACTGCATCTTTGCTCAGGACCAAAGTTCTAGAAATAATTGACTATTGCAACGCGCTTGAAAGACTTCTTACATAAATATGCCGACCAGCTAGTTATACTGGCCATAATTAGCTTTTCATTTTTCTGGAAACTGCCCTATTTAGGGGTGAGGGACTTATGCTTAGATGAGCCGTTTACGCTGTACCATTCTCAGAAATCTGTACTGGGAATTATAGACAGATGCACCGAAGGACCCAATGCTCCTTTGTTTATGATTTTGGTTCACTTTTGGTCTAAGTTAGTTGGTTTTTCAGAGGAAAGTATTCGACTTTTACCACTGATAATTAGCTCTCTTACTGCAGGTTTTCTTTACATCACAGGAAAGCGATTTTTTAGTTTTTGGGCTGGATTATTAGCCGCTGGATTATTTATGTTTTCCAAGTATTTCTTCTATTTCTCAGGTGAATTAAGAATGTATGGATTGATGTGCTTATGCACCAGTGGTGCGCTATTCTTCTTTTTGAAATGCGTAGAAGAGGGAAAGCAGAAGGATTTTTGGTTTTTATTGCTTTGCAATGTTGCTCTCGTCTACTCCCATTACTTCGGGTGGTTCATTATAATGATGGAAGCCATCTCAGCTTTGTTTTATTTAAAGGATAAAGTCGTTTTCAAAAGATTACTCTGGGTGTTCATAGGAACTGGTCTTAGCTTTCTGCCCTTGTTTTTAGTGTTAATAGAGCAGTTTGTAAAGTCGACAGACGGCACATGGGTGGCCCCTCCGCCCGAGGGTCAATTTAAGATTCAAGTTCATGCTTTTTTAAACTCAGGAATGGTGTTTAGGCTAATGGAATTTTTCGTTCCCATAGGCTTGGCACTGGCTTTCGTATTAGGGCAGTTATTTAAAACACCTAAGAAATATATAGTAGTGTTAATCTGGTGGTTAATTCCTCTCGGGGTGATGTATCAGGTTTCCTCTGAAACACCCATGTTTATAGACCGCTATGTGCTTTACTGCAGTATTGGGCTGTATGTTTTTATAGGAGCTTTCATAGAACGATTCGCTCATTTTAAGTGGCTTCAAGCCATAGCTACTCTACTACTCATAGCGCACATGATGGGTTCTTTTTCTATGGGAAAAGAATATTGCAGAAGAGAAATTAAGGCTGCTGTAGAAGAAGTCAAAACGCTAGAGAACGAAGAAAATCTAGTGGTTCTTTTCCCCGAGTGGTCTAAGTTGAATTTCAGTTATCATTATGATTTAGATATTTTTAAAGAGCAGAACTACATAGAGGAGAAGTTAAATGCAGCTAAGGTATTCCCCTTGTATACTGCCGCTCAGGTAAAGAGTAAAGCGAGTGAAATGGGAAAAAATGAAATCATTCTCTTTAATAATGCGGGCCCTTATGATGCGGGATATGTAGAAATGGTGAAAGGCTTAAAAAGCGAGTACCGTGAAGTCAGTAAAAAAGAATTTCCAGATAATTTGATAGTCTCCGTATTTCGAAAGAACTAAGCTAAGTTTGCAGTCTAGATATTAAAAATCCATTCCCCTGAAGACCAAAAAAATTATAGCGCCCACCTGGAAAGAATATGAGCTTATAGACTGCGGAAACGGGAAGAAGTTAGAACGTTTCGGGGCTGTTACCACAGAAAGACCAGAGGTGGCGGCTACAGGAAAACCTAGACTTAGTCAGAAGGAGTGGAGCCAGCAGGTAACTACTCGTTTTACCCAGTCATCGGCCAATTCTGGCAAGTGGAGTAAACAGCTAAGTCCATGGTCGATCTCTTATAGCGGGAGCTGTAAATTGGCTTTCAATCTCAGTATTTCTCAGTTCAAGCATATGGGAGTTTTTCCTGAGCAGAGTAGTAATTGGGAGTATATTTTTTCAGCGTTGCAACGCAAAAGAAACTCAAAAGCCCTAAATCTCTTCGCGTACACAGGTGGTGCATCATTGGCCGCCAAAGCAGTTAAATCAGACATCACCCATGTAGAAGCTTTTAGTCAGTTAATTTCAAAAGCCAAAGAAAACATGGAAAGCAGCGGCTTAAGTGACGTGAGGTGGATGAAGGAAGATGCACTGAGTTATGTACAAAAAGAAGTAAAAAGAGGAAAGAAATACGACCTGATTATCATGGATCCTCCCTCTTGGGGTAGAGGGCCTAAGGGAGAAAAATGGAAGTTAGAAACCCAGCTAGACGACCTTATAAAGGGAGTGTCAGCGCTGCTGAATAAGAAAGCATATATCATAGTAAACACCTATTCAGGAATTTCTCCAGAGCAGTTAAAAGAGCGGTTAGAAAGCCACATTTCTTTCGCCTCGGTAGAATGTGGAAACTTGATCGTAGAAGCTACTTCTGGAGCAGAATTTTCTACGGGAAGTTTAGTGAGGGGTCAAGTCAGATAAGTGTGGGTTGATTTGGCAGAAACCATTTAGATTTGCACCCAAAATAAATTCACATGTCCAAGTCTATTTTAGAATTAGCCAAACACCTAGATTCAGCTGCTATAAATGCAGACGCAGTTCCACAGATTAGCATAGACCAAGAGCTTTCAATAGCAGATGCTTACAAGGTTCAAGTAGCGTCTATAGATCAACGGTTGGCCAGAGAAGAAGAATTGTTAGGCTATAAAATGGGATTCACATCTAAGGCCAAGATGGAGCAGATGGGCGTGCATGAACTTATTTGGGGAAGGTTGACTTCTAACATG
>LAQC01000002.1:56087-58166 GCA_000981645.1 Cryomorphaceae bacterium ASP10-05a | reverse complement strand
GCTCACAGAAGCAGACATTCCTAATTATGTAGATGCAGTATGTGTAGCTATAGAAATCATAGACTCTAGATATAAGAATTTCAAGTTTTCACTAGAAGACGTGATAGCAGATAACTGTTCTTCTACAGGGTATGTTTTAGGAGAATGGCTTACAGCAGAAAACAAATTTGATAGTCTTTCTATTTCTCTAAAAGTAAACGGAGAAGCAGTTCAGTCTGGCTCTACAGATGATATTTTGGGAAACCCGTGGAATTCATTTTTGGAAGCGACTAGAATATTCAAAAGAGAAGGAATTGAGCTCAAAAAAGGAATGGTTCTTTTAGCAGGAGCAGCTACCCCTGCAGTGTTCTTAAAAGCAGGAGATGAGGTGAAGGCTACTTGTGATGGAATGGGTGAGGTTGGTCTTTTGGTTAAATAAATATTTTCTATATCTTCTCATAAGAAGTAACTATCCCTTTAATAAGTGCAGAGCTAAATCCATTGTGTTCCATTTCGTTTAGGCCTGCTATAGTGCATCCTCTTGGAGTGGTTACTTTATCTATTTCAGCCTCTGGGTGGGTTTCGTTTTGTATCAATAATTCTGATGCTCCTTTTACTGTTTGAGTAACTATATCTGTAGCCACTTTAGCGCTAAATCCTATTTCTATTCCCCCCTGAATCATTCCTCTTATGAATCTTAGCACATAAGCTATTCCACATGCTCCAAGCACTGTGGCAGCTTCCATTAAGCCTTCCTCTATTACTATAGATTTTCCTACAGAGTTAAATATTTCTGTGACCTCATCTGTTTCAGAAATAGCGTGATTAGCGCAGATACAGGTGAGAGATTCCTTGACATCTGCAGCAGTATTGGGCATGGCTCTATACACAGACATTCCAGCGCCTACCACTTCCTCTATCTGAGAAATAGTAATTCCTGTAGCTAAAGAAACGAGGATTTTGTCTTTGGTCAGATGAGGTTTTAACTCTGCCAACACTTCCAGAATCTTGAATGGTTTTAGGCCTATCAAAAGAATATCTGCCTGCTGCACAGCCTCCGCATTATCTGCTGTTATGTGTACACCTTCATTCTGATATTTCTCCAGTGAGAGAACGTTTCTTCTAGTAGCGGTAATAGATTTATTTGAGTAATATTCGCTATAAATCAATCCATTAAGAATAGATGTCCCTAGATTTCCGCAACCTATAATGGCTATTTTATTGACTTTCATGTGCCCTTTTTACTGTAAAATTAATAGTTAGGTTCTGTTGATACTTGAAATCGTTGGCTATAATCTAGAATGTAAGCAACATTGGACCTAAAGCCAGACAAAAAGTCCTACGAAGAAATGAAAGAAGTTCTTTAAGAATTTGTCTTTGCCAGCTTTCTGAGCATTCCGCTAAAGATGAAGCCATGAAATGGAAGTACCGCATACCAATACATTCTTCCTGCCAATCCAAGTGGGCGAAAAGTAGCTGTCTGAACCAGCTCATCTCCCTTCATTTTGAATTCCAACCAGGCTTCTCCTGGAAGTTTCATTTCGGCTAAAAGAAGCAATCTTCCTTCTTCTTTATTAGCGTAAAGTACACGCCAAAAATCCAAGGAATCTCCAACGTTAATTTCGTGAAGATTGGTTCGGCCCCTTCTTAAACCTACGCCTCCGTTAAACTTGTCTATATAACCTCTTAGTTTCCATAGCCATGTGCCATAATACCAGCCAGTTTCGCCACCTATGCTCCAGACTTTGTAAATAGTCTTTTCTCTATCATCGACTTTAGAGGCTCTCTGGTCTTTGAAGCACCCAAAAGTAGGGACTTGAATAAAATCCGAGATGCTGTAGGCCACTCCGCTACTCACATAAGCATCTTTCCAGCTAGAAACTATTTGGTTGCTTTCAATTTTAGCAAAGGCTTTTTGCAACGCTTCCTTGTAAGTAATAGGTTCAATGCTTAAAATGTCATTTATTCTGCGGTTTTCACACACCACTTCTACCTTCATGCTGTCCACTAACGATTGGGCCAATCTATAAGAAGTGGAGGTGACAAAGTAGAGCCAATAAGAGGATAATTTTGGGGTCATTATAGGGACTATGTAAATTC
>LAQC01000002.1:10383-56026 GCA_000981645.1 Cryomorphaceae bacterium ASP10-05a | reverse complement strand
CCGCCTATATCGAAACTTTGATTGTAGACTTTGGGGTTAAAAAGACAGCTAGATAGAAATGCCAATACATCAGATATGCCTATGGGTTGGCATTTGGTTAATAGCCACTTAGGAGCTATCATCACAGGGAGCTTTTCCACCAAATCTCTAACGATTTCAAAAGAGGCACTTCCAGAACCAATGATAATTCCTGCCCTTAGCGTGGTGAAATTATAACTTCCTTTAGCTAATTCTAGCTCTACATTCTTTCTAGAGCTGAGGTGCTTAGAAAGGTTGGACTCATTGACTATTCCGCTCAGGTAAATAACTTGAGAAGCGTTAGTTTTAGAGAGTGCTTCTCTAAAGTTTATGGCACATTCTTCTTCTAAGGTGGAAAAATCTCCCTCAGAAGACATGGAATGAACCAAATAATACGCGCCATCGATGTCTGTAGGAATGTTACTTAAAGTAGACTCTTTAAGCAAGTCTAGTTCTATGACAGAAATACTGCTGCTGATAGATTTTGGCGGATTAAACCGCTCGGGGTCTCTCACGCAGCAAACCACTTCGTGCCCAGACTCCACCAAAACCGGGAGTAATCTTTTTCCTATATAACCGTTAGAACCAGTGAGTAGTATTTTCATTGTACTACAAAAGAAGGTAAAATTAGGTTTCAGCCAGTCACCAAAGTATTTGAGTGGCTGGCTGAACTGTCAAATGCTTATTCTCCTTTCGCTAATTTAGCCCACGTATAATGAGATATGCCGATAAGAAAAAGCGCCATAACTGCTCCGGGAAACTCACCATCTCCCACACCTAAATGTGCTGCTAAAGCTAAAAGAGCATTGAAGAAAAATCCAGCGTACGCCCATTGTTTTAGTGCGTTAGATTTACTGAACCAGAGTGCTATTAATCCTAGAATTTTAGCTGAAGCTAAAGGATAAAGTAAGTAATCTGGAAAACCTAAACTCAAGAAATTAGCGGCCATTTCATCATGGTTGAAAACGTACATTCCGGCAGACATAAGCATAAGTGCAGTAAGCAATCCTGTGCTTACTAAGTTCGCTATTTTAAATTTTTTCATTTTCAGTAATTATTTTGATTGTTGAAACTGATTGACTTTTTCTGCTAGACTTAGTTCAAGCTCTGAGTCTGCTATTTTTCCATCTTGAAGATTCTGCTGAAAAGAAGGAAGAGAAAAATCCACTATCACGTTTCCACCGAAATGAGAAATGATATTCTTAATAGCTCCTAAAGCTCCAACTCCACCTCTTCCACCTGGAGAAGTAGAAGCTAGAAACATAGGTTTGTCTGCCCAAAATTTTTGTTCTATTCGTGAAGTCCAATCCCATAAGTTCTTAAAAGCTGCTGTAGGCAATCCGTTATGTTCAGCTAATGACAGTACTATTCCGTCAGATTCTAGAATCATTTTCTTGAAAGCTTCGGCTTCTGCTGGAATTCCTGATTCCGCTTCTAAATCTGGACTGTAAAGAGGTAGAACTAATTCATCCCATTTCACTGTGGTCACGTTAGCATTTGTTATTCGCTGTGCTATGTGCGTTGCAAAAACTGTGTTGATGGATTTTTTACTATTGCTTCCACCTATAGCGAGTATGTTTTTCATTTCATAATTTGTTTATGAAACAAAGGTGCGCTTAGTATTCCCATTGCATATTGATTTAGGTTAAGAATTCAATTGGTCAGAAATTTAGAAAAGAAAACTGAGAACAAAAAAATCCCAAACGCCAAAACAGGAACTAGAAGCTTAGTTGAGTGTAACTCCAAACCAAGAATAAATCAGCGCTTACCATGGCTTTCTTTCTTTACTCTGCTTAAAGCTTCAGGAGTAATGCCCAGGTATGATGCTATCATTTTCTGAGAAACACGCTGGACTATGTGAGGGTAGGTTTTTAAAAAATGGTTGTAACGCTCAATGGCAGAAGCACTCATAAGCATGATGACTCGGTTTTGGAGAACAGCCATTCTTTTCAGAAGTTTAAGAGGTTCTAGGACTAAATCTTCATCCCTGTTAATCGCTTCGCATTCTGTATCTTCTAGTGCGTCTATATATAACTCGCTAGGAACATCCTTAGCAGAATTGTCAGCTATAATCCAATCTTCAGGAGCGAATAGGAAGATGTGCTCCTTACCCTGCTCATCTATGGAGTAGCTGCGTAGCAGTCCAGAGTGAACTTTATAAACTTTAGAGTTTAGTTCTCCTTTACGCTGAAGAATCTCCCCCTTTTTGACACTAATTTTTTTCATGGATATAGAATGCAAGCTAAGGATTTTATCAAAAAAAACACGGGTATAATTCTATCTTTATCTTTAAAACGTGATTTGCCATCACGGTCCGTGAAAGGGGTCATTAGAGGTAAAATCGTGCGGGGATTATAGCCTAAGGCTTCATACTGTTTTGGGATGAATAACTCCTACCTTTGCAACGCGAAAAAAAAGAACAAATGAACATCAAAGGGGCTAATATATTAGTGACAGGCGGAAGCTTAGGGATAGGAAAAGAAACAGCTAGGCAACTAGTGGAAAAGGGAGCCAACGTAATAATCACAGGCAGAAATAAAGAAACGTTAGAAGCCGCAGCTGCCGCTACTGGAGCTAAGGCGGTAGTGTTTGATATTTCTGATTTAGACTCGATAAAAGATAAAGCTACGGAGTGTATAGCTGCACTAGGCGGAAATATAGATGTGCTTCTTAATAATGCTGGAATAGGAGATTTCCCTATCCTAGGAGAGATCACTCCAGAGAACTTTAATATGGTGTTTAATACCAATGTTTTTGGGTTAGCATTATTAACTCAAGAAGTGGTCAAACCAATGAAAGCTGCTCAGGCAGGAACTATTATTAATATAGGTTCTACTGCTGCTCAAAAGGGATTTGGTAGAGGAACAGTTTACTCTGCTTCTAAATTTGCTGTGAGATCCATGACTCAGTGCTGGCAGGCAGAACTCAGAAAAGAGAACATTAGAGTTTGTTTAGTAAACCCGAGTGAAGTGACCACTGCGTTCAACGTAGACTCCAGAGAAGAAAAAGCAGAGGAAGCCAATAAGCTCTCCCCTACTGAAATAGGACATACAATTTGCTCAGTAATAGAAATGGACGATAGGGGGTTTATTCCTGAAGTAACAGTCTGGGCTACTAATCCTTTTTAATATTCCATGAAAACATTTACAAAGACTAAAGTTCACGAGGGCATCAGAAAAGTTCTTGAAGAAAAAGGGATTAAGAAAACCACAGAAGTTCAGGAGAAGACGATCCCTCTTTTACTTACTCATGATGGAGATTTCGTGTGCCGCTCAGCCACGGGAACTGGTAAAACATATGCATTCGGGATTCCGTTACTTCAGCGTATAAAAGGGGATGAAAAACACATTCAAGCACTTATTATAGTTCCTACTAGAGAGCTCTGCGAGCAGATGGGGAAAGAGATGCAGGCGCTTTCTGCCAATATAGAAGACGTGCATGTAGCTGCTATTTACGGGGGGATTTCATTAAAATCTCAGACCAAAGACTTAACTCCTGACACACAGGTTTTGATAGCTACTCCAGGGCGTTTGATGGATTTGATAGAGCGTAAAATTGTAGATTTATCAGCGTTGCAATACTGCATTCTGGACGAAGCAGACAAAATGCTGCTTACTGGTTTTAAGGCAGATATAGATAAAATTCTGACCAACGTAAAGTCTGAATATGTGACGTGGTTATTCTCCGCTACCATGCCAGAAGAGGTAAAGGAGATCATATCTGCACGTCTTGTGAAGAATTTAAAGCAAGTAGAAATAGGTGATGCCGATCAAACCAGCGCTGGAATTTCTCATGAATACTTAGAACTCGTTCCTGAGCAAAAGCTCAATGTGCTGCTACATTACCTAGAGAAGTACAGCGGAAATAGATCCATAGTTTTCTGCAGAACTAAATCTGGAGTTCAGAAATTATTCAAGCAACTCTCTGCCAATAAGTTTAAGAGTGGAGCCATTCACGGAGATCTTCCTCAAGGATTGAGAAATAAGATCATGGACCAGTTTAAGGCTGGAAGCATAGATATCCTTTTGGCTACAGATGTAGCTTCTAGAGGAGTGGATGTAAATGATGTTTCTCATGTGATTCAGTATCACATTCCTGACACTAGGGATTCATACCTTCATAGAAGCGGAAGAACCTCTAGAGCAGGAAAAACGGGAACGGCCATCACTTTTGTGTTCGAAGAAGAGAAGAAAAAACTCTTAGAGATTCAATCGGAATTGAACTTTGAGCTGACACAAATTCCTTTACCAAGCGCACAAGATCAACTTATAAACAGAGCCGTTCTTTGGGCTAGAAAAGTGGCTAAAGAAAAGCCTGTTCCGGCAGAATTAATGCCACAGATCCACAGAGATGAATTCCGTGCAGAGATAGAACATCTTTCTACTGAAGAACTATCAGAAAAATTAATGGCGGTTTATCTTAGGGATAGTCAGGGGTAGAATTAGTTCATGATTTAGTAAATAAGCCTCAGCAGAAGGGGGGCTTATTTAGAATAAATTCATCTAGGGGCGTAATCTCCAAGTGTATGAAATGAACTACCAAGTTCTTTCTTATTACATTCGTAGCATGAAGTTTATTTCGATTTTCACTTTGTTGTTTTCGTTTGTCAGTTTATCTCTTTACTCTCAGGATTTCATTACTGTAGGAAATGCCTTTGGTATTCCTGTGATTCAGGGTGATGCTTGTTTAGAAGCAGACACCTGTTTTACGCTTACTGAAAATCTAAACAGTCAGGCAGGTGCTGTTTGGGATTTAGATGTTATCGACTTAACTGCATCATTTGATGCTACTTTTTGTTTGTTCTTGGGAGTAAATGATGTCAATGGAGCAGATGGATTCGCCTTCGTAATGAGGGCTCCTGGAACGAGTGAAATAGGAGGGGTAGGCCAAGGAATTGGATATGCCGATTACTCTGAAACCCCAGAAATAGAGGGAATATTTCCTTCTATAGCCATTGAATTTGATACTTGGGATAATGGAGCACCGGCTAGTGATATTCCTGATGACCATACAGGTTTGTTTTACAATGGAGACAATTCCAACCCGATAGCGGCAGTAGTGCCGCTTTTAGGAGAAGGAATAAACGCAGAAGATGGAGCGTATCACACCACCAGAATTGTATGGAACGCGTTCACTTTCGAGTTAGAAATGTACTTCGATGATGTCCTGCTAATTTCTAGTCAGGATAATTTAATAAACAGTGTTTTTGGGGGTAATCCAGAAGTAATCTGGGGCTTCACCTCTAGTACAGGCGGAGCGGCTAACCTTCAGCAGATTTGTTTTCCTACGGTGAGCATTGATATTTCTAATTATTTCGCTTGTGATGGAGATACGGTTTCATTCAGTTATTTCACCCAGGGAATTACTTCTTATCAATGGACTGACGAAGAGAATAATTTACTCGTAGATTGGAATATAGATGATGGCACGGAACTCACAGACACGCTTCTCACCGCTACTGAATCTGGAGTATTCTACTTGGACTTTGAGTTTAATAATAACTTAATTTCTGATTCTGTAGTAGTTACTTTTATAGAAAACCCTGAGCAGCCTTTTGCTGAAAATTTTCTAGAGTTATGTCCGGAAACTGATTATCCATTTTTTTTAAATGCATTAAATGATGGCGGTAGCTACGAATGGCAAAACGGAGAAGAAGACCAGTTAATAGAGTTAGTAGAGTCGGGATGGTACTCCGTATTAATCTCAGAGCCTATTTTGTCTTGTTCTAGTACGGATAGTATTGAGATTTCACATTTTTGTGAGCCGAGAGTAGTGTTCCCAAATGTTTTCACTCCTAATGCAGACTCCTTAAACAGCTTTTTTGTCCCTGCGGTATTCAATTATATTGGAGAATTTGATTTTAAATTATTTAACAGGTGGGGAGCAGAAGTATATGCTACCACCACTAGGATAAAATGGGATGGGGATGATTCTAATTCCAATCCATTGCCTGACGGCACGTATTTCTACACCTGCCATTATGCAGGTCTAAAAGGGGAACAGACAGGAGAGTTGAATGGAACTGTAACCATTTTTAGAGATTAAACTAAATACGACCTAAGTGCCCATTATTAGAATAGAAACATTCATCAAAGCCCCTCCACAAAAGCTATTCGATCTATGCTTAGACATGGACGTTCATCAAGCAGGAATGTCTGATTACAAAGAAAAAGCCATTGCCGGGGTGACTAAAGGAGTGATTTCACTTGGTGAAACAGTGACTTGGAGAGCTAAGCATTTCGGAGTGTTTCAGAAACTCACTGTACAAATAACAGAGGTAGATTCACCTAATTATTTCGCTGATGAAATGATAAAAGGCTCCTTTAAGCGATTTAAACATTCCCACTATTTTGAGTATAAAGAAGGAGGCACATTAATGATAGACCTGTTCGATTTTAATTCACCCTTAGGGATTATAGGGAAATTCGTGGATAAATACATCATGACCGATTATATGACCAGGCTTCTTATTAAGAAGAATCAACACCTCAAAAAACAGGCGGAATCATGAGCGATAAAAGAGGCAAGGTCATTTTGGTTTCTACAGTTAAATTCTTGTTGCTAGGAGTACTAATAGTAAGCTGCAGAAGTGAAATAAATGAGTGCAGCGCAGAGAAGAAGCTACTGATGCTTAACGAAAAAAATGTCAGTATCACATTAGACTTTACCAAGACAAAAGAAGAACTCGAAACGGAGATTAGAGTAAAGGCTCCTTCAAGTGATATAATGGCACCAGTAAGGTTCGGATTGGAGTTAAATGGAAAGACCTATAATTCTAGTATTCATGCTCCGCATATAAATCAGTTCGCGTGTTACGGAATGCCTGCCATGAGACATAAGTCACCGCAGCTGGAAGTGCTCATGAATAAGAATCATAAGCTTATGATAGATGGAATGCACAGCATGGAGCTAGACAGTTTAGCTAACTTCATAGGATGGTATTTCCCTAATGATGCCCCATTCGGAGAGAAAATAGTAAAACTACAGTGTGACTCTGAGTGCTCCTCTAGAAAAATAGAGAAGTGCATAGAAGCTATAGCAGATGGTTATATGAGTTATTATAGAAAAGAAGCTGCTGCCAGTTATCTAAAAAACATATGTGAATTGGACTCTACAGAAAGTAAGGAACTGTCTAAGAAATATCCATTTGAGCTAAGACTATGGTTAGGTGACCCAGCACCAGTTATGATTCCTCCAGTGATTAAGCCAACAGTTTTTTCTGGCACTCTATTGTAATCAAGTTTGATTTATTTGACCAGACTCTCGACTTTATGCATTTCGTTTTTCCCGTCTTTATGCAGCGCATAATCAAAACCAGGATGGATAGAATAGGCGCCTACTTCACCTGCTTTATTAACTGCGATATATCCGATCTGAAAGTTTTCATAGTTCTGTTTGGCAGCGATTCTATTCACTGCCTCTTTGCATGCGTCATTCGGACTCATTCCTTGGCGCATAAGCTCTACTACTAAGAAGGTGCCGCATGTTTTTAAAACAGCTTCTCCTAACCCCGTGGCTGTGGCAGCACCAACCTCGTTGTCTACAAATAATCCCGCCCCTATAACCGGAGAATCACCTACACGGCCATGCATTTTATAACCCAATCCACTAGTGGTGCATGCCCCTGATAAATCACCGTTTTTATCCATAGTAATAAGTCCTATGGTGTCATGGTTTTCTATGTTTATGATGGGATCATATTTAGAGGTCTCTAGCCATTTTTTATAATCAGCCCGGGTCTCAGCGGTCAATAAATCCTCTTCTTCGAATCCTTTTTCTTTAGCGAATTGCAACGCACCTTCACCTACAAGCATCACATGTGGAGTATCATCCATCACTTTTCTAGCCACAGAAACAGGGTGCTTAATTCCTTGTAAGAAGCTTACCGAACCTGCATTTCCATTTTCATCCATAATACAAGCGTCTAGAGTTACCTTGCCTTCTCTATCTGGAGTTCCTCCAATACCTACACTTCTGCCGGTAACGTCAGCTTCAGTTATTCTAGCTCCGTTCTCAGCGGCATCTATAGCGGTGCCACCAGAGGAAATTACATCCCAGGCCCCATTATTGGCAGCTAGTCCGTGATACCATGTAGAGATTGCCAATCCTTCTTTATAAGGGGTAACTGTCTTTTTTTTAGAGTCCTTTGGAGAAGGCTTCTCTTTTTTAGCGCCTAGAAAATAGCCAACTCCCAATCCTATCCCTCCTGTTAGAATTTGGCCCATAAACGTTCTTCTCTTCTGTGACATGCTTATTTTTGATTCAACATTATATAACTAAATTACTCCTTTTCATGTTAGCTTCCTTTATAGCTCGAACTTGTTCTGACCTTTGGTCATTATTATATCCGCAGTATTGTGCAGGATGCACAGATGCGTTGCAATACTCGGAGAAAGTCATTTGTACTAATTGCAGAGTTCAACTTCCAAGAACCAACTTCAAAGCCGGAACAGGAAATCAAATAGAGAAACATTTCTGGGGAAAGGTGAAGGTAGAAAGCGCAGTAGCTTATTTACAATTTTTAAAAGGGACTGAGGTCATGCATTTACTTCATGAATTAAAGTACAGAGGGAATCAAGAAGTTGGAGAATTGCTCGGGAGAATGTTTGCCTCCGAATATGAGTCCTCGGATTTTTTCTCAGAAGTAGATTATATCATTCCAGTTCCTCTTCATGAACGAAAGTTAAAGATTAGAGGCTTTAATCAGTGCGACAGTATCTGTAAAGGGATTTCTGAGATCACCAAACTACCAGTGCTGACAGGGGGATTAAAGAGAAATAGGTTTAACGAGACTCAAACAAGCAAAGGGAGATTTGAGCGGTTTACGAATACTGCCGATCTATTTAGTGTTAATTCTTCGCTGCTTAAAGGGAAAAGAGTTCTTCTTATAGATGATGTAATAACGACAGGCTCTACGTTGGAAGCTTGTGTAAATCCGTTAAACGAAATAGGGTGTTCAGTGAGAGTAGCTGCCATGGCATCTCCAATAGATTAATGGTAAGATTTATTAAATCTTCATCTTGGAAGCAAGTTTTCTTGATTTTAAGCATTTATCTTTGTAGAGTAGATGGCAGAAATAGAATTTAGTACAGACTCTCTGAGTAAATCAGAGAAATACCAGGAATTAATTACTCAGGTTCCAGCACTTCTCGACCCTAGTGTAGACTGGGTGGCTAATAGCGCTAACCTCAGTGCAGCGCTCAAAGAAGTTTTTGGATGGCTATGGGTAGGTTTTTATAGAAAAGTTTCAGAAGAACGCCTTCAGCTCGGGCCATTTCAAGGGCCAGTAGCCTGCACCTTTATTCATAAAGGGAAAGGAGTTTGCGGAACGGTATGGGAAGAGGAAAAAGCGTTAATAGTTCCGAATGTGGACGATTTTCCGGGACACATCGCTTGCAGTTCCAAGTCCAAATCAGAAATAGTGCTCCCTGTTTATAAAGATTCTCAGTTTTGGGGCGTTTTAGATGCAGATAGCGAGAACTTAAATGAGTTCTCTTTAGTAGATTTAGAAAACTTAAAGTCATTAATTCAGTCGTTTGAAAAACATCTTTAAAATTAATAGTACAGTAGCGTTGTTCATCTTGCTTATTACTGGGTGCGCTCAGCCTGGAGTCCCTTCTGGCGGCCCTGTAGACAAGAGTCCTCCTGAAGTAGTGAAGTCCATACCAACCAACGAATCGGTAAATTTCTCTGGCTCTTCAGTTCAAGTAACCTTTGATGAATATGTGCAGCTGAATGATATTAATAATCAATTAATAATTTCTCCACCTCTAACTCAAAAACCTGAGATTACCCTGAAGAAGAAAACGCTGAAAATAGAGTTTACAGAAGCCTTATTAGAAAACACCACTTACTCGGTTAACTTCGGAGAAGGGGTGAAAGATTATAACGCAGGAAACATATTGCGAAATTATATTATGGCTTTTTCTACTGGTCCAGAACTAGACTCATTAGCCATATCAGGGAAAATAACTGATGCATTTACCTCCGAAGGAAAAGAGAATGTGAAGGTAATGCTGTATAATTCTTTGGAGGATTCACTGCCAAGAACGGTTAAACCTTATTATTTTTCTCAAACCGATACAGAAGGAAATTATAATATAAAGTACTTGCCTGAAGGAGCTTATAAACTGTTCGCTCTTGAGGAATTAGATGGAGACTTTCTCTATAATAATTTGGATGAAAATATAGGGTTTTTAGACACTTCTTTACTATTAAGTCCTCTAGATACTATAGCTCCAGTAGTTAATGTTTCACTGTTTAATGAAGAGTTAGATTATGGCTATATCAGCTCTGTTAAAACAGATTCTACAGGAGTATTTAAAATAGCATTTAGCGCTCCTCAGAGGGATGTGATGGCGTTTCATAGAACCGAAACAGACTCCATAAATATAGTAAGCAGATTGAACGGAGGTAAAGACACTCTGTTTTGTTACACTAAACTGAGTAAGCCCATTTATGTGCATAGAAAAGACAAAAGATTTTTAAGAGCTGAGGTGCTGATAGACACCCTTGAAATAACGAGTTATGACGTAGCCGAAGTTTATGTGTTAAATAAGGCGACCAAGATTACCTCAGAGATAAGAAGACAAGTATTACCGAATCAAAAATTGATATTCGAAAGTTCTCTGCCTATACAAGCGCTCGACAGCTCTAAGGTTAAGTTTGTTTATTCTGATTCCCTTGATGTTTTGAGTTACCAATTAAGCGTTTTAGATGAATTTCATTTTATGGTTAGCACTAAGCTTATGCCAAAAAAAGCATACAGGCTTGATTTTTTTCCGGGAGTAGTAAATTCAGTTTTTCAATTAATAGAATCAGACTCTACAGTTTTTAAATGGAATGTCTTAGAGGAGAAAGATTTAGGGGAAATAAAAATAAAACTGAACCTTACTAGCTCTAATCAACTGGTTCAGCTTACCAATGGGAAAGGGGAGATTCTTCACACGGTCACTCCCAAAGCAGGAGAGACTATTTCGTTCAGTAATCTAAAGCCTGCCTCTTTATCTATGAGGTTAATAGAGGATGAAAATCAAGATAAATATTGGACTACAGGGAATTATGATTTAATGCGTCAGCCAGAAAAAGTCCTTAAGTTTCCTCAAAAACTGGAAGTCCGAGCTAATTGGAGTCAGGAGTTTATTTGGGAGGACTGAAACCTCATAATCTCGTGATACATAATTCGTTTAGTGAAAGCAACTAATTGGTTAACTTTACGGTCTACTTCAACAGAAATGACGCTTTCGAAGCCTAACTTACTAGCTCAACTTAATCCTGTTATGAAATATATTTTCGTATTCCTTTCGCTTTTTATATTTCTGCAATCATACTCCCAAGATGTTATACCTACCAAAGGGAAGGAGTTTTGGGTAGGCTTTATGGAGAATTTTGAAAATGATTCTGAAGCTAGTTTAGATTTATTTATCACCTCTAATGTAAATACTTCTGGTACAGTTTCTATTCCACTGCAAGGCTGGAATTTCGACTTCACTGTAAATGCTAACACCACCACCACTGTTACTATCCCTAATAACCTAGGAGAACATCAAGATGAAAACCAAATTATAAGCAGTAAAGGTATTCTGGTTGAAACTCAAGATACCGTTAGTGTGTTTGCCATCAATTTCAGCCCTTTCACCGCTGACGGGACTAAGATATTACCTACGAAATCTTTAGGTACGACCTACAGAGTTCCTTCTTACAGCGGATTAAACTCTTTTTATGGTTCCTCATTATTAGTAGTATCTACAGAGGATGATACTGAGGTTGAGATCGTGCCTTCTGTAGCCACACCTAATGGTGATGCTGCAGGAGTCCCTTTCACAGTTCAATTAGATAGAGGTGAATCTTATCAAATTATTTTAGATAATACGAACGACTTAACAGGAACTACAATTCGAGCCACAGAGGCTAGTGGTGATTGTAGACCATTTGCTGTTTATAGTGGAGCTTCTTGTGTGAATATACCGCTAGGTTGTACCGCTTGTGATCATATTTATGAGCAAAACTTCTCAGTAGACACCTGGGGAACGGAGTATTATGTAGTTCCGTATGAGTTTGCAGATAGCTTCTCATACAGGGTTTTGGCTGACACCGATAACACAGATGTTTTCATAGATGGAGTCTTCGCGTATACGCTTAATGCAGGTGAATTTGAAGAGGAGAATTATGAAACAGATGCAATTTGTATAAACATGTCTTCTCCTGCCTCTGTTATCCAATACATGCAAGGAACTACTTGTTCAGGATCAGGTGATCCAGCCATGCTTATCTTAAATGACGCCTCTCAAAAAATCAATAACGTTACCATGTCCACTGTTGTTTCTCCGCAAATAACAGATCATGGCGTTAATATTATCTTAGAGACAGTTGACGTGGGGACCTTCAGTATAGACGGAGCTATAATAGATCCGTCAGAATTCAGCCAATTCCCTAATTGTCCTACGCATAGCTATGCACAAATAGGGATTACCGAGGGAAGTCATACTCTAAATGCCAATAACGGCTTTACTGCATATTCATTTGGTTTAGGGGATGCAGAAAGTTATAGCTATTCAGTAGGTTCATTCAGTCCTAATCCATTCGGAAATATAGATATAGAAGAAGCATTTTGTACGAGTGACCAGGTCGTTTTGCAGGCAGAAGACCCCGGGTTTGAATTATACTGGTACAACTTAGATTTCCCGTTAGATACCTTAGGTAATGATCCGGCTTTAATCTTGAACCCGCCTATCATATCGGGAATATATGTGGTGGCCTATAATAACCTAGTATCAGGATGTGAAAGAGAGGAGTTTTTCAGTGTAGAAGTTCCAGTCTCGCCAAACTTAGATAATGTAACAGAAGACCAAACCATTTGCCAGTATGAAAGTGTTCAGCTAAATGTAGTTCCGAACCCATTTAATAGCTTTTACCTATACACGTGGACTCCATCCCTTGGGTTAAATAACCCTAATATAGCTGACCCTATAGCTACTCCATTAACGACCACTACTTACGAGGTAAACGTCTCTTCGCCTACAGGATGTGCAGTAGCCAATAGCGCTGTAACTATAACAGTCGAAGGAGGTCAGTTTTCTAACTTAGAAGCGTTTGCAGATGACTATGAAATCTGTCAAGGAGAAGAAGTCCAATGTGATGTGTTTATAAATGAAATAATTTTAGAAGACGATTTCGACCCAGGCATAAGCTGGGGGCTTTGGGAGGACATTTCCAATGGCGTTCAATCTACGGATTGCGGAGCTATAAATGAAAATGCAGTTTATTTTAATGGAGCTGGAGAAAGGAGTGCACAAACCATAGCATTAGATGTCTCTGCTGGTGGGTTTGTCTCTTTCGCGTTACAATATGGAGAGGGTTTATTCCCCTGCGATGCTCCGGAAGTAGGAGAAGATGTAGTGTTAGAATACTCTACAGATGGCACCAATTGGACCGATATTCAAATTTTTTATTCATTTTCATTAAATGGATGGGAACAGTTTAATGTGGAAATTCCAGTAGGAGCAGAAAGTATGGCTACTTTTTTCAGGTGGAGGCAATTGGCTAACTCTGGAGTAAACCAAGACAATTGGTCGTTGGATAATATAGCTGTAAGCGTCTTGAATACGGAAAACATTAACTTCAATTGGTTTTCTGATGAAGGAATGGTAGCTATTGATCTTGTGAATCCAGTGGTAACCCCTTTAGAGGATATCACCTACTACGTGGAAGCTATAGATGGAAATAACGGATGTAATTATTTAGATTCTATCTTTATTAATGTAGGACAGAATTTCACTCTAGAAATCACCCCAGATACTACACTTTGTGATGTACAGGGAATAGGCCTTGAGGTTACGCCCAGTACGAATGACAGTTTTGATTATTTGTGGACTCCAAATAACGCTACTATTTCATCTGTGTTTACTAACATTCCTACGGTAACACCTCTGGTTACTACAGTGTATGAGGTAGAAGTGACTTCTGATCAAGGGTGCATAAATACTGCTCAGGTGGAAATCTTCGTAAATCAATTATTGGATTTATCATTAACTTCAGACGAAGATGAACTTTGTTTAGGAGAACAAACTGTTTTACATGCTACGGTGGCAGGAGCCCCTTCAGACATTGAATATGTATGGTCACCAGCTGAGAGTCTTTCCGATTTCTTAGACTCAGACCCTACAGCTACCCCTACCAGCACTACTTTATATGAAGTGATAGCTACAGACACTATAGCTGGCTGCTCTTTAAGTGAACAAATAATAATTTTAGTTTCAGGGGGTTTCACTATTGATGCAGGAGAGGATCAGACCGTTTGTGATGCAGCAGGTCTAACTTTAAATGCAGTTCCTAGTATTTTTGGAGCGTATGATTGGTCTTGGCAGCCAGGAGCTGAGGTAACGAGCACAAACAGCGCTACGACCCAAGTTGTAAATAATGAAACCAATGAGTTCATAGTCTCTGCCTCAGATGGTGGATGCTCTCAAACGGATACAATTAATGTTTATGTTCTTTATCAAACATTTGACCTAGGGCCTGATTTGTCTATTTGTGAAGGAGAAGAATTAACCCTGGATACTGGGTTACCAGATGAGATCCATTTTTGGAGTACTACTGAGGAGACTTCCTTAATCACTATTAGTGACGAGCAGATGTATGTAGTAGAAATCACATCTGATTTAGGGTGTAGCGTAATTGATAGTGTTTTCTTAGAGGTCATACCACTGCCAGTTTTAGACTTAGGTGAAGACCAGAGTTTATGCGTAGGAGATGTTTATGTCATTAACGCGGGGAACCCTGGAGCTGATTATCAATGGAACACCATGGAGTTAACTCAGGCTATTTCGGTAGAGACTACGGGAGTTTTTTCGGTAGAGGTAGTAGATGTAAATAACTGTCTAAATGCAGATGAAGTATCGGTAGTGTTCAATGAAAACCCTACTATGGTTCTTCCTGACGAAATAAATATTTGTGAGGATGAGGTGGTTACCTTAGACGCAGAAAACGAAGGGTCTAATTTTCTTTGGACACCCAATGCAGAGGATACACAGAGTATAGACGCGAACATATCTGCGGTTTATTCTGTTAGCATAACAAGTCCGGAAGGATGCATTTCTGTGGACCAAACGGAACTAATCGTAGCTACATATCCAGCAGTAAACTTGGGGCCAGACCAATCTGCTTGTGATGGAGAAATTATTCAGTTAAACGCTCAAACAAGCGGAGGATTAAATGTGAACTGGTCAGTTCCCGAAAACACCTCTTCCATAGAAGTTACCACCACAGGAGTATATACTGTAACCGTAGATAATGATTACTGTTTTAGTTCAGATGCAGTAAGTATATTTTTTAATCCTCTTCCAGAAAACATTTTGGAAGAAGAGATTACGACTTGTTTCGTCACTGATTTAGATCTTGTGGTGTTAAACGCTTCTAACTTCGGGAGCAGCTACCTTTGGAGCACTGGAGAACAGACGGCTTTAATCGAGGTAGATGAGCCAGGACTTTATAGTGTAAATATTACCACATCATTCGGATGCGAAAGCACCTTTTATACTGAAGTGTATGAACTTTGTATAGGGCCTTATATCTACGTTCCAAATTCTTTTACCCCTAATAGTGATGGAATTAATGATGGCTGGAAAGCTGATGGAATATTTATAATAGATTTTGAAATACAGGTATTTAACAGATGGGGTGAAGTAGTCTTCGAAAGCACAGATGTAAACGAAGTATGGCAGGGGAATGACCAGAAAGGAAATCACTTCGCTCCTTCAGGAGTTTACACATATCAGCTTAGGTTTAAGTACCTCGTAAATGAAGCGGGCGCAGTGTCAGATTGGAATGAAAGAATAGGCCAAGTCACTTTAGTAAGATAATCTTACTCGTTAATCTCGATAAATTTCTGAATATTTTTTAATGATCCAAAAACAACTAGAGTGTCTGTGTCGTAAACTATAGTTTCTGCATTTGTTACACCTATAATATGTTCCTCTTCTAATAATTCACCGTCTTTTTTCACTTCAAAAACTCTTTTTAAAGTGATCAGAGTAAGCTGGTATTTTTTATTGAGTTGAAGCGAAGCTAAAGTGCTATTTGCTATCTTTTTTGGAGCTTTAATCTCAGCTATTTCATATTCATCAGGAAGCTGAAGGAAGGCTGTAATATTAGGGTTAATAAGTTTCTCTGCCACACTATCTGCTACCTCCTCTTCAGGAAGTAGTATTTCTTTGACTCCTATTTTATTAAGAATTTTCTCTTGGTTAGTCCCTGTCGCTCTAGCGATGATTCTTTTCATGCCTAAATCCATTAAGTTAGATGTAGTCAGGATTACTCCTTCAAAATTCTCACCAATAGCCACTACAGCAGCATCGAATCCACTTAGGTCTTGTGCCATTAAGGCTTTCTTGTCAGTAGAATCCAGAGAGACAGCTAAAGCTACTTCGTCCTTAATGTTCTCTATTTTTTCGTGACTTAGATCAAAAACGTGGACTTCACTTCCTTTAGCTGATAAGTTTCTAGCTATGGCTGAACCATATTTACCAACTCCAAATACTGCGAATTTGCTTCCTTTCATAATCCTAATTTAGACTTTCTTTTAAAATAATTCCGAAATCAAAGATATCTTCGAATGAGTTATACATTGGCACTGGGGCCATTCTAATTACATTAGGCTCTCTCCAGTCGGCTATAACGCCTCTATCAGTGAGTTTATCAAACAGCTCCTTTCCTCTACCATGAGCTACTATTGATAACTGACATCCCCTTTGAGATTTCTCTCGTGGAGTAATTATTTCGAGTGACTCTGCTAATTCTTTGTTAATTTCATCGACTACATACTCTAAATATCCTGATAGTCTTTCCCCTTTACTATGTAGGTTTCTCATTCCAGCGGAAGAAAACAGTTCTAGAGAGGCCAGTAATGGAGTCATACTAAAAATTGGAGCATTACTCAGTTGCCAACCTTCAGCCGTAGGGATAGGTTGAAAACCTGGTTCCATTAAAAACCTGGTTTCTTTATCATGGCCCCACCATCCACCGAATCTATTTAACTCTTGGTCTGTAGCGTGCTTTTCATTGATGTAAACACCAGAGACGCTTCCTGGACCAGCATTTAAATATTTATAAGTACACCAGCAGGCAAAGTCCACATCCCACTCATGAAGTTTTAAAAGGACGTTTCCTGCGCCATGGGCTAAATCAAATCCAGCTATAATTCCATATTTGTGAGCACAGGCAGTAATACTTTTCATATCGAAAAGCTGTCCTGTGTAATAATTCACTCCACCTATAAAGATTAATGCTAGTTCATCTTTATTTTCCTCTATTGCATTTAAAATATCTTCTTCTCTAATAGTTTCCTCCCCATCTCGAGGGCTCACTTCTATCAGAGCTTCTGAAGGATTATATCCATGATGTTTTAATTGAGTTTCTAGCATATATTGATCAGAAGGGAAGGCCTTTTTTTCACATATTATCTTGTGTCTTTTTTCTGTAGGCTGGTAAAACGAAATCATCATAAGATGAAGATTAGTAGTTAATCCGTTCATCAGAACTACTTCATTCTTTTTAGCCCCTACTATTTCTGCCATCATCGAATTGAAGTTTTCGTGATAAGAATACCATGGCCTTCTGCTTTGAAAATGGCCTTCTACACCAAATTTACCCCAATCATCTAGCTCCTCGTTTATATATTCACGCACTTTTTTAGGCATTAACCCTAAGGAATTACCTGTAAAATAGAGCGCTTTTTTCCCTAAGTGTTCAGGAAACACAAACTTATCTCTGTATGAATTTAGGGGGTCTGAAGCATCAGCTTGCAGAGCGAAATCTTTAGTGAAATTATAGTTCATTCGGGAATTTTCTGACAATCAAAAATAGTCAGAATCTACATATCACAACGCATAATGTGTTTACTTTACCATCTCAAAACTATGCAATGGCTACGATAACCACCTTGAGTGAATTTATAATGGATAGACAGGCAGAATTTCCTTTTGCCTCGGGAGAATTGTCAAGGCTACTTGCAGATATAGGGATAGCCTCTAAAATTGTAAATAAGCAGGTAAATAAAGCGGGGTTGCAGGATATTTTGGGTTCTGAAGGCACCGAGAATGTGCAAGGAGAAACTCAACAAAAACTTGATGTTTATGCTGATGTAGCCTTTATTAATTATTTCAAGTCTGGCGGGCTTGTTTGTGGAATTGGATCAGAGGAGAATGATGAGTACTTAGCATTCGATACTGAAATAAGCAAAAGAGGAAAGTATGTCGTGCTTTTTGATCCGTTGGATGGAAGTTCAAATATCGATGTAAATGTATCTATCGGAACCATTTTTTCTGTATTCCGAAGAACAAGCAGTGTTGGTGACTTAGCCAATATTAATGATTTTCTTCAACCAGGAATTGATCAAGTAGCCGCAGGGTATGTTATTTATGGATCTAGTACGATGCTTGTCTATACTACAGGTCATGGAGTAAATGGATTCACACTTGACCCTAGTATTGGAGAGTTTTGTCTAAGCCATCCGAGGATGATTGTTCCAGAAGACGGTAAGATTTTTTCAGTTAACGAGGGTAACCTGAATGATATGGAGGAGTCTGTGAAAGAGTACATAACACATTGCAAAGCAGAAAAATACAGCGCGAGGTACATAGGGAGTCTAGTTTCAGATTTTCACAGAAACCTCATTAAGGGAGGAATCTATCTTTACCCTTCGACTAAAAAGAATCCAAAGGGAAAGTTAAGATTGTTATATGAGTGTGCTCCTTTAGCATTTATTATTGAACAGGCTGGGGGGCTTGCCACAGACGGAGAAAACCGAGTAATGGAAATACGCCCAGAAGAACTTCATCAGAGAATTCCTTTTTTCATAGGGTCTAAGAAAATGGTAGAAGAGGCGTTAAAAATGAGAAAGGAAGATTAACCTCTTCCCTCCATCCATTTAGCCACGTACTTGCCTATAACATCGTACTCGATGTTAGCAAAGTCTCCAATGTTCATACTTCCAAAAACAGTATTTTCAAATGTATAAGGAATAATGGCTACGTCAAATTCATTCGTTCTCACATCCGCAAGGGTAAGACTCGTACCGTTTACAGTGATAGATCCTTTTGGTACCATTAGATTATTTTGAGCTTCATTAATTCTAAACGAAACCCTCCAACTTCCACCTTCTTCGTGAACTCCTGTGCATTCGGCTAAACCATCTACATGTCCTTGAACTAAATGACCATCAAGACGGCCATTCATCTGTGTGCACCTCTCCAAGTTCACAGTCATTCCTGTTTGAAGTTTACTTAAGTTACTTAGATCCAAAGTTTGTTTAATAGCCGTTACCACATGGTGGTGGTCATTTTTTTCTATTACCGTAAGACAAACCCCATTGTGAGAAATACTCTGATCTACTTTTAGTTCTCTTGAGATAGTAGAGCTTATGGTAAAGTCTATATTCTCATTATCGTGGGTTATTTTATCGACTGTGCCTAAGCACTCTATAATTCCTGTAAACATTTATTCTGTGGGTTGTTTTTTTCCATCGAAGAGAACGATGGTTCCTGAGCGTTTCTCTTCCAGCACACCAGATAGCATAGAAGTGTAAATAGTAACTTCATAGAAGTAGACGCCATCGGAGCTAATTTCGGTTGTGTTTATATTTAATCCGGCCCATTTGATATCTGGGTCAGTAGTTTTGAAGACTTCGGTTCCCCATCGATTAAAAATAGTCATATCTATAGAGTCCACATAGGTATAAGGGAAAGGCTGAAATAGGTCATTATAGCTATCTCCTTGAGGAGAGAATACATTAGGCAGAGAGTATTCTGGACAGTTTTCAGAGCAGATTTCTAAACTCGCTATGCTTTCATTTTGATTCGGAATTCCACCTAACCCTGGCAGAATAGAGTCCAACGCAGAAACATAAAAGCAGCCTGTAATATTGTTTTCATTCACGAATACAAAAGTAGTTTGGTCAGCGCTGCTAATTGTCTCTAAAAGGTCATATTCAGCATCTAAAAAGGGCTTGTAATAAATGTTATATGAGGTGACGTCATCAGCGCAGGATTCATTTGGGTTGTTCCAAATAAGGCTAACAGTTCCACTCTCACAGTCAGCTTCACCTGATAAGTCCGGCGAGCAGGGTGCAGTTAGGTCCACGGGAGCGGCACAAACTTCCTGGCTAAAATTAATCGTAGGAGAAGGCAGCACGTCTAATTCGCTGTTAAATGTGCCTAGAGCTTTTACGTAGTAACAATAATCTAAATTGTTTACTAAGCCGGTATCCGTATAGAATGATTCTGCAGTTACCTCTAAAAAATCAAACAAGTTAGTTTCTTCGTTCAGTTTGAAAACCTCGAAGGAGGTGTTCTGCCAGCTAGTATTGCTTTGCCAATTTAAAGACAGCTCATTGTCGTTTGGAGTTATTGTTAAAAACAACGAAGAGCTCACCCTAGAGCTTAACCTGTTTCCTAAAACATCCTCTATCTCTACGCGATACGCATGTTGGTCCTGCTGTGTATTAATGTTTTCGTGAATAAAAGTTCTAGGTAGCAGGCTAATAAATTCACTTGTTGGAGTTTCTAATATTAACGTCTCGGCACCAGTGTTACCGATGTCATGATAAATATTGTACTTAAAAGGAGAGGATAAGAGAAGAGTATCTCCAGAAACTGGAGGTGCCCAGTTTAATGTGTCTACTCCACTATTCAGATCAGTAACACCTACACTGGCTTTAGTGATAACAGGGGTTAATAAATCTATAGAGTTGCATACTTCATCTGAGGCTATGCTTTCACTCCCATTAGCGAAATAGGCCACTATCATATAGCATGACTCAATACCAAAACCAATTTCTTGAGAGTCATTATAAATTGTTTGATTCGCAGCTATTGTAGCTATTAAATCATAACCAGTGTATTCAGGAACACCCGTTTCGCAGTGCAATGGCTCATACCCAAAAAATCCAGTTCGTCTATATATCTTATAAGCGATTACCTCCTCACAAAAATGGGGCTCCCATTCTAAATCAAAACTGAGACCATTTGGGTCCACTGTAAGGTTTTCTACCCCTGGAGCTATTACGGTAATGGAGACCTCTGAAATATCTACCAGTTCAGGTTCGCCCCCGGTGTCCTTTCCTATAAATAAAACCTGGTAGGCAGCAGGTCTTACTTCTTCGCAGTCAGGTGTCCAAGTAAAGGTCCCCGTGGCAGGGTTTCCAAAAAAACCAAAAAAAGCCGCTTGATTAGTCACCTCTGTCAGAGGTGCTCCCGTGGCGTTTAGTTCCACGCTAGAAGCGTCATCAGTCCCTATTACGTCTAAGGTTAGCGTCTCGCCTATTACTATACAGGTGTCTGTAAATAGTGTAAGAACAGGGGGCTCTTGGTTAGCACAGGTTTGAACCTCTATTTGCATATCCCTGATAACATAACCTACCAGAAATCCAGCTCGGTATTCTTCTATTTTAATGGCTATATTGTATTCACCAGCGACTACAGGTGCGTCCCAGGTAACAGTTCCCGTTTCACTGTTAATACCGAATTGGTCTTCTACACCGTTAGACTCTTGGATTAAATTTGGGGAATCCCAACTATTGATAATCTCACCCTGTAATCCTCTGCAGGGGATTAATGAATAAACTAAAGAGTCCCCGTCTATATCAAACGCGCCTGGATTGTGTTCCCATCGTCTATTTACGCAGGCTTGGTCTTTTGCTGGGTACAGAAGCCGAACGGAGTTGTTATGACCTCCAAAAGGCGTGATTTTAAGCAGAGCTTCTATGTAAAACACTTGACTAATAGATTCATCCATATTGATCACCCCTCCGTTTCTATTAGGATCTTCCATACTTATTATATAGCTTCCCGAACCAGGGTAGGTGTGGATAGCGCTATAATAATTTAACCGCGCATCGTTACTACCTTGAATAATAGTGCCTAATGGCGGGTCAGTACCCACTCGTTGAATGCTGTCTTGAGGGGCGTTTAAGGCCTCGTCACCATACTTAATATTTAAATACGGCCTATCAGCTTCAGAGGACGCTTTTGTGCAGGTAATTATGGTAATTTCATACCTAAAATCAGTAGGGTCATTTGGAGCCACTTTTCGGTAAGAAATTTCCCCTGCCCTGTTGTGCGTGGCAAAGGTTGTTAAAGAAGACCCTAGCAATAAAAGAAGTAGTAGTGTAATTATTTTCATATGAATAATGAGTAAAAATAAGCATTAATGAGGGCTTAATAAGAACGTTTTTATTTCAAAAAATAGTTTACGGGTCATGAAATGAATGTCTTATTTATGGGCTAAAAAAAGTTAACTTTGCCTTGCGCTATAAAAAATACATTTTATGGGCGTTGCAATGCAAATAAAATTAATGAGCACTAACAGAGAGGATTCAGTGAGGGTAGGAATTACAATGGGTGATTACAATGGGATAGGCCCAGAAGTTATCCTGAAAACATTTAAGGATGACAGAATGTTTAATGGCATAGAGCCAGTTGTATACGGAAGTGTAAAAGTACTTAAGCACTATAGAGATTTATTAGGACTTAAAGAATTTAGCATTAAGAATATCGAGAATGTAGAGGAGTACTCTGGAAAACAACTTCACGTAGTGAATATAGGAGAGCCCACTGAAATCACTCCAGGAAAACCATCAAAAGACGCAGGTAAACTTGCTTTTGAAAGTTTAAGAAAAGCCACAGAAGATTTGGCTTCGACTAAGATAGACGTGCTAATCACAGCTCCTATAGATAAAGACTCAATCCAAAGTGATGAGTTTAAATTTCCAGGTCACACAGAGTATTTAGCACAAATGAGTAATGTAGAAGATTGTCTCATGCTTCTCATGAGTGATTACTTGAGAGTAGGTGTTGTGACAGGACATGTGCCATTAAAAGATGTTGCTAGCTCTCTTACTCGAGAAGGCATAAAAAAGAAAGCTCAGTTATTAATAGAAAGTTTGCAAAAAGACTTTGGTTTTGAAAGGCCAAAAATCGCTGTGCTTGGCCTTAATCCTCATGCAGGAGATAATGGTCTGTTGGGAGCAGAAGAAAAAGAAATAATTAATCCAGTCATCAGAGAATTAAAAGAGGAAGGGCATCTAGTTTTTGGATCTTATGCTGCTGATGGGTTTTTCGGGTCCAGTATATATAAAACTTTTGACGGGATACTAGCTATGTACCATGATCAAGGATTAATTCCGTTCAAGGCCTTAGCTTTTAATGAAGGAGTGAATTACACCGCAGGTCTCCCAATAGTACGAACATCTCCTGATCACGGTACTGCATACGGGATAGCGGGCAAAGGAGAGGCAGATGAAAACTCCATGAGAACAGCTGTTTTTAAAGCAATTGACATTTTTAGAAAAAGATCTTTTGTAAGAGAAATTACAGCTAACCCTCTAAAGAAACAGAGGTCTGAGAGGTTTTAAACTGAAATAAAAAAGGGCAAGCGTTGAATACCTTTCATTATTCTTGTCCAATTGTTTAAAACTTCTTATTTTTGCGCACCCTTAAAAAAAATGGGGATGTCAGAATCAGAAACATATCGAATTCCTTATCTAGGTTTAAAAAACGGGATTCATCAGTATGAATTTGACGCTGACGAAACGTTCTTTTCAAAGTTTGAACAGTCTTTATTGTTAAAGGCTAAAGTTAATTACGAGGTCCAGCTTGAAAAGCTGAGTACTCATATTAATCTTGAAATCGATCTAGTAGGATTAGTAGGCACGCAATGTGATAGATGTGGTGCTGACCTAACTTCACAGATAGAAGGAGATTTTAGAGTGGTGGTTAAATTCGGGGATGAGACCTCAGATTTAACTGATGATTTAATCGTACTTGGGCCGAGTGAGCATTTTGTGAACTTGGATCAATTATTTTTTGAATTTGCTCACCTTTGTCTTCCGGCAAGGAATGTTCATGAGAATGAGCTCGATTGTAATCAAGAAGCTTTAGCAGCATTGAAGAAGTTCAAGATAAAAGAAAAGGACGAAGATACTGACCCAAGATGGGCAGCATTAAAGAATTTGAAATAGGAAAATAGAACGATATGGCACATCCTAAGAGCAAAACCTCGAAGCAGAGAAAACGTAAAAGAAGAACCCACTATAAGGCAGAAGCGCCTACATTAGGGGTATGTCAAACTACAGGACAAGCTCACTTACTTCACCGTGCTCACTGGCATGAGGGAAAACTTTACTATAAGGGTAAAGTTGTTATGGAGCAAGAGATAGATTAATAGCAAATTATATAGCTATAGAGCCGCCTTGGTATTCCAAGTCGGCTTTCTTAGTTTATGCTTATTTCTAACGTAGATGATAACATTTCCTAGTTTTTTTCTTGCTAAATGTGGATATCTGTTATTTTAGCTCCCCTTTAAACGACAAAATTCAGAATGACTGAAATCAAAGCAGCGATAACTGGAGTGGCGGGCTATGTTCCTGAAGATGTGCTTACAAATGCAGATCTAGCGAAGATAGTAGACACTAACGATGAGTGGATACGAAGCCGAACGGGCATCGAAAAACGGCACATCCTCAAAGGTGAAGGATTGGGAACTTCTGATATGGCGGTTAAGGCTATTGAGAAACTGTTTCAGAAAACAGGAACAAACCCTGAAGAAATAGATTTAATCATATGCGGGACTGTCACTTCAGATTATAACTTTCCCTCCACTGCCAATGTTATTTCTGATAAAGTTGGCGCAAAAAATGCTTGGAGTTTTGATTTAAATGCAGCTTGCTCAGGGTTTATTTATTCCCTTACCACAGGGGCTCAATTCATAGAAACGGGTAAGTACAAAAAAGTATTAGTGGTTGGAGCTGATAAAATGAGCAGCATTGTTGATTATACCGATAGAACTACCTGTGTGATTTTTGGTGATGGAGCAGGAGTTGTGCTTTTAGAGCCTTCTGAGGACGGAAACGGAATTCAAGACAGTATACTAAAGAGTGACGGAGCCGGAAGAAAGCACCTTATCCAAAGGGCTGGAGGATCTGTTCTGCCGCTTACAAAAGAGAATATAGAAGATAGATTGCACTACGTATATCAAGAGGGTCAGCCTGTCTTTAAGGCGGCCGTTACTAACATGGCAGATGTTTCGGCAGAAATCATGGAAAAGAACGGATTGACTGGAGATGATGTTAATTGGTTAGTTCCGCATCAGGCCAATTTAAGAATAATTGATGCTACCGCTCGAAGAATGGGTTTGACTTCAGAAAAAGTCATGATTAACATTCAGCGATACGGAAACACGACTGCTGGGACCATTCCACTATGCTTATCAGATTGGGAGTCTCAGTTAAAAAAAGGTGATAATATCATCTTGAGCGCTTTTGGAGGCGGCTTCACATGGGGAGCAGTTTATCTGAAATGGGCTTATTAATTTTTATTTAACTTTCGCACCGAAACCAAAACCCCCTTTAGATATGAATCTAACGGAAATACAAGACTTAATTAAATTTGTCTCTAAAACAGGAGTATCCGAAGTAGAGATAGAACAGAAAGACTTCAAGATTACTATAAAATCTGACGGTCCAAAAAGTAGAGGAAAAGCACAGGTTGATGCACAGATGGTCCCTCAAATGGCTGTTATGCAGCATGCCCAGATGCCACAACAAGCTCCTGTCGTTCAAATGCCAGCACCTCCTGCCCCGGCAGCGGTGCCAGTAGTTGCGGTTGACGAGACCAGCAAGTATATTGAGGTTAAATCCCCTATGATTGGAACTTTTTATAGAAGTCCAACCCCGGATAAACCCTCGTTCGTGCAGGTAGGAGACCAAATAAATGAAGGTTCTCCAGTCTGTATAATTGAAGCGATGAAACTCTTCAATGAAATAGAATCAGAGGTGTCAGGGAAAATAGTAAAAGTTCTAGTGGACGACAACTCTCCTGTAGAATATGATCAGCCACTGTTCTTGGTAGATCCTTCCTAAACTATTAAAAACATAACGATATGTTTAAGAAAATCCTTATTGCTAATAGAGGTGAAATTGCTCTGAGAGTAATTAGAACCGCCAAAGAAATGGGTATTAAGACTGTTGCAGTTTACTCTACAGCAGATAAAGACAGTCTTCATGTCAGATTTGCTGACGAGGCTGTTTGCATTGGTCCTCCTCCTAGTAGTGAGTCTTATTTGAGAATCCCAAACATTATAGCAGCAGCAGAAATAACGAATTCTGATGCTATACATCCTGGTTATGGCTTCTTGTCTGAGAATGCAACTTTCTCCAAAGTCTGCGCTGAAAATGGCATTAAGTTCATAGGGGCTAGCCCAGAGATGATAGATTCTATGGGAGATAAGGCTAATGCAAAAATCACAATGGCAGCAGCTGGAGTGCCAACAATCCCTGGTTCTGAAGGTATTATAGAGGACTTAAAAGAGGCCACAAAAATAGCTGGCCAGATAAAATATCCGATCATGCTAAAAGCTACTGCCGGTGGCGGTGGTAAAGGTATGATGCTAGTTTTGAGAGAGGAGGATCTTCCAGAAGCTTGGGAGTCGACAAGAAGAGAAGCGGCAGCTGCATTCGGCAATGATGCCATGTATATGGAAAAGTTCATTGAGGAGCCTAGACATATAGAAATTCAAATAGCTGGAGACAAAAGAGGGAAGGCATGCCATCTTTCGGAGAGAGACTGTTCAATCCAAAGACGTCACCAAAAGCTAGTAGAAGAAACGCCCTCACCATTTATGACTCCTAAGTTGAGACAGAAAATGGGAGACGCAGCTATAAAGGCTGCCGAAGCAGTAAAGTACGAGGGTGTAGGTACTGTTGAGTTCTTGGTAGACAAAAACAGGAATTTCTACTTCATGGAAATGAATACACGAATCCAAGTAGAACATACCATTACAGAGGAGGTTGTTAATTATGACCTAGTCAAAGAGCAGATTAAATTGGCTCACGGTAAAAATATTTCAGGGATTAACTACGAGCCAACTATGCACGCGATTCAATGTAGAATTAACGCAGAAGACCCGTACAAAAACTTTGCGCCAAGCCCAGGAGTTATCACTAGCTACAATCAGCCTGGAGGGCATGGAATAAGAGTAGATACCCACGTATATGCTGGCTACATGATTCCTCCGTACTATGATTCTATGATAGGTAAGCTAATAACGGTAGCTCAGACTAGGGAAGAAGCGATATTAAAAATGCAGCGTGCCCTAGATGAGTATATTATAGAGGGAGTGAAATCTACTATACCATTTCATCAGCAACTCATGAAAAATGAGCAGTTCAATAAAGGGAACTTCACTACTAAGTTTATGGACACGTTCGAAATGGAGTAGAAGTCAACGCTTGAATAATTTAGTTTCCAGTGAGTCGATTTATAGAGTATCATACTAATTTGTTAAAAAAGTAGCTGCACTTTCATTTAGGTTTAGAGGAGGCTGTAAGAGCTATGCCTTAAATTAGCAGTATGATAAATAAGCTTATATTCTCTTTAACGGTAATCTGTGTTTCTCTTACTTCTCTAAAAAGTCAGGAACAGGTGTATGTAGATTACTACGATACAGATGAAACCATAAAAAGAGCAGAAGGCAAGTACGTTAGAGGCATAGAACACGGGCTTTGGAAGACGTATTACCAGAATGGGAATATTCAGGAAGAGATAAATTATTTTATGGGTAAGCTCGAAGGGGAGTTCAAAAGACACCATGAAAATGGCAACCTATCTGTAGAACAACATTTCAAAAACAGTAAACTTGATAGTATTTCATACTCCTATTTTTTGGGAGGCGAGAAAATGTCTGAAGGAAACTATGCAGATAATAGAAAATCCGGAAAGTGGAAGTACTTCTATCAGTCAGGAGAACTTAGATTAGAGGAAGAGTTTAAAGATTCCAGAATTTACTTAATTACATTCAATGATGCGCTTAGCCATAGCGAATTCAATGTTTCAAATGGAACTGGCTCATTCGTGTCTTACCATCCAACCGGAAATTTCCTAGAGAAAGTCGATTATGAAAATGGCCTCGAAACGGGGGGTTACGAAAAGTTCAATACAGAAGGAACTCTAGTAGTTAAAGGAGAGCTTTTAGAAAGTTTGAAAATCGGGGAGTGGTCTTATTATTATCCTTCAGGAAAACTCAAAGAAAACATAGAATGGAAGAATGATGAACAGACCGGTGTTTATGTGAAGTATAATTCGGCAGGAGAGGAAGTGGTTAAAGGAAGCTATACGGAAGGAAACAAAGAGGGGAAATGGAGCTGGTATCTTTCTGCAGAAGTGAAGGATATGGAAGGTGATTTTCTGGATAACCTGCAGCACGGTGATTGGAAGTTTTGGTTCGCTAGTGGTAAAATTCATCATGAAGGGGAATATGATTCTGGTAAAATGACTGGTGCGTGGCAATACTACTATGAGGACGGGTCTGATTATAAACGCGGTAATTTCTTTGAAGATAAAAAAGAAGGAGAGTGGGAGTTCTGGTTTGAGAATGGACAGCCATTGCAACGTGGCAGTTTTAAAAATGACTTAGAGCAGGGGGAGTGGGAGAGTTGGTACTCAAACACCAACAAAGCAAGCGTAGGCTCCTTTAATGCAGGAGAGTTAAGCGGTATTTGGATTGGTTGGTATGAAAGTGGAGTAAAACAGTATGAAGGAAAATGGAAAGGAAACTTGAGAGTAGGCGAGTGGAATTATTATCATGAAAATGGAAAGCTGCATGAAAAAGTAACCTTCTCTGCTGAAGGAGTGAGAAATGGAAGTTATTTGAAGGCTAACGAATCAGGTATAACCATGGAGCAGGGCTATTATAAAGGTGGATTGCCTGATGGTAAATGGGATTATTATTTTCCTAATGGTGGTTTGATGAGGCAAGCTGAGTATAAGGGAGCCAAGCTTGATGGAGAAACACTTACTTACACTAGAAGAGGAATGATCTTAGAAAGAGCGTCCTATAAAGACGGAAAGAAAGACGGGAAATATGTGAAGTATAACGAGAAAAGCGGCAAAATAGATCAAGAAATAATTTACAGTTCGGGAAAAGCCGCTACAGTTAAGGTTCAAAATGGCAAGAAGTTATAATTACCAAATTATATTCTGAATAAAGCATTATATTTGCAGAAGAAAACAAAGCGAGAAAAGAAAGGAGGGGCTCAAACCCCTCCTTTTTGTTAACAGATGATAGCAGTTAAAGAAATCGAAGACTTAATATCTCAAGCCATTGAGGAGACCTCTATATTCCTCATTTCCTGTGAAATAAAGCCAGGAAACGTTATTACAGTTTTAATAGATAACGAGAATGATGCCTCTATAGTGGATTGTATGAAGGTGAGTAGGGGGATCGAGCACAACTTGGACAGAGAATCTGACGATTTCTCTTTGAGCGTGAGTTCACCAGGTTTAACGGAGCCTTTCCTTGTCAAAAAGCAATATGTGAAAAACATAGGAAGAAGAGTCACGATTAAGCCTAAGGAGGGAGATAAAATAGAAGGATTGTTAGAGGAGGTTACTGACGAAGGGGTAAGGCTAACAGATAAAGTAAAGGAAAGAATAGAAGGAAGAAAAAGTAAACATTGGGTAGATAAAGAATACCTGTTTAGTTTTGAAGATATAAAGGAAACCAAAGTAGTAATATCATTTAAAAAGAATTAGAATGAATGGTGTAAATCTAATAGAATCATTTTCAGAGTTTAAGGAACTTAAAAACATCGATAGAGAAACGATGATGAGTATCCTAGAGGATGTTTTTAGAGGTATGATAATAAAAGAGTTCGGCACAGACGAAAATTTCGATTTCATTATAAATGTGGAGAAGGGAGATTTAGAGATCTGGAGAAACCGAAGCATTCTTTTGGATGACGATATAGAGGATGATAATTTAGAAATTGCTTTAGTAGAAGCCAGAAAAGTTGAGGCAGATTTTGAGGTTGGAGAGGAGTTTTCAGAGGAAATTCAGATCGAAGATTTTGGAAGAAGAAACGTGCTTTCTATGAGACAAACCCTAATGGGTAAAATCATGGACTTAGAAAAAGATCATATCTATAGTAAGTACAAGGAGCGAGTGGGTGAGATTGTAACAGGTGAGGTGTATCAAGTTTGGAAAAAGGAGATATTAATCTTAGATGATGAAGACAACGAGCTTATTCTCCCTAAAACAGAGCAGATTCCTTCGGATTACTTCAGAAAAGGAGATTCGGTAAAGGCTGTGGTAGCTAAAGTAGATATTAGAAATAATAATCCGCAGATTATCTTGTCTAGAAGTGCTCCTGAATTTTTAGAGAGATTATTTGAGCAAGAAGTTCCAGAAGTCTTTGATGGCTTAATCACCATTAAAAAGATTGTGAGATCTCCAGGAGATAGGGCTAAGGTGGCTGTGGAGTCTTATGATGATAGAATAGACCCTGTGGGAGCATGTGTAGGGATGAAAGGGGCTAGGATTCATTCTATAGTCAGAGAGCTCAAGAATGAAAACATAGATGTAATTAATTACACGTCTAACGAGCAGCTAATGATAGCTCGAGCGTTAAGCCCAGCTAAGGTTTCTTCTATAAACATAGATAAAGAAAACGGTAGAGCGGATGTTTTTTTAAAAGCAGATCAAGTTTCATTAGCTATAGGTAAAGGGGGGCATAACATCAAGTTGGCAGGACGTTTAGTTGGCTATGAGCTTGATGTGTATAGAGAGAACGAGGCTGAAATCGATGATATTGATTTAGAAGAGTTCGCAGATGAAATAGACAGTTGGATCATTGATGAGTTGAAGAGCATCGGTTGTGATACAGCTCGAAGCGTACTAGAGTTAGATGAGGGTCAGTTGGAAAAAAGAACTGATTTAGAAAAAGAAACAGTAAAAGAAGTAATAAGAATATTAAGAGAGGAATTAGAGTAAGAGCCACTTTCGAAGTGTTTTAGGTTTAAGAAAATTAATATATGTCTATAAGTAAACCAGCTAGATTAAACAAGGTAGCTAGAGATTTTAACGTTAGTATTAATACTATCGTGGAGTTCTTAGAAGAAAAAGGTGTGAGTGTAGAAGCTAAACCTACCACTAAGATAGATCCCGATATGTATAGCTTGCTAATGGGTGAATTTGCTGCTGATAAGGAAATGAAGGAAAAGTCCTCTGAAATCTCTAACCGTACTAGAGAGCAGAAGGAGTCGATTTCTATAAATTCAAATCAGTCAGAAGCTCCTAAGCCAGAAACCGATAAAATAGATATTGAGAGTCTTAAGTCTGCGCCAGTAGTCGAAGAGGTGAAATTGGCAGCTCCTAAAGAGGAAGCTCCAGTAGTGGAAGCTCCTGTAGCCGAAACCCCTAAAGTAGAGACCCCTGAAGTGGAAACACCAGCTCCTGTCGAGGAAGTTAAAGCAGAGCCTACAGTAGAGGTTGTGAAGGAAGTAGTAGTCGAGAAAACAATAGAGCCAGAAGAAAAAGAAGCGCCTGAAGTCTTCGCTGCTGAAAAGCCGGTTTTTAAAGGCCTTAAAGTTCTTGATAAAATAGACTTGGAGCCTAAGCCAACTAAGAAACAAGTAAAGCCAGCTAAGCCCGTGGAGCAGGTGAAGACTGTTAAGCCAACACTTGTGGCACCAAAAGTTGAGTTAAAGAAGCCAGAAGTAGTAAAGAAACCTACTACTCCTACTGAGCCAGAGACCATAAAGGCTGAAGTTGTAAAGTTGAGAGGGACTAAGGTTATGGGTAAAATCATATTGCCTGTAGAGAAAAAGCCTTCCGGGGAAGCTGAAAAGAGAAAAAGAAAGAGAAAAAGAGTTAAAGTTAATATTGATAAAACCATTAAAACTGGCGGTCCAAATACAGGCGCGGGTAATTCAGGAGCAAACACCAGGGGCCCAAATACGAGAGGCCCAAATACGAGAGGTGCTAATCAAACTGGTGGAGTTAACAAGTTTGCCAAGAAAAAGCCTGAGACCAATCAAAAAGGAGAAGTTTCGCAAGAGGCTATACAAAGACAGCTAAAGGAAACTATGGCTCGTCTTAGCGGAAAAGGTAAAAATAAAGGAGCAAAACTAAGAAGAGCTAAGAGAGACGCTGTAGCTCAAAAAACGGAAGATGAATTAATAAAGGCAGAAGAAGACAAGTCGATTCTTAAGCTAACGGAATTTGTTACCGTATCGGAATTGGCCAATATGATGGCCAAGACACCTACTGATATTATATCAGCGTGTATGACATTAGGTATTTTTGTTTCTATCAACCAGAGACTAGATGCCGAAACTATTCAGATAATAGCTGAAGAGTTTGGATATAGTGTAGAGTTCGTAAGTGCAGATGTACAGGATTCTATAGCTTTAGAGGAAGACTCGGCTGATGACTTACTTTCTAGACCACCAGTGGTTACAGTAATGGGTCATGTAGATCATGGAAAAACATCTCTGTTAGATTATATAAGAAAAGAAAACGTAATAGCAGGAGAAGCTGGAGGAATCACACAGCATATCGGAGCTTATAATGTAGAGCTTGACAATGGGAAGAACATTACGTTCTTAGACACGCCAGGTCATGAGGCTTTTACTGCAATGAGAGCCAGAGGTGCTCAAGTTACAGATTTAGCTATTATCGTAGTAGCCGCGGATGACGCAGTGATGCCTCAGACTAAAGAAGCTATAAACCATGCCCAAGCGGCAGGGATACCTATGATATTTGCTATAAATAAGATAGATAGACCTAACTCTAACCCGGATAGAATTAAGGAAGAGCTTACTGCCATGAATATAGTAGTAGAAGAGTGGGGAGGTAAATACCAAAGTATGGATATCTCTGCTAAAGTAGGTACGAATGTAAATGAGCTTCTAGAAAAGGTTTTATTGGAAGCTGAGCTTCTTGATTTAAAAGCCAATCCTAAGAAGAGAGCCATTGGTACAGTAGTCGAATCCTCTTTAGATATTGGTAGAGGTTATGTGACTACTATCCTTGTAGAAGGCGGGACATTAAGAATAGGTGATGCTATACTTGCTGGTCAACATTCAGGAAAAGTAAAAGCTATTCAGAATGAGCGTGGCAATAAAATTGAAGAAGTAGGCCCGGCTATGCCAGCGTCTGTTCTTGGATTCAGTGGAGCACCTAATGCAGGAGATAAGTTCTACGTATTCGAAGATGAAAAAGAAGCTAGAGAAGTAGCCAATAAACGTCAGCAGCTTCAGCGTGAACAAGGAGTAAGGTCACAGAAGCACCTTACCATGGAAGAGATTGGTAGAAGAATAGCTGTTGGTGACTTTAAAGAATTAAACTTAATAGTTAAAGGAGATGTTGATGGTTCTGTAGAAGCGTTAACAGATTCGCTATTAAAACTTTCTACTGATGAAATACAAGTGAACGTGATTCATAAAGCGGTAGGGCAGGTGTCAGAATCAGATGTGTTGTTAGCATCAGCTTCAGACGCTATTATCATAGCATTCCAAGTGAGACCTTCTGCTTCTGCAAGAAAACTTGCTGAACAAGAAGAAATCCAAATCAAGTCATACTCTGTAATTTATGCCGCTATAGATGAAGTAAAAGAATCTATGGAGGGCTTATTGTCTGCTAGAATTGAAGAAAAAGTTCTAGGAACAGCAGAGATAAGAGAAGCATTTAAAATATCTAAAGTAGGAACTATAGCAGGTTGTTTCATGCTCGAAGGTAAGATTGCTAGAAATAGCACTATCAGAGTAATTAGAGACGGAATAGTTGTTTATACTGGAACATTAGGATCCTTAAAGAGATTTAAGGATGATGTGAAAGAAGTAACGAAAGGGTATGAATGCGGATTAAATGTAGCCAACTATAATGATATTAAAGCTGGTGATCACATAGAGGCGTTCGAAGAAGTAGAAGTAAAAAGAACATTAAGTAGTTAGACTTAACTGTTAAATCCGTCAATCTAATTTAATTTTGTCTTTAACTACATAAGCACTGGGATATAACTCCTGAAGAGTGCTTAGTTTTTTCTCAGCAGAGATGTAGTTTCTGAAATCGCCTATTCTTACGTAGTAATCTGAAGAATTATATTCTAGAGTGGCTCTTTCACCTGAGTTGAGCAGGAGTGATTTAATAGACCGAGCCTCGGTTAAATCTCCCATAAACACTTGGATTCTAAATCCTATTAGGTCCGCTACTTTTGCGCTATCTAGCCAGTCGATGATGTTTTTGTCGGCCACAATAGTTAAAGATCCTATGCCTTTTACCGCAGGTTTAACAGCGCTATCTGCAGATTGAATGTTCTTGTTCCTTGATGGGTTTTTTACGGTGTTAGAGCCTTCACCTAAATGGTTATTCAAAAGAAGGGCTAACGAATCTTGAGAGTTCTTAGGGTCCTCTGCATCCACTTGTTCAAACTGCTCACCAAACAGCTTTTGCCAAAAACTTCTATCTTCCTGGGCAATCCCTTGAGAAGAAATTAGAACTAAAACAACAGATAAGGCAGAAAGGGTGAAATTATTCATGGTGCAAATATAGTTTGAACTTCATTAGTGCTCGAGCTTCTGATTTGCTCAGCTGTATGAAATCAATAACTGTGCTAAAGACTGTGATGTTGTGTTCTGCACATTTGATGTTTGCTAATGCGAGGTGCTATTTAGAAGGATTCTAAATAATGTTTTTGACTGTGAAATGTGACATTCCTAGGGGATAAATCAGTTAAATTTGCCCTCGAATTTCGACCCGATTTAGACAATGAAGAGCGGAAATAACCCACTGCCTAAAGTGCAGAACCAACGTAGTAAAAGCTATAAATTGCTTAGTTTTTTTGCTATAGTATTCCTGAGTTTACAGACGTTTGCTACTATCCACGAAGGTGGAGATTACGATGCAGGAGAATCTGTTTTCAATAATAACTGTGCCACTTGTCACTCCTTAGATGGAAGTGTTCTAGCGGCTCCTTCGTTGAAAGGGGTTTCTTTAAGGTGGGAAGGGAAAGATGAACTCATCAATACTTGGATAAAAAATCCCAAGAAAGCTTTCGCTACTGGAGATGCTTATGTGGTTGGTATGGCCAACAAGTGGACGCCTCAGTTTGGGTGGATGCAAAATCAAGCCGTAAACGATGAGGATATTAATAATGTCCTAACTTATGTTTCGGAATACGTGCCTCCAGTTGCTTTAAGTTCTGTAGGGGAGAAAGATTGGTATAATGCCAAAGCAGAAGAGGCAGGCGAAGACAATCCTGTTTTCTGGTATTTAATACTAGCCGTTATTTTTGCTATTATAGCTGTAGCGGCTTCCGGTGCTGGCAGGGCCATTGGGTCAAGTATCCAAGAAAGGGAAACTGGAGACGGCATAGTTCACACATCATACGGTGATAGAGTTAAGAGCTGGTTGTGGGATAATAAAGCGTTTGCTTCTATTCTTACTTTTGTTATCGTAATATTCTTCCTTATTCCTTGGGGGTACAATTTAGGGATGGCTATCAATATTATGGAAGGCCATATGCCTGATCAACCTATTGCTTTTAATCATAAGTTGCATGCAGGAAAGAATGGAATAAACTGTGAGTATTGTCACAATTCAGCCAGTAAGTCGAAGCATGCAGGTCTTCCTGAGCCAATGCTGTGTATGAACTGCCACAAAGGGGTGAAGAAAGGGCATAATGATGAAATGACTGCTGAGATTCAGAAAATATATGATTATGTAGGCTTTGATCCAGAAGCTGGAGCATACATCGCGGATTATGATCAGCAACCAATAACATGGAATAAGGTGCATAATCTTCCTGATCATGTTTACTTCAATCACTCGCAGCATGTAAATGTTGCCGGGTTAGCTTGTCAGCAGTGCCATGGTCCAGTTGATCAGGATTACATGCTAGGTAAAGTAGCCACTTCAGAAGAGATCATGAAGTTGGCCGAGGAGGATGTGAGTATCATTTCTCTAGAAAAAGATGTGCTCACCATGGGTTGGTGTATAGAATGTCATAATAAGGCGGGTATATCAGTAATGAATACGGAGAATGGATATTACCAAGAGATACATGATAGGCTTATAGAGACTGATTTAGGGAAAAGAGATTTAAAGAAATATTTAGAAGACAACGTTATCACAGTGAAAGAGCTGGGAGGATGGGAATGTTCTAAATGTCATTACTAAACCATAATTCTTAGAGAGAAAAAAATGGGAGTAACCAAAAAATACTGGACAGGATTAGACGAACTTCACGGAACTGAAGGGTATAAAGAGTCTGTTCAAAACGAATTTACTGCGGAAACGCAGGCAGCTAGTGAGTTTTTAGCTGAAGAAAGTTTAGATGAAACCTCTACACCAAGAAGAGATTTCCTGAAGTTTATGGGTTTCAGCGTTACGGCAGCTACATTGGCAGCTTGTGAAGCACCTGTAATCAAATCTATTCCATACATCAATAGGCCGGCTGAAATAGTTCCTGGTATAGCTAATTATTATGCTAGCACCTATTATGATGGAAATGATTATGGGAATATCTTAGTGAAAACTAGAGAAGGGAGACCTATTTTCATTAAGCCTAATAAAGATTTCGGTGAAGGTGGGTTAAACGCTAGAATCAACTCTTCGGTTATTTCTCTTTATGATGAAGAGAGATTAAGAGGGCCTCAAATGGGTGATGCCGCTAAGACTTGGTCTCAAGTGGATAGTGCTATAGCAGGAGAGCTAGCTTCCGCGTCTAACATAAAGATTTTAAGTTCCACTATAATAAGTCCTACTGCTAAGAAGGCTGTTTCAGAATTTGCTGCTAAACACAATGCTGAATTAATTCAGTATGATGCTGTATCATATAGCGGGCTGAAGAAAGCGAATAACGGAGTAATACCTAAGTATGATTTCTCTAAAGCTAGAACTATCGTTTCTATCGCTGCAGATTTCATAGGAACATGGTTAACGCCTAATGTGTTTCAAGCACAATATACAAAGAGAAGACAACCAGAAGGTTCTTGGATGTCTCAGCATTATCAGTTTGAGACGAATATGTCACTTACCGGTTCCAATGCAGATTACAGAGCTTTAATTAAGCCTTCTGATGAAGGTAAAATAGCAGCTGCTATATATGAGACATTAACAGGAGGTGCTGCAGATAAGTTTGAAAGGGCCATTCAGGATAATTTGGATAAGGCTGTAGCTAAGTTAAGAGAAAATAAAGAGAAGGGAGCTTCTTTAGTCGTTACAGGAAGTAACGATTCTAATGTTCAGAAAATAGTAGCTGAAATAAATAAAGTATTAGGGAACGAAGGAGTTACTGTAGATTCTTCTCAAGGGATTAATTTCTTCCAGGGAGACGACACGAAAGTAACTAACCTAGTGAAGGATATGAACTCTGGTAGAGTAGGAGCTCTTATCGTAATGGGAGTTAACCCTGCGTATTCTTTGGCTAATGCAGAAGAGTTTGTTTTAGGCCTTGCAAAGGTAAAGACGTCCATTTCTTTAAATAAGTATGCTGACGAGACAGGTTCTAAGTGTAAGTACATGTGTCCTGATAATCACTTCCTAGAATCATGGAATGACTTCTCTCCTTACGAAGGAAGAACAGACATCTCTCAGCCAGCTATAAATAAATTATGGAGTACCAGACCAGCTCAAGAGAGTCTATTAAAATGGGCGGATAATGACATGTCTTGGTATAACTACTTAAGAACAAATTATAATTCTTCATATTCAGAAGCTACTAAGCACTTCGATGACTCTTGGAACAAGGCAGTTATGACAGGTGTATGGGCAGGTGCTAGTATGGAGTTAAACAATAATTCTGGAACTGAATCAACTTCTAAGGGAGAAGAGACAGTGTCAGCAAATAATATAAGCGCTGCTTTAGTTGCTGCTAAAGGTGCTAAAACTGGAGATTGGGAGGTGAAGCTTTACGAGAAGATAGGAATGGGAGCTGGGGATCATGCCAATAATCCTTTCCTTCAAGAGCTTCCTGATCCTATGACCAAAGTAACATGGGATAACTACATTACTATGTCTCCTTCTGATATGAGAGAGCTTGGTATAGGAGATCATATTTATTTAGGTCAGAGAACATTCGCTATCAAAGCCAATGTGACGGTAAACGGAAAGACAGTTAATTTACCAATTATGCCTCAGCCAGGTCAAGCGTCTAAGACGATAGGTATAGCAGTAGGTTATGGTAGAGGAGCAGGGGATGAATTAATAGGACGAGCAGCTTATCAAACAGGAGAGTATGGAGATTATCTCAATGCTGGCACTGATGAGAATGCTGTTAGAACTCCTATAGGAGCTAATGTATTTGGATTTGTTTCTTCTGTAGCTGGAGATTCTGTGTATTCAAACATTGCTACGCTAGAACTAACTGAAGAGGAATATAAAATAGCTTCTACACAGATGCACAGTACTGTGATGGGAAGAGATTCTATAGTTAAAGAAACAGTTTTAGCTCAATTCGAAAAAGAAAAGAATAAGCTTAAAGGAATGTCTACATATAATGTAATGCCAGGTCTGGTAGTACATGAAGACACGAATAATGACGGAGTTTTAGATGGCAGAGATAAAAGCCATGTAAGAAACTTTGATTTATGGGAAGCTCACTCGGTAGAGCAAGTAGGCCATAGATGGGGCATGAGTATCGATTTAGGTTCGTGTAACGGATGTAGCGCTTGTGTAACAGCGTGTCATATTGAGAACAATGTACCTGTAGTAGGAAAAGATGAAGTGCACCGTCATAGAGACATGCACTGGATGAGAATAGACAGATACTACTCATCTGAAATTAAGTCCATTAACGATACTGAAACAATAGAGGAGAAGGGTCTTGGAGTTATTGGAGCATACGCAGACATGGAGAATCCAGAGGACGCACCTCAAACGGTTCACATGCCTATGATGTGTCAGCATTGTAATCATGCTCCTTGTGAAACTGTATGTCCAGTAGCGGCTACCACTCACAGTAATGAAGGGCTTAACCAGATGACTTATAACAGATGTATAGGTACGAGGTATTGTGCTAACAACTGTCCTTATAAAGTAAGAAGATTCAATTGGTTTAACTACCAGGCATATAAAAAATTCAAGCATATAAACGTTTCTCAACAGGAGTATGGTAGAATGGTTCTTAATCCAGATGTGACTGTAAGATCTAGAGGGGTTATGGAGAAATGTAGTTTATGTGTTCAAAGAATCCAATCAGGTAAACTGGAGGCTAAGAAAGCAAGCACACCAGTTCCAGATGGATCTATCCAAACAGCATGTGCTGAGGCTTGTCCTGCAAATGCGATTACGTTTGGTGATTTAAATGATAAAAAATCGGTGGTGACTCAATTGTCTGCGGATAATAGAGCTTATGGAGCACTAGAAGAAATAGGTGTACAGCCTAATATCTATTACCAGACCATAGTAAGAAATACTGAAGCTTAAAAGATAAGATAGTATGCAAAAAGAAGCAGCCATAAGAGAACCCCTGATACTAGGTGATAAGTCTTATTCTCAGATTACTGAGGATGTAATGGCTCCTATAGTAGGGTCGCCTACTATGTGGTGGAAAGTGTTGATCACCATAAGCGGAATAGTAGCTGCTTGGGGTATAGGTAACATTCTCTATTTACTGGGAGTTGGAATTGGAACATGGGGTCTGAATAAAACAGTTGGATGGGCATGGGATATAACTAACTTCGTTTGGTGGGTGGGAATAGGCCATGCCGGAACGCTAATATCAGCCGTACTTCTTCTGTTTAGACAGAAATGGAGAATGGCTATAAACCGTTCTGCAGAAGCCATGACCATATTTGCGGTAATGATGGCAGCACTTTTCCCGGGTATTCATATGGGTAGAATCTGGCAAGCTTACTGGGTGTTCCCTTTACCGAACCAGTTTGGTTCGCTTTGGGTAAACTTTAACTCACCGCTTCTTTGGGATGTGTTTGCGATTTCTACTTACTTTTCAGTATCACTTGTTTTTTGGTACATTGGTTTAATACCAGATTTCGCTACTATTAGAGATAAAGTTACTGGTGGTTGGAGAAAGAAATTGTATACAGCATTGAGTTTTGGTTGGTCTGGAAGGGCTAAGCATTGGACAAGATTTGAAGAGGTTTCATTAGTGTTAGCAGGTATAGCTACCCCGCTTGTGTTCTCTGTTCACTCGATTGTATCTATGGATTTTGCCACTGCCATAATTCCAGGTTGGCATACTACCATATTCCCGCCGTATTTTGTTTCTGGTGCGGTATTTTCTGGTTTTGCTATGGTTCTTACGCTTCTACTAATTATGAGAAAAGTGATGGGGCTTGAGGCATATATTCATACGAAACATGTGGAGTATATGAACATTGTAATTATTGTTACAGGTTCTATCGTTGGTGTAGCTTACATTACTGAGCTTTTTATTTCTTGGTACTCAGGTGTCGAGTATGAATCTTATGCATTTATCAATAGAGCTACAGGGCCTTACTGGTGGTCTTATGCCATTATGATGACTTGTAACGTTGTAAGTCCACAGTTATTCTGGTTCAAAAAGCTAAGAACTAGTTTAATGTTCACTTTTATAATGTCGCTAATCATTAATCTCGGGATGTGGTATGAGAGATATGTAATTATCGTTACATCACTGCACAGAGATTACCTACCATCCTCATGGAGTGAGTTCCACTCTACATTTGTTGATTTAGGAATCTTTGTAGGAACCTTAGGAATTTTCATGACTCTTTTCTTACTGTTTGCTAGGTTCTTCCCGGTATTGGCATTAAATGAGTTAAAAACAATATTAAAATCTTCTGGTGAGAACTTTAAAAAGGCAGATCACTAGATAACGAAATAAAAATTAGAACATGGCAAGAAAAGTCTTTCATGCAATGTATGACGATGATGATAAGCTGAAAGAAGCAGCTCAACTAATCGTTGACAAAGGTATAAGAGTAAAGGAGGTGTTTTCACCATTCCCTATACATGGAATAGATCCTATTATAGGAGTGAAAAGAACTCGTTTAGCTATATGTGCATTTATGTACGCTTTAACTGGAACCTCACTAGCTCTTTTAGGGATGTGGTATTTCATGATAAGTGATTGGCCTATGAATATTGGTGGTAAACCAAATCAAAGCCTCATCAATAATATCACCTCATTCTTACCAGTGACGTTTGAGTTCAGTGTTCTCTGTGGAGCGCATGGAATGTCCATTACTTATTTGTTAAGAAACGGAACAGTTCCAGGGATGATAGCTGACAATCCACATCCAAGATCTACTAACGATAGATTTATAATGGAGGTCACAACAGATGAAAATAGTTCAATGAGTGTAGCTGATATTTCTCAAATATTGTCATCTACAAATCCAGAAGAATTAAGTGAAAAAGAATATTAATCACATGAAAAAGACACAGTTAATTATAGCAGCTATTGTTTCTCTTTGTTTCGCTTCATGTGTAACAGATAAGAATAGTCCAGGGTTAGAATACATGCCTGACATGTATCGTTCTCCAGCTATTGAGGCTTACGTGGATTACGGTTTTGATGAATTCAAGCCTGGAATGACTTCAGACAGTGCGAAGGTTATGAGATTGAAGCAGTCTGTAAGAATCCCCGTAGAAGGAACCATTCCTTACAGAGGAGGAGATCAATTAGCGTATAACGCACCCTATCCTTACCCTAATACAGTGGCGGGATATGAAGGAGCAGGAGTTGGATTTAAAAGTCCATTACCTACTTCACCTGAGAGCACAGCAGCAGGACAAGTACTTTTTGAAAAGTTTTGTATCCAATGCCACGGTGAGAAAGGCGGAGGTGATGGAAGTATAACTCAAAAGTCAGGGGGGAAATATCCAGCAGTACCTTCTTACGCATCAAGAAAGGGATTAGCTGAAGGAAAGATGTTTCATACCATAACTTACGGAAAAGGATTAATGGGCTCTCATGCCTATATCTTAAACCAGAAGGAAAGGTGGCAAGTAATACAGTATGTGAAAGTCTTAATGGGAGACGGTCCTGAGGAGTCAGAAGAAGATACAGCTGATGGGGTTATCGCTTCTAAATAAGTCTAAGGATAATATTAAAGAATTCAAAGAAAAAGAAACATGAATTTTGTTTTTTCTAAAAGAGCCAAAATCACCACTTTCGTCCTAATGGCGCTAGGTGTTATAGGCATTATAGGTGGACTTAATAGTCACAACCCTCACGATCACGGAGGCCAGGAGTTTTGGTCTAATCTGTTAGTGTGCGGATTCTATTTCTTGGCTATTGCGCTCGGGGGGTTATTCTTCTATGCGTTGCAATACGCAGCTGAAGTAGGTTGGAGTTCACAATTAAAAAGAGTTTTCGAAGGAATCTTTCATAGAAACATTCCAGCTTTTTCCATTGTTCTTGTAATTGTATTTGTAGCCTCTACATTACATTTAAACCACATTTATCACTGGATGGATCCAGGGACATATTCCGAGTTTGTAATTCCTGCATCAGTTGAAGGCGAGCATGATACTTATACAAATGATGCAGAAGCCACAGGCGCGCAAGTCAACTTAGGAATAGACAAAATTATTAAGAATAAAAGGGCCTATCTGAATGAAGGATTTTGGTGGGCTAGAACAGTAGTCTATTTAGGTGTTTTTATTTGGTTTGGGAATTGGTTTAGAAAAAAATCCATAGAAGAAGACGCTTTAGACGGAACCACGCTACATGTAAAAATGTTTAAGCGTTCAGCTATTTTCTTAGTACTGTTTGCCGTGTTCTCATCTACTCTGTCATGGGACTGGTTAATGTCTATAGACACACACTGGTTTAGCACCATGTATGGATGGTATGTATTCTCTGGTATGTGGGTGACGTTCATGATTTTTGCTACGATTACCACGCTTTACCTCAGAGATAAAGGATTTTTACCTAAAGTAAACGATTCGCACATCCATGATTTGGGAAAATGGATGTTTGGAATCAGTATGCTTTGGAGTTATTTAGGATTGTGTCAGTTCCTGCTTATTTGGTACGCAGATATAGGTGAAGAAGTGATATATTATCAACAAAGATTTGAGAATTACGGATTACCTTTGATTGTAATGTGTGTAATCAATTTTGTAGTTCCATTTTTAGTTTTAATGGCGCGTGATGCGAAAAGAAATCCAGTTTTTTTAAGATTAACAGGATGTCTAATTTTAATTGGACATTATGTAGATGTCTACTTACTAGTAATGCCAGGAACTATGTACGGACACTCTCACTATTCGTGGTGGCAGCCGTTAATGTTCTTAGGTTTTCTAGGATTGTTTGTATACCTCATGTTAAACTCATTTACGAAAGCGGCCATGGTTCCAGTGAATCATCCATTTATAGATGAAAGTGAGCATCACAGTATTTAATGAATTAAAGAATAGAAAGAAAAGATATGTTTAGTCTTCTAGTATTAATAACGATAGTTCTTGGTGTAGTAGCTGCAGTGCAGTTAAGTAAAGTATACCAGTTGGCAGCTAGGCTGAGAAATCACCGTGAGGAGGACATTTCTTTAGCTGATAATAAAATGAACGCATGGCTCATGCTCATTTGGATGTTTGTGTTCTTTGCAGGTGTAATTTATTTTTACATAGTATATGGGGATTATTTACCAGTATCTGCATCGGCACATGGGAATGATATAGACATGTTGTTCATGGTCAACGTAGTGGTTATCACTATTGTCTTCTTCTTAGTACACCTGTTTTTGTTTTACTTCTCTTGGAAGTATTACTATAGAGAAGACAGGAAGGCATTCTTTTTTGCGCACAGTACTAAATTGGAAATGATATGGACAATCATTCCATCTATAGTGTTAGCTTTCATAATCATTTTTGGATTAAGAATATGGAATGATATTACAGATGTAGTAGCCAGTGAGAATCCTGTGCGATTGGAAGTGTACGCTAAACAATTTGATTGGACAATCAGATACCCTGGAGCAGATAGTGAGCTAGGGTTTTCTAATTACAATCTTATCTCAGGAACAAATCCGTTAGGAATAGCTAGCGATGAGTTAATCATTGAAAAGATAGCTGAGCTAGATGAGGAAATCATAAGCATTGAGAAAAAGTTGAAAGAAGAAGGCGATTTTCTTCCTCCATCTCAAGTAGATGCTCTAGAGGATAAAATATATAGACTACAACGTCACAAGCTAAGAATTAATGATGTGAGCACGTCTAGAGAGGCTTCATCGGGAGAATTCAAGGCAGGTAAGGACGACAAACTAGTAAAGGGTGAATTACATTTGCCTTTAGGCAGAGAAGTAGAGTTTATCTTTAATTCTAGAGATGTAATCCACTCCGCTTTTATGCCGCACTTTAGAGCTCAAATGAATGCTGTACCAGGCATACCTACGAGGTTTAAGATGACACCTACTATTACTACGGATTCTATGAGAGTAATGGAGGATAATCCCAACTTTGATTATATACTGCTTTGTAATAAAGTGTGCGGTGCTTCGCACAACAATATGGCAGTAAAAGTAATTATTGAAAGTGAAGAAGAATATCAGGCTTGGCTAGAAGAGCAGAAAACATTTTCTGAATCCCTAGGAGGAGAAGCGGAAGAGACTGATGAAGAAGAGGAAAGTAAATTAGAGCCGGTGGCTGAGAAATAAGAATATAGAAAAAATTGTTCAAAATGGCAGAACACGCACAACACAAAGAGAGTTTTATTAGCAAGTATGTTTTTTCTCAAGATCACAAGATGATTTCGAGACAGTTTTTAATAACTGCCGTTTTTATGGGAGTCATAGCTGTCTTATTATCCGTATTGTTTAGGATCCAACTAGGTTGGCCAGGAGAGTCTTTCGAGATTTTAAATGCGTTTCTAGGGGATAGATGGGCGCCAGGAGGAGTAATGAATCAAAATGCTTATTTAGCATTAGTTACTATACACGGGACCATAATGGTATTCTTTGTATTGACTGGAGGATTGTCAGGAACCTTCTCCAACTTACTTATTCCACTTCAGATTGGAGCTAGAGATATGGCGTCAGGGTTTCTTAATATGTTATCCTATTGGTTTTTCTTCGTTTCCAGTGTTATTATGATTTCATCTCTGTTCATAGAAACAGGAGCAGCTTCAGGTGGATGGACGGTATACCCACCATTAAGTGCTTTACCTCAGGCTATGCCGGGTTCTGGATTAGGAATGACTATGTGGTTATTATCTATGGTGCTTTTCGTAGTATCTTCACTTATAGGAGGATTAAACTATATAGTAACCATAGTTAACCTAAGAACAAAAGGGCTGAAGATGACGAGACTGCCTTTGACGATATGGGCATTCTTGGTAACAGCGATTTTAGGAGTATTATCATTCCCAGTTTTAGTGTCAGCAGTAGTGTTGTTATTAATGGACAGAGGAATGGGTACGGCTTTCTACCTTTCCAATATTTTTATAGATGGAGAAGCGTTAGATGTAACCGGAGGTTCACCTATACTATATCAACATTTATTCTGGTTCTTGGGTCACCCCGAGGTGTATATCGTATTACTTCCAGCACTTGGTATAAGTTCTGAAGTAATAGCGACTAATGCTAGAAAACCTATTTTCGGATACAAAGCCATGGTTGGTTCTATTCTGGCCATAGGGTTTTTAAGCTTTATCGTTTGGGGACACCATATGTTCTTAACAGGAATGAGTCCGTGGCTAGGAGGGTTATTCGTAATAACAACTCTACTCATAGCCATTCCGTCAGCGGTAAAAGCATTTAACTATATAACTACTCTCTGGAGAGGAAACATCCGTTATACACCGGCTATGTTATTCTCTATAGGATTGGTATCTACATTCGTTTCTGGTGGA
>LAQC01000002.1:0-10322 GCA_000981645.1 Cryomorphaceae bacterium ASP10-05a | reverse complement strand
TCAGCTATATTTGGAATGATGGCTGGTGTCTATCACTGGTTCCCGAAGATGTTTGGTAAAATGATGAACACCAAATTGGGTTATGTCCATTTCTGGATGACGTTTGTTTGTGGATACGGAGTATTCTTCCCTATGCATTTCGTAGGACTAGCAGGAGCGCCAAGGAGATATTATGACTACAGTAATTTTGAATTTTTACAAGTGGCATTGGATTTAAATCCGCTGATTAGTGTATTTGCCATTGTGGGAGCTATAGCTCAGATTCTATTCTTGTATAATTTCTTCTATAGTATATTCAGAGGTCAAGCAGCGGTGCAAAACCCATGGAAGTCTAATACATTAGAATGGACTACACCGGTAGAGCATATTCATGGAAACTGGGAAGGTGATTTACCAGTCGTTCATAGATGGCCATATGATTATAGTAATCCACAGCATGAAAACGACTTCGTTCCTCAAACGGTTCCTTTAGGGCCGGACGAAAAAGACCACTAGGTCAATAAATGAAAAGAATTAACAAAGAAGCTGCAGGTAACTGCAGCTTCTTTGTTTTAAGATGTTTCGTTCTCACCGTTTATAAACAGATAGGTGTAAGTGTTTCGGTAAATCATTATTCATAGTATCTTTGGTTACAATGGAAGACTTTAGTCCAAGAGAAGAAGCAGATAGAAATTCGGATAAGGAACTCGAAAGAGTCCTTAGACCTAAAAGTTTTGAGGATTTTACCGGTCAAAGAGCGGTATTAGAAAACCTTCAAATATTCACTCAGGCAGCCAAGCTTAGAGAGGAGTCCTTAGACCACGTTCTGCTACACGGCCCCCCGGGATTAGGTAAAACTACCTTAGCGTATATTATCGCTAATGAGATGGGCGTTAGCATTAAAACTACATCAGGACCAGTTTTAGATAAACCAGGAGATTTAGCAGGCCTTCTCACTAATCTTGAGGAGAATGATGTTTTATTTATAGATGAAATACATCGGTTAAGTCCTGTGGTAGAGGAATATTTGTATTCTGCCATGGAAGACTATGTCATAGACTTGGTTATAGATTCAGGACCTAACGCTAGAACCGTTCAAATCACCTTAGAGCCTTTTACATTAATTGGCGCCACTACCAGAAGCGGTCTGCTCACAGCACCTCTGAGAGCTCGGTTCGGCATAAATTCCAGATTAGAATATTATGATGCTAAACTATTAACAGACATCGTTACCAGAAGTGCTGAAATCTTAGAAATACCGATAAATGAATCTGCAGCTTTCGAAATAGCCAGAAGAAGTAGAGGAACGCCTAGAATATGCAATGCATTGCTACGCAGAGTACGTGATTTCGCACAAATCAAGGGAGACGGTACCATTGACTTAGAAATTACACATACGGCTCTGACAGCCTTAAATGTAGATAAGTTTGGTTTAGATGAAATGGATAATAAGATTCTGACCACGCTTATAGAAAAATTCAAAGGGGGTCCTGTGGGGCTTAATACTTTGGCTACTGCAGTTAGTGAAGACAAAGGAACTATCGAAGAAGTGTATGAGCCTTTTTTAATTCAAGAAGGATTTCTAACAAGAACACCAAGAGGAAGACAAGTGACCGACAGAGCATTTGATCATTTAGGGTATACCCATTTAAAAAATCAAGGAAACTTGTTTTAAGAATGCTCTTATCTAGTATCCAAAATAGGACAGACTTAATTAAAACAGAAGCCAAACGCTTAGGCTTTATGGAGTGTAGAATTTCTAAAGCGGGGTTTCTGGAAGAAGAAGCTCCTCGACTAGAAGAATGGCTGACCAATGGGTCTCATGGGAAGATGTCATATATGGAGAACCACTTCGATAAAAGGTTAGACCCGACCAAACTCGTAGAAGGTGCTAAGTCGGTTATTTCCCTGAGCCTTAACTATTATTCTACCGAGACTCGCTCAGATATAGATGCCCCGAAGATTTCTATGTATGCTTATGGTAGAGATTACCACAAGGTGATAAAGGCCAAATTAAAAGCGCTAATTAGCTACATTCACGAAGAGATTGGTGAAGTAGGTGGGAGGGCTTTTGTAGACTCAGCTCCAGTTATGGATAAAGCCTGGGCTGTTAAAAGTGGAATCGGGTGGATGGGGAAACACTCCAATGTCCTGTCTAAGAAAACAGGTTCGTTCTATTTTATTTCCGAATTAATTTTAGATTTAGAATTAACTGCTGATTCTCCTGTGACAGACCACTGCGGCAAGTGTACTGCATGTATAGACGCTTGTCCTACAGGTGCCATAATCAAGCCCTACGTGGTAGATGGAAGTAAGTGTATTTCTTATTTTACGATTGAATTAAAAGATGAAATTTTCCCTAAGGAGTATCAGGGAAAGTTTGAGGATTGGATGTTTGGCTGTGATATCTGCCAGGAGGTTTGCCCGTGGAATAGGTTTAGTAAACAGCATAAGGAACCTGATTTCTATCCGCACAAAGAGTTACTTAATTTAACTAAAACAGAATGGGAAGAGCTAACCGAAGATGTCTTCCAGGAGCTTTTTAAGGGGAGTGCGGTTAAACGGACTAAATACCAAGGGTTAAAAAGGAATATTGGTTTTCTTTCCAAATAAAAAAGCTCTTAGAGGAAGAGATTTCTTCGACTAAGAGCTTACGATTAATTTTAAAATAAGATTTCCTTTATGCTGGAAGGGCTTTTTTGAAAGAATCCTCTATCAATTGAGAATATAGATTACCAAACTTAATTAAGCACCATCTTCTAAGTACTTCTAGCTCTTCAGTCTTTACCCATGTGATAGACTTCATTAGTTCTTTCTTAAAAAGGTGTCTATCAAAACTCACCTTTTCTAAGATTTTTTTACAAAATTCAAGCATTTCCTGTCGATTTTGGTTTCACTCTAAATATACAAACTATTTTATCCTATTCCTTACAGGTTCATTCCAAATTGTTCACATTTCGAGTGTCAATTAACTCATAACACAAGATAAACGGGGTATGTAGAGATAAATTACTCCAGGAATGTTAAAATTTTAGAACTGATTTTAGAAGCTATTTACCCATGAGTAGCTGGCGTAGCGATGAAAATTGGTAACTTTGCTCTTTTAAATTTTTAGTGTTTCACACATAACTTGAAATTGTGAGGTGAAAAGCTAATAGTCATAATTGTGGAGCTTCTCTAAAGTTCCAGTTGGTGTGGCCTATTCTCTTTTCTAAAACCAGAGTTCAAGTTCAAAGTAAAGAGGAATGAAAAGGCTATATAACATAGTAGATTCGAAAGAGTTAAAGGATAAAATGCAAGCATCTCCCGACAAGCGATTCACTGTTTCGTTTTATAGGTATGAGCAAATAGGAAATCCAGAATTCTTCAGAGATTATTTATTTATAAACTGGTCTTCCTTTGAAGTATTCGGAAGAACTTACGTTTCCAGCGAGGGAATAAATGCGCAGATATCTGTTCCTATGAAAAGATTTGAGGAATTTAAAAACCACCTTTTTTCAATTTCTTTCCTAGATGGCCTAAGATTAAATATGGCTATAGAAGATGACGGAAAAAGTTTTTACAAACTAAAAATAAAACTGAGAGAAAAAATAGTAGCAGACGGGTTAGAAGACGAGTCGTTCGATGTTACTAATACAGGGAAACACTTAAACGCTAAAGAATTTAATGAGTTAACCGATGATGAGCAGACCATTCTTATAGACATGAGAAACCACTACGAGCATGAAGTGGGTCATTTCGAAGGAGCTATTCTCCCAGATGTAGATACGTTTAGAGACGAACTCCAAGAGGTTCGAAAAATGTTAGACGGGAAAGAAGAAAAGAAAATAGTAATGTACTGCACAGGAGGGATTAGATGTGAAAAAGCCTCGGCATGGTTAAAGCATGAAGGCTTCCCTAATGTACATCAGTTAGAAGGAGGAATAATAGAATATGCCCGTCAAGCAGAGAAAGAAGGCCTTAAGAACAAGTTTAAGGGTAAAAACTTCGTCTTCGATGAAAGGCTTGGAGAAAGAATTTCTGATGAAATAATAGCTTCATGTCACCAATGTGGCCAGTCATGTGATGACCATACGAACTGTATAAACGAAGCATGTCACCTCCTGTTTATTCAGTGCGAATCCTGCAAGAAAAAATTTGAGAACACCTGTTCAGAAGACTGCAAGACCATTAATCAGCTATCTGAGGAAGAACAGCGTGAATTAAGAAAGGGTCAAAAACCGCGGATTAATATTTTCAAAAAGGGCAGATCAGAGAAATTACCTTTCATGAAAAAATAGGTTAGCGCACTATCATAGGCTCTATTTTTATTCCTTTCGCTAGTAGTTCACCCATTACTTCCAGGCTATTAAACAGCTGCTCGAAGCTGTCTATGAGGTAATACCTCATTTGAATTTCTGAATTAACAAACGAATTATGAGCGATGGCTTCTACGTCATACTCTAATATCTCGACTTTTGTATTCTCGTATATGTGATTTACCTCACCATAACTAGAAAGCACGCCAGCCCCATAGATTAGCGGTTTTTCTTTAGATTTCATAAGTCCGAATTCTATAGTAAACCAGTATAAGCGTTGCAATGCCGTTAAGGCGCTATCGTCATTTATATGAGCCACCCCTAACTCTCCAAACTTCTGCATAAATGAGGCATAAGTCGTATTCATGAGTAATGGAATATGCCCAAAAGTATCATGGAACATATCGGGTTCTTCTAAGTAATCAAGCTGTGCTCTGTTACGGAGCCAAGTACTCGAACAGAAACGTTTTTTAGCCAATAATTGAAAAAAATCTTCAACAGGAATAAGTCCTTCTACCACTTCTATAGTCCACCCCGTTTTTTTTAGTGAAGACTCTAGCTTGTTGAAATTGGCTACCTCAGAATTATTCATATTCATAGAAAGCTCATCTAAAGATTGGAGGTATTCTGAACAGGCTTTTCCTTTGAGGTTTTCTAATTGTCTGTTAAATAGTATTCCCCATATAGCATGATCCTCACTCGTGTATTTTTCGTATTCCTGTTTCATTCCCTTAGAAAAAAAGTACAATTAAGTAAGTAGGTGGTTTGCTCATTTTTATTGATGTTATGGCTATGTGTAGTGCCGATATTAAAACCTGCACAATATAAACAAACACAAAACTAGGAGTTACGATAAAGTTAATAAATTAAAAAGAGGCTAGGCATTACATATAGGTGCTGTTATAAGCCGTTTGTCTATGTGAGAAATATTGAGATATGAAATACATTCACATTGGTTAGCTAGTTGGGTTGGTTCTTAATGGGGGCAAGATTTAATGGGTAAATATTTCGCTTGAAAAGTGCGAAGAAAACACAATAGGTATTTAGTTTCATTAGAAGAACGTAAGCGTGTTTTAAATGGCATACGCTTAGTATATGGGAAGTAGGGCCGCTAATGGTTTTTGGAACATTGCTACGCACTATCTAGTTGTGTTTTACCCTCGGAAGCTTGGAGTAAACCTAAAGCCAAAGTATTGTTGCTAACTTCCATTAAGTCTATACCTAGTCTTGCTCTAAAGTAGAGCAAGACTGTTTGTATTCATAATTTTATATTGATCATTAGTAATTAAAACACCTCTAAAAAGCTACCACAGCGTTTGGAATTCATTTTTAAGTTAAGGAGACACATTCTCCAGTTAAATGCTCTTTGGGTATGGGTTGGCAAATTGCTTCTCCGTTAAGAATGGCAATCGGACAAAGGCATTAGCTTAATTTAATACGAATTTCAATCCCATAAAAATGGATCTTGGTCTTAATGGACCATATACATATCCTGCGTCTCTGCCAGCGCCAAGGTCAAAGTCGTTTTGATAGCTATTGAAAATATTCTGGACACCGCCAAATAGTTGAATTCTAAAATCTTCTTTTTTATTTATTGTGTAAGCGATTTTAATATTGTTTTCAAAGAATGCTGGTGTTTTCTCAATAATTGTTAGTTCTGTCTCAGGATCAATTACGTGTGGCAAATCCATAGAGCCTGTAATAACTCCTGAATAAGAAAATGCTAACGCTTTAGTTGGGTTGTAAACCAATGTGAAATAACCGTAAGTATTAGGCGTTTTTAGAATTCGGGTTGTAACAGTAGGTGAGATTGTTTCATTTTCATCAGCCCAAATTTCCTCTTCTTCGTCGTAAGTGGCAGTTTGGAGGGTAGCCCCTGATTGAAAAATGATTTTATTTCCAAATGCCATATTCGCTTCTAAATTAATCCCTTGTACACTTGCTCCTGCCCCGTTTCTCTTGGTAATAACCGACACACCATTTGGCAATTCTTCTTGGTCAGTAAGAATAAAAGGGTTGTTTAATTGGGTGTAGAATCCTTCAACCACAAAACTCATTTGTTTTTCCCCGACCATTTTGTCATAATTGAAAGAAAGCAATGTACTGTTTGATCTTTCGGTTAATAAGTTAGGATCTAACCTGATAAATCTTGCGCTACCACCAACGGTTTCGATATGTAAATCTTCATCAAATGCCTGTGGACCTCTATATCCTTGGGCAAAGGATGCTCGAACCTTGAAATTATCTTTTATGTTGTACATAGCTGAGAAGCGCGGGACTAATACATTTAGTGTTTTTTTGCTTTCGTATCTTTCATCCTCCAGATCGTAAGCACCATCAATATTTACATTATCTAATCTTCCGCCTAGGAGCAGTGTCAGTTTTTTTATTGGCTTTATTTCCAATTGAGCATAAGTACCTACAGTTCCTAGACGTTGGTCAATCGCTCTGCCATAACCTGGCATCTCATCCGTTACTTCATTGAAGACGTACTCCATTCCTGACGCTAAATTTAGTTTTGACGAGATTTCATAGTTATATTGGAATCCACCTACTGCCGAAATATCTTTGGATGTTCCGTAAGCATTAATGGCCAGTATATCATCTTCGGTGAGTATATCACCTTCTTCTATAACTCTTCCACCACCGCCATAATAGCTCTCTCTATTCACGATTTGTGCAGAACCATAAACAGAAATTTTGTGTTTGTAGTTTTTACTGTATTGCTCATAAGATATGTTTGTACTTAAAATAGTATGCTTTAGCTGCTCTGTTAAATCTGTTTGGTGCGGAAATAAGTCAAATTTATTTCCCCCTCTTCTGAATTCATTAATATTATAAACCCCCAACTTAAGTTTACCTCTTTCAGAAGTGTTCCAAAAGGCATCGAGTCCAGACGTATTACTTTGTATTGAAACTATTTCAGAGAATCCGTCTCCATTAGCATCCCAAGGGTCTCGGTTTCTGTTATAACCGAAAAAAGTCACGCCTTTATCTAACTTCTCACTCACCATAGAGCCATTAAATGAAATTGTTCTGTCGGGAGTTTCAAGGTTTGTAAAAGATTGATTAATTCCTGCTTCAAAAGAGTTTTGGACGGGGTCTTTAGTGATAATGTTAACTGTACCTGCAATGGCATTACCGCCATACAATACTGAACCGCCACCTCTTACTACTTCAACTCTATCTATCATAGAGGCAGGCAACATTTCCAAACCGTAAACACCTGCAAGAGCTGAAAAAACTGGTCTGCTGTTGATTAATATTTGTGAATAGGCACCTTCCAAACCATTCATTCTTAATTGTGTAAATCCACAATTTTGGCAATTATTTTCAACTCTCAAACCTGGAGAAAAATTTAACCCTTCTGAAATAGCCAAAGATTGAGTCGCTTCAAAAGTGCGGCTAGAAATGGTGTTAATGATAACAGGAGAATTATGCCGTTCAATTTTAGATCTCGTTCCTGTTACTACTACTTGGTTAAGGTTAAGAGCATCTTCTTGCATTGTGAAATCACGTACTACGCTGGCACCGCCTTTTATCTCAATCGAGTCTTCAATTGTTCTGTACCCTACATAACTAATTTTTAATGTGTAGAGCCCGTCCTTTAAATTACCAATAGAGTATTCTCCATCCTTGCTGGTAACTGCACCATTATTCATCTTTGCAAAATATACACTTACTCCTGGCAAGGAATTGCTCTCATCAGTTATTTTGCCCGAAATACTAGCTGTTTGTGCTACGGAGAATTGAACAACTAAAGCAAAAATGGCTGTTGTGATTGATTGAAGTATTGTTAGTTTCATTTTTCGAATTTGAGTTTCGGGCACAAAACTAATAAAGTTAGAGTACTCTAACTAATAAAGTTTTATTTTTTTGTACTTTGGTCCCATAATTCGGAATTTTATAAAATGATGCTGTCTTTCACAGAAGAAAATTACCTCAAGGCTTTACAAAAAATTGTATTCTATAGTGGTATTGAAAAAGTTGGAACAAATGAACTGGCAACTGCTTTGCTGGTAACCCCGGCTACCGTGAGCAATATGCTTAAAAAGCTAAAAGAAAAAGAATTAGTCGATTATGAGAGGTACGGAAAAATCACTTTAACAAAAACAGGGAGAAAAAAAGCACTCGATATTATTAGAAAACACCGCCTTTGGGAAACTTTTTTATACGAAAAATTAGAATTCAGTTGGGATGAAGTGCACGAAGTAGCAGAGCAGTTAGAGCATATTCAGTCAGAAAAATTAGTGGATAAATTAGATAAATTATTAGAATACCCCGATTTCGATCCACATGGAGACCCAATACCAAATAAAAAAGGTGAGGTAAAAGTACGGGTCAATAAAACATTGGCTGATGTTGCAGTTGGCAGTAGTTGTAAAATTGTGGCTGTTAAGGATGACTCAAGTTCATTTTTGAAATATGTTGCCAAGGTTGGTTTGGAATTAAATAGCGAAATTGTTGTGGTATCAAAACAGGAATATGATGCGATTACGGTAATAGAAGTAAATGGAACAGAATCAAGTGTAAGTCAGTTGTTTTCGGAAAATATATTTGTAGTTTAAAAGAGCAGAATCCTTGGAACTACTGGTCGCGGCCATCAAATTACTTTTTGAAATACTTTTGAATTAATGTAAATAATTCGTCTTTGTTAATTGGTTTTGATATGTAATCATTGCATCCTGATTTAATTAGCCCCTCTTTGTCTGTAGATAAGACTAAACCTGTCTGCGCTATTATAATAACATCTTTGTTGAATTTTCGGATTTGTCGGGTGACTTCGTCTCCATTGAGTTCAGGCATTTGAATATCCATCAGAATTAAACCAATGTCAGGATTATTGCGGCAAATTTCTATGGCTTCATTACCAGTTCTTGCTCTAAAGACTTTTTCACTATATCCTTTAACTATGATTGACAAAAACATTGCCGACATTTCATCATCCTCTGCAATTAATATTTTTAGACCAGAAACTTCGTGATTAGTTTTTATTTCAGGAATGTTTTCCTCTTTATTTTCAGTTTGATAGGGTAATGTAAAATATAAGATGGTTCCTTTTCCTTCTTCGCTTTCCACCCAAATTTTCCCACCAAGCAATTCTACATACGCTTTTGAGATTGATAAGCCTAAACCTGCTCCTTGATATGCCATTTTACCTGAAATATCAGCTTGTATAAAGCGGTCAAATATGGCTAACTGTCTGTCTTTCGGAATCCCAATTCCTGTGTCTTTTACGTAAAACTCTAATTCTGCAGGCTGACTTCCTGTCTTTAGTATATACCCCAATTCTATTGTCCCCTCCTTGGTAAACTTGATAGCGTTTTTTACAAGGTTGGTAAGAATACCATATATTTTTTCACTGTCTGATTGAATGAAAGCTTCTTTTCCTATTAATGGTTTTTTGATTAATAAATTCATTCCTTTTCCTTCAACCTCGGGTTTAAAGAATGAGTAGACAAAGTCGATTTGTTCGTTAATATTAGCTTCCTTCATATTAACCTCCATTAGGCCTGATTCTATCTTTGAGATACTAATAATATCATTAATAGTATTGAGCATACGGTGACCACTTTTCTCAATAATGCGGATATAATCTTGTTGTTCCTCACCACTAAGATTAGGAGTTTTAAGCAATTCAGAAAAACCAAGAATACCATTCATTGGTGTCCGAATTTCATGGCTCATATTGGCTAAAAAAGCAGTCTTTAACCAGTCACTTTCTTCTGCTTTTTCTTTTGCATTAACTAATTCGAGTTCACGCTTTTCTTTTTCGTTATTTTGAAATTCGAGTTCTTTATTGGCAATACCCAACTCAACTGAGCGCTTTTCCTTTTCATCGTTCTGGAAAGCAAGTTCTTTGTTCGCAATAACCAGTTCTGCCGCTCTCTTGTCTTTCTCATCATTTTGAAAAGCTAGTTCTTGAGTACGAATTTTTACTTTGTATTCTAAGTTTTCTTTGTATTCGTTAAGGATGGTAATATCTTGTCCAACTCCAAGCACACCAACAATTTCTCCCTCTACATTTCTACGTGTAGAAGAGTT
>LAQC01000015.1:24771-42337 GCA_000981645.1 Cryomorphaceae bacterium ASP10-05a | reverse complement strand
CTGTGAATTATTTATTAACTTTAGTCTTTAAACACTCAACTAACCCTATACAAAAACGTTGGTTCATTCAGAAATACAACGCAGATAATAAATATTAATTCAATTTTTTATGATGCGGAACTTATTAGTGATTATACCCTTTGGAATAATTATAGCATTATCCTGCATAATTATATTTCAGCCTGATTTTATTTCAAGATTAAAATATAAGCTAAGTAGTAAAACAGAGCAAAATATTAAATCTAAAGATTTAGTTGGGGAAATATATGGAATTGATGTATCTCATCATCAAGGAAAAATTGAATGGGGAAAAGTGAAAAAATGGAAAAACAAGAAACTTGACTTTGTCTATATAAAGGCAACTGAAGGAGCCACTTATATTGATAAAAAATATAAAACAAATATTAAAGAAGCCAAAGAAAATGACTTTCTAGTTGGAAGTTATCATTATTTCAGAACAACTTCCTCAATTGAAAATCAATTTCAAAATTTTATTAAGACAATTGATAAAAGCGAACAAGATTTAATTCCTTTGATTGACGTGGAGGAAAAAACAAATTGGACAAATAAAGAATTTCACAAAAACTTTAAGGCTTTTTTGAATATGGTGGAAAATTATTTTGGTCAGAAACCTATGATCTATACTGTAAACAGTTTTTACAATTTAAATTTATCCGGAAAATATAAAGAATATCATTTTTTAATTGGGCGTTATGGTGAAAATGCGCCTAATATGAGAGATAAAACTAGTTGGACAATTTGGCAATTTTCTGAAACAGGAAAAGTTGAAGGTATTCCAAAGGATGTTGATATTGATATGCTTAATGATAAATATGATCTACAAGATTTACGAATCGAATAATAATAACGACACGACAACAATGTATAAAATAATAGCCGTAATAGTTGTAGCTTAAAAGGTTGTAGCCCACTTTAATTTTCTTGTAACTTGAAAGGAAAGCGTCACGAAATGGGCTACCACCCTTATCCTAAACGTTATATGTCATTAGGAAATAGAAAAAAACCCGGCACGTATAAAAGAAGAAAAAGCATATAACTGGGGACCTTGAATCACTGCAAAAAACATCGTTTTTGAAACAACAAACCAAATTATTAGCTATGAAACATTTATTGATAATCGCTTTGAGTCTATTTTTTTTCAATTACTCAAATGCACAAAAGATATATTCTGTGGATTATGAAAGCCTAGCTGATATAAAAGTATTTGTGGTTGATTATGAAAGTCAGGCTGACTTAAAAGTATTTACAGTAGAATACCAAAGCCAGGTGGGGCATAACGACGGAAATTGGTTCTTTACCGATTATGCAAGTCAAGCAGACAAGAAAATATACTTCGTTGATTACAAAAGCCAGGCTGATTTAAAAATATATTTCGTTGATTATAAAAGTCAAACAGGCTGGAAGCATTCATCAAAAAAACATCTGATGTATTAAAACGAGCAAGTAATTTTTCCAAACTGGTTATAGTCCACCTCTATCTTATCTCCCTTAGATACAGGAATAGGGCTAACAAAAGAACCTGCCAACACCATTTCTCCAGCTTTTATAGTTCTGCCAAACTCCTTATATTTTTGGTTTAACCATAAAATACTATTTACTGGATGGTCTAACACAGCTCCTGAAACTCCTGAAGCTTCAAGCACACCATTTTTTCTCAGCGCAGCAGCTATCCATGCCAAGTCAGCTTCTAAAGGGATTCTTTTCTCTCCCAAAACAATGGCACAATTAGCAGCATTATCAGAAATGGTGTCTTTTACCGTTCTATTTTTTCCATCGGTAGAGGCAGTAACTCTAAAATCTATCAGCTCTAAACAGGGAACTATATAATCCACACACTCTAATAATGAGTTAATATCAGTTACATCCAAAGAAACATCCTTCTTAAAATAAAAGGCTAACTCAGCTTCTATTCTTGGTTCTATGAGCGATTCCACAGAAATATGAGCGCCACTCTCATAAACCATATCCTGGAAAAGTACTCCGAAATCTGGTTCATCGATTCCAAAGGCACGCTGCATTACCACTGATGTAAGGCCTATTTTATGACCTACTCTTACACCGCCTTTTTCTGTTTTTAGATTCACCCATGCATCCTGCACGGCATAAGCATCTTGAAAACTCATTTTTTCTATTTGAGCAGATATTACTGGCATTTGCACAGCATTCTGTTCTGCTTCTTCTAACGCGTGTGCTAAACGAAGTGCTTCTGTTAAGGAAATCATAATTCTTAATTTTATTTTTTCTGCGGTGCAATGTATTACTTAACTCACTCTTCTCAAATTCTGAACACCAAAAAAGCCATTAAAAATCTAACAGCCTGGCCCTATTAATCACAAACTCTAAAAAAATTATTCTAATATTGAGAGCGTAATCTTGTTTTGAGGTTTGTTCACTTCTGCCCTAACTTTAAATAAGAGAATAGTTCTTATTGAATCAGATTGGCTTCGTACCTTTGGTGGCGCAATAAACTTTGGAAATCCAATGGATATTTTTTACAACATTCTTAAACATACCCACGGAGGGTTGAGATGGCTCTTGATGATAGTGATGATAGTCGCTATTTTCAAGTTTTTTACGGGCTGGTCTAAGAATAGAGTCTTCGAAGCTTCAGATAAGAAACTGGCTTTAATTGCACTAATACTGGTACACCTTCAGTTGGTGTTTGGTCTGATACTGTATTTCTTAAGTCCCTATCCTCAAATGCTAGCGCAAAACGCTAAAGAGGTTATGGCCAATGGTGAATTAAGGTTCTTCGCAGTTGAACATTTAATAGGAATGTTAGTGGCTATCGCATTAATTACAGTAGGATACTCGAGAGCTAAAAAACTAAAGCACGACTTTAAAAAGTTTAAGGTACTACTAATTACATACCTTCTTTCTTTCTTATTGATAATGGCACTTATTCCATGGGACAGAATTTCAAACTAACTCTTCTACTTTCTCTAATTTCGGTTAGTATGGCCTTCTCGTGCGGGAATGGTGAAAGTTTAGATACCGTTTCTAAAGCTTCTCCTGAAGGAGAACTTATTTTCAAGATGCAGTGTGCTTTATGCCATGGATTAACTGGAAACAAACAGTTAAGTGGCGCTAAAAAACTTACAGAGTCCAAGCTTCCTATAAATGAAATAGAAGCTCTAGTAACAAACGGAATGAGGCAGATGCCCTCATTTAAAGAGAGACTAACCAGAGAAGAAATCAAATTAGTTTCCGATTACGCTTACCAATTCAGAGAATCTAAATGAGTATAGAAAAATCTTATGACACCACTATAGAGAAGGAAACCGCTATTCTGGTAGGAGCTATTACTCAAAAACAGCCTGAAGCTGCTGTTAAGGATTATTTAGATGAGCTCGAATTTCTAGCACAAACTGCTAATGCAGTAGTGCTTAAAAGATTCACTCAGAAAATGGACCGTCCTAATTCCAAAACTTTCGTGGGTGAAGGAAAACTACAGGAGATAGCCGACTATGTAGAGTATAATCAGATAGACTGCGTGATATTCGATGATGAACTTTCCCCTGCGCAAATCAGAAACTTACAGAACAAGTTCAATCCAGATGAGTTCGCAGAGCACCAGATAAAGGTGATGGATAGAAGTAATTTGATTCTAGATATTTTTGCAGCGCGCGCACAAACAGCTCATGCTAGAGTGCAAGTAGAGTTGGCTCAACTCCAATATCTACTGCCTAGACTTACTAGACTATGGACTCACCTCTCTAAGCAGAAAGGTGGAATAGGAATGAAAGGTCCTGGGGAAACAGAAATAGAAACGGATAGAAGAATCATTAGAGATAAGATTCACCGCCTTAAAAAGGATCTAGAAAAAGTAGATGTCCAGAAAGCAACCCAGCGTGGAAACAGAGGTCAATTAATCAGAGTAGCTCTAGTGGGATATACCAATGTAGGTAAGTCTACACTTATGAACTCTATAGCTAAGAGTAAGGTTTTCGCAGAGAATAAGCTTTTTGCTACGCTAGATACTACAGTGAGAAAAGTAGTGTTCGGAAACTTGCCTTTTCTTATGAGTGATACAGTAGGATTTATTAGAAAATTACCTCATCAGTTGGTAGAGAGTTTTAAATCTACTCTAGTAGAGACTACAGAGGCGGATTTGCTCATTCATGTCATAGATGTGAGTCATAAGAATTTTGAAGACCATTATAAAACGGTGAATGAAACGCTCTCAGAGATTCATGGGTCTCATAAGCCTATCATTGTGGTAGCTAATAAAATAGATGCCGTAGATTGGCTGGAGACTGATGGAGATGTCCAATCCTCAGATTTAAAACAGAATTTAATAGAAACTTTAAAGAAGTCATGGGTATCTAACCTAGCAGAAGAAGAGGTTATTTTCATCTCTGCTCTCAATAAATTAAACCTAGAAGAACTAAAGGAGAAACTCTACGAAACGGTTAAAAAACTACATCAAGAGAGATATCCTTATAACAACTTCTATTATTAGTACCTTTGCGCCCATAAATGAGTATACGACAACAAAAAATACAAAGTCTTCTAAGAAGAGAATTAGCCACTATTTTCCAGAGAGAAAGTAATATCCTATTTAACGGTAGATTTATTACAGTTACTCATGTGAGAATAACTCCGGACTTAGCTAATGCTAATGTCTTCCTGAGTATAATGGCCAGTAAGGATGTGAAAGCAGACTTAAAAATGATAGACGAGAATAATTGGAAAGTGAGAAAACTCTTAGGTGAAAGAGTGGGAAAAACGATGAGAATTATTCCAATTTTAACTTTTAAAATAGACGATTCATTAGATCTGGCAGCTCAGATTGATGAATTACTTAAATAGCCATGCATTACGACCCTATTAAGAAAACCGTAGGAGGATTCTTTAACAAGAGCCCGTTTTTAAGAAAGGTATTTTATAGTCTTTTGGACCTTTTACTTCTAAGAACATGGCATGTTCATAGAGAATTAACTAAATGGAAGAAGGACTCTCCAAAAAATCCGAAAATTTTAGATGCTGGGTTTGGTTTCGGTCAGTACACCTACCACATGAAAAAGAAGTTTCCATCTGCTTGTGTTCTTGGTGTCGATGTTAAGGAAGATCAAGTTTCTGAGTGTAATCAATTCTTCAGAGCTTGTGGATTAGAAAATGTTCTTTTTAAAGTTGAAGATCTTCTGGACTTCAAAAAACCTGATACTTTTCAACTGTGTTTGTGCGTAGACGTTATGGAGCACATAGAAGATGATGTGAAGGTTATGACCAACATCTGTGACGCCTTAGAAGAGGGTGGTATGCTGCTAATCTCTACACCTTCTGATCAAGGAGGAAGTGATGTCAATGAAGATTCTGATACATCATTTATCGAGGAGCACGCTAGAGATGGCTATGGAATGGATGAGATTAAAGAAAAGCTTAAAAAAGCTGGTTTCTCTAAAGTAAAGGCTCACTTTTCTTATGGTGCTCCTGGAAAAATAAGCTGGAGACTTTCTATGAAATATCCCATGAAAATGCTGAATGTTTCGAAGGCGTTTTTAATCATTCTTCCCTTCTATTATTTAATTACTTATCCTGTAGCATTTATCCTAAATATGATGGATGTAAGAAGCGCCCATAGAACGGGAACAGGATTAGTGGTGAAGGCTTGGAAGTAACCAAGTGAAATGGCCTAAATTAGCTATGAACATGAGTTATCAATATCTCTGAATTTGAACTCCACTCCTTTTAAAATAGCAGCCAGATACCTTTTCTCAAAGAAAACGAGAAATGTCATTAATCTTATTTCGGGTATCTCTTTAGTGGTGGTAGCATGCGTTACAGCCACCATGATTATTCTACTCTCTGCCTTCAATGGAATAGAGGAATTAGTGGACGGTCTCTATAATAAATTCGATCCAGATATTACCATTTCTTCTAATGAAGGAAAGGTTCTGTTCGATGATAGTTTAGACTTAGCCAGTATAGCAAAGATAAATGGCGTGCTTTACATCAGCTCTGTTATAGAAGAAACAGCCATTATTTCTAAAGGAGATAGTAATAAATCGCTGTGTAAATTAATTGGAATAGATACGACCTATGTAAAACTCTCTGGAATTAAGGAGAACGTAGTTTACGGAACTTACAGCCTGCATGAGGCAGGTGAGAATTTTGTGATTCCAGGGGCAGGAATAGCTGGGGACTTAGGACTTCAGCTAAGAAATGGCGAAAGCGAAAATCTTAGAATTTATGCCCCTATAAGAGGTAAGAAAATCTCTATCTCACAAAAGAAAGCACTGCGAGATGAGGTAGTCTCTACTTCTGGCGCGTTTAGCATAAATGCTGAAATGGATGTTAAATATGTAGTGAGCACATTGAGTTTTGCCAGAAGAATGTTTGACTATGAAGGTCAAAGTTCCTACATCGGGATAGAAGTGGTGGATGAAAATGATTCTGAGGAGGTCAGAGATGAAATTAAAAGGCTCATCGGTGAAGACTTCCTGGTAAAAACAAGAAGAGAAAAAAACCCCCTCGTTTATGAGACCAATGCTACAGAGAAAAAAGCTGTTTTCCTGATTCTAGTTTTCGTGCTGATTATAGCCGTTTTTAACGGTATGGCATCTTTAACCATGCTCGTTCTAGAAAAACAACGTGACGTGTCTGTATTAAAGTCTATGGGGGCCACATGGCCTTTTATTAAAAGAATATTCATCTTAGAAGGAGCACTAATAAATATAATAGGTGCGGCCGTAGGTACTGTTCTTGGTTTATCTCTATGCCTGGCTCAGCAGAAATTTGGATTGCTTAGGCTGCATGGTACAGTTGTAGATTTTTATCCTATAAAAATAGACGGAGTAGATATAACCGTAGTCATTAGCACGGTGATCTTTATCGGAGTTATAGCGACTTACTTTATGGTGAATTATTTAGTAAAGAAGCTAAAAGAGACTTCTGCTGTTTAACACTAAGATTCGAAAAACTCGACATCTCTAAACTCTGCACTCACCTTATCCAAGGTTTCGAATAATACCGCTGAATCCATTTCTGTTACCATTTTCATCCTCCATTCTTTAAAATGTGGAATCCCTCTAAAATAGTTCGCATAATGCCTTCTCATTTCTACTACCCCTAATCGCTCTCCTTTCCACTCTAGGCTTCTTCTCAAGTGTTCTTTGGCAGCCTCTACTCTATCACTCAGAGTAGGCGGAGCTAAGTGTTCACCCGTCTTCATGAAGTGCTTTATCTCATTAAAAACCCAAGGATAACCTATACTGGCTCTGCCTATCATTATTCCGTCTACGCCAAACTTATTTTTATATTCTAGCGCTTTCTCGGGAGTTGTAATGTCTCCATTTCCGAAAACTGGAATATTCATTCTCGGGTTATTCGCTACGTCAGAGATAAGCGACCAATCAGCATCTCCCTTGTACATCTGCTTTCTAGTTCTTCCATGAATAGAAATCGCTTTAATTCCGACATCCTGAAGCCTTTCTGCTACTTCTACGATGTATTTAGAGTTATCATCCCAGCCTAATCTAGTTTTCACCGTTACAGGTAAACTGGTGGACTTGACTATTTCTTTAGTCATTTCTACCATTTTAGGAATATCTTGGAGAATTCCTGCGCCTGCTCCTTTACAAGCTACCTTTTTTACAGGACAGCCGTAATTGATGTCTATTATATCAGGATTAGCCGCTTCTGTAAGTTCAGTAGCCCTCTTCATAGACTCTATATTCGAACCGAATATTTGTATACCAATAGGCCTCTCATACTCAAATATGTCCAGCTTCTGAGTGCTTTTCACGGCATCTCTAATCAACCCCTCGGAAGATATAAACTCAGTGTACATGAGGTCTGCACCATACTTCTTACACAGTGCTCTAAACGGAGGGTCACTCACGTCTTCCATGGGCGCGAGTAATAAAGGAAACTCTCCTAATTCTATATCAGCTATTTTTACCACCTTATGTTTTAAAAATGCAAAAATACTATGAATAACGCTTCGATGCATCACACTCATCCTATTCCTAGAGCTATACTGCTATTTATTTTCTGTATTGTAGGAATAATCGTTTTTTCTTTGATAGCCATAGGCATTTGTATGGCAGCAGGAATTGACCTGGAGTCCAAGCTAGGCCTACAAATACAAACTGCATTTACTCAGATAGGAGGCTTCCTTCTCCCCGCTTTGGTGTTTGTCAGGATTTTTGGAAGAAAGTCAGTAACTCATTTTAGCTTAAACAAACCAAAAACCCTTCATGTCATCTTAACCGTCATTTTAGCGATTACAGGTTTAGGAATAGTGGCCTATGCTGGAGAAATAAATCTAAAACTACTCGAAGGAAGAGGAGGGTTTATAGCGGCATTAAAAAAACTCGAAGACCAGTCAGCTGAGATAATGATGATTATGCTGGACATGAAGTCTATCGGCTCTCTTCTAGTCACTATTCTGTTGGTAGGACTCCTTCCTGGGATATGCGAAGAGTTTTTATTTAGAGGAGCGTTACAATCTCAATTGGCCAAAGCTTTTAAAAATACCCATATAGCCATCTGGACTACAGCCATAATATTTAGCGCTATCCATTTCCAGTTTTTCGGATTTATTCCTAGAATGCTCCTTGGAGCTTTGTTCGGATATGTGCTTGTCTATACCGGGAGTATTTGGATGCCTATTTTAGCTCATTTCATAAATAACTCTGTGGGGGTTCTTGGTTATTACTTAGCCCAAAACACTAATTTAATCTCTCAAGAGCAAGTAGAAAGCACCGAAGTTTCTTGGCTTATAGCTCTTGGCAGTGCTGCTATAGTTTTAGGTGTAATTCTACTAATGAAGAAATCATCTAACTGGCCTGATAGAAGACTAGAATATATAAAATTTCCCTACCCTAAAGAGACTTTTATAGATCAATTAGAAGACGATTCACCCTCGTAAAAACACTTCTGCTAAAACTAAATCCGAAGGCTCTGTTACCTTTATATTCTCTGGATTCCCAGCTACGAGATGAATTTCATCTCCAGCAGCCTCTACTACTGAAGCGTCATCTGTAAAAAGCGCATTGAAGTCTACTTTGTATGCTTCTTTCAACAATTCAGTATGAAAACACTGGGGGGTCTGCACCACGATGAAATCATTCCTATTCACGGAACTAGAGCTGTCATCAGCCTCTATTTTTCTCAGACTTTCATTTACTTGCAGCACAGGTATAGCGGTTTTTTTAAGCGTTGCAACGCGAAAACAATCCCCAATAACTTTTACAGAAACACATGGACGAGCAGCATCATGAATGGCCACCACACCGCTGTACTTAAGTTTAGACAACCCGTTCCTTACCGACTGAAAACGCGTGTCTCCACCGGCTACAGTAGTGATATCCTTACCCGCGAAATTACGCTCCCTTATCTGGGTCCATTGATCTAAAAAAGATTCATTCATGACCACTACCACATGCATATCAGGCTTCCACTTGTAAAATTTTTCTAAGGCATGAATAATGACAGGGCGGTCATGAACGGTAATAAACTGCTTAGGCTGTTCCGATTTCATCCTGCTTCCTATACCTCCTGCTACTATAATTACTTCTTCTCTCACTGCGGCTAAGATAAACTTAGTGTGAATACTTTCAAAACTATTTTCTCATGCGGTGAAGAACCGAAAATATTGAAGGGGATTTATGAAGAGTAATACTTAAATAAAGCCGCCAATAATGCTAAAGCTCTATTGGGAAGCTTTGGATGATTTGACATTACATCTACCTGCACCGCACCAGTGTGTCAGTTTAGCTGTTCCAGATTTCCCAACTCTTTTCTGCCTGTAGTACCAACATTCTATATCCGTTTAATGTGGCGGCTCCTCTTTCATCTCCTTTTTGTAGAAAAAGGCTCTGCTCTGGATTATACACTACGTCATAGAGTAAATTCTGAGACGTAAGGAACTCGTATGGAATATCAGGGCATTTATCCACTTCTGGAAAAGTGCCTAAAGGAGTCGTATTAATAATTAACGGAAAGTGCTTTACCACATATTTATTCAGGTCATGATATCCTAACTCATCCTCTGCCGGTGTTCTAGATATCATTTTATAATCTACTCCTAAATGATCTAACGTATAACCTATGGCTTTACTGGCTCCTCCTGAACCTAGAATTAAAGCGCGCTCATGGTGAGGCTTAAGTACTGCGGCCAATGACTTCTTGAACCCTACCGTATCTGTATTATACCCTATGAGCTTTCCGTCTATGATTTTGACAGTATTTACTGCTTGAATTTCTTTAGCCTCAGGGCTTAGCTCATCTAACAACGGAATAATTTGCTCTTTATAAGGAATAGTGACATTGAACCCTTCCAGATTTTTCACGCTATCAATTAGCTCTTTCAACTCAGAGATTTCACTCAATTCGAAGAGAGCGTAATTTGCATCTGTGATTCCGCTTGATTTGAACTTTTCAGAAAAATACTTTTCAGAGAAGGAATGCTTGAGACTCTTACCTATTAGACCAAAATTTCTCACGTTAGAATTTCCAATCAAATTTCAATACATTCTGCGAACCTTCTATTCTTTTAGCATCTACCATAACGACATTAGTGGATCCTTTATGTATTATTTCTACTCTATATTCCTCATTTCCCGTGAGGTTAATCCTGCATTTTCCTTCTTTATTCGTTACTGCTTCTCCCACAAATCTATCACTCTTCGCATTGAAGAATTTCACTGTCGCCTTTTTAGCTGGCGCACCATCTATAGTTACATCACCGACTATACTCACGAAGGTTCCATTATCATAACCAGAAGATATAAGAGCATAATTACTTACATCAGCTACATAGATATCCCTCTCCCCAGTAGAATCTTCATATTCTGCCGCTACGAATAACTTAGAGTTATCTGCGGTTAACGAGAATGTGGACTCTTCATTTACCGTATTAATAGGATACCCCAAATTTACTGGTGTCCCCCATTCTTCATTTATGAGCTCTGACTTAAAAATGTCATATCCACCCATAGTCTGGTGGCCTTTGGAAGAAAAATAGAGCGTCTTTCCATTCGGGTGAATGAACACGAACTTTTCGTCATCTGATGTATTAATATTTTTCCCTAGATTTTTAGGTTTATCCCATTCTCCTTTTTTGTCTTTTTGACTCCTGTAGATATCTCCTCTTCCTACTCCTCCTGTTCTTTCACTAATAAAGTAGAGGGTTCCTCCATCTGCCGTTATACTCACTGAGCCTTCATAATAACTAGAATTTACAGGCTTATCTAACTTTTCTGGGGCATACCACTCACCAGTCTTTTTATTCCTTTGAGACATGAATATATCTCCAGCCAGTTTATCATCATTTTTATAGATAAACATTTGGTTCCCGTCTGGAGCCACACTTAATACGGCATCGTACTTTGTGGTATTCACCTTCCCAGGTAAACTTTCTGCATCTGACCACTCGCCTAGCTTCTCATCCCATTGGGAAATGTAGATATCCTCGAAGAACTTATAATCGCTAGACTCGTCTATCTCTCCTCCTTCTGTGTCTGACCTTCTAGAAGTGAATATTAGTGTTTTTCCATCTGCAGTTACACTCGGAGCATAATCATCGAACCTAGAGTTTATTTCTCTTCCTATATTCTCCACTACAACAGGAACGGGCTCGCTCATAAGCTTCTGGGCATACTGGCACTGATTCAAATACTTTTGCGCTAACTCATACTCTACGGTTCTCGAAGAGCCAGTGGATAAAAACTCTTCAAAACTACTAATAGCTTCATCTAACCGTGCCATTCTATGGTATGTCTGACCATAAAAGAAATTCATTTCTTTCACCGCTTCAGGGTCATTCGATTTAGCCTTTTCTAGATATTTTAAGGCTAGGTCAAATCTCTTTAGCTTGTAATGACATTCAGCACTTCTGTACTGAGCCATGGTGTGTTCTTTTTCAACTTTAAGTATATCTCTATATATAAGTAAAGCGCCTCTGTAATTATTATCTAAAAACTCGTGCCGAGCTGCTCCCATCTTAAAGGTGATACTGCCTTTTTTTTCCTTCTTATCTTCTTCTTGGGCATACAAGCTCACATCCAGAAGTATGCTGGAGAGGATGAAACATATAACTAGAAATTTATTCATCATTTGAAATGGTAAAAGAGTTAGGTAAAATTACGGATTGTTCATTACAAGAACTGTTCTAAACTCTAGAATCTACAGAATAGTTGTGCAGAACTCTCTGCCTAATGGCCTTTTAATCTCTAAAGGGCTTCTTAATTTAGCTTTATGAACAAACCGCTAACCGAGCAAGACTCCAATTATGATGGCCTGGATGAAATGTCCACAGAAAATCTGCTGCGCAATATCAACAGAGAAGACCAAACCGTAGCAACAACTGTAGAAACAGAAATTTCTGCTATTCAATCCCTAGTAGAGGCAATTTTGGCCAGAATGAAAAAAGGTGGAAGACTGTTTTATATGGGAGCTGGAACGAGCGGTAGGCTCGGCGTAGTAGATGCCAGTGAATGTCCTCCTACCTTCGGTGTGGATCATGGTGTAGTGGTAGGCATAATCGCTGGTGGTGATTACGCCATCAGAAAAGCAGTGGAATTCGCTGAAGACGACAAAGAGCAGGGATGGAAGGATTTACAAGAGTATGACGTAAACGATAACGATAGTGTGATAGGCATCGCGGCATCTGGTTCTACGCCTTATGTGGTGGGAGCATTGGCTTATTGCAACGCGAATAATATTCTTACAGGATGCATCGTATGTAATCCGAATAGCGCCATAGCCAATGAGGCGAACTTTCCTGTGGAAGTGAAAACTGGGCCAGAATTCGTTACTGGCAGCACCCGGATGAAGGCTGGTACCGCTCAGAAACTTACGTTGAATATGATTTCTACAGCTCTTATGATAAAACTGGGACACGTAAAAGGAAATAAAATGGTAGATATGCAACTTAGTAATCACAAGCTAGTGGCTAGAGGTACTAGCATGATTATGGATCAGTTACAGATAGAAGAGAAAGAAGCCAAGGAATTATTATTAACTTATGGAAGCGTAAGAAAAGCAGTCGAGTCTAAGAATGCATGAAATAGAACCCTATTATAACTGGAGAGCACTTTACGTGAGCAGCGAAGATCCAGCATCTCCGTTTTTCGGAAAAGAATACAGTGAATTTTACTGTTCAGAAAAAATTTACGACCACTACATTCATCCACAGTGGGATAATATGGGTTCACCAACGCTGTATATAAAAATCCTTTTTGCAGATTATGACCAGGGTTATGCTATAATAGAGTTAATAGGTGAGTGGAATGATTTACTGCATAATGATATTATGCACTTTAAGAGAAATATACTGGAAACGCTTATGAATAACGGGGTGACCAAGTTTCTTTTAATAGCTGAGAATGTGCTGAATTTTCATTACTCGGATGACTGTTACTACGAAGAATGGTTCGAAGAAGTGCTGGATAATGATGGATGGATAGCTGCAATGAATCTTAGACAGCATGTTTTTGATGATTTTCAAGAGGGAAATATAGATTCTTATCTAGTAGCAGGTGGCCAACTAAATGAAGTTAAATGGAGGACTAAAACTCCAGATCAACTTTTCGAGAATGTAGAAAACCAAGTTCTTAGAAGAATAGGGGTTTAATTGGGCCGATGAGCTTGCTTATAGTTGGTTAGGATTACAGACCGAATAAAGGTCTACTAATTTGAGTAGAACTGTGCTTCACAAGTTTTGTATGATTCCTTTACTAAAAAAGAGGTTCGTATTTATAGATCGCTTATTGATTTTTTTAGTTTTTCCAACATCAATTTATCTATCGGAAATTTGAGGTCTTCGCGGCGCAGCTCAGATATTTTCACCCATCTAAAACTGGGTTTTCCATGCGTAAAATCAAATGGAAATTCTCCCAATAGCAAGTCTTCGGGCTTGGACAATTCAGCGGTATAATAAACTGAAATAAGTTGGTCTGTTTTTTTAAATGAGCTCTGCTGAAAAAAATCAGTGGTATAAAAATGCTTCGCGTGCGTTAAACCCTGGTGTAACTCTTCCTGAGCTTCGCGCTGCAATGCATCATAAATTCCTTCCCCCCACTCTAGACCACCTCCGGGAAACTTAGTGAATCGCTTGCCCAAATATTCTTCATCAGCCAGAAGAATTTCTTCTTTTTCATTGGTAATAAGGGCGTAGACTCGGATGTTGAAATTCATGGACTGATTTCCTTACACATAGTTAATAACTCACGGTTTATAATTACTCCGAATCCAACATCTGCTTAGAGTACCTCTCCCACTTTTCCAACAGCTGACTGTACCCTTCTGGAACTTCTTTTTCGAAAGACATAAACTTCCCTGTTTTAGGGTGCTCAAAACCTAAACTTTTAGCATGCAGTGCTTGCCCTGGAATTAAACTAAAGCAGTTCATTACAAACTGTCTGTACTTAGTGAAAACTGTCCCTTTTAGAATTTTGTCTCCACCATATTCTATGTCGTTAAAGAGTGGATGACCGATGTGCTTCATGTGAACCCGAATCTGATGAGTTCTTCCAGTTTCTAACTTACATTCAACCAAAGTCACGTACCCTAATCTCTTAATTACTTTGTAATGCGTAACCGCATGTTTACCTATAGACGGGTCTTCGTAAACCTCCATAAGCTTTCTGTTTTTAAGACTTCTAGCGAGGTTTCCAGTTACTGTGCCATCTTCAGATAAATCTCCCCACACTAATGCCCAGTACCTTCTTTCTGTGCTTCTGTCATAAAATTGTTTAGCTAAATGCGCCAGTGAATCATCACTCTTGGCCACCACCATTACTCCAGTCGTAAGTTTATCTAATCGATGAACTAATCCAGGTCTCTGAGGGTTAGTTCCGCTTGGCAACTTATTAAAATGATGCATTAACCCATGTACCATCGTTCCAGTGTAATTTCCATAACCAGGATGAACTACCATGCCCGCTTCCTTATTCAGTACGAGCACCTCATCATCTTCATAAAGTATCTCTAGGTCTAAGTCTTCTGGCACTAATTCTTTATCTCTAATAGGGAACGGAAGCTCTAGTGTAATCACGTCATGGGGACGTATTCTAAAGTTGGGCTTCACAGAGGCGTCATTCACCTTCACGAACCCTGCTTTTGCACTCAGCTGAATTCTATTCCTAGAAGTATTAGGGAGTCTATCGCATAAAAACTTATCTACGCGTAATAGCTGCTGACCTGGGTCTGCTACATATTTGAAATGTTCAAATAATTCATCTCCATCTTCTATAGTCCTATCTGTAGCTTCCAATTGGTTTAATTTTTTATGAATTTAGTCATTCCTACTACAGAACCGTTTTCTAGTAGTTGAGAAACATAAATTCCTTGTGATAAATCAGATATATCTACCTGAGATGAAACGATTACTTCTTCTTTTACCACCGCTCCTAATGAATTAAGAATGCGCAGGGTGCGTCCGTACACGAATGAACCAGAAGAAATAACTGACTGCGCTGGATTAGGATATACCGTAAACTCTAATCTGTCTGCGCTAATCTCATCTACATCTACGAAATCCCACTCTAACTCCTTATCAGACTGAAAAACGGGTCTAATCATCAATGAACCTTGCACACCACTTTGTGTCCAAGAGCCGAATGGCCCTAACTTAAATTTTAAATTCGCAGAATTCGCATTGAAACTCTTATCATAGCCTATGTTGAGTTCTGTATTATTGGTCTGAACTATTCCTACATGAAAGTTTCCTAAAGGAATGTTTACGGGCTCATCATATTCGTAGAATTCGAAAACATCATAACCTTCAGCATAGTAACCCGGAGAATGAAGCTCGAAATTTTCTTCAAGCTCTAACCCCGGCTCTCCCGAGCTATCCTCCCATACTCTCAGTAAAAAAGTTTCATTAGAATTATTTAATGTAAACGGAGAGAAGTGAATTAGCAGTCCGACTAAAGAGTCTTCTAACAGATTATTAAACCTCATGGCAGTGCCGCTACCGGGCTCATTTAAGGCATACGCTCCTTCTGCAGAACCATCATCGTACGCGTAATAGTTTCCGAAATTTTGTTCGAATTCTAAGGTGTCATTTACCGCATTTATATCAGGCGTAGTGTTGCAAAAGTGTTTTACCAAGAATGTAGCACATGTATCACCTGCATCTGTAGGATACGTAAAGCTGTTGGGTGTATTATCATTAATACTAAATGGTTGTCCGAAAGTAGAAAATCCATTTAATGCGGTACTCAACTGCTGGCTAAAATCTGCAATCACTGTTCCTTCAAAGGAAATCTCGGTTCCAAAAGAGATGTTTCTATCTTCATCCAAATTTCTAAAACTAACCGGAAAGTTAGGAGCCATAAACCCTGCAGTAGCACTCTGGTAATGTTCCCACGGAATGGTATGGTAGCCTTGTAATAATGTAGTTCGGTTTCCATTAGCAGAAACATCTACGATACTGAACTCCGCATCTACGATATCATGATCCAGCCATACATAATCTATGTGCCAGTGATCTACGTTTCCACTAAGTGTAGAAAAGTTTCTAAATCTAAATTGAAAATCTTCCTCTAGCCATAACACATCATTTACATGTATAAATGCACGCTGAAACTCTGTGGACCCTACTCCCGGAGTGGACCATACTTGCTGCCATAACGGAGGGGTACTATTCGGTACTAAAAACTCCACAAAAAGCTCATCTTCCAGATCAGGAGCGTTTCCAAGACCTCCACCCTCATAATAAAAGACAAGTTTCACACTGTCTGCAGCGGTATAACTAGATAGATCTATAGGGCAGGATGTAAGCGTATCTGCACTTCCGTAAGAAAACTCATTAAAAAAATCATAGGGATATCCTGTTTCATCTAGACCATCCAACGTGGCCACGCCTTTAGTCGGTGGATTTATAGGTAGAGAACTATTTATTCTAGCCGATTTATCTACCCACATTTGCCAGTCCAATGGGATTTCAGGATCATTAGTAGCTAAAGAATACCTGCTAAAATCATCTATAAAAGGAAGTGTTATCCCAGCTGCTCTAGTCACAGACATCGCCCTTTCCGGATATCTTGATTCTATCTGGTATTGCTCCGCTTGTTCCACACTCATAGTTAATGGGCGCGTTATTTCTTGAGCCATAGAGCTCGAGACAGCTAAAACTAAAATTAGGCCTGCCAAAAATGTTTTATTCATATTAGTCTACGTTTGGTACTTCCTCTACTGGCATCTCCACACCAAGTTTCAGCCATACATTCACCGCACTTCCAGCACGAATTTTTTTTCCATTAAGGTACTTAGGAATCTGCTTAAACACCTGAGCATTGAGGGTATCACTTTTAGAAATAACAGAAGCGTCATACAACGGGAAATCTAGACTTAAAGACATTTCTCCCAGGCTAAGTTTCACTTCATCTAAGCTCATTCCATAAAGGTTTGGCAGAGATACTTTAGTAGATTTTCTCTCACTTACTACGAGTTTAATCTTTTCTCCCATGCCTACTAAATCTCCATCTCTTAGCTCTTTTTCACCATAATACGCCCCTAGAACTACATTATCAAACTCTCCCGGCTGGTACTTAGTTTCTATTTCAAAACCTTTACTTAGCATCTTTGTCTT
>LAQC01000015.1:21965-24547 GCA_000981645.1 Cryomorphaceae bacterium ASP10-05a | reverse complement strand
CATGCTTGGTATAAAACCTAAGAGAAATCCAGGCCACAGCAACCAACAGCAGAGCGAATATCCCTGCTTTAACTAGTGTTCTAATGAACGCTTTACTGAAGATGTACTTAATTAAATTCAAACTTTAGAGTTAGATGATTTAGCTATAACGAATCAAAATTCAGGAAATTGAATAAACTACTCTTAAATAGCAGCCATTCTTTTCTCTAGAGAAGTATCAAACGTATGCTTGGCTTCATTAATAAAACCAAAATGATCTCCATCTACATGAATTTTTCCTTTAGTAACATGCCCTAGTAGCGTGCAGCTTATTCCTTGTTCTCCTATATAGTCTAAGAAGTTATCCTCATCCTCCTCTACTAGTGAAACTAAGATTCTTCCTTGAGCTTCACCGAATAAAAAGGCATCCATTCTTATTTCAGAATCTGAAACTATATCAAATCCTAAAAGACCTGGCATTCCCATCTCTACGAGTGCTGTATACAAACCACCATCACTCACATCATGTGCTGCATTAATAAAGTTGTTTTCTATCAATCCTCTTACACATGCTTGAATTTTCACTTCTTCCTCTAAGTTGAAGTAAGGCGCAGGAGAATTTTTCACTTCTAAAAGCGTAGATAAATATTCACTAGACCCTAAACAATTTTGAGAATCTCCCAACATGAAAATCAGGTCTCCTTTATATTTAAAATCTAAGCTAGTATGAAGAGACTTGTCCTTCATTACCCCTAACATTCCTATCGTAGGCGTAGGGAATACCGGACTGGCCGAGCCATCTTCTTTAGCTGTTTGGTTATAGAAACTTACATTACCACCTGTCACTGGTGTTCCGAATGCTAGACAGGCTTTACTCATTCCTTTAATAGCTCCTTCAAATTGCCAGTAAACCTCTGGATTATAAGGGTTTCCGAAATTCAAGCAATTCGTTATAGCAGAAGGCACGGCTCCTGTACAAGAAATATTTCTAGCAGCTTCAGCCACGGCTATTTGAGTTCCTATCTCTGGGTCGTTGTTTACATATCTAGCGTTGCAATCAACCGTTAACGCGATTGCTTTATTCGTTCCCTTGATATTTACTATCCCTGCATCCGAAGGTTTATTCGTACACATGTTTGCTGTTCCTACCATAGTATCGTACTGCTCCCAAACCCATCTTTTGGATGCAATGTTTGGTAAACCTAACAAGGCTGAAGCTATCCTTTTAATCCTATCCATATCAGGAACCTCAATATCATCTAAATTGAATTTGAGGTTCTCAGCATAATAAGCTGGCTCTTTAGACTCTCTATCATAAACAGGAGCTCCTCCTCCTAGAACTAATGAGTGAGCTGAAACCTCAGCCACTACCTCTCCTTTCATAGAGAACGACACCATATCACCTTCTACTACTTCTCCTATCTCTACCGCATGAAGATCCCACTTCTCGAAGATATCTTCTACTATTTTTTCTTTTCCCTTATGCACTACCACCAACATTCTCTCCTGAGATTCACTTAATAAAATCTCGAAAGGCTTCATGTCTTCCTGTCTCTTGGGAACTTTATCCAAATCGATCTTCATTCCTACTTTTCCGGCAGCACTCATCTCTGTAGAAGAACACGTAATTCCTGCAGCGCCCATATCTTGCATACCCACTACAGCATCCGTTTCAGCTAACTCTAAGGAAGCTTCTAACAATAATTTCTCTTGGAATGGATCACCTACTTGAACAGATGGTAAATCATCTGCAGAATCGGCAGTGATGTCTTTAGAGGCGAATGAAGCACCCTGGATTCCGTCTTTTCCTGTAGCAGAACCTACAATATATACTGAGTTACCTGGTCCTTTGGCAGTGGCAGAGATAATTTTATCCGTAGATAAAATCCCTGCACTCATGGCATTCACTAATGGATTTGTTTGGTAAGACTCATCGAAGAACACCTCTCCCCCCACTACTGGAATTCCGAAAGCATTTCCATAATCGCCTATTCCTTTCACTACCCCTTCGAGTAACCACTTCGTTTTTTCGTTATTCAACTTACCGAACCTTAACGAATTCAGCTGAGCGATAGGTCGAGCGCCCATCGTGAATATATCTCTATTTATTCCACCCACACCTGTAGCAGCTCCTTGATAAGGCTCTATGGCAGAGGGGTGATTATGACTTTCTATTTTAAACGCACATCCTAATCCATCTCCAATATCTACAACACCCGCATTTTCTTCACCTGCTTCAACGAGCATGTGAGGCCCTTTTTTAGGCAATGTTTTTAACCATTTAATAGAATTCTTATACGAACAGTGCTCACTCCACATTACGGAATAGATACACATCTCAGTGAAATTAGGGGTTCTACCCATAATTTCTTTGATCATCTCAAACTCTTCAGGTCTTAGACCCATTTCTATTGCTTGCTCTAATGTAGCTTCAGCTACTGAAGTAGATACTACGCTCATGTGAAAGTGCTTTTTTATTGCGTTGCAAAGATACTAGTTCAACTCAGAGAAAACAGTATAGTTTTCCTCTGATTTTCGTGTATTTTCCACAGTAGTTTCATCTATGCTAAATCCAGCAAACACAAAAGATTTAAAACTGACTC
>LAQC01000015.1:0-21781 GCA_000981645.1 Cryomorphaceae bacterium ASP10-05a | reverse complement strand
AAAAGGTTTTGACTAACCAAATACCACCCTCACTTCACCCCCTAAAATTGTGTTCTTCCTAGATGGTTTATCCATAGTTAACAGTAGATTTGTTTTATGAGAGCATTATTGCAACGCGTTTCTGAGGCTAGCGTAGTCATTTCTAACCAGCAAGTAGCAGCTATAACCCGCGGGATTTTAATCCTAGTAGGAATAGAAGCCGAAGACGGAAAAGATGACACAGAATGGCTAGCAAAGAAAATCACTCAACTAAGAGTTTTCTCAGACGATGAAGATAAAATGAACCTTGATATTAAAGATGTCAATGGTGAAATTATAGTCGTAAGCCAGTTTACGTTACACGCCAAAACCAAGAAAGGAAACAGACCTTCATACATCAAAGCTGCTAGACCTGAAGTAGCTATCCCTCTTTACGAAGATTTCAAAAATCAACTGGCTTCGGCTTTAGGAAAAGCAATACAATCAGGAGAATTCGGAGCCGACATGAAAGTCTCTCTAACCAATGATGGTCCAGTAACCATCTGGCTAGATTCGAAGAATAAAGAATAGGTTAATTATTAATTCGCACACCACTTCCTAGGAACTTTGCAGAAACGAACTATAGACTAACCCCATTCATTTAATCAAAAACCACATAACAAATGACCATAAAGGAAGCTCAAGAGAAAACTGACGACTGGATAAAAACATACGGAGTAAGGTATTTCAATGAATTAACCAACATGGCTATCCTAACCGAAGAAGTAGGTGAATTAGCCAGAATTATATCTAGAAGATATGGAGAACAATCTGAAAAAGAATCAGATAAGAACAAAGACCTAGGAGATGAGATGGCAGATGTGCTATGGGTTCTTATGTGTTTAGCCAACCAAACAGGAATAGATCTAACTGAAGCTTTAGAGAAAAACTTTCATAAAAAAACCTCTCGGGATTCTGAGAGGCACATAAATAACGAGAAGCTTAAATAAACGTTAGTTCATAAACTCCTCTGGTATTTCACAAACCGGAATCGGCTGCATTTTATGCTGATTAGCTCTATTTAGCTTTTGCAATAAATCCATAACCACTTTTTGACGACCCTCCAGAACACCTGTATCTTTATTCATTCTTAGATATTCCATAGCCCACTCTAACTCTACATAGGAAGCTCCTATCTGATCTTCATCCGTTCTTCCATCATCCCACAATCCATCTGTGGGCGGCGCTTTCACAATGTCTTCGAGTACTCCTATTTCTTTTCCTAATGCCCAAACCTCTGTTTTATACAAATCAGCTATTGGACTTAAGTCTACTCCTCCATCGCCATATTTAGTATAAAATCCGACTCCAAAATCTTCCACTTTATTTCCTGTTCCAGCTACTAAAAGTTTATAATGACCCGCCATAGCGTAAAGAGTAGTCATTCTTAATCTAGCCCTAGCATTAGCCATTGTTAGATGGTCTTGAATTTCACTCGGCAAAGTGTCTTCCATCGCCTTAAATGCCTCAGTAAGATCAATCACAGACCCTGTTACATTAGGAAATGTTTTTTCTAACCAAGCGATATGTCTCGTGCTCAAATCGAACTGAGAAGCATTCTGATAGATAGGCATATTAAACACCATGACTTTCTTACCGGTCATCGCACAGAGCGTGGATGTAACGGCAGAATCTATGCCTCCACTAACACCAACCACAAAACCATCTAAACCAGCCTTAGAAACATAACCCTCCAGCCAATCGGTAATGTAGCCTGATACTTTCTTTGCATTCATTTAAAAAAGAATTCCAGCTGTTACCACGAAGCTATTCGTGATAGACTTCATTTTAAACTCATTGTAAGATCTTCCTCCTTCACCGGAACCTGTTCCATAAGATGGGTTTCCATCATCATTGATCTCTATTCCTTTTCTTTTAGACTTAAAAACATTGGTTAATCCATTGTTGTATGCTATCCCGAACATTAATGATGTGTTTCCACTAAGCGAGTAATCTATGCCTGCCCCAATGATTAATGAAGCTCGAATAGGCAATAGCTCACCGCTGATATCTACCCCCATTTCCTCTTCATCCTCTTTAGCTAAAGTGCTAATAGCAGATCCCGAATCTATCCATGAGCTTCCCTCCCCGTCAGCATCCTCGACCAACTCACTAAAGAACTTTATATTATCATCTGCGGTCGCTTTAGTAGCGAAACCTAACCCTAACCCAAACTGCCCCCAATAAGTAAGATAGCCGATTTCATCTGTGCGCAACTTTAATGTAAGAGGAATCTCTACATACTTAAGCTTATACTTCCTGTTTCGCTTTACTATAAAATTAGACTCCCCAGCGTCACCAATTCTATCTTCATAATCGAAAAAAGACAACTGACCTCCACCTCCCATAATAGAAAACCCTGTCCCTAAAGCGTACCTCTCAGAAAACATTATATCCGCATTCACCCCAAAACTCCCCCTTAACAAAACACCTTCACTAACCGCATCGCTCGTCTCAGAAGACATCCAACTAATATTAGGATCAACTTTAAACCCAAATTTGAATTTTTTAAATTCCTGAGAAAAACCCTGTACTGCTAGCAGCACTGCCACCAATAAAATTGAAATTCCTTTCATCTTCATTTATTTTAATTTTAATAATAGATGAAACTTTAGTTCACATCTACGATTGAATTTTATTTTCTAATCGAGCGAATCTATATCTTCGCCAAAACATTTCGTTGAGAAAAAGAATTACTCTTCAAAAACAAAGCCAAATCTAGTATTTATTATGAGGAAATATTTATTCGTATTTATTTTAATTCCACTTTGTTTGTTGAATTCATGTGAAGCCGACAGGCTAGCCATAAACCTGCCCGATTCAGCTATAAAATTAGACATAAAAAGACTAGACAAGGCACTGTTCCCATTAGATACTAGCGACATAGTAGCTAAACACACTCAATTAAAAGAGGAGTTTGGTGAATTTGCAGATGTTTTCTTAGGGTATATGCTACAAACTAATGGTCTAAAAGACCTAAACACTCTTCCTTCCTTAGCTAACGACCAAGTTTACCCGCTCGTTATGACTGCTCAAGAAGGAATTCTAAGCATGGAGGATGAGATTGTTTACCAAATGGAATTACTCGAAGATGGATTTAAACACCTGAACTATTACTTTCCAGAGGCAACTACTCCAGATATTGTACTCATGAATTCGTGGTTTCAATATGGAATTTTCACAACCGAGTCCGTACTTGCCGTAGGTCTAGATTTTTTTATTAGCGACACTACTATCCAAGAAATCTACCCTCCGCAGTTTTACTCATACATGAAAAAAGACATGCAGCCAGATTACATAGCAGTAAACGCCATGTATGGCTGGCTATACAACAAGGTATATCCCATAACTGGAGACGAAAGCACCTTATTAGACCATATGGTTTACAAAGGAAAAGTTCGCTACCTATTAGAAGCCATGTTTCCTATGGAAAAAGAATCCACCATCATGAATTACTCAGAAGAAGAGTTAGCCTGGTGTTACAAAAAACAACTGGCCGTTTGGAGAGAACTCACTAAGGTGAATGAAAAAAATCAAGCGACCATCTACGAGAAAAAGAAAAGCGAAATAAGCAAATGGGTAGCTCCGGGACCTTTTACCTCCGCTCTTTCTGAAGATGCTACAGATAGAATGGGAGAGTGGGTAGGGCTGCAGATGGTAAGAGACTACATGAGGGAAAATCCGGAAATGAGTATTCCCGAAATGCTCAAACAGAATTCAAGAAAATTTTTAAAGTATTATAATCCAAAAAGATAAACTATGGCTGAAGGAATCGTTAAAACCAGTGAGATAAAAATAACAGTAGGGCTAGATGAAAATCATGTTCCTGAAAAAATAAACTGGAAAGCCAGTGATGGAGGAATAGATGGGCCATGCAATGCATTTATGCTCTCTGTCTGGGACCCTAAAGAAAATAACACGCTTCGGATTGATCTTTGGAATAAAGAAATGAAGGCGGACGATATGAAGAAATTTGCACACCAGACATTAGCCACTATGGCAGAAACTTTTGAGAGAGCCACAGGTGAAAAAGAAGCTGCAAAAATGCTTACTGATTTTTCCAGAAAATTCGCGGAGGAACTGAAGCTGATTGGATAATCCTTTATTATAATGGACGTTTAGTTGATAGTAAAAGCAGAAAGAACAGTTCTAAACATTAATTTCAGTTTAGACTTAAACCTTCTCTTTGGAATCTACCACCCTTCGTTAACACTGCTTATAAAAGACAGGAGTTCTTCTTTTCCTTCGTGCTTCTCTGCAGAAGAGACAAATACTGTTGGCATTTCCTCCCAAACTTTAAGCATTGTAGATTTATAATTCTCCAAGAAAGATTTCTTCTCTGCTGATTTCAATTTGTCTGTTTTAGTGAAAACGATGACAAAAGGAATTTCATTCTCTCCTAACCATTCCATAAACTCAAGATCTATTTTTTGTGGCTCGAGCCTACTATCTATAAGCACAAAAGTGCAGAGTAGATTCTGTCTATTTTTCAAAAAACCAGTAATAAATCCCATCCACTTACTTTTCAGCTTGACAGGGACTTTGGCAAATCCATACCCCGGCAAATCCACCAAATACCAAGGGTCTTCGGTCTTGCTGTTTATAACGAAATGATTAATCAGCTGAGTCTTTCCCGGTCTCTGGGAAGTCTTAGCTAGATTTTTTTCATTGCAAAGCATATTTATCAAGGAACTCTTACCTACGTTACTCCTCCCAATAAAGGCATACTCGGGCTTATCTGGAACTGGACATTTATTAATGTCTTTATTACTTATAACGAAACTGGCAGATTTAATGATCATGGAAGGCGTTTGAGGTTGGGGATTATAGGTTTGGAAGCTGGGGTTTAAATAAGCCGAACGTGGTTCGTCTCTTTTTTAAATTTCATTCTCCTTCATCCACCCATCCAAGTGTTCGTTGAATTCTTTTGGGCGCTCCATCATAGGTGCATGACCGCATTTATCTATCCAGTACAAAGAACTGTTTTCCATTTTCTCATGAAACTCTTCAGCCACTTCAGGCGGAGTAATAGTATCGTCCTTTCCCCAAATCAAGCATACAGGCATCTTCATGTGCTGGATGTCTTTCCCCATGTTATGACGTATCGCAGACTTAGCTATAGCCAATACACGAATGACTTTATTTCTATCATTTACCATAGCGAAGCATTCATCTACCAACTCATCATTAGCATGCTTGGGGTCGTAGAATGTAACTGCTACTTTTTTACGGATAAACTCCTTATCTTCTCTTCTAGGAAATGAATTACCAAAAGCATTTTCATACAAGCCACTGCTGGCTGTAAGAATCAGAGAACTCACTTTCTCAGGGTTAGCTTCAGTAAACACCAGTGCTATGTGCCCTCCCAGAGAGTTACCTAAAAGATTGACTTTGTCTATTCCCTTGAAAAGTAAAAACTCCTTCAGAAACTTGGCCAAATTCTTAACGTTCGTATTGATAATAGGAAGCTCATACAACGGCAGCATAGGTATGATTACTGTGTATCTATCCTTGAAATGTTCGATGACATGCTCGTAATTACTCAAAGCACCAAAAAGACCATGAAGCAGGACCAAATTTGGTCCTGAACCTTCTTCTAGGTACTTAAATTTTCCGTCTTCTTTTAATTCGTAATCCATATTATCTCAAATGTAATCAAATTCATTTGCGCTGCCATTATTCTCCTAAAAAAACCTATTCAACACTCTTCAACACCCCGCTGTTAGCCGAATCTTAAACGGTTTGTTGACAACTATGAAATTCCGCTTCGCGCTACATGGTTGTACACAGCATCATCCAACTTTTCCACAAAGTGGGAAAAAGTGGTAGAAAGTGTCACATTGTGGTAAATTCATCCTATTTTTACACTCCAATGTTTAAAATATGTTGAATCTACTAGGTGAATATGACTGCAAAGTCGACTCAAAAGGTCGGCTTATGTTTCCGGCTAAGCTAAGAAAGCAGCTGGAGCCTGTGCTTAGTCATGGATTAGTAATCAACAGAGACATCTTCGCAAAGTGTCTAGTCCTCTATCCAAAGCCAGAGTGGGATAAGGTGAATGAGGAGATGAACAGATTAAGCAGATATAACCGCTCTCACCAACAATTTCAGAGAAGATTTATGAATGGAGCCACGGCTATCGAGCTCGATTCTGCAGGAAGAATGCTAATCCCTGCCTCCTTACTTGAGTATGCCGGTATAGACCCGAAGAATACTAAAGAAGTAAAAGTAAACGGCATTGGTCAGAAGATAGAAATGTGGAGTAAGCCCGCTTTCGAAGCAGAAATCCTGAATCAAGGTGATGATTTTGGAGACCTAGCAGAAGATGTTCGTAAAGACCTAGACGACAGTAGCCAATCTAAATTAAACTAAGAACAGAAAGCATGGAGAACGAAGCCTATCACGTACCGGTATTGCTTCAACCCTCCATAGATGGTTTGAACATAAATCCAAACGGGACTTATGTGGACGTCACCTTCGGTGGAGGCGGGCATTCAATTGAAATTTTGAAATTACTTGATAAAGGAAAACTTATCGCCTTTGACCAAGATCCCGATGCTAAAAAGAATCTTCCAGAAGATGACAGAATACTCTTCGTAGACCAGAATTTTAGGTTTATGAGAAACTTTCTTCAGTTCAATGGAATTACTCATGTAGACGGAATCTTAGCAGATTTAGGCGTGAGCTCTCACCAGTTTAATGTAGATGCCAGAGGTTTTTCTACCAGAACAGATGGGCCACTAGACATGAGAATGAGCCAAAACGGTGAAAAGACCGCTGAGCACATAGTCATGACTTACAACGAAGACAAGCTGAAACAAATGTTTTGGCTTTACGGAGAATTAAAAAACGCAGGAAAGATAGCTCGTCAGCTCCTTCTGAAAAGAGAGGAGATGAAAATAGACACTACAGAAAAGCTAAAGGAAGCACTTCTCCCAGTTACCCCAAGATATGATGACTATCGCTTTCTAGCACAAGTTTTCCAAGCACTAAGAATAGAAGTAAATGAAGAGCTTACAGCACTCGAGGAGCTCCTTATTCAAAGCCTAGAGGTGTTAGCCCCCGATGGAAGACTGGTAGTTATCTCCTACCACAGTTTAGAAGACCGAATGGTTAAAAACATCATGCGCTCCGGAAACTTAAAAGGACAACAAGAAAAAGATTTCTTCGGAAATCTAATAAGACCGCTAGAACCCGTGAATCGGAAACCGCTAGTACCAGACTCAAGTGAAATCGAAAGAAACAACAGAGCACGAAGCGCTAAGTTAAGAGTAGCGCAAAGGAATAAATGAACAGGATTAAGAAACATAAGAAACCTAAACAAACCAAAAAGAAGTCAAAAATGGCCAAAGGTGTCAGTTGGCTGCTTAATGGCGAGTTTTTAGTGAAAGGTGGCGTGAACCAAATGCCGTTCATCCTTTTCCTTACTGGGATTTTCTTGTTCCATATCTGGTGGGTGTATTATTCAGAAAACACCATTAGAAATATTTCCGATAAGACAAAAGAGTTACACGAAGTAAAATCAGAATACAACACAGTCATTTCGAATGAAGAAAGCAAAACACAGCTTTCCAATATGCTTAAAAGCTCAGAAATGATTGATTTAAAAAAACCTATGCACAGCCCCGAAATTCTGGTAACTAACCCATGAAAAATGTTAAAAACATAGCGATTAAAGTTTGGGTCATGTACATGCTCATCTCACTCCTAGGGGTAAGCATAGCTGTGAAGGTTTTTGCTATCCAATTCTTCGCAGAAGAATCTTGGGAAGTTCAAGCACAAGAATCTGCGGTGCAAAAAAGAGAAATTCAACCTACCAGAGGACAGATTTTTTCAGCAGACAAATTACTTCTCGCTACATCTATCTCAGAATTTGATGTAAGATGGGATAGTCAGGCAGGCTCCATGGATGAAGAAAATCTCAGACTCTATATAGACTCCGCTAGTTATGCATTAGCTCAGCTCTTTCCTGAAAAGACTCAGGAAGAAGTAAGAACTGATTTCCAATCAGCTATTCAAGGAAAGAACCGTTACCAGCTCATAAAGCGTGACATTGATTTTCTTCAAAAGAAGACAATACAAGAAATGCCCTTTTTCAATTTAGGACGGTTCAAAAGCGGTTTCATCTTCGAAGAAAAAAGAAAAAGAGAAAAACCTCTAGGCAAACTTGCCAATAGAACTATTGGAATTCACAGGGAAAACCAAAAAGTAGGAATAGAACGTGCTTATGATCTTGAGCTTTCCGGCATAACAGGGTACAGACTTGAAGAGAAGTTAGCTGGAAACGTATGGAAGCCTATTTCAGATGACTATATACAGAGACCAGTTGAAGGAGCAGATGTAATCAGTTCTATACACTCAGAAGTACAGGACGTAGCTACTACATCATTAGAGAATATGCTCCAAAGACACAATTGTGACTGGGGCGTAGCTATAGTTATGGAAGTAGAAACTGGCTACATAAAAGCTATGACTAACCTTACCAAGTTTGAGGGCGCCAGCGGAAACATCAGCTACCAAGAAAGAATGAATCAAAGCATTCTTACAAGAACTGAACCTGGCTCAACCTTCAAACTAGCCTCTCTTCTAGCCGCTATAGATGACGGCCTTATAGATATCACTGACTCTGTAGACACCGGAGACGGGACACACCAGTTCTATGAAGAAACCATGAGAGATTCCGACTGGAAAGAGGGAGGACTAGGAACTATAAGTATTCAAGAAGCATTCGAAAAAAGTTCAAACGTAGGCTGTGCGCTCGCCATGCAGCGCGCTTATAAGAAAAACCCACAGCAATACCTAGACAAGCTTTCTTCTATGGGCCTTTATAATCCGCTCAACTTAAATTTCAAAGGAGAACAACCGCCTATCATTAAATCCTCTACTGGAGACAAAAGATGGTCAGGGGTAAGCTTGACTCAAATGGCCATCGGTTATGAGGTCCAATACTCGCCACTTCAAACGCTTTCATTCTATAACACTATAGCCAATAATGGAAGAATGATGAAGCCGCTCTTTGCTCAGGCTCTTTCTAGAAGAGGTGAAGTCTTTCAAACCATAGAACCAGAAGTTCTTCAAGAAAAAATATTAAGTAACAGTACTATTCGTGACGCACACATCATGATGAAAGGTGTGGTAGAAAGGGGAACCGCTGAAAGAGTTCTTAAAAACGACTCCTATTCAATGGCCGGTAAAACAGGGACGGCATGGGCAGCAGTAGACGGTTCCTATATCAACAAAAAATATCAAGCTTCTTTCTGTGGATACTTCCCAGCTGAGAAGCCTAAATACTCCTGCATAGTCGTGGTCTTTAATCCACAGAATGGAGTTTACTATGGAAGTGCTCTAGCTGCTCCGGTATTTAAAGACATCGCAGACATGATGTACGCAAAGGAATTCTTCAAGTCAGAATTAGTAAGCGAAAAAATAGTAGACACTTCGCTTCCAGCCTCTAAAGATGGACACCAGTCAGAGATTACACAAGTCTACAATGACTTAGGCATGAATTACAGCAGCTCCTCACAGGATGCTTCATGGGTTTTCACAGAAACAGGAGACACACAAGTAAAAGTAAAACCAAAGACCATAAAAAAGGACGTAATGCCCTACGTAGTAGGAATGGGATTAAAAGATGCGCTCTACCTTTTAGAAGCACAGGGACTTCGCGTAAATATCTCTGGGCATGGGACGGTAAAAAAACAAAGTATTAAGTCAGGAACTAGCCTGGCCAATACAAGCTTGGTAAGCTTAGAAATGAGTCATAACAACTAACGTGGATACGCTAAAAGACATATTATATAAAGCAGGCTCCGTAAAGGTACATGGAGATACCGCTGTTTCTGTAAAAGGATTAACAGCAGATTCTCGTGCGGTGCAAAAGGACTGGATATTCATAGCCGTAAAAGGAACACAAGTAGATGGACATCTCTATATAGATAAAGCCATCGAATTAGGCGCATCTGTGATAATATGTGTGACCATGCCGTTGACGTTCACTCCCAACATAACCTACGTTCAGGTAGAAGATTCTTCTCATGCAGTAGGAATCTGTGCAGCTAATTATTATGACAATCCCTCTGAAAATATAAAAATCGTAGGCATCACGGGTACCAATGGAAAAACCACGGTTACCACTCTCCTATTTAATCTATTCACTTCTCTAGGATACACAGTAGGCTTAATATCTACAGTAGTAAATAAAATAGGCGACAGAGAAATACCTTCTACACACACCACTCCAGACCCAGTTTCTCTTCAGGCACTATTAGCCCAAATGGTAGCTGCCGGAAGCGAGTATTGTTTTATGGAAGTAAGCTCCCATGCATTGGTTCAGAAAAGAACTGCAGGAATAGACTTCACAGGAGCATTGTTTACCAATATCTCCCATGACCATTTAGATTACCACTCCACTTTCAAAGAATACATCTACGCCAAGAAATTATTGTTTGATGGTTTAGGGAAAAAGGCATTTGCCCTCTTTAATGAAGATGACCAAAACGGAGAGGTTATGGTACAAAATTGCAACGCTCGGAAAAGAAGTTTCGCTCTTAAAACCATGGCCGACTATAAAGCCAGGATTTTAGAAAACCTCATCTCTGGACTCCACCTTTCTATAGATGGAAATGAGATGTATTCTCAATTAATAGGTCAGTTTAACGCCTCTAACCTTCTAGCCGTTTATGCCATATCACAAGAATTAGAACAAGAAAAACTTGATGTGCTCACTAAGCTCTCTTCGCTGAATTCTGTAGAAGGAAGGTTTCAGCAAACGACCAGCGAAAAGCACATTATGGCAGTAGTGGATTACGCACACACGCCTGATGCTTTAATGAATGTACTCAAAACCATTAAGACATTAAGAACAGGTAATGAGCAAGTAATTACTGTAGTAGGCTGCGGAGGAGATAGAGACAAGACCAAGCGTCCTGAGATGGCCAAAATAGCCGCAGAGTTTAGTGATAAAGTAGTGTTAACCTCAGACAACCCACGCTCAGAAGAACCAGACGAAATTATAAAAGACATGGCGGCAGGATTAGACCCTGTAGCGCTGGCTAAAACACTTCAAATTTCTAATAGAAAAGAAGCCATAAAACTTGCATGCACACTCGCTCAACCGGATGACATCATTCTTATCGCTGGAAAAGGCCATGAAAAATACCAAGACATCAAAGGCGTAAAGCACCCATTCGATGATTTAGAAACGGTAGAAACCACATTTAAACTGCTAAATAAGTAATGCTATATCACCTATTTGATTACCTAAATGAAACCTACGACCTAGCGGGAGCTGGACTATTTAAGTTCCTCTCGTTCAGAGCCGCTTTGGTGATAATCACATCACTTACTATTTCTATGTTCTTCGGTAAAAGTTTAATCAACTGGATCAGAGACAAGCAAGTAGGGGAAACCATAAGAGACCTAGGTTTAGATGGTCAAATGGAAAAATCCGGCACGCCTACCATGGGTGGAATAATCATTCTTCTGGCTATTCTGGTTCCTACCATCCTGTTTGCCGATTTAACCAATACGTACATCCAAGTAATGCTAGTAGCCACAGTGTGGTTTGGTGCCATCGGTTTTGTGGATGACTACATCAAAGTATTTAAAAAGAACAAGAAAGGACTAGCAGGAAAATTCAAGATAGCTGGACAGGTAGTAGGTGGAATCATAATAGGTACTATGCTATACCTCAGTCCAGATGTAACTATCAAAGAGAAAATAACTGACACCGCTACACCAAGTATAGAGCAGGTGATTTCACAAGCAGAAGGAACTACTAATCCTGATGTATGGAAAGAATCCAAGTCTTTTAAGACCACGATTCCTTTCGTAAAAGATAACGAATTTGATTATATCTGGTTAATAAGCTGGTTCGGAGACTCAGCCAAAGATTTGCTTTGGTTGGTCTTCATTCCCGTAGTCATCGTTATAGTTACAGCCGTTTCTAATGGAGCCAATATGACAGATGGTCTGGATGGATTAGCCACAGGAACCTCGGCCATAATAGGACTTACTCTAGTGATTTTCGCTTACGTATCAGGGAATTACATCTTCGCAGATTACTTGAATATTATGTACATCCCGCACTCAGGCGAGCTCGTGATTTTCGGATCTGCCTTCGTGGGAGCGTGCATCGGGTTTTTATGGTACAACTCCTACCCTGCCCAAGTATTCATGGGAGATACCGGAAGCTTAGCTCTTGGTGGGATAATCGCTGTATTCGCTATAGCCATTAGAAAAGAATTGTTGATTCCTCTATTGTGTGGAATATTCCTAATAGAAAATCTCTCGGTAGTGCTCCAGGTTTCCTACTTCAAATACACCAAAAAGACCACTGGAGAAGGAAAGAGAATATTCAAAATGGCACCCCTCCACCACCATTACCAAAAACTAGGGTTTCATGAATCCAAAATCGTTTCTCGGTTTTGGATCGTCGGAATAATGCTAGCCGTACTCACCATTGTTACACTGAAAATTAGATAAGAAAGAACCTTGAATAAGAATAAAAACATAGTGATTTTAGGCGGTGGCGAAAGCGGCACTGGTGCAGCCATCTTAGCCAAGAAGCATGGCTATGCTGTGTTCCTATCTGACTATGGCTTTATAAAGGAAAAATATAAAGAAATGCTTTCGGAACAGCAGATAACATGGGAAGAAGGAAAGCACACGCAGACTGAGATGAAAGATGCCACAGAGGTTGTTAAAAGCCCAGGCATCCCAGAAAGCTCACCAATCGTAACCTATTTCCTAGAGCAGGGGATTCCTGTGATTTCCGAAATCGAATTTGCAGCGCGCTACACTCAAGGAAAACTAATAGGAATAACAGGCACTAACGGTAAAACGACCACCACACTTCTCACTTACCACATCCTAAAAAATGCGGGTGTAAGTGTAGGAATAGCAGGAAACGTAGGGCAGAGTTTAGCGTTGCAATTAGCTTCTGGAGACAAAGATTTCTGGGTGCTAGAACTAAGCAGCTTTCAACTAGATGGAATGTTCGAAACCAAGCTAGATATAGCTGTGCTATTAAATATAACACCAGACCATCTGGACAGGTATGGATATGACCTACAGAACTACATCGATTCTAAGCTCAGAATTATCCAAAACCAGACTTCGGCTGAAGCCTTTATATACTGGGCAGAAGACGAAAGTATAACTAAGAATTTACAAGAAAAAGGGTATTCAGGAAGAGCTTATCCCTTTTCACTAAGCAAAACCACGGACAGCACTCAAGAAGGTGCTTACCTGGACCATAATCAATTAATTATTAACCTCAAATCCCCCTTAAAAATGTCTATTCAGGATTTAGCGTTGCAAGGCCGCCATAACATCATGAACTCGATGGCAGCGAGCGTAACAGGAAAACTTCTAGATCTCAGAAATGAGAGTATCAGAAGTAGTTTAACAGATTTCGATACGGTAGAACACCGTCTAGAATTCGTATCTAAGATAAATGGAGTAAAATTCATTAACGATTCAAAAGCTACCAATGTAAACTCAGCATGGTACGCACTAGAAAGCCAGATAGAAACTGTGATATGGATCGTAGGAGGTGTAGATAAAGGTAACGACTACACAGACCTCATTCCATTAGTAGAATCTAAAGTAAAAGCCATTATCTGCTTAGGTACAGATAATAAAAAATTGATAGAGACTTTCGGTGATAAAGTAAAGTTCATCCATGAAGCCTCTACTGCCAAAGAAGCTGTAGATGTCGCATACCAAGTAGCATTTGATGGTGAAACTGTACTTCTTTCTCCAGCCTGTTCAAGTTTCGATTTATTCGAAAATTACGAAGACAGAGGGAGACAATTTAAAAAAGCAGTAAAAGGGCTATAACCTAAACACCAGCCTGACATGCAGCAACTATTAAGCAAATTAAAAGGAGATAAAGTTATCTGGATGGTAGCTATATTTCTAGCATTATACTCGCTACTCGCAGTGTATAGTGCTACAGGCGCGCTTGCTTACAGGCATGACAGTTCTATGAAATACCTTATAAAGCATGGCTTCATGCTGAGTGCTGGTATAGCAGTTATCTTCTGGGTGCACCAAATCAAGTTTAAGTATTTCTCTCGGATGAGTCAAGTTCTGATTTGGGTGGCAGCAGGCTTATTGTTAGTCACTCTGTTATTTGGATTGAATATAAACGGTGCCAGTAGATGGATTAAAATTCCGATTATAAATCAGAATTTTCAAACCTCAGATTTTGCGAAAATCGTGCTTATAATGTATGTAGCCAGAGTGCTCACTATCAAGAGAGCCAAGCTGCATAGCTTTAAAGAAGGTGTTCTACCTATTTTAATTCCAGTGCTAGGGATTTGTTTGCTGATTTTTCCAGCTAACTTCTCTACAGCAGTACTGCTGGGTGGAGTGTGTTTACTTCTTATGTTTATCGGTGGGGTACACATCAAACATATCTCTGCCGTAATAGGTTCGGCAGTGCTAGGATTAGTACTGATGTTTACTGTCTATAAAATAAATCCAGAACTGGTTCCAGGAAGAGCCAGCACATGGATGAGCAGAATAGAAATGTTCTCTTCAGGAGAATCCAGCTCAGCCACAGCTACCGATTACCAGACAGAAGAGGCCAAGGCCGCTATCTACAGGGGGGGGATATTTCCTTCTCCTCCAGGAACAGCTCACGCCAGAAACAGCATGCCACATGCCTATTCAGATATGATTTACGCATTCATCATAGAGGAATACGGAAGCATATTTGGTGGTTTAGGAATACTAATGCTGTACCTCATCTTCTTTTACAGAAGTATAAGAATAGCTATAAAATGCCCACGTCATTTTGGTGGATTACTAGCTCTGGGGTTTAGCATGCTACTCGTATTTCAGGCATTTATAAACATGGCTGTTTCAGTGAATATCATTCCCGTCACAGGTCAGCCGCTTCCATTGGTTTCTATGGGAGGAACTAGTATTCTGTTTACCTGTTTTGCCATAGGAGTAATTCTTAGTGTGAGTAGAAGTGTGTACGATGAGGATTATGAACTAGACCCTACAGCTAAAGAAAGATTGACCAACCCAATCAAAAAGAAAAAAGCAGAAAAATCTACTAAAGAAGAGGAAGGACATGCCTACGCTTAAAGTAATCATATCAGGAGGTGGAACAGGGGGACATATATTCCCTGCCATAGCCATAGCCGATGAAATCAGGAAGAGAAATCCTGATGCCGACATCCTATTCGTAGGCGCTGATGGACGCATGGAAATGACCAAAGTACCCGAAGCAGGATATCCTATTAAAGGATTATGGATTAGCGGAATTCAGAGAAAACTCACCCTAGATAATCTCACATTTCCATTCAAACTGCTGTCTAGCTTATGGAACGCCAATAAAATCATTAAAGAATTCAAGCCAGACATAGCTATAGGTGTTGGAGGTTACGCTTCAGGCCCATTACTCAAAAGAGCCAATGCGAGAAACGTTAAAACCGTTCTCCAAGAACAAAACTCCTTTCCTGGAATCACCAATAAATGGCTTGCTAAAGGTGCAGATAAAATCTGTGTGGCTTACTCAAATATGGAACGCTGGTTCCCCGAAGAAAAAATTAGCATCACTGGAAATCCTGTGCGCGCGCTCATAGCCAATACTTCTGTATCTAAAGAGCAAGCCATAGCTCACTTCGGACTAAACAGCTCTAAAAAAACTGTACTAGCCGTAGGCGGTAGCTTGGGCGCTAGAACTATCAACCATGCTTTAAGAAAGCACATAGAAAAACTAATAGGAGACAACATTCAGCTCGTATGGCAGTGCGGAAAAAGCTTCTCATCGGAGACGGAACGCATTTCCCAAAATCATAAGTCAGGGTTAGTGCTCACTCCATTCATCAAAGAAATGGATATGGCTTATGCCGCTGCCGATATAATTATAAGCAGAGCAGGCGCCATGTCTATAAGTGAATTATGTTTAGTAGGAAAGCCGACTATACTCATTCCTTCTCCAAACGTGAGTGAAGACCATCAAACCAAAAATGCACGTGCATTAAGTGATGTCAAAGCAGCCATACTTCTAAAAGATAGCGAAGCTGAGGAGAATCTGTACCACGTAATTAATGAACTCATAAATGACTCGTCCAAAATGGAGTCCATGAGCCAAGAAATAAAAAAATTAGCCAAGCCCAATGCTACGGAAGACATCGTGAATCAGATTGAGGAGCTACTTAAATAATGACAGCTGAAAAAAACATATCGTTTTCAGACATTGACTTAGAAGCTATTCAAGCAGTTTACCTCATAGGCATAGGCGGAATAGGCATGAGTGCACTCGCCAGATATTTTAACCGCATAGGTAAAAGAGTTTTTGGCTATGATAGCACTGCTACACCACTCACTCAGAAACTAGAAGCAGAGGGCATACACATTCACTTTGAAGACCAAGTGGAACTTATTCCATCAGAATTTCTAGACCTTTACCAAGAAAACGCTTTAGTGGTCTATACCCCTGCGATTCCAATAGCTCATAAGGGATTAAATTACTTTAAATCTACAGGACACAACCTTCTTAAAAGATCCCAAGCGCTAGGAGTCATTACAGAGAACACCCATGGATTAGCCGTAGCAGGGACTCATGGGAAAACTACTACATGCTGTATTCTCGCTCATATAATTCATGCCTACGGAGAGCCTCTAAGTGCATTTCTAGGAGGTATTGCATCTAACTTTGAGTCCAACTTCGTACATAAGGAGGGAGCCAAGCTTACCGTGGTAGAAGCAGACGAGTACGACCGGAGTTTTCTCACTCTTCATCCTACTGGAGCGATAATTACTTCTACGGATGCCGACCATTTGGACATTTATGGAGAAGAAGGGGAGCTTCTGAAATCCTTCAGAATGTTTGCTGAACAAGTTTCTGATGTACTTCTTTTGCATGAAGACATAGCCGTTAGGCTAACGGAGAATAGGGCATTGCAACGCTCACCTGCAAAAATCCTTACCTATGGATGGAACACAGAAGCAGATTACCAAATCACTTCTAGGGTTCTCAAAGAAGGAAGCTATGTCATGGACATCAAAACTCCTCACGGAGAACTCCTAAACATCGCATTCCCTATGGCAGGAAAACACAATACTGAAAATGCACTGGCCGCTTTAGCACTAGCCACTGAATCTGGTTTAGACGTAAATAAACTAGCCGAGGGATTGGCAAGTTTTAAAGGAATAAAAAGACGCTTCGAAACACTTGTAAATACTTGTGACCGCATTTACATTGATGATTACGCTCATCACCCAACCGAACTCAACGCTGCTATTTCTGCTACCAAGGAGCTCTACCCAAACAAAAAATTAACAGGAATATTCCAACCGCACCTCTTCAGCAGAACCAAAGATTTCGCAGATGAATTTGCCGCTAGTCTATCGAAACTAGACCAAGTAATTCTATTGGATATTTATCCTGCCAGAGAACTTCCCCTCGAGGGTGTGACCAGTGCCTGGTTACTAGAAAAAATTTCAACACAGAAAAAATTACTCTCTAAAGAAGAAACACTCCATTGGGTGAAATCAGAAAAACCTGAGCTTCTTATGACTTTAGGAGCTGGAGATATAGACCAGTTGGTGAACCCTATAAAACAAGCACTTTCATGAATATTAACTGGAAAAAATCAGGAATTGTAGCTGCCATTTTAGCCATCGTCTTTCTGACAGCATTCGCTATAGAGCAGCAGTCTGAGGTGACTTGCTGGGTCATGGAAATCAAGTTAGACGTAAGCGCAGAGGAGGCCTTAATCACTGAGAGACAGCTAGAAAAAGAGATTACAGGAATAGGCACTCCCATCATAGGAGCGCCTATAAATGACGTCAATCTTTACAAGATTCAAACCGCCCTAAATTCCAATCCGCTGATCAAAAATCCGACTGTTCATAAAACTGTTGATGGAAAGCTAAAGATTAATGCCGAACAGCGCGTACCCTTCGTTAGAATTATAAATGTAGAAGGTGGGAGCTTCCTGGTAGATAAAGATGGCGTTAAAATGCCTACGCTATCCTCTAGAAATCCCCGTCTAATGCTGTTTACAGGAAGAATTAACGAGTCACTAGACGGCACTACCCTTTCTTTACTCAAAGTGAATGAAGAATTAAGGGAAAGCTCGCTTTTAGACGAAATCTTTCAGGTAGCCACTTTTATAGAAACATCAGATTTCTGGGTGAATCAGGTGGAGCATGTGTATGTGAATGAAGAAAAAGAGTTCGAATTGGTACCAAGAGTAGGGAGCCATAAAATTCTTTTAGGAGTATCTGAGAACATAGAAGATAAATTAAACCGACTAGAGGTATTCTATAAAGAGACCATCGGTAAACAGAATTGGAATAAATACACCACGCTGGACTTGCGATTTAAGGACCAGGTAGTGTGCAAAGAGATTAACTATTAACCTGTAAAGACTTTAAACATGTCAGAAATAGTAGTAGGACTAGACATAGGAACAACTAAAATAGCTTGTCTCGTAGGAAGACAAAACGATCACGGAAAAATAGAAATCCTAGGAATGGGAATCTCCGAATCTGTGGGCGTGACCAGAGGCGTCGTCTCTAACATCGAAAAAACAGTAGCTTCTATAAAAGCTGCTGTAGTAGATGCTGAAAAAAACTCTAATGTAGAAATCAATGTGGTGAATGTGGGTATAGCAGGACAGCATATTAACAGTCTTCAACACAGAGGTATTAAAATGAGAAACAATCTAGAAACAGAGATTTCTAGAAATGACTTGGATGAGCTTATAGATGACATGCACAAGCTAGTGATGCTTCCTGGTGAAGAAATCATTCATGTGCTTCCACAGGAGTTTATAGTAGATAACGAACAGGGAATTATAGACCCTATAGGCATGAGCGGTGTAAGATTGGAGGCCAATTTCCACATCATCACTGGCCATATAGCTGCTGCACAGAATATTTATAAGTGCGTAGCAAAAGCGGGGTTAACCGTAGACCAACTCATTCTGGAACCGCTAGCCTCTAGCGCGGCGGTTTTAAGCCACGAAGAAAAGGAAGCTGGAATAGTACTGGTAGATATCGGTGGTGGAACTACAGACATCGCTGTTTTCCAAGATGGAATTATTCGCCATACGGCAGTAATTCCTTTCGGAGGAAATATCATTACTGAGGACATAAAGAAAGGCTGCACGATTATGAAAAATCAAGCAGAGGCATTAAAGAAAAAATTCGGTTCGGCTATAGCTAGCGAAAACAACGAGAATGAAATCGTTTGTATTCCTGGTCTCAGAGGAAGAGACCCTAGAGAAATTTCTCTAAAAAACTTAGCCAACATTATAGAAGCTAGAATGTCTGAAATCATAGAGCACATTTACTATGAAATTAAGAACAGCGGTTTCGAAAAAGAGCTCATAGGTGGTATAGTAGTTACAGGTGGTGGTTCTCAGATGAGGCACATTACTCAGTTATTCGAATTCATTACAGGAATGGATTGCAGAATAGGCTACCCGAATGAACACCTATACAAAGCCCCTAATGAAGACGTAGTAAAGCCAACCTACTCCACAGGTGTAGGACTGGTTATGAAAGGGTTTGACAATGGAAGTAAACCTACTTCTGATGACCTAATTAAGAAACAACAAGGAGAAAGTAGAAAAGGTGCTGTCAAGTTTTTAGACAACATCAAAGCATGGTTCGAAAATGAAGAAGAATAAAAGCTAACAATAGAAGCTGCGTGGTATGGAAAACTACTTCAATAAATTCCATGATAACTCAGCTAGTTTTTGCTTATTCGCATCCTTCTTTTTTAACCAAAAGAAACTAGATTAACTAATACAATTTAACCCATAAGTCATGAGTGATAATACAACAGACATAATGAGATTTGAGCTTCCTACAGAGCACAATTCAATCATTAAAGTTATAGGTGTCGGTGGTGGTGGTAGTAATGCTGTCAACTACATGTATGAACAAGGAATTAATGGAGTAGACTTCGTCGTGTGTAACACCGATGCTCAAGCCTTAGACCACAGCCCTGTTCCACTTAAGATACAGCTAGGAGCTACATTAACTGAAGGCAGAGGAGCCGGAGCTATTCCTGAGGTAGGAAGAAATGCTGCAGTAGAGAACCTGGATGATGTGATGAAGATCTTGACGAAGAACACGACCATGGTTTTCGTTACTGCTGGAATGGGTGGAGGAACTGGAACTGGTGCTGCGCCTATCATAGCCAAAGCCGCTAAGGACTTAGGGATTCTAACTGTAGGGATTGTGACTATTCCTTTTCTGTTCGAAGGAAGAAAAAGAAAAAATCAAGCAGAACAAGGTCTTAAAGAAATGAGAGACTCTGTGGATACGCTTTTAGTGATAAAGAATGACAAGCTTCGTGAGCTTTACGGAAACTTGACATTGAAAGATGCCTTCTCTCATGCAGATGAAGTTCTTTGCACCGCGGCTAAAGGTATAGCCGAAGTAATTACACTTACTGGTGAGGTAAATGTAGATATGAATGATGTAAACACTGTGATGAAAAATAGCGGTGTGGCTATAATGGGGTCAGGAAAAGCAAAAGGAGAAGACAGAGCCATGACCGCTGTGACGCAGGCATTGGAATCTCCTCTACTTAATGACAATGACATTACTGGCGCTGAATTTGTTCTCCTAAACGTAACCCACGGTGCGGACTCTGTAACGATGGATGAAGTAATGGAAATTACAGATTATATTCAGGATAAAGCAGGCATGAGCGCAGAAGTAATTTGGGGTTACGGAGAAGACTCCACACTTGGAGATGATCTATGTGTGACTGTAATCGCTACTGGATTTAGTTCTCAGGAAATCATTTCTGGAATTCCAGTAATGGAGCCAGAGATTAAGAAATTCACTTTAGAAGACAAAGAGCCCTTACAAATCACTTCTCCTATAGCTAAGCCAACAGTTCCAACTAACGAACCGGTTAATTTTGACGACACTGCACTCGAAGAGGAACCTTTCTTAAAGCTAACGGAAGAAGAAACTCCAGAAGCCAACACTCCTGAGGCTCCGACAGCAAACCAGGCTCCGTCTTGGTTAAACGAAACGGAAGAGTCAGATTCTTCAACTTTATTTAGCAGTACAGATGAGTTAGAAACAGAAGAGCCTTTTATAAAGAACACTGCCGTAAACGATTCTACTCCTGCCCTTTCTGAACCTGCAAGCGAAGAACCAAAAGAGGAAGTTAACAAGATTGTTTACGAATTAGATAAGGATGACTTAAGAACAACTTCAGAAGCGCCCAAAGCTCCTGTAGACAGTTCTATTAAGTTCACACACCAAGAGCCTACTGACAGAATCAGCAGGGCTGACTTGGCTCAGCTGAATCAACAGAGAGAGAACAGAGTTAAAGAATTTTCTCACAAGCTTAGAACCCCAGGTGGATTGGCTCAACTAGAAAATGAGCCTTCTTATGTGAGAAGAAACGTAAAACTAGATGACATAGCCCATAGCTCAGAGTCTCAAGTAAGCCGTTACACACTTTCTGAAGAAACCGATGATCAAGGGAACTCTGAGACTTTACTCAAAGACAACAACTCTTTCCTACATGACAATGTAGACTAACAAGAGAAGGACTAAAAGATTAAAAGAGCGGTTTTCACCGCTCTTTTTTATTTCACTAATTTTACGACTCAATAAAGCAACATGAATCTAACTGACCAAATAAACAACGACATCAAAACAGCTATGAAAGCGCGCGAAGCGGTAAAACTAGCTGCACTTAGAGATGTTAAATCCAAATTACTTCTAGAAGCTACTAAAGACGGAAACGCTGAATTGG
>LAQC01000014.1:59434-83847 GCA_000981645.1 Cryomorphaceae bacterium ASP10-05a | reverse complement strand
ATTAGCTGAATTTTTTGTAACTGCTATGATAAGTTTCATTTTTTTGAGATTGACCAGTTAGAAGGTTAGAGGCAGATTATATGTTATACAATTCTTTTTATCTAAAGCTTTTATTCGCTTCTTTTGTAGAGGATGGAGAGAGTAACCAAATTTGTTCAAGTCATAGTTCCTTTGAGTTTAAAGGGAGAGTTAACTTATAGGGTTCCAAATGAATGGAATGATTTAGTTTTAGTTGGACAGCGAGTAATTGTTCAAATAGGCAGAACAAAACTGTATACTGCGCTCATTTCTGCTATTCATGAGACAGCTCCTTTGGATTATCAAGTGAAGTATATAGATTATCTGCTTGATGAGGAGCCTATAGTGACTCAAGGTCAACTAAAATTTTGGTCTTGGATTAGTACGTATTATATGTGTTCAATAGGGGAGGTGATGAATGCAGCTTTACCTGGCAGTTTCAAACTAGCGAGTGAAACTCAAATTGTATTGGCCTCTTCTGATAGACCTGACTATGAAGGTTTGAATTCCAAAGAAGTGAAGATTGTAGAGGCGCTAGAGGCCACTGAATCTTTATACCTAAAAGACATAAGTACGATATTAGATATAAAGACTGTAATGCCTGTTATAAATGGGCTAGTGAAAAAAGGTCTCATAGTAACTTTGGAAGAACTTAAAGAGAGGGTTAAGCCTAAGTTAAAAAGTTATGTAGAGTTCACTGATTATTCTGTTTTAGATTCTAATAGAATGGAAATATTAGATGATTTGCAACGCAGAGCTTTTAAGCAGTTAGAGTTATTTATGACCTTTCTTAAAATGCAGGACGATAAAAAGGGCTTAGTTACAAAAAAAGACCTTTTGGAATATTCAGGGATTTCAGACTCTACTCTTAATGCTCTAAGAGAAAAAAATATTTTACGCGTTACTAAAAAAGAAATCTCCAGAATAGATGCACACGGAGTTAAGGAGGTAAGGGCTATTTTAAGTGAGGCTCAGTCTGTTGCTTTAAAGAGTATTAGGTCGGTTTTTGAAGAAAAAGACACCTGCCTTTTACATGGAGTAACATCTTCAGGTAAAACTGAGGTATACTGCGAGTTAATAGAAGAGCAGATTTCACAAAACAGAACAGTACTTTTCTTGGTTCCTGAAATAGCTCTTACTACTCAGCTCATTGGCAGATTAAGAAAAAGGTTTGGTGATATTGTTGGAGTATTTCATTCTAAATTCAATCAAGGACAACGTTCTGAAGTTTGGAATGATTCTTTAAAGTCATCTGGAGAACGTTTTAAAATTTTCATAGGTGCGCGATCGGCACTTTTTTTACCACTTAAAAGACTTGGCCTAATAATAGTAGACGAGGAACATGACGCCTCCTTTAAGCAGTATGATCCTGCGCCTAGGTATAATGCTCGAGATTTATCTTTAGTCCTGGCTCATATTTATAAGGCTAAAACAATTCTAGGGAGTGCCACACCTTCCATAGAAAGCTACTATAACGCTCAATCTGGCAAGTATGGTTTGGTGGAGTTGAATGAGCGGTTTGGTAAGGTTTCGCTTCCGAAAATATCTACAGTAGACTTAAGAAATGAAATTAAAAATAAAACCATAAAAGAGGAATTCTCTTCAGTTCTACTTGATGAAATGTCTAAAACATTGAAAAAGGGAGAGCAAGTAATTTTATTTCAGAATAGAAGGGGGTATTCTCCTGTATGGCAGTGTGTTACTTGCGGAAACGTGCCGCAGTGTGTGAGGTGTGATGTTAGTCTAACCTATCATAAGCCTATAAACTCATTAAAGTGTCATTACTGTGGTTATCAACTTTCTCCAGCCCCTCAGGAGTGCGATGTCTGTAGCAGTAACACTTATAAAATGGTTGGGTTCGGGACTCAGAAGTTAGAAGAGAACTTGGGTGATGAGTTTCCTGAGGCTCAAGTTCAGAGAATGGATTTTGACACTACCAGGACTAAAAATAGTTATGAGACGATCATTGAGGAGTTAGAAACAGGGTATACCGATATCTTAGTCGGAACCCAAATGGTAAGTAAAGGACTCGATTTTAAAAATGTTGGTTTAGTTGGCGTTGTACAGGCTGACCAGATGCTTAGGTTTCCTGATTTCAGGGCTTTTGAACGTTCCTTTCAGTTAATGACTCAGGTAGCGGGTAGGGCAGGAAGAAGGGAAAAGGAAGGAAAAGTAGTGATCCAAACGTATTATCCTGATCATAGAATTATACAGAGCGTCATTAAGCATGATTTCTTAGGATTCTACAATACAGAATTACTAGAGAGAAGAAAGTATAGTTATCCTCCTTTTTCGAGACTAATAAGACTGACAGTTAGACATAAAAAAATAGAGGAAGTGAATAGCCTTTCTAAGGAGTTGGTTTATGATTTAAAAGGTGTTTTTAGAGAAATGGTCCTTGGTCCTGAGTTTCCTGCTGTGATCAGAATTCAGAATATGTATTTGAAGAATATTCTTATAAAATTTGACAGAGAACATTCTCCCGCGGTAGTAAAAGCGGAACTGACTAAAATTTTAGATAGGTTTAAGTCTGATAGAGGTAAGTCTTCTTTTAGAATTAAAATAGACGTAGATCCAGCTTAAATCTATTCTTGGTCATGCTCTTTTTCTATGTCTTTAAATTCACGCGCTACCAATAGATAAAACACTATGAAGATGGCAGTGCAAATGCACGCATAAACCCAATGCTTGTTATCTATAGGCACATCCATAGAGTTATTTCCTAGCTGCATGGCACGCAGATTTACTCTTTTCATCATGAAAAGGCTGATACCAAAAACAACCATGGCCAATAAAGCTCCTATGTGAAATGTCTTACTCATCTAGGTAAGTAAAAGTAGAAAATAATTTCCCCACAATTGATTCAGAACGAAAAAAAAGCTCAATCAAATATGTTGTATTTGATTGAGCTTTAAAATCTCTTATTAATAAGAGCACATTAAGATAATTAAAGATATTTTGGCTACTTAATTATAAGTCTTTGTGTACCGACAGATACACCATTATTGCTAATGTTAACTAAGTAAATTCCACTAGCCAATTCCGAGGAGTCAACAAAAATAGTTCCTGCAGATCGGTCAATTGTTTCTGTCAATACGACTGTACCCGTTGAGCTTAATAGAGAGAACTCAGCAGTATTAAAGTCCTTAAGTAAGTAGTCTATTCTAGTCTCACTTTCTGAAGGATTAGGATAAGGCGTACTAATAAAGTTTACTTTTCCAGCTGCATTTTCTTCTATAGAATTCCATAACTCACAATCATCTGTAGATGTAGCACCAAAACAGTAACCTATATCTTTATAATTAGTAAAACTCTCCGATTGGTCATAAAAAGAATGTCTAATTACAGTTCCTCCTTCTTCGTCAGATTTGTAGTATCCAGCAAATCCTTGTTGAGAAAAATCCTCACTTAAACCGTGCTCAACAAATTGACCTGGCGCCACCGCTAGACCTTGAGAACCATCTGTAGTGCCATATGGGTAACATAAGTTCCAGCAGTATTTATATTCCATATTTGAAGGCTCTTGACTTTCTACTGTCCACCTTACGAAAACTGTCCCGTTAAATGTGGTAGAGTTAGTGAAATCAATGTAGCCAATTAGTTCAGCTGTATTGCCGTCTATAGGTAATACTCCTGATTGATTTCCTAGTCCTTCCAACGAAAACTGTTGGCTAAAAGCCGAGAGAGGAATTAGTAGTAGACAAAGTAAAATATTCTTCATGTTTTTTTATTTAAAGGTATACATTATGTCTCTTAAGAGAAAATTCTTCAAAGATTATTATTGGAGTCTTAGATTTAGTTTCTACTGCCGAAAATACTGCTTCCAACTCGTATCATAGTGGTTCCCTCTGCAATGGCTAGCTTATAGTCACCACTCATACCCATAGATATTTCTGAAAAAGACGAGTCACTATTAAAGTAAGAAGTCTTAATGAGATTAAAGGCCTTTTTAAGCGTTGCAAATTCTTTAGAGACTACGTCTTCATTGTCTGTGAAGGTAGCCATTCCCATGAGGCCAGTTATTCTTGTGTTTGAAAAATCGTCCATTGTACTCGCTATGAATGAAGATAATTTTTCTACCGGGATTCCGAATTTAGACTCTTCTTTAGCTATATGAACTTGAATTAGGATATCTTGAGTTTTGCCTATAGCTTGGGCTCTTTTGTCAATTTCAGCGATTAACTTTAAACTATCTACTGAATGAATTAGATGGGTGTAACGAATGACTTGTTTGACCTTTTTGCTTTGCAAATGTCCAATGAAGTGCCATTTTATATCTTCAGGTAAGTTGGGACATTTCTCAAGAATTTCTTGAGCTTTGTTTTCCCCAAAATGTCTCTGCCCAGCATCATAAGCTTCCTTTAATAAGGAGAGCGGTTTGGTTTTTGAAACAGCTACTAAAAGAACATTATTTGGGATGGATTCTATAATTCTAGAAAGATCCTTTTTTATATCACTCATCAGAGATGTCGAATATGGTTAGTCCACTTCTTAATTTAGGTTCTATATATGTGCTTTTCGGAGGCATGTATTCATCTGCATCTGCTACAGTTCTCAATTCTTTAAATGTAACTGGTGCCAGTAGAAAAAGGATATCATTTCCATTATCTATTGAATTGGTTAGCTCGTTTAAGTCGTTTTTAGCAGGAATAAACTTGACCCTCTTATCATTTTTCAGGTCAGTAATTCCCATAATCGGATCAAGAATTTGCCGCGATAATTTTTCAGCATCTATACTGTCTTTAGGGGAATTAGAGTCTAAAGATTTTAGTTTAAACTTAGTCCAGCCAGTTCCGAAATAATACATGTGTACTTCTCCATCTTTGGGCGAAAAAGGATCTCCAGAAATGTGAGATAAATCGAATTTGGCGTTTATGTCATTGATGATTTTGTCGGTTTCGGTTTTGTCAAACCCTCGAATCATTCTATGGAAACCAAAGATTTCCATTTCATCTTCTTGAGCAAGCATAGCCATAAACCAGTTGCTGTTTGCGTCAGGATTAGTATTATTTCTATTCTTAGATAAGTTAACAGAACTAGCAGACCTATGATGTCCATCTGCTATGTATAGAGCTTCTACTTTTTCGAAACTTTTTTGGAAATTTATAATATCCTCTTCTGTGGATAGTATCCAAAGGGAATGTCTTATTGAATCAGTGGTAGTAAAGTCGTAAACAGGTGAAGCTGTTTTGGCTTTTTTGATTAACTCTGCGGTCTCTTCATTTTTAGAATAGGAGAGGAGAACAGGCTCAGCATTAAAATCCACAGCGTCTAAATATTCAGTAAATAGCTTTTCTCTATTACGGATAGTAGCTTCATGAATTTTTATGCTTTTATCCTGATACTCCTGAACAGAAACACTGGCGATAATTCCTGTGTATGAATTTGTGGGAGTTGTTTGAGTGTAGATGTAAATGCTATCCTCATTATCTTTTATGAATACCTTCCTGTCTAAGAATTCTGCATATTTGCTTTTAACTTTGGAGAACATTCCTTTAGTACCTCCATCAGCCTTTATCTCTTCATTATAATCAGGATTAATGATGTGAATAAAGGTGAAAGGGTTGGAATCAAGTTTTTCTCTTAATTTCTCCTTGCTATAAGACACATAAGACCTAGAAGCTACTAAATGTACCTTATCATTTACTGGTCTTACGGCTTTAAAAGGTTTTATTCTAGCCATGAATTTACAGTTAAGCTGGCTGTAATATACTTAAAATTTGATCTGCCAGTTCTACTCCGATACGGTCCTGCGCTTCAGAGGTAGCCGCTCCTACATGAGGTGTGCTAGCTAGTTTCTCGTGTTTTAATAAATCTTCTCGAGGAGTAGGCTCATTTTCAAATACGTCTAGAGCAGCAAATTTTACTTTGCCCGTATTTAAAGCTTCAATTAAATCATGTTCGTTAATAACACCTCCTCTAGCTGCATTTATTAAACAGACACCATCTTTCATTTGAGAGATTTCATTTTTGGTGATTACTGCAGAACCATTTTCCTGTTTTGGCACATGTATAGAGATGAAGTCTGAGGTAGAAATAATCTCGTCAAAGGATACCATAGGAACGTTCACATTCACTACTCCAGCGCCTTCTATGTTCCATTGCACCGCTCCATCTGAAGAACTCCTGTCATGTGCTAAAACTTTCATTCCAGCTCCTAACGCATAAGTAGCAGTGGACTTTCCTATTCTCCCAAAACCAATAATACCTAGTGTTTTACCTCTAAGTTCCGAGCCTTTAGCATACTTCTTTTTTAGAACTTTAAATTCAGATGCTCCTTTAGCAGGCATTTCTCTATTGCTGTCAAATGTATTTCTTGCTAATGAGTATAGGTGAGCCATAACCAATTCGGCCACACTTTGGCTAGATGCAGCAGGGGTGTTAAATACGTCCAAGCCTTTATCTCTTCCATACTGCACATCGATATTATCCATGCCTACTCCACCTCTTCCGATAAATTTTAAGTCTGGACAGGCGTCTATAATGTCTTGTCTAACTTTGGTGGCACTTCTCACTAGAATCCCCACATAACCTATTTCATTAATCTTCGAGATTAGTTGATCTTGGGGGATGAATTCTGTATGAATTTCTATTCCTGCAGCTTCTAGCTTGGCTATTCCTGAAGCGCTTATTCCATCGTTGGCTAATACTTTCATGTTTTTTTTTATGCAGTTACTGTGGCTAGTTCTTTCATTACGTTAACTAATGCTTGTACACTAGAAAGAGGAAGGGCGTTGTAAATCGAAGCTCTGTATCCTCCTACAGACCTATGTCCCTTAATTCCGTTAATGTTAGCTTTACTCCACATTTCATCAAACTTAGCCTGAAATGAGGCATCTGTTAATGTGAAGGTTACATTCATTTTAGACCTGCTATTTACATGAGCATATCCTTTAAATAGAGGGTTTTCGTCTATTTCATTATAAAGTAACTCAGCTTTTTGATTATTGATTATCTCAATAGCTTTAACTCCTCCTAAGTCTTTTAGCCATTCTAGCATTAGCATAGATGTATAAATAGCAAAAACTGGAGGTGTGTTGAACATCGAGTCTTTTTCTATGTGCACCGACAGGTCTAAATAAGAAGGGATGTTTCTTCCTGTTTTTCCTAGAAGTTCTTTTTCTACGATGTATAAAACAGTTCCTGCTGGTCCCATGTTCTTCTGGGCGCCTGCATAGATTAATGCGAAATCTGACACATTAATTTCTCTACTAAATATATCACTACTCATGTCACAGATTAATGGGCACTCCGAAGTAGGTATAGTCTGCCACTGTGCTCCATAAATCGTGTTATTAGATGTGAAATGAAAAAAGTCAGCATCTGACGGGATAGAATAATCTAACATTAGCTCAGTGTATCCGTTTTCTTTTCCAGACGCCACTACATCTACATTTCCCAATAACTTGGCCTCTTTAATAGCTTTAGAACTCCATGTGCCGCTATCATGGTAGGCGCCTTTTCCGTTTTCTTTCAGGAAATTAAACGCTGCGGTATAAAATCCGAGACTAGCTCCTCCTTGAAGAAAAAGTACTTCGTGAGTATCAGGGACATTTAAAAGCTCTTTTACTAAGCCTCTGGCGTTGTCCATTACTTCTATGAATGGCTTACTTCTGTGACTTATCTCTATCAAAGAAAGTCCTATTCCATTAAAGTCTTTTACTGATTCTGAGGCTTTTTGCAACACTTCCTGAGGAAGAATACAAGGGCCTGCGCTGAAATTATGTACCATGAGCTGTTAGCTTTTAATTCATTACAAACTTCCAAATAATAATTGGTTCTGATGTTAGGATAATGATAATAATTTTATAAACTTTTATGTTTATAAACCAAGGCATTCAAGTGCTTTGGTTTTATATCTATCTAATTTGAACAATAGCTCTAAATCTTCAGCTATGAGCTTGTTTTTCAGTAGTGCCGAGTATTCCGCTATTATTTCCAGTCTGTTGTCCTCGTAGGATATTATGCCTAAAGCTTTTATGGTTTCGGTTTTCGACAATACCTCTTGACTAATTAATTTTTTGACCGCCAAAATTCGATCACTTTCAAAAACTATAGTCTCTAGTTCTTTAATCTCTTTTTGGTTCAGGTTGTTCGTGGATTTATATCTACTGGTAATAATAAATAGGGCTTCTAACGGATTCTTAGAATGGTTCTCTGCCATAGTTAAAGAATCTACATACTCTAATGGTAAATCGAAGACTGACTCGGGCAAAATCCGCCATTCTTCAGAAATGAATTTAAGATTGAATTTTTGAGCTTTATTTTGTTTAACTGCCAAATCTAATTCTAGCAACACTTGTTCCGTAGAGTCCGCTATTTGGAAATAGCCTTTGCTTTGATTGGGGAAGTAGAACTCTCCATCACTGATAAGTGAATTTGTTTCTAGTTGAGTATTTATTTTAACAGAAAAAGGAATAGAATCAGAAGAGGTAATTACAATACTACCTTGACCTATAATATGGGATATGACAGAGCTTAGAAGTACTGTTGTTAAAACAAGAATATAGTTTTGAATGGTTTTCAAAATTTGGTTTTCTCTTTTCAATGAAATAATCGCACCAAAGCTACTCCAAAGTGATTTTATTTGTTTGTCTTTTGCTCTACTCTTTGTTGTAGAATTTTTATCATTCCTCTAGAAGGTAGTTTGCGTAGCAATACTTTCAACATATTATGTTCTCCAAAACCAAATGATTTAGGGATAAACCAAATAATAATTACATAAGAGAGCCCAAGCGATAAAGTACCAACCAATATATTAACGAATACTGGAAACCCTAAATGATTTAATCCAATCTTAGTTAGGAGGCATAGGCCTAGCGTGAGAGTAGCTACTATTAATGGACCTATGATGAGTTTTAATATCTCTGATAGCTTAACTTTTAGAATACGAAGTGTAAGTGCGGTCATCAATATGAACTGAATGAATACAGCCAAGACTAGCGCTATGGCTACTCCTGTTAAACCAAGGTCGAGCGATTTAACGAAAGAGACTTCGCTTAGAGCTATCCAAACGAATAAGGAGATAGCTAAAAAGTAAATAAACTTTATAAATGCCCCGATGTAAACTCTATCAAGCGCCCTTATCACTGCGTCAGAAAGTTTGATTATAGTTCTCATAAAGAGTCCTATAAATAGTATTTGTACCACTGGAATGGCTCCTAAGTATTTATCCCCTAGCAATATAAGTACGACTTCTTCTGAGAATATGACTAGAAAAACGGATGAGGGCAATGAAATAGTAGCTAAAACTGAAAAAGCACTTCGGTAAGCAAATTTTAGTTTTGAGGTTTGGTCCTGTATCATACTTAGCCCGCTAAACATAACACTATCGGATAGTTTTCCAATAATGGTAATAGGATAGCTCATTACTTTTAGTGATTGGTCATACACTCCAGTTTCTCCCCAGTTATTTCCAGCTGCTGAATCTGTCGCGGCATATCTAGAAACTAAGAACACATCAATTTTAGAACTTAAGTAATTGAAAAATGTAAAAAGAGTGCTTCCTCCTCCATACCTAATTAACGATTTAGCTTTTTTAATGCTACTTAATGGCTCTAGCTTTATTGGATGGAAATACCAGTAACAGATGGTCATAATTAAGCTCTGAGATAAAAGGGCTAAAGCATATGCCCAAACCTCAAACTCTAAATAGGCCAGTGTTAGCCCAACAATCATCAGCCCTACCAGCATTCCTATAGTCACAGAAATGAAGAGTTGTTTGAACATTAGCTTTTTTAGCAGCAGTGATTTGGGAATAATACTAATAGCAGAAATAATAAAACTGAGCCCTATTACTCTTAATAATGGACTTAGTCCATCGTCATGGTAGTAATGCGCTATATGGGGCGCTGATATCCATAGGAAAGAGAAGAAAAGAATTCCTAACACAGCCGAAAGATAAAAACTTCCTGAGATTTCAGATTTAGTGATTTCTTTTTTTTGAATAATAGCGGGCCCGATTCCTATTTGGGCAAAAATATCAATAAATCCAGTGATGATAAGGACTATAGCCATAATCCCAAATGATTCTTTGGAAATTAGCCGAGCCAGAAGGGCGTTAAAAATTAGCTGAATAACACTCTGAACGATGACGTTTATGCTTTGCCATCCGAAAGCATTCATTATCTTTTTTTCTTGACTCAAGTGGCTGGTGACTTTTAGCTAAAGTAGCAGGAACAGTTAATAGGAGAGAGGGTAGTGGAACTGTTTATACATTATTTAATGTTAAAACTGTGGACTGTCATAAATGAGCAGTTCTATTTAACTTAAATGAGATTATTGAGGAATAAAAAAGCCCGTTCATTGCAGTGAAAGGGCTTTTTTTATAGGTATATGTCTAGAGTTACTTGGCTATGTTTATAGCTCTAGTTTCTCTAATTACAGTGACTTTTACCTGGCCAGGGTAAGTCATTTCTTCTTGAATTTTTTGGGAGATATCAAATGAAAGTTGATTTGCTTGAGCATCAGTAACTCTCTCACTTTCTACTAACACTCTTAATTCTCTACCTGCTTGGATGGCGTAGGACTTGCTTACTCCTTCGTATCCTAAAGCTAAGTTTTCTAAATCTTTTAATCGTTGGATGTAAGACTCTACTACTTCTCTTCTAGCCCCAGGACGAGCTCCTGATATAGCATCACAAACCTGAACTATAGGAGAAATCATATACTTCATTTCGATTTCATCGTGGTGAGCACCTATAGCGTTGCAAACCTCTGGATTCTCTCCATACTTCTCAGCTAGCTTCATTCCGAGAATAGCATGCGGTAATTCTGACTCCTCATCAGAAACTTTTCCGATATCATGAAGTAAGCCAGCTCTTTTTGCTAGCTTGGTGTTTATGCCTAGTTCTGCAGCCATAGTAGCACACAAGTTCGAGACTTCCCTAGAATGCTGAAGAAGGTTTTGTCCGTATGAAGAACGGTATTTCATTCTTCCCACCATTCTGACGAGTTCATTTTTAAGGCCATGTATTCCTAAATCAATACAAGTTCTTTTTCCTATCTCGGCTATTTCTTCTTCTATATTTTTTGTAGTCTTTTTTACTACTTCTTCTATTCTAGCAGGGTGGATTCTTCCATCAGAGACTAACTGATGAATAGAAAGACGAGCGATCTCCCTCCTTACAGGGTCAAAGCAACTTAGTATAATAGCTTCTGGTGTATCATCTACTATGAATTCTACTCCAGTAGCAGCTTCTAGAGCTCTAATATTTCTTCCTTCTCTACCTATAATCCTACCCTTGATATCGTCACTTTCTATATTGAATACAGAGACCGAATTTTCTACAGCATGCTCTGTAGCCACTCTTTGGATAGATTGAATAACTATTTTCTTAGCTTCTGTGTTGGCTTTTAATTTAGCCTCGTCTAAGATTGCTTGAATTTGTTCTGATGCTTGAGCTCTTGCTTTGTCTTTAAGCTGCTCTCCTAGTTGAGTTTTAGCTTCCTCAGCAGAAAGTCCACTGATGTCCTCTAAAAGTGTCACTGCCTTCTGTCTAGTACTCTCTAGTTCGCTTTGTTTAGTTTTTACAGCAGTAATCTGATTATCCAGGTCTTTCTGAATTCGATCAGTATTGTTTTGAGCTCTTTTCTGGTGCTCTAAATCTTTGTTGAGTTTAGTTTCTTTACTCTTTACTCTATCCTCTGCAGACTGTATTTTCCGAGTTCTGTCTTTTATAGCAATATCATGCTTTTCCTTCAGCTCTAAAAATCTCTCTTTAGCTCTTAGCTCCTTGTCTTTTCTTATAGTCTCTCCTTTAGCTTCTGCTTCAGCTATGAGAGCTTCTTTTTTCTTGGTGAGCGTGTTGGTGAATAAAAAGTATCCAATAACGGCTCCTACAAGTAGGCCTCCTATGCCTGCTACAACTTCTATCATGTTTTTTCCTTTATGGAAAATCGAAAAATTCCAAAGAAACTTAAACCAGTCCCTCAGATTTATGCACAAGCCTTTCTAGACTTGAAAGTAAATCTGAATCTACACTTGATTCTGCTGATGAGGAGCCTTTAGCAGCCTGTTTAACTGCCACTTGAAGTGCAGCCATAGCTATTAAATCTTGTTTATCCTGAACAGCATAATTCTCTTTTAATGAGGTGATAGTTTTGTCTAAATCTGCGGCTATGTTTTGGACCATAGCTTCATCTTTAACCGCTACTGTTAAGGGGTATTTCCGGCCTCCTATGCTTACCTTTATGGAAATATCTTCACTCATTAATTTTAGAGCTCTATTTAGTTATTTAGTAGTGTGAGACACTCGTCAATTTCTTCTATTAATCCTTCAATTTTCAGTTTAACTCCCTTTTTTATTTTAGGAGAAATAATTGAATTAGATTCATTTTTTTTATTGGTTAGAATTAATGATTTCTCATTTTCCATGGAAGTTACCTTCTCTTTTAACTCTTCTAACTCTAGTTCTTGTAAAATACACTTTTCTTTCAGAGCTACTTTCTCTGATCCTAAGGAATCTAAATTCTTCTCAAGTTTAATAAGTAATTCTTTTGGATTCATGTATGATAATAATCACTAACTATTCGATACTTACAAATGTAGTTAGTATCTGACCTATCCCCAAGTTTAAAAAATCATATTTATACTAAGTTCTGATAATAGGATTGTGGAAAGATTCTAAATCCTATTGAACAGGGAGATGTAAAAGGGATGAGTTTTGAATATGATACTTTCGGAGATGGTTAAATTTTTCTGTGTTGCAACGCTTGTTTTTGTTTTCCAGCAAGTTAGCTGTGCTCAAAGGATTTCTGATAGTCTAGGTTTTCGGAGCCCAGTAGATATCCCTATGCTTCTCAGTGGTAATTTCGGTGAATTTAGGTCGAATCATTTTCATACGGGAATAGACATTAAGACGAATGGAAAAACGGGGTTTCCGGTTTATGCCATAGCCGATGGGTGGGTAAGAAGAGTAAGAACTCAACCGTTTGGCTACGGTAAAGTACTTTATCTAGATCATTTTACTGGACACACAAGTGTGTATGCTCACTTGAGTAGTTATAATGACTCCATTACTAATTTTCTGCACTTGGCCCAAAAAGTACTAAAACGAAATGAAGTAGATATTTCTCCTAATAAACATAGAATTCCTGTATTAAAAGGAGATTTAATAGGCTTTACAGGAAATACAGGGAGCAGTGGAGGGCCTCATTTACACTTTGAGGTAAGAACCTCTGATACTGAAAAACCTCTAAATCCGTTACTCCTAGGGTTTAAAGTGAGAGATGATGTGTTGCCTAGTATTAATGGTGTTTTAGTTGAACATTTTACAGACTCTGTAAGAGGGAAGGTTAACTCAACCAAGAGGTATTATGCGAAAGGATCAGCTGCTAAAAGAACAATAGGCAGCGTGGTTGAGTTATCCGATTCTTGTGGAATATCTGTTCATGCATTGGATTATTTGACAGGTTCTGGAAATAGCTGCGGTGTTTATAAAATAAATTTACTCATAGATGAAAAATTACACTACAGCATACAGCTAGATTCGCTCGACTTTTCAGTTGGTAGGTATATAAACGCGCATAAAAATTATGAGGTTTTTAAAAAAGAAAAAAGCAGTTTTCATAGGTGTTTTAGGATGCCTAATAATAAATTAGAAATTTATAACTCTGAGTTAAATGGTCTAGTTTCATTTAAGGATAATAAAACTCATACTGTGGTTATTAAAGTATGGGACGCAGCTATGAATTTAAGCGTGCTGACTTTCAAAGCAAAAGTAACTCAGTCAAAAAAAGCTTCTCTTTCGAGCGCTCACTCTTTTGTGAGATTTGATGAAGCAAACTCCATTGAGCATGAGGGGTGTTCATTTAAAATTCCTCCTTTCAGATTAACAAATGATGAGTTAATCTCAATAGAAAAGGTGAAATCGCCCTCTTATTCCTCTAGAAATTCATTCTACAAAATCGGGGATGAATTAATTCCTCTTCAGAACTCATGCATTCTCAGTATTAAACTCGATAGTCTAGGTGATTTAGATTCTACGAAATTATTTGTCTCTAGGTATAATCCTGAAAACGGAAGATACTATCCTAAAGGTGGAGAGTATAAAGATGGATGGGTTAGGACTAGAGTGAAGGAATTCGGTATATATACTATCAATTATGATGATAATGAGCCTATAGTCAAATTGAAGGGGGAAGCTAAATCCATTAGAGGAAATGGTATGATATATATATCCATTACAGATGATAATAGTGGAATAGCCTCTTATAATTTGCTGGTGAATGGTGAGTTTATACCGCTATACTATAATTATAAATCTGCTCTTTTAGAAGGGAAGTTGGAGAAGGAATTACTTCTAGAGGACGTCCTAAAGTATCATATAGAGGTTTCTGATGGACGTGGAAATACGATGATAACAGAGGGCGCTTTTTAGTTCTTTTTAAGAATTTTCACTTCGTACTCTTTTCTGCTTTTATTTGATAGCGAAGATGATCTCATCCAGGGATTTAAATCTTTTAATTCTTTGTAAGTTAAACCGAACTTCTCTGAAAATGTTACAAGGTCGCTTATAGTAGTATCTACTGTTACTAAATCAAACTCATACGGCTGATATAAATCTTTAGGCCGCACTCTGAAACCATACTTTCCTGCATTATTCATAATCTCTTTAACGGCAAGAATCCTATACACGTATCTGCTGGTTTCAGAGTTTAAATTTAAATCCCAATAATTGTCTTGGTTTTGGTTTCTTAGGTTCTTATTGACTCCTCCAGCACCCATGTTGTAGGAAGCAGCTACCAGAGCCCAGTCACTATATGTATTATAAGAATCTCTTAGATATGCACAAGCAGCTCTAGTTGATTTCTCTAGATGATTTCTCTCGTCTACATTATTATTTATTTCTAGTAAGTATGATTTTCCTGTGCTTTTCATGAACTGCCAGTACCCTTTCGCTCCTGCAGGTGAAGAAGCAGTTGTTAATCCACTTTCTATTAATGCTAAGTATTTTAGATCTTCAGGCATTCCTTCTTCCTCTAGTATTCTCTCTATAGTCGGGAACCATCTATTGGCTCTTTTCATCATTAGAAAAGTATTACTATGCCAATAGGTGTTCACTAGCAGTTCCCTGTCTAACTTCTCAGCTACATGAGTTTTTTTTAATGGAATTTCTTGTCCGCAAAATGTTAATCCTTTTGGTACGGCTAGAGAAAACACCTTGTAGTTTTCTGACACGTGATGCTCGTAGTGTTTGTCTTGAGCTTCCTCAGTGGTGCCTTGAACCATGAGATACGTCATGCCTCCTCCTAATAGGATAGCTATCGTGAATTTTAGAATATCTTTCAATTGAACCTTATTTCCAACAAATTTACCCCAGAAATAAGACGCAGTGAAATAGAATTAATAAAAATTGTTAGAAGGGAGAGACGAAGTCTTTGAAAACAATCCCTTCTAAGTCCTTTTTATTTCTCAGTAAACTAGCAAGTTTGATAGAGAAATCTTTAGAATCTTCAAGAAGTATAGACTCTTCGCTTTCTGGATGATAATAGTCAGAGCATTTGTATTGGAAATGAGTTTCATTTTCCAGAGCTAAAAAACCATGAGCTATTCCTATCGGAATGTAGAGACATTTTCCATCATCTGCAGAGAGTTCGTACTTCCCTGTTTTACCAAAAGTTGAAGAATTTTCTCTAATGTCTAGAAAAATATCTAAAGCCTTTCCTTTGGTTACTCTTACCAACTTAGCTTGGGCGTGAGGAGGTTTCTGGAAATGAAGTCCACGAAACACATTTTTATTTGACTGAGAATGGTTATCCTGAACGAAGGTTATGTCTTTATCAATAGACTGATGAAACTCTTTTTGATTAAAGCTTTCCAAGAAAAAACCTCGATCATCACAGTAAATTTGAGACTCTATTAGGAAAACACCATTTATATCTAATTCAGTAAATTTCAAGGATAATTTTAATTTGAGTTGAAAATAGAGTAAATGACAAGTAGACTGCTTAGTAAAGATAGAACCGGAGTTAAATCTCTTAAGATCTCCTGCGCTAACTGGGTTGTAGGTTCTACATATATAATGTCATTAGCTTGAACTACACTATTGGCATACTGAACTCCTTCTATGGTGCTTAAATCAAGCAAGTAAACTTTTATATCTCCTTTTTCTTTTCTTATTAGTTTGATCTTGTGTGCTTTTCCTCTAGAAGAGATTCCTCCAGTCATTGCTAATACTTCTATTACGCTTGTGTTGTTATTAGTAAGAGCCACAGTTCTAGCCGTGCCACCTGAGCCGGGGAAAACAATAACTCTGTTATTGATAACCTCTACCTGAACAAAAGGATCATTATAAAAAATCTCATACATAGCAGACAATGAATCCTGAGCCCCAGGAACTGTTAATCCTGTAATGTTCACTAAGCCCACGGTAGGAAGGTCTACCAAGCTATCAGGCCTTACTAAGTAATTTAGAGAAAATGATAGATTTCTACTGGCGTTCGGTTGATTTCTATTTAGTTCTAATAGTTGGATTCCATTATTTGTAAATAGTCTAAAGTTCAGAATGTCATTAGGGGAAATAGTATACTCAGCCTCAGACTTAGCTATGAATGTATCATATTCATACTCTGTAGGAGTTTTAAACATAATGTCGCTATTAATAGTACATGATGAGGCTAATGTGGCTAAGAGGAGATAGCCTAAAATTTTGTTCATTTCATAAATTATAGGTCAAATTTAAGGATACTAAGCCCAGTTTTTGGTATAGTTTTGTACTTATGAATGATTTGCGTAGCAATAAGGTTTCTTTAAGGGCTATCGAGTCGAGTGATTCGGAAGTTTTATTCGATATAGAAAATGACACTTCAGGTTGGATTCAGTCCGATAATTTTCTTCCATTTAGTAAAGATGTGCTGAGTAAATACACTTCTGGTCAGCATGACTTAGTTAAATTTGGACAGTATCGATTTATGATTGAAAACTCCTTAGAGCCCGATCCAATTGGGTGTGTAGATTTATTCGATTATAATGCAGTTCACTCTAGGGCAGGGGTGGGGATTTATATTTTAGAAAGTCATCGAAATAAATCTTTTGGAAAAGAGGCGTTAGAGCTCTTAATTAGTTATTCTAAAGAACGATTAAACTTGAGAATGCTTCATTGTAGTATCTTGGATAATAATGAGACCAGTAAAAGATTATTTAACTCTCTGGGTTTTAGTGAAACTGGCATAAGGAATAATTGGTACTTGTCTAATGGTGCTTATAGAAATGTAATCCTCCTTCAAAAAGAGCTATGAAGTCACTCAAACCAATTGTGAATTTTTTCAGAGAGTTGTCCTACATCTATGGGCTTCGGCAAGTAGTCATCCATGCCCTTTGCAATAAATGGATTTTCAGTGTTGGAAACAGAAGTAGCTGTCATAGCTATAATAACAGGTTGGTCGTTTTGACTTAATAGTCTTCTTATTTGCCTAGTACATTCATATCCATCTAGGTTAGGCATTTGAATATCCATAAGGATTAAATCAAATATTTCTGATTTTATAAGCTTTATAGCCTCTTCTCCATCTACAGCAGCAGAGGCAGGAAGACCAAGCAGCTCTAAAGATTTTAGAGCTACAGCTCTGTTTATAGAGTTGTCTTCTACTACTAAGATCTTTAGGGAAGAGCTAAGTGGACTAATTATAGGTTTTACTTTCTCACTTACTATCGCATTCGACTTCTCTTTTTTTCGCATTCGAGAAAGTCTAGTTTGCGTTTCTAGTGCTTTTTTCTCTAATGTTGTTTTTTTAGTACTTCCTTTGGGGTGCGATACAATGACGGAAAAAATAAAGGTTGACCCCTTGCCATAATCACTTTCAGCCCATATTTTCCCATTTAGTAATTCTGTTAATTTCTTACAGATAGACAATCCCAAACCTGTTCCTCCAAATTTTCTAGAAGTAGAGCTGTCAGCTTGAGTAAATGATTCGAAGATCGTCTCTAACTTTTTAGAGGGGATTCCAATGCCGGTATCTTTAATAGAGAAAGTTAACTCAGAATAATCATCTTCAACTTCAGTCTGCCTGACATCTAAAATAATTTTTCCGTTTTCTGTAAACTTGATGGCATTTCCTATCAGGTTTGTAAGTATTTGACGAATTTTAAGTTCGTCTGATTTAATTATTTCAGGGATGTCTTTGTCTAGATGGCTTAAAAGATCTAATCCCTTAGATATAGCTGTCGGTGAGAGGATTTTCAGCACTTGATTTACGAGTTCATTCAGAGAGAAATCTACGTCCTCTACTTGGGATTTTCCAGATTCAAGTTTACTAAAGTCTAAGATCTCATTGATAACATCCAAGAGGTTCTGAGCACTCGTTTTTATTGCGCCCACAGAGTCTTTTTGTTCTGAATCTAGCTTGCCTTGGGATAGTATGTGAGCCATTCCTATTACTCCGTTGAGCGGAGTCCTTATTTCATGACTCATGTTAGCTAAAAATTCAGATTTTGTCTTATCTGATTGTATTAGTTTTTTATTAGTAGATATCAATTTTTGATGGCTCTCTCTTAATTTATTTAGTGCTGGTTTAATCACAAAAAATATTTCAATCAAGAGCACTAAAATCATTATTCCTGATAAGACAAGTTCTAGCTTTTTTAATTGAGATATTTTAGCCGAGTTTTCTTTTTCAAAAGAGAATACCACCTCGTTTAGGATTTGGCTATAATCTTCAGATTGGACTAGAATCTCTGTGAGATTTTTAGCGTCTGAATTTTCTAAGGTAAGCGTGTTTTGAACCGCCAATTCCAGTCTGTTTAAATTCTTGGAAGCAGAAAGTAATAGTCTCTTGGCTTTTTTAGTATTGTCCCCATTCAAATTGTATTTTGGGTTTCCGTAAGTTAAGGCCTTATGCCTGTCAGAAATTTTCCGAATAGCTTTTTTTAGTTCAATTTCAGAGTTTTTTGTAGATAGAGAATCAGATCTTTCTGAATGGATTTTCAAGGCGAACTTGGCTACTTCGTTGGCTACAGATGACTGATAACTTGCCAAAGAGATTTTATTCCCATCGTTAGTTTGACTATCCAGATGTGATCTAATAATCACTTGGGACACTACTGTTACTGCTATGATCGTAATAACTAATAGGGTGTAATATCTTTTGTAATTTATATTCTTCATCTGAATCTCACAGAGAGTAAATATACAGCACCTCAAAGAAAATCATAGAATAAATTTGCTATAGTTCCACTAGCTCTCGGAATTTGGCTATTGCGGATCTCAGCCTGTCCATCATAATAGGTTTGCTGATGAAATCTTTCATTCCTGAATCTAAACAAATTTTCATGTCTTCTGCAAAGGCGCCAGCTGTCATTGCTATTATATATGGACTGCCAAAACTTGATTCGTCATCTAAGATCAATTTAGTAGCCTCTAAGCCATCCATCTCCGGCATTTGTACATCCATAAAAATGATATCATAATTTTTTTGTCTGCACGCTTCTAGTGTTTCCTTTCCATTTTCTGCTATATCAGCAGTGCCTCCTAACCCTTTTAGAATCATTAGCGCCACTTCTTGATTTATACGATTGTCTTCTGCAATCAGAATTTTATATCCCATTAGCATTTCTTCGTCATTTACCTCTGAAAGAACGATTGGGGCAGAATCGGTTTCTTTGAGATATTCTGAGGTCTTTACACTGAATATAAAAGTTGATCCTTTTCCTTCTTCACTCTTTGCCCATATATTTCCCCCCATTAAATTTACTAGTTTCTGACAAATAGACAGTCCGAGTCCAGTTCCTCCGTACTTCCTTGTTGTAGATGAATCTGACTGCGTAAAGGATTCAAAGACATTTGATAGCTTTTCTTCTGGAATGCCAATTCCAGAGTCTGTCACCTTAAACTCTAGATAGAATGTTCTTTTTTCTTTAGCGCGGGCCCGAACATCTATGTGTACCACTCCTTTGTTGGTGAATTTAAGAGCATTAGAAACGAGGTTGGTGAGTATTTGTTTGATTTTAGTTGGGTCGGTTATTAAATCCAATGGAGTATTTGCATCTATTCTGCTTGTTAAAGCGACATTCTTTTCAATAGCAGATCGAGACATTAAGTCTAGTACATCCTCGATTACCTCTTTTAATGAGCAAGGGATTAACTCCAGAGTCATTTTTCCTGACTCCGCCTTACTGAAATCTAAAACCTCATTAATTATTGTTAGAAGGTTTTTGCTGCTTCGTCGGATGGTGTTTACGAACTTCTCCTGATGTTTGCTTAGCTCAGTGTTATCCAAGGCGTTAGCCATTCCTATGACTCCGTTCATAGGTGTTCTAATTTCGTGGCTAATAGTTGCTAAAAATGAGGACTTGGCGATAGCAGCTTGTTCCGCCAGATCTTTCGCGTTGACTAACTCCCTTTCAGAGCTTTTTCTCATTGTAATATCTGAAACTCTATAAACTAAAAATTCTTGACCATAGTTTTTTATAAGGGTGATAGACACAAATGCGTCAAATTCTGATTTATCTTGTTTCACCAAAGTAATCTCATCATTCCAGAATTTGTTTTCCAAAATTTGGTTTACACCTTTGTCGTCTTCCTCCTGAGTTAAGTGAGATTTTCTTAGAACGCTGAAATTTTTATTTTCTATTTCCTCTGCCTGGTATCCGAACATAGAAATAGCCACAGTATTTGTTTCAAAAATATCTCCTTCAAAGTTTGTAATAAGAATTCCCTCTTCAGTTTTACTAACGAGCGTTCTTAGAAACTCCTCTTTGAATTTTAATTTTTGTTCGAAACTGTTCTTGGCGTAAATCACAATGAATAAAAGGATACTTAGTATGGCTATAGATCCACATAATAAAAATTTATTTATGTAATCCATATCTGTTTGAAATGCTACCCCTAATATTCCGATAACTCCGAAACAGATTAAGTAGGCTCTGGAGACCCTAATTCCACCACAGGCAATACTGATGGCTTGAAATGCTATCAATAAAGAAATGAAATGATAAAAAGAATATTCATTTAGAAAGTTACATAGTAATATTTGAGCGGTGAAAGCATAAAAGCTAATAAGGCTTAAGTATTGAATAATTTTCCCCTCGATTTCCAAAAACGTGGAAAAAAAAGCCATAGTCGCAATAAATAGAGTCAAAACTCTGTCTACCACTAGTTCTTGGGAATCCTTCAGCAGGAATAAAAATACAAATCCGTATAGGAGAATAGATAAAATCTCTAAAAAGGTCATTAATCTATAATACTCCACACGATTACTGGATTTATTATCTTTGGCTATCATGCCGAGAGCTTTCATAGTTAGTCTATTTAATTTTTTTCATCTGTCCTTAATACGCTCTTTTTCAATAAAAGTTGCAACTATATTGGTATTTGCTCTAGTAAGCATTCAGTTAGATGGACAAGTGATCGACTCACTTGAAAGACAAAGTAAGATTAGAAGAATACATTCTTTATCAGCTGCAGGGCTCTTTACTATAGGTAGTTACGCGATACTCCATAAGATTTGGTACGAAGACTTTGAAAAGGTCAATTTCCATTTTTTTAACGACTCCAAAGAATGGAACGGAATGGATAAGGTTGGACATTTAACTACAGCTTACAGTATTTCTGAAAGATCTTCTGAGTTTTTCAAAAAGTCAGAATGGTCGAGTAAAGCCCCCTATTTGGGAGCTTCGTTTGGGTTTGTCTATACATCTACCTTAGAATTTCTAGATGCTTACTCGGCAGATTGGGGATTTAGTATGTATGATCTCGGGTCTAACTTTGTCGGAGCAGGTGTCTATTTGCTTCAAGAAAAGAAGATTAATAGTCAGCTAATTAGATTCAAGTGGAGCTATTCTAAGTCAGATCTCGCTGAAACTGCTCCTAATTTATTAGGTTCTAATAGCTATGAAAGTCTATTGAAAGATTATAATGCCCAGACATATTGGGCATCGGTTGGATTGATGAGGATTAATAGTAGTCAGGAACGATGGATTTGTGCATCACTGGGCTATAGCATAGACGGATTTGTTAGGGCGCGTACCCAAGACATTGAGAGTGGTTTCAATCCCAGGTCACAGTATTACCTTTCGTTAGATATAGACTGGAGTAAAATCCCTGTAAAAAACAAACATTTGAAAAACGTATTAAAGGTGTTTAACTTTGTGAAAATTCCTTTTCCTGCGTTGCAATGGGATAAAAAATACGGTGTGACATTCCATCCTTTATATTTTTAAATAAAACCTCTTTTCACTCTTTGATAATTGACTAACCTTGTTATCGAATAAGTGAAAACAAAATAGATGTCATTACCTGAAGAGTTTAGACATAGATAGAGAAAGTGCATACGAGATTCTCACTAAGAAAATAGAAAAAGCTCAATCCAAAGAGAACCAAGAGAAACTTAAAGAAGACGAAAAGAGAGAGTACAAAGTGAGCGTTAAAAAAGAACTTAGCTTAATGGAGTAAATACCAAAGAATATTATGGTTAGAAAGCTCGGTAGAACTATACTGATAGAGGTGGCCAGAGGTTTATTAGAAATATTAGGTGTAAAAAAATAATCAATGAAATTTTTAAAAATAATATCAGCGGCCTTTTTGGTCTCTTGTACTCCGCAGGGACAAGGTAAAGATGCAGGTAAAGTATCTGACTCCAATTCTTCATCAGAGGATAACACGAATCAAGATTTAATCATGAGCGATCTTTTAACGGCTTTTTGGAATGTAGAAAACCTCTTCGACTTCGAGGATGACGCTAAAACTAGGGATAATGATTTTCTGCCAGACGGAAAGTATAAGTGGACAGAAAGTAAATACTATCAAAAATTAGATAGGATAGCTCAAGTGATGAATGATTTTGGTAATGAGCTTCCTCATTTAATGGGGCTTGTGGAGGTAGAGAATCTTAAGGTGTTAGAGGATTTAGTAAAACATGATGACATAAGAAAGGCGGGCTATAAAATCGTTCACAAGGAAAGTAAAGATCAGAGAGGTATAGATGTGGCAGTTCTTTATAACCCGAAGTACCTTGCGTTAATTGAGTTTGAGTTTTTAGATATCGATTCTCATTCAGATAAATCTCTTTTCAGCAGAGACATACTTTATGCGAGCTTTAAGCAGGCAGATGGGAGTGTTCTTCATTCTTTTACTAATCACTGGCCAAGTAGGAGGAATGGCTGGAAAGAAACTGAGCATAAAAGGCTGGCAGCAGCAAATACGCTTAAGAGTAAGTTAAACGAGATTAAGATGAAAAATCCTGAGGCTCAAATTTTGATATCAGGAGATTTTAATGATTATCCAGATAACAAATCTTTATTCGAAGTAATAGGAGCTAAAAGCATAAAAGATAAATCTGCAGATTTAATTAATCTAGCGTTTGAACTAGATAAAGACAATCTAGGAACCATAACTTATGATGGTGATTGGGGTATGTTTGATATGTTTATAGTAAGTAAAAGTCTTTTAAATAAGACGTGTTGGGATGTAAAAAAGAGTAAAATGAAAATTTTCAAAGAAGATTATTTACTTTATTATGATAAAAAGTATAAGCAGAATCAACCGAGCAGATTTCAGGGGAATAGATTCTTTGGAGGCTACTCTGATCACTTGGCGATATACCTTCATCTAGAAAAAAATTAAAATTGTTGTAACCTTTTTTATTTATAAGGCGCAATTGATAATGAAAACAATTCACCATCTAGTCTTATTATACAAGTTAGGTTTGTGCATAAAGACTTGCTAAATCCCTCGGACATCAGTCTTGAGGGATTTTTTATTTAGAGCTGTTTTAGGTGGCAATATTTTTTGATAAAAGTTTTGTTTTAATTGATAGATGGAATTATAAATTTTTAAAAGTGAAAAACTACTCATATGTATTATGTTATTTAAAATTAATCTAGCTTAAATATTATTTAGTCTAAAAAATATGACGATTGTGATAGAAAAAGAAATATGTAAATTGCCAGTAATTACATTATTATTGCAAGTAAGTGTACTAATTACACGTTAGCCAATTGAAAAAAGGAATAATACTCGAATTAGCCGTTCCCATGAGACATGAGCCTTCCGATAGAGCGGAAATGGTGAACCAACTTCTATACGGAGAACAGTATGAGGTATTAGAGGAAAGAGAGAAATGGATTAGAATAAAAACGATTCATGATTCCTATGAGGGCTGGATAGACTTAAAACAACACTCTGAAAATAGAATTGAATTTATGGAGGGCGCTTATTGCAACGCTTTTGTTACAATGAGGCATAAGCAAAGAGGTGAATTAAACCTTACACCGGGATCATTTCTGCCTACTAAAGAAATCCTTACTGAGTTGAATTTCGAACTACTAGGTCATAATCAGGCCCAAATGGGATTGAGAGAAACGAGCATGCTTTTCTTAAATGCTCCATACCTCTGGGGAGGAAGAACACCTTATGGAATAGACTGTTCTGGACTTACACAGTTAGTGTTTCGTTTGC
>LAQC01000014.1:57879-59319 GCA_000981645.1 Cryomorphaceae bacterium ASP10-05a | reverse complement strand
TTTTAGAGGAGGGTGGAGCTAAAAAGATAATCCATGCTTCAGGAAGAGTACGAATAGATAACCTAGACCATAATGGGATATATAATGAAGAAATACAATCCTATTCTCATAAACTAAGAACAATCAAAAGAATATTATAACTATGATAGAATCTAAAAATTCAGAAAATCTACTTGATGATGTATTGGTAGATAAGACTCCTAATTATAATGGTGCACTGGCTACGCTAGTAACCGTATTCTTCTTTTGGGGATTTATAGCAGCAGGAAACGGTGTGTTGATTCCATTTTGTAAAACTTATTTTAATCTCGATCAGTTTCAAAGTCAGTTAATAGATTTCGCTTTTTATGGAGCTTATTACATGGGCGCCCTGATGTTATTCGTGGTATCAAGTCTTAAAAAGACAGACATTATGAATAAGTGGGGATTCAAGAGTGGTATAGTGAAAGGATTGATTTTATCTGCTTTAGGAGCAGGCGCTATGATACTGGCAGTTAATGGAGCCGAAGCTGGAGATTCTTCTGCTTTCGCATTTATTTTGGGTGCTTTGTTCATAGTAGCGTTAGGATTTTCATTACAGCAGACAGCTGCTAATCCATTCGCGGTAGCATTGGGTGATCCAGAAACTGGTTCACATAGATTAAATTTAGCAGGAGGTATTAACTCTTTAGGTACTACCATAGGTCCGCTTATAGTTGGAGCCGTGTTATTCGGTACTGCTGCTAAAGTGGATATGGCTGAATCTATAGCCGATGGCAGTATTACTTTGTCTTCTGTTCAGTATCTTTATATAGGTGTAGGACTTTTGTTTCTATTATCTGCCGCATTATTTAAGTTTTCGAAAAAGCTGCCAGACGCCAAAGCAGATTCAAATTTCTTAGGAGCTAAAAAGGCACTAAACACGCTAATTACCATTACAGTAATACTTATTGTGGTTTTCTTTTTTATATTCAGACAGTATTCAGGATTAGAGCCAGGGGGTAAGTTGGACGCTTCAGCAGATCATTTGATTTTAATTCTTTCGGTTATAGGATTAGTAGCTATTGTAGGCGGTTTATTAGGAGCTAATAAAATGGCAAAGTCTAATCCTGAAGGGTGGGGAGCCATGCAGTATCCTCAGCTAGTGCTGGGAATGCTAGCTATTTTCACTTACGTGGGGGTGGAGGTTTCAGTAGGAAGTAACTTAGGCGAGCTTTTAAAGACAACACCTTTCGGGAGTTTAGGAGACTCAGAAATAGCTCCTTATATTTCTCTTTACTGGGGAGGTTTAATGATAGGAAGATGGGCTGGAGCCATAGCAGTATTTAATCCTGCAGAAGGGTTGAAAAAGATTCTTTACATCGTAGTTCCTTACATCGCTTTTGGAGTAGTCTTGTTAGCGATCTATTTGGCCGAGTTTGAAATAGTGCACTTATTAGGTTTTTCTGCCTGTGTAGCGTT
>LAQC01000014.1:13528-57827 GCA_000981645.1 Cryomorphaceae bacterium ASP10-05a | reverse complement strand
GGTATTTTAGGAATGGCAGCCATGCTTATAGGTTTGTTTACTTCAGGTAATATAGCTATTTACGCTTTTTTAAGTGGTGGTTTGTTCTGTTCTATTATGTGGCCTTCTATATTTTCTTTAAGTATAAAAGGACTAGGGAAATATACTTCGCAGGGTTCAGCATTCTTAGTAATGATGATTTTAGGTGGAGGTATAATCCCACCTATACAAGGGAAATTGGCTGATATCATAGGAATACATGAGTCTTACATCGTGTGTGTACTTTGTTTTGCTTATTTAGCTTTCTTTGCTCAGAGAGTAGGAGGAATTTTGAAAAAAGCTTAATTGGTATCTATCATCAGCTTTTATTGGAAGTACGGCTATAGTTTATAAATTTGCAACGCAAATAAACCAACCTTGATGATAAAATTCGCAGTAATAGGTTCTGGCCATATCGGTAAGAGACATGCCGAAATGATTTCGAGAAACCCAGAAGCGGAGCTAACCGCTATGTGTGATAAGCGCTCCAAAGAGGAATGCGAGAATAACTTCGATGTTCCTTTTTATTCTACGGCAGAAGAGATGCTAGCGAATACTCCTGATACGGATGTAGTATGTATATGCACACCTAACGGGTTACATGCCGAACATGCGATTAAATCACTAGATTCTGGAAAACACGTAGTGGTAGAAAAGCCTATGGGCTTAACTAAAAAGGAATGTGAAGAAGTGATGTTTAAGGCATTAAATCGTTCTAAGCAGGTTTTCTGTGTGATGCAAAACAGATATTCTCCACCCAGTGTATGGTTAAAAGAGGTAATGGATACTCAAGTGTTGGGAGAAATTTATATGGTTCAAACTAACTGTTACTGGAACAGGGACGATAGGTATTATAAAAAGAACCATTGGAAAGGGACTATGGATTTGGATGGTGGAACGCTATTTACTCAGTTTAGTCACTTTCTAGATTTAATGTATTGGTTATTCGGAGACGTAGAAAATATCAAAGGTGTATTTAAGGATTATAAGCACGAGAATAATACAGCGTTTGAAGACTCCGGTTTTTTAAGTTTTGACTTTTTGAATGGAGGAATTGGGTCTTTCAATTTCTCTACTGCGATTAATGATAAGAACTTCGAGAGTAGCATGACGATCATAGGAGAGAAAGGAACCATTAAGGTGGGCGGACAGTACATGAATGAAGTGGAATACTGTGAAATAGACGGGTATGAAATGCCTGAGCTAAAAGAAGCTAATCCTGCCAATGATTATGGCTTCTATAAGGGCAGTGCAGCCAATCATATTCACGTGATAGAAAACGTGGTAGATACGCTTTCTGGAAGAACGAACATTACGACTAATGCGCTAGAAGGATTAAAAGTGGTGGATATTATAGAAAGAATGTATGCTGCAGCTGAAAGACCAGTAAAAGTGGCTGAAAAAGTACTTAACTAACTCTCTGATTTGAAGGAAAACACCTTCGGTAAAAATGTAGCCACACTAATGATGGGTACAGGTGCTGCTCAGGCTATTACTTTTTTATTAGCATTTATAGTCACACGGCTTTATTCTCCAGAAGATTTCACCACTCTGGAGCACTATGCCATGATACTAAGCGTGCTTAGTGTGTTTTCCACTTTTAAAATGGAGCTGGCCATAGTTCAGGCTGATACTGATGTAAAAGCTTTAGCTCTAGTTAAATGGTGTTTAAGAACGACATTAATCGTATCTCTGTTATGCCTCCTTATTTTTGTCTTATTTAATTCTCAGATAGCTGCTTTATTCCAAAACGAAGAATTGGGTTTCTACCTTTACTTTATTCCTTTAAACCTTCTGTTATTCGGAATGTTTCAGGTGATGGTTTATTGGCATCATAGGAATAAGTTATATAAAGCGTCTAGTGCATCTAAGGTGACTTTTAACGCTACTAATGAACTGAGTAAAATCTCTTTTGGATGGCTAGGTATAACTCCTGGAGGATTGATTTTCGGGAATTTACTAGGAAGGCTTGCTTCTATTCTAGCTTTCTTTAGAACACTGGGTCCTAACTTTAAAATAAAAGAAATCTCTAATTCAGAGATGACTGCAGCTGCTAAGGATTACAGTGAATATTACAGGTTTAGCGTGTGGGGGAGCTTTTTAGCCAAATTAGCTGCATGGGCTCACATATTCCTATTTACGTATTTCTTTGGGCTTTGGAGTATAGGTTTTTTCGCTCTTAGTAGAAGACTCGTTCTGGGGCCACTGAATATTTTTTCTCAGTCTTTCGCTCAAGTTTTTTATCAGCAGATTTCAGCGATGAGAGACACTCAGGCTATTAGGCGTCTGTTTTTTAAGTTTTTTTTCAGGTTGATTGGTCTAGCTGGTCTCATGGTGGTGATAGTTATGCTGGTTCCCAATTCTTTTTACACTTTCATGTTAGGGGATAAGTGGGGAGAATTAGGAGGTTTTATAAAGCTGCTTATTTTCTGGTTCGGGTTAAACTTTGTTACTTCCTGTTTGGCTTTTATTAATTATCGTCTCAAGAAACAAAAACAGATGCTGTTTTTAGATTCGCTTCATCTAGTAATAGTAGTTTCAAGTATCTGTTTTGGTTTTTTCAATGGCTATTCAGAATGGGAAACCTTGCAATGGTTTGTCTTAGGAAAAATAATTTTCTTTCTAATTAATATAGGAGCAATGGTTTACTTTGTGCTTTCATCCTCAAAACTTAGTGTTAATGAGTAAAAAAGTTGTCTCTCTGCTGTTTAGTAATTATAAAAACGATAATCGGGTTTTTAAAATGGCTAATTCTTTAGCCGAGAATGGTTATGATGTGACTATTCTAGCTTTATGCTATGGTGATGTGCCAGAGGCAGAAACGCAGGGAAAGATAAAAGTGAGACGTTTAAAATTAAAGAGTAGTAAACTACCTAGTGGAAATAAAATATTTGGAAGTATAAAGTATCTGGAGTTCATTTTTAGCATTATATGGGGATATAGAAAGGCTGATATATGGCATTGCAATGATTTCAAGCCTTTCATGGTAGGCGTTATGGCGCGCTTTTTTAATAGAAAGTTAAAGCTCGTTTATGACTGCCATGAGCTGGAGAGTGAGAGAAACGGGGTAACTAGTATCGAGCGGTTTTTAGTACTTAAGGTAGAAAAATGGTTTATAAAAAAGAGTTTCGTTATTCATGTAAGTGAGGGAATAAAAAGCTACTACAAAACCAAATACGGAACGGCAGATAGCCGTACAGAGATTATATTAAATACTCCTCATGCTTCTACTTATGTTAAATCTAACGTGCTCAAAGAGAGACTTAATTTACTGCCTGAAGATAAACTTTATATTTATCAGGGAGGATTAATGAAAGGGAGAGGAATAGAAACCTTACTCACTGTGTTTACTGAGCTTAGTGAATTCCATATCGCTTTTATGGGATATGGAGCTTTTGAAGAAAAAATAAAGCTAGCTTCTAAAGAGAATAATAACATTCATTTTGTGCCAGCCGTCCCTTATAATGAAGTGGTGACTTATACCTCTTCTGCAGATTACGGATTAATTTCTGTAGAGAATATATGCTTGAGTTATTATTATTGTATGCCCAATAAGCTTTTTGAATACGTTCAAGCGGAAATCCCGATATTGGTAAATGCTTTAGAGGATTGTAGAAATTTCGTAGAAGGAAACGGAATAGGCTTGGCAGTAAAAGAAGAAACACCAGAATCATGGAGAGAGGCTGTTTTAGAACTTAGTAAAAGAGATAAATCTGAGTTTACTTCTAACCTGAAAAAAGTGAAGGAAATTTATAACTGGCAGAACGAAGAAAAAAAGCTGCTTGAATTTTACAAGAAAGTTTAACGTGCTAATTACAGAGGAGATATCATACAGTAAACTGATTCAGAGCTTGCCTAAGCTAGAGGAATTTAATGTCTGTTATATATCGGATTGGAGTAAAGTGGATTCTGATTATAAATACTTTTCTATTAGAGATGAATCTACAGATAAGCTTCTAGGGGCTTTTTGTTTATTCTTTAGTAAACGAAAAGGGATGCTTCACTTAAGTAACCCTCCATTTTTCCAAAACTGTGGACTTTGGATTGGCAGTCAAGGGAAGAACCTTTACTATCAGAATAGTCATCAGAAAAAGGTGTTAAAGTCCATAGCTGAATTTTTGAGTACTTATAATTGGGTGAATATTTCTTTTCCACCTGAATGTATAGACATGCAGCCTTTTTACTGGGAAGATTTTGTATGTAAAGTGCGTTACACCTATAGGTTAAAAACAACTGAATTTAGGGAGCTAAATAATGCGAGCAAAGGACTTAAAAGCTCGATTAAGGCATTGAAATCTAAAGGGATTTCTATTCATCAAACATTTGATAGTCAAGCGAATTATTTGTTGGAGAGCAGCTCTTTGCAAGGCCGGAAAAAAGTAGAATCAGACTATTTTAAGAAATTACTAGAGGTGTTAAAAGCCTTAGAGACCTTCTCTGTGGTAAAGGCAGAAGTGAACCAATCGGCAGGAGTTTCTTGCGGAGTGAGGGTAGGAGATACGTTCGTGTATTTATTCGGGGGAGCAGAAAAGACAGAAGGTCTTTCTTTAGGAACAGCTTCATTATATGAGCTAATCTCTAATGAATTAGAAGCTAACCTTCAGCTTATAGATTTTGAAGGGAGCATGATTCCTGGAGTAGAAAGATATTTCAGGTCATTTGGTGCAGAGCTTACACCGTTCTATAATGTAACTAAAGAACCAGCGGTATTGGGAGTGAAAAAGGCGTTAAACCTTTAGTCTAATTCCAGGTAGATTAGTTTTTGTTGGTGTTTATTTCTCTTTCAATGGAAATATGTATTTTCACTAATCATTTCTTCATTCAGATCTTTTGGTAGGATTATCCTTTTACATCCTCAGATGAAAATCGATGTATAAGGGATGAATTTATAAGAACTGTCAAGGCGAATGCTTGGACCTAAAAAAGACAGTATGAAGAGTGTTTAGAGTTTCTTGCGGAGTCAAAATAGTTAAAGGGTCATCCGTGTTTAAAATAGTATTACGACTTTTGTGGTTTAAGTTAAAACCATTGATAGAGATGAGTTTACGCTTTGGGTGTGATAAATGTTTATCCTTAGACAGTGGGCGAGAGGTTATGAAGAAGTATGTACTTAATCATATCTGAATTATTATCCAGGTTCATTTTCTTTAAAACCCTTGATCTGTAAGTGCTAATAGTTTTAGCACTCAGAGATAGTTGAAGAGCTATGGCGTTATTGGGTTTGCCATCACCAATAGCTAGAAAAACTTCATATTCTCTATCAGAAAGGATAGTGTGAGGTAGTTCTTGATGTTTACTGTTCATCTCCCTGAAGAGAAGCTTTGTTATTTCGGGACTCAAATATTCTCCTCCTTTAGAAATTACTCTAATAGCTTCTATGAGAACATCAGGACTAGAATCTTTATGAAGATATCCGGATGCTCCTGCCTTTAACATTCTAATAGCGAATTGATCTTCCGGATACATAGAAAGAATTAGTACGTTAATTTTTGGATAGAGTATTTTGACTTGCTTCAGAACTTCAAGACCACTTCTTCCTGGAAGAGACACATCTAATATGATCACATCTACCTCAGTTTTCCGAATTACTTGAAGTAGTTCTTCTCCACTTGAGATGTCATTTTCTATTAGATCTATATCATGAAATTCTTGAATAATTTGTCTTATTCCTTCTCTAACGATTTTGTGGTCATCACATATAGCCAGTCTTATCATAAGTCGGAAGTTTGTAATTTGATTAAACACAAACTTAGACGAATTTTAGGGAGGCGTATAGGAAATGTGACTGTTATGGTAGTCAGATTATTCCTACATAGTTTGTTTTAAGCTTGTTTGAAATCCAATATTTTTTACCATAATATATCGGACTATTTCGCTAGTATTTTCCATATTCATCTTCTCATAGATGCGGCTTTTATAAGTGCTGATAGTTTTGACTGACAAGTTCAATTTTAGTCCTATGTTACTCAAGTTTAGTCCTTCCCCTATATATAGAAAGACTTCAAACTCACGATCAGATAGTAACTCATGGCTTGCCTGAGTAGTGCTTTTTCCATTCACAGCTCCGAGCAAAATTTTAGCTAATGACTTACTCATATATTCTTCACCCGCAGCTATTTTATCCAGCGCTTCTTGAAGTATTTCTGGACTAGAGTCTTTGTGAAGGTATCCAGATGCTCCTGCTTTAATCATGCGCAGTGCAAACTGGTCTTCTGGGTACATGCTTAGGATTAAAACCTTTACATGGCCATATAAAGCTTTTAATGATTTCAAAACCTCTAAACCATTGGATCCAGGCAAAGAAACATCTAGGATTACTATATCAGCCGTTCCTCTCTTTAGTCGTTTCATAAGTGCTTCGCCACTTTCTACATCAGCAAGAACCTCGTATTTTCCGAATCCTTGTATTAATAGTTTTAGCCCTTCTCTAACGATAGGGTGGTCATCACAAATAATTACACTCTTCATTAGAATTAGTCTTTAGTTAGTTTTATTGTGATTTTCATTTCAGTTCCTTCTGGCGAACTCGACAGGGAAAAATCACCATCCCAGTTTTTAATCCTCTCTTGCATTCCGAATATACCCATACTTTTGGAGTTTAGAGCTTTTTGCACATCAAGCCCCTTTCCGTTATCACTTATGGTTAGCTCTAGTTTATTTTGATGTCTGTTAAGCTTAACGTATGCATGGCTTGCTTTCGCGTGTTTATCAATGTTTGTAAGAGCCTCTTGCACTATTCTATAAATAGCAGTTGATATTTCTTTCTCAAACTCTTCCACATCACAGTTCAGGTTTAGTTCACATATAGTAGTTTCTCTAAATTTATTGTAGTTCGCTATATGCCATTCTAAAGCAGCTAATAATCCGAGATCATCTAAAACTACTGGTCTTAATTCATAGGCTATTCTTCTTGTTGTATTTATTACTTGAGTGGACAGTTCTATCAAGTCGTCTACTTTTTGGTTCAATTCATTTGATTTCTGTGCGAGATCACCTTTGAGATTTTGCTTTAGCCAGTAGAGCCCAAGTTTAGATCCTATTAGTTCCTGTCCTAATTGATCGTGAATTTCCATGGCTATTTTCTTTTTTTCCTCATCTCTTACATTTTCTATATGACTATTCAATTGATTTAACCTGTCGTTTACAGATTTTAATTCGACATTAGCTTTTCTTATGTCAGTTATTAAATGAGGGATAAAGACAAGTTTATCTACTTCTCCATCTTTAATGATAGGACCCATTTTACACCTGTACCAATCATAAAATGGGAGATTCTCTGATCCTTCTATTTCAAATTCAACATCCTGTTGAAGTTGATAAGACAGGTCTATGTTTTTTCTTATGGTGTTATGGTTTTTAGGGTGGGTATGATCAAATACGGTAGTCCCTTCACTTACTGAAGAATTCACTCTGGATTTAGTAGAATATAGAATTACACCCTCTTTGTCAATGGTGTAAATATTACTTGGGCTATTATTAATAATTGCTCTAAGATTAGCTTCAGATATAGCTAAATCTAAATTCAATTTATCCTTTTGTGCTTTATTCGTTTTGAGAGTCAGAGCGCTTTTAACTGCAGAAGGAAGCCGCACTAAATCATCTTTTAAAACATAATCGTCAGCTCCTAGTTTTATACATTCCACAGCTGTTTCCTCGTTTATTCTTCCTGTGCACATAATGAAAGGTAAAAATCCGCACATTTCCCTTACAAATACAAGCGCTTCCTTACCCGTATACTGTGGGAGCTGATAATCACTAATGATGAGATGAGGAAAACGTATCGCGAATTTCTCTTGAAACTCTTCTTTATTAATCACATGCTCTATGATACAAGGGATTTGTAAATCACCTAAGTTATAGCTTATTAATTCTGCATCACTTGCAGAGTCTTCGAGAAGGAGTATTCTTAAAGGATTAGAAGCACTAATATCCTCGTTTAAAAAGTCAGAAAGAATGTCATCTTTTAGGTGCTGATACTTAGTGTGGCATTTAGATGTCATCTTCGTTTTGGGCATATTAATTAAAAAGCAGCTATACTTTGTTTGCACATAAGTTTAGTTCAATTAAATATTGACTTTTTTAGCTCTGCTCGGTTAAGATTAAAACTAAATTAAAATTACGAAATCTCAGAAAAATAGGCCAAAAAAAACAGCAATAAATGCTGCTTTTTTATGTTTTACTGTTAATGAATCTTACATGAAGGAATTGTAAGCTCTATCAAAGTCTTTCTGTCCAGAGAAAGAGGATTTGGATTTTTCTAGAAGTATACCTATTTGACTTCGGTATTCACTATTTCCCTCCCATTCTGTCATAACTATAATGGCGTTTTTTAAAAGTGTCTTTTGCTCAGAGGTTAACTCCTCCATAGATCGGTTTTCCAGAATAGTAATGGCATCCTCTAGAAATGACTGAGCCTCTCTTAAAGACCGCATCTTAAACATCGTGTATGACATGTAAACTTTTGCGCCAGGATCTTCCTGGTCTAGGTTGCACATGTACTTGTACATTCCTTTAGCTTTTGTGTATTTTTCGTTGATTATTTGGTTTTCTGCATTTTCCATGCCTGTAGCTCTAAGCTCACCGAAGTAATCTTCAGCCTCATCAATGTATAAAGACTCTTTATCTTTTTTCACAAACTTCCCAGCAAACTTCATAGCCTCTTTAAACGCCTTAGGATATTTAGTAGATAAATCTTCATCTTGAGTGAACCTATAATGACCCATACTATAGTATAAATAGGGGAGAGGATCTTTTGAGTATTTGTCATTTAGAAAATATTTTTCAGACTTATAAACTAGTTTTTCATACTTTTCGTCCACTAATAGCTCTAGCAAATCATCATAATCTTCATCCGATTGGCTGAAAATGGGTGTCATGTATAGGAGAGACACGACTAAAAAGAGTAAGTATTTGTTCATTCTTGTTGATTTTATCTGAGTGTATCCAAATTTGATGCCTAAAGTAGTAGTTTTCCGTATCAGTCAAAGGAATATCCGTTTTAATGATTGCGGTTGTGCAATTATTTAAATTGTTTTTAGGGCAAAGAGCCCATCATTTAAATTCCAAACGGATGCTTAGGAGGGCTTTATGGAAGGAGAAGTTTTTTTTTGAAGTTTGATACAAAGAATGAGTACCTATTCATTAATCGTTCCAGTTGTCACAGAAATTCAGCGAAGAGCTAATATTATAACAAAAAAGAGGAGTCTTCAGCCTGGCTAGATGTGATGTTTATAGGTGTATTTAATCAGTAGAATCTTAGTTTGTCGTATTAATAGGTGTTAAGTTTATATGTTTTTAACGCATCTAGGGCTTCTGTTTATTTACATTTGCCAAATCGAAAAAAAACCAGATTTAATGTCATTTTTCAAGCAGAGTATTCTTTTACTTTCACTCCTATTAGTTAGTTGTGCCTTCTACGCACAAAATGCAGCTGTAAAAGGATTCTTATACGATAAAGAAACTGGAGAGCCACTCATAGGCGTGAATATTTACACGTTAAATGGGCAGTATTCAACTACCTCTAATATAGACGGATACTATTCATTGACTAAAATGGCGGATGGAGATTATCAGGTTGTCTTCTCCATGGTCGGGTTTTTGGAAGTTATAGAGTCTGTATCAGTCGCAGGTAGGGATGTGAAAATGATTAACAAGAAACTTGCAGAAGATTCTATTAACTTAAAAGGAGCAGATGTATTTGGGGAGTTAAATGATCAAAAAAATGAAGTGCGTATAGGAATAGAAACGGTGACTCCTAAGGAGATATCAAGACTACCGAGTATAGGAGGAGCGCCAGATATAGCACAGTATTTGCAAGTGATTCCTGGAGTTACTTTTACTGGTGATCAAGGTGGACAGCTTTACATTAGAGGAGGAAGCCCTATTCAAAACAAGGTGTTATTAGATGGTATGGTGGTGTATAATCCTTTTCACTCTATTGGTTTGTTTTCTGTATTTGAGACAGATATTATTAGAACTGCAGATGTCTATACAGGAGGATTCAATGCCAATTTCGGAGGAAGAGTTAGTTCTGTAATGGATGTAAAGACTATTGATGGAAACAAGAATAAACATAAAGGAAGAATAGCGATTAATCCTTTCGGAGCGAAAGCAGTATTGCAAGGCCCTATCAAAAAGAGTTCTGAAAATGGGGGTGCTATAACTTATCTGCTTACTGCTAAAAGATCCTATTTACAGGAATCGAGCAAGGTGTTGTATGATTATATAGATGAGGAAGGTTTGCCGTTCAATTTCTTAGATCTTTATGGAAAACTCACATTTAGTGGTTCTTCAGGAAGTAAATTTAGTGCGTACGGATTTAGTTTTAATGATGATGTAAGGTATAAAGCAATTAGCGACTTTAACTGGCAGAATAATGGTGCAGGAGCTAATTTTGTAGTTTCTCCTCAAACCTCTACCGTTCTAATAAATGGATTCTTCTCCTTCTCCGACTATTCAATCGAACTAAGGGAAGACGAATTGGATGCGCAAAGAAGCAGTTCTATTGGCGGTTCTAATTTTGGACTAGACTTCAAGTATATTTTAGGTGATGACAACATAAATTATGGTGTTCAGATTCAAACGCTCCAAACTGAATTTAACACTTTTAATGATCAAGGAATAGGAATAGGACAAACCGAAAACACGACTGAAGCAGGTTTATATGTAAAGTACAAAAAACAGTGGGATAAGATAATCATCGAGCCAGGATTAAGATTTCAGTATTACTCAGCAGTAAGTGGAGGAAGATTAGAGCCTAGGTTAGGAGTGAAGGTTAAGCCATCAGAGGTGTTCAGAATTAAGGCAGCTGCAGGTTTATATTCTCAGAATATTATTAGCGGAAATTCAGATAGGGATGTAGTAAACCTGTTCTATGGGTTTTTAACAGCACCTGATGAAATTCAAGATGAATTTGTAAATAAAGATGGAGATTTAGTAGAAGTTAAAAATGCGCTGCAGAAGGCAAGTCATTTAATGCTTGGGTTTGAGTTCGATATTACGGAGAAATTAAATTTAAACATTGAAGGTTATGTCAAGAATTTCAATCAGCTGACAAGCATTAACCGTAATAAAATATTTGAAGATACCCCAGACAATCAGGATCAACCTGATTATTTGAGACAAGATTTCTTAATAGAAACCGGGTTAGCCAGAGGAGCAGATTTAGTACTTAAATACAGCGAAAAATCTACTTACCTCTACTTTGTATATTCTCTAGGTAAAGTAACTAGATGGGACGGTATACAGGAGTATTCTACCATATTTGATAGAAGACATAATATTAATTTTGTGGCCACCCAAACCTTAGGAAAAAAGAAAACATGGGAGGCTAGTTTAAGATGGAATTACGGTTCAGGATTTCCGTTTACTCAAACTAGAGGATATATAGAAGAGCCCTCTACAGATGGCGGTGTAGCAGGAGATTATTACACTCTTAATGGAGATTATGGGATTTTGTATTCTGATTTAAATGGGGGTAGGCTTTCTGATTACCACAGGCTAGACATCGGAATTAAAAAGACTATCGACTTAGAAAATCTCAAGATTGAAATCACAGGGGGAGCAACTAATGTTTATAGCAGAGATAATGTCTTTTACTTAAATAGATTGACTAATGAAAGAGTAGATCAACTTCCATTTTTACCTTCTGTAGGGTTCGATTTGTTATTCTGATAATAAACTAGCGGCATTCTTAAGAGCAGCATCAGTAATCTGAGTTCCGCTCAACATCTGGGCTAGTTCATTTAGTACATCTTCTTGGCGGTGCAATCTTTCTAATAACGTAACCGTAGTAGTCTCGTTTTCTTGCTTAGAAACTTTGAAGTGTGCATTAGCTCTACTAGCCATTTGAGCTAAATGACTTACGACTAATATTTGAGAATGATCGCTCATTCCTTTAATTAATCCGGCTAGTTTGCTCGCTACTTCACCACTTATCCCAGTGTCTATTTCATCTAAGACAAGTGTTTTTATGCTCTTCTTAGATGCCACAGCTGCTTTGATTAAAAACATCACTCTACTGACCTCTCCACCAGAAGCTACTTTAGAAATGGGGGATAGGGCAGTTCCTTTATTAGTACTTACCAAAAACTGAATAGAGGTTTGTCCATAGTGGTTAAACTCTTCCGATACCGTAAGGTCGACTTGGAAGACTGCTTGAGGCATAGATAATTCCTTAAGTCCAGCGTTTATAAATTGTTCTAATTCGCCTTTTTTAGAAATTCTCTTTATGTGGATTTTATCGCTTAGTCCAGTAAGGTTTTTAGAACTTTTTCTGATCTTGTTTTGCAAAGCCACTATCTCATTATCGAAGTTTTCTGCTTGATTTAATAAAGATGAAAAGTTCTCTTTTTTCTCCAAAAGCTCTTCTATAGAAGAGGTCCTATGTTTTAGAAGAAGAGTATTTACACTATTTACACTATCATTCACCTGTGCCAGGCGTTCTTCATCTGGAGTGATTTTATCCGACTTATTTCTTACCTCGTGTGCTAAATCTTCAAGTTCAAGTTTAAGAGAGATAACTCTGTCTTTTAGCAAGTTTAATTCTTCATCAGGAAATTTCACAGACTCCAAAGAGTCAGAGGCTTGCTTAAGTAGCTCTAAGCTTCCATTATTATCGCTGCTTAGTGCTTCAGCAGAGATGTATACCTGTTTCCTTATTTCTTCAGCATTTACTAGAAGGTTAAGCTCGTCTTCTAAATCTGAGAGGTGAATATTTTCTAAATCTATTTCAGACAATTCTCTTAGCTGAAACTCGTAGTAATCTTTATCCTGTTTAAGTTGAATCTCTTTACTCTTTAGCTCAGCTAAATCCTTAGCTAAGGACTTATGTTCCTTGAGCTGAAATCTAAAAGAATTGAGTTCTTCGGAGGCTCCAGAAAATGTGTCTAATACGTCAAATAGAAAGTCTTGCGTATGAATTTTGGAATTTTCGTGCTGAGAATGAATGTCTATTAGCTCAGAGGAAAGTTGTTTTAATACATTCAGTTTAACTGGTGTGTCATTAATAAATGCGCGTGACTTCCCTGATTTAAGTAGCTCTCTTCTAATGATAGTAAAAGGCTCGAAATCTATATCATGCTCCTTGAAAAAAGGCTCTAAGCCATAGTTAGAAACGTCAAAAACTCCTTCAGAAATGCACTTTTTATCTGCTGTCCCTATTTTTGAAAAATCTGCATTCTGGCCAAGTAATAATCCTAAAGCACCTAATAGAAGAGATTTACCAGAACCAGTCTCACCGGTAATTACATTAAATCCAGAATCTAGATTAACTTCGAGTCTATCTATTAAAGCGTAATTATCTACAGAAAGTTTAGTTAGCATTAGCGGAGCCTTTCGTATTTGGAAATGTTTCCTGGGTCTATGACCATTAAAAGGTCTCTAACCCTTCGTTTTTCATCTTCAGAAGAATCTCTGTAAATGTTTAAAATCTCATCAGATTTAGCTATAAAGAACAACTGCATGTTATAGCTAGTGGGTTTGATTTGGTGAATAGATCTCAACGTATTGAGATCGTCTACTATTCTCGTTCTTATGGCATCTGCAGAGCTGTACATTAAATCGAACCCTTGTCTGTGGTAAGTATAATTAATATCTCTTAGCGGTGCAAAAGTTTGACTTAATATGTTCTCCACTAACCAGTACCTATTCCTTTTGTTTTCTGAAGGTCTCCATCCCGATTCACCAGCGTTTTGGCAGTTGGAAACTACCTGCTGAGCTTTTAGGAAGTTGTCTGTCCCTCCTAAAGGTGAATAAGAGTCATAATCCATCCCTAAGATGTAATACGCATAGAAACCTAAAACAGAAGATAAGTTGTCTCTATGCTGGTCGGTACTAAACTGTATAAGCGTGTTTGGCTGAAAGCTGAAACTAAAGTCATTGTCATTGGCTATAAATACAGGCGTTTTATAATCCGAGTTATATACAGGACGGCTACTTTGAATTTGAATACTAGCGTCAAACTGAGTTTGTGAGATCGCATTCTTTATGGTGATTTGAATATTGCATTCAATTCGTTCGTAAAATTCATAATCATCATCTGTCCACTTTCTGCTATTCATGAACTCTTCTATGCTACTCTTGAGAATGTCATAGACTGCTACGTTTTCCTCTTGAGCTTTCGGAGAAAGCACACTTACTTCACATAATAACTCCTGAGAATTAGACGTAGTTTGTGTTAGCACAAAGGCTAATATTATGATTACTAGTTTATTCATTTAGATGTTCTGGTTATTATAAAATCTACTATGTCTGAAGCTACATCAGCCTTAGATTTCAACTCAAATCTAGTTATTTTATTGTCAGAATCGATAATGGAAATTTTATTTGTATCCACACCGAATCCTGCTCCTTTGTCTTCTAAACTGTTAAGTACTATAGCGTCTAAATTTTTAGAGATTATTTTCTTTTTCGCATTTTCCTCGGCATTATTAGTTTCTAACGCGAAACCTAATAAATACTGGCTATCAGTCTTGGCAGAGCCCAGAGTCTTTATTATATCAGGATTAGGGACTAAGTCTATGCTAAATGCTCCTTCTTTCTCTCTTTTGATCTTAGAGTCTGCTCTAATACTGGGTCTGTAATCTGATACAGCTGCAGCCATAACAGTAATATTTACTGACGGGAAAGCGTTTTTACACGCTTCCATCATTTCTAGCGCAGAGGTTACTTTAATTAGTTTGATTTCTGGATTTGTAGTTTGCAGGGCGGAAGGTCCAGAGACTAGAGTAACTTGAGCACCTTGATTGGACAACGCTTCTGCTATTGCAAATCCCATTTTCCCTGAAGAGTAATTCCCAATGAATCGAACTGGATCAATGTTTTCATAAGTAGGTCCAGCAGTAACGAGGGCTTTTCTTCCTGCTAGAGGTTTATTTGAGGTGAAAAAGTCCTCAATGGCATTGGCTATCTCTTCGGGTTCTTCCATTCTTCCCTTGCCAGAGAGCCCGCTGGCCAGTTCGCCTGAAGGGCTGTCTAAAACCGTAATTCCGCGTTTCTTTAGAACATCTAAGTTATCTTGGGTAGCAGAATTACTGTACATGTCTAAATCCATGGCAGGAGCCAACATAACTGGGCATTTAGCAGATAAGAATGTTGCCAATAGAAAATTATCACAAGCTCCTGAGGCTAATTTACTTAAAGTGTTAGCCGTAATTGGAGCTATTAACATCAGATCACCCCAGAGACCAAGCTCCACGTGATTCGTCCACTCTCCAGTGTTTTTGTCTTCTGTGAAATCAGAGTAAACCTTGTTTTTAGATAATGTGGCAAGTGTAAGAGGGGTGACAAATTCTACTGAAGAGGGTGTTAAAACTACTTTAACTTCCGCTCCTTTTTTTATCAACTCTCGAACCAGGTACGTGCTTTTATAAGCAGCTATGCTTCCTGTTATACCTATTATTATTTTCTTTCCTAAAATCATATGTCAAAAAAAAAGATGGACAAAGCCATCTTTTATATCCCCTATAAATGTAAGAGAAAAATATTATTTTTCAGAAGTTTCTTTTGGCTCAACAACTTCTGGCTGTCTGATATAAATTTTATCTTCTAAAAGTTCTTGAATAGCTATAGAGTGCGGCTTAGGAAGTCTTTCGTAAAACTTACTGATTTCTATCTGCTCTCTGTTTTCGAAAATCTCTTCTAAGTTATCTTGTGTTGTAGCGAACTCCTCTAGCTTAGAGGTAAGTTCATCTTTCATCTCTTTGGCTATCTGGTTTGAACGTTTAGCCATTATTACGATAGCTTCATAAATATTACCATCAGTTTTTCCATCAATAGTTTTTAAATCTCTAGTGATAGTAGTTCTGGCTGCGTTCGTGTTTTTATAATTCATGTATCTTTTTTCAGATTATTCACTTTCAATTAGTTCCAATTGCTTAACCGCATTTACATAAAGCTTTTCTGCTTCAGGTAAATACGTGCTGTCCGGAAAATCGGAGGCAAAGGTACTATAACTTTTAATAAACTCTCTATAACTTTCTGCTTTCTTACTGTCCAGTGCTGTTTCGGCTAAACTGTATTTCGCTATTAATAGGAGGTAGTTTCTTTTTAATGGGTAATTAGGAAAGGAAAATTTCTTCTCAGCAAACTCTAATAAATCTATTGTAGCCTTATGATTCTTGTTTTCACTTAATACTTCAGCAGCATCCATAATTTCTTTTTCGTATGGTCTGTAGAAATCTTGAAGTTGCACAACAGCTGCTTTTTTAGATTCTAACGAACCATCTGACTTAAGTATGTTGTTTAATTCCAATAGAACTAACTTCTCTTTCTTTTCTCCTATTGTTTGTAGTTTGTCCAAGGTAAGCTTATAATACTGCTCAGCTTCTTTAGTCATTTCAGAATTGGGAAAAAACTTAATAAATGTATAGTAAGAGCTAACACATTGTCTATATCGCTCGTTTTGTTTACTTTCTATACTAGCTTCAGCATATTCATACCATGACTCTATTTTCAGGAAATACAACTCTTCTCTGAACTGAGAATCTGGGTATTTATCTAGCATAGTTTCCAGAGCTATGGTAGCAGATTTGTATTTCTGAGTTTTCACATATAACTGAGCTACTTCAAATGTTTTTTTCTCTAGTTTATAGCTTAACCGAAGCATCATGTTCTCACAGCTATCTTTTAGGTTAGAGCCCGGGTAGTTATCTAAAAAAAACTGAAATTCATCTAGTGCTGCCTTCGTGTCTTTTTGGTCTAAGCTATAGTTGGGACTATTATTATAACTACTCATGGCCGATAGAAACATGAGCTCTTCAGCTTTAGCGCTTGTAGTGAAAGTCCTCGCGAAATTCTTGCTGTAATAATTAGACAGGTAATAATCGCCTACACAGTAGTTGGTCTTGGCGTAGTAAAAGTAAACATCTTCATATAGAGCTGTACCTCTTACTATACCAATTAATTCATCGAAGATAGGTAGCGCTTTATAGCAGTCTCCCTCTTCGTAATACTTCACAGCATAATCGAATTTTTCTTGAATATTTTTGCTTCGCAATACTTTCCCATAACGCATAGTTCCATCCTTTTTACAGGCATGAAGAAGGAAGGTACAGCTTAAAAGAATAAGGATAAATCGTAAGTTCATTATAACACTGGTTCAGAAATAACTGATAGCCCACAAAGATAGTGTTTCAGATAAGTCCTTTTTACAAAAGTTGTGAAATCTATAATTCATTTAGATAAGTGTTTTTTCATGTAGTCATTAGTTCATGCCGAACATATTTAACTTATAACCGTAATATAAGTGAGTTCTTATTAAAAAGAGCAGCTCCATATATTGTCTACACCATACGTGACATTTAAATTTGTTTAAAATCATTTAAAATGAAAATCCTAATCTTACTCTCCCACTTGTTTTTTTTCTGCTCGTTAATTAGCGCAGAGACTGTTTTTAATGATTTTGAACTTGTAGATGGATGTTTAGATGAGGAAGCGTGTAATTATAACTCTGAGGCTTTAGAAGATGACGGTTCATGCTGCTATCTGTCTTGTGGCTGTACGGATGTCGGTGCCGTTAACTATTCTGAAATAAATGAATGCGATGATAATTCTTGTTTGTATTTAACGGATTGCTCGCTACTGGAATCTAACATCGTAGATAGCTTAAGCATCTGCAGAGGAGGTTTAGTAGAATTGGAATCTGATTCGGAATATGCTGATGAGTTCGTTTGGTATTTGGATGGAGTTATAGTTGGCAGTGAGCCTAGCTGGAATTATATCCCTGAGACAGCTGGAAACCAAGTTATCCATCTGGTTACATCTAATGAGTTTTGTGTGGACAGTACTGAAATTGTGTTGGATGTGTTTGTTTTAGAATCTCCTGAGCTAACTCATACAGGATTGAATTTATGTGAAGGTGAGCTTACGGAGCTAACAGCTATTAGTGAATTCCAAAATGTTTGGATTTTCGGAGGGCAATTCTTAAGTTTAAATGAATCCGTAACTATCGGCAATGGGGGTCTTTACTCTGTGGTTAATGTGGAGGAGGATTGTGTTTCTAACTCGGTAGGAGTCGTAGTAACCGTGAGTGCTATTCCAGTGGCAGAAATCACATATAGTTCTACAGACTTTTGTGAAGGGACCTATGTATTGCTCATATCTGCTGCTGAGGAAGGTGATCATTTATGGACGTTAAACGGAGAGCCTTACAGCACTAATTCTAGTACACAGACTTCTTTAGAGGGTGAATTTTCTTTACAGATAATGAATGAGTCGTGTGCGTCTAATATAGATTCTGTGGTCTTAATAGAGAGACCGTTTCCTATAGAGCCAGAATTAGAATTTACGGAGGGTGTCCTGTACGCTACAGATATTGAAGGAGTGAGTTATCATTGGTATGTCAATGGAACGGAAGTAGCTGTCACGGAGGATAATTTTTACACTCCTACTATCAGCGGTGATTATATAGTGGAAGTAGAGTCAGAGTTTGGCTGCGAAACTGCCAGTGAGTTGCTTTTCGTTAATGGGATTAACGAATATGGACTTTTGGTAGAGAAGCCTAGTTTTTACCCTAACCCTATGAATGACCTAGGGACACTTTTGCTAGGCTTAAATAGATTTGATTCTATGCAAATAATAGATGTAAACGGAAAAATAATTCAGGAAGAAGGAAATTTGGAATTTTCACCAAAAGTGATCATTCATAGTACCAACTTGGATTCTGGAGTTTATTACATCAGATTAAAGACAAAAGAGGGTACTTATGAAAGCTTGAAGTTTATTGTAGAATAAAATTCACCTAAGAGCTTCTATTAATAGCCGTAACCACTCATTTTTTGAACTTTTAGGTAATGAACTTGTAAGTCATTTATTTTTAAGCATACAAAATAATGTCCATCAGTTAAACCTGCTTCTGGTCTCCATGTGGATTCATATTTTTTTGCTGAAAGAACCTTTTCTTCTAAATTGGCCACTTGTTCACCTTTCATATTGAAAACTAATAGGCTGGCACGAGCCTCTTTGAAAACCCCATAGCTAATAGTTAATTTATCGGTAAAAGGATTTGGGTGTGTTTTATAGATCACTCCTTTATCTAAATGGATATCAGTCATTCCGTTTGCTCCGCTAGAGTCTAAAACGATATCCCATACGCCTTCTAATCCTTCATTTCCATCATCGAAAAGAGGGATGATCCTCCCGGTAGCGTTATACACTCCTGAGTTTAAAGAAGCAGCAGCGTCATCAGGAATATCCTCATCACCTGAGAAGTACAGCTGAGTGGTTAATGTTGGGCTGTCTGGAGGGGTGATTTTAAAATGGATATGAGAAGGTCTGAATTGTGTTCCATTTAAATATTTTCCAGGCTTTATAGTTTCGAATAAGTAGAATCCTTCACTATTGGTAGTGACTTTTCCTCTTAGGTTATAGCCTTGGTTATCATAGTCTCCATTGTCATCAGCATGCCAGATGTCCACTACAGCTCCTTCTACAAACTCAGAGCAATCCAACTTCATTACTCGCCCACTTATGATCAGCTTAACACCTTCTTCAGTACTTTCAGCCAGCACGCCATCGGTTAGTTCTGGAGGATTTTCTGTGTAAAACGGTCCTTCTCCATATAAATCCTGTGTAGTCGCTGTGCAGCCTATGAAGTCTTTTTCGTTTTTCGTTTTTGCTTGAGAAGCATGGGGGAGTACTGCAGCTCCAAGTGCTGCTAAGGAGGTGTTTTTAAGAAAGCTTCTTCTGTTGGCGTTAGACATTATATAATGGATTTACAATAAAAGGTAATACAATTCCTGTATTTCACAGGAGGCTTAACATTAGTTATGATGCTAAAACTAGCTTAAAGGTTGTAAATGTCACTTGAGATTATCCTAATGAGGTTGGTGTCTGAATCAATCTTAAGAAATTGGCTCGAATGCCGCACCATCTTCGAAGGTGTATCCATTGAGAAGAGATTTAGCGTCCATCCTCTTTTTTCCCTGCATTTGTAGCTCTAATATCTCAACGAATCCATCAGTGGAGGCTACGAGTAATTCCTTATTGTGAATTTGAATAGTTCCAGGAGTAGCTAGTGATTTTAGATCATATATTTTTGATTTTGAGATTTTGAACCCCGTCTTTTTATCATCATTGAGAGTAGTCCATGCACCCGGGAAAGGACTTAATCCTCTTATGTGATTGTGTACTTGTGCTTTGGTGAGGTTCCAGTTAATTTCACAAGTCTCTCTGTAAATTTTAGGAGCTGGATTTAGTTTATTCTCTTCTGGCTGAGGTTTTGCTTTGGTTTCTCCTTGTTGGATTTGGTGTATAGTTTCTACTAAGCATGCAGCTCCTAAAGTCATCATCTCGTCATGGAGTTCACCTGCTGTCATGTTTTCAGAGATCGGAATCTCTATAGAGTTAATTATATTTCCGGTGTCTATTTGTTGTTGGATAAAGAAAGTAGTAGCGCCAGTTTTCTTTTCTCCATTCATTACTGCCCAGTTAATAGGAGCAGCTCCTCTGTATTGTGGTAGGAGTGAGCCATGTAGGTTAATCGTTCCGTATTCCGGCATTTGCCATACCATTTCTGGGAGCATTCTAAATGCCACTACCGAGAATAAATCGGCTTTTAATGATTGAAGCTCCTGATTGAACTCTATGTTTTTAAGGTTTTGTGGTTGGAGGATGTTTAGTCCGCATTGCAACGCGTATTCTTTTACCGCTGAAAATTTAATTTTCTTACCGCGACCTGCTGGCTTATCTGTAGAAGTGATTACTCCTACCACATCGAAGCCTGCTTTTACTATAGCCTCTAAAGACGCCACTGCAAAATCAGGTGTTCCCATGAATACTACTTTAAAATCTTCTGGCTTCATTCAAATATCAATTTTCGTTTTCCTAATTTTAAATATAAAAAGGACAACGCTCCTAAAATACTGAAATAGATGAAATCTACTATCCAGACGATGTGAATAGGCTGGCGATTAACTTCTACCAAATAGTATAAGATGAGCATGTAAATAATGATGGCTATAATCTCTATTACCATAGTTACTTTGGTATCTCCAAACCCATCTACAGCACTAAAAAATATTCCTCCCACAGAAAAAAGGAGCATCGAAGGAACGATGACTAAGAATACGCCCTTAGCCATTTCTGTAAGTTCTTCTGCTTTGAATAGACTTAAAATAGTCTGTGGACTAATCCATAGAATAGAGGTGAGAATAAATACGCCTATGAAACTCATGACCATCATTTTCTTCATGGTAGGTAAGATGTCTTTTAATCTATTCTCTGCGGCTAAAGTGCTCACATAAGTCTTAGCAGTTCTATTCAATCCGAAGATGGCTATAAATGCTAGAAATAGCATGTTACGGGTTATGTGAGAAACCTTTAATTCATCAGTTCCTATGTGTTCTACCATAATAAAAAAGGCCATCCATGTGCTCAAAGAGATGATTTGAGTAATAGCCACAGGGTAGCTTAGATTTATTAATTCTGAAGAGTTTTTAAAGTCTAGAATCTTAAATTTCTCCTTTAAATAGTAGGTTAAGTGGTAACGCTTATTTATGATAAAGAAAATAGCGAATATCAATGCCATTCCTTCTGCCAGTGAACTAGCCCAAGCTGCTCCAGCCAAACCTAATTCTGGAAATCCTAGGTTCCCAAATATAAGTAAGTAATCTAGAACTATGTTTCCTAGACCGGTAATGAGCGCGACATAAAAGAGCATTTTAGTCTGCGCTATTCCAGAGAAAAAACCATTTATCACTATTAAGGGAAAAAGAAAGAAATAGCCAATAGAACGAATATTTAAAAAGCTAACCATCTTCTCAGCGAGTTCTTTATTTTCTGAGACTCCAGTAATAAGAGGTTCCATGAGGAAGTAAAATAAACCGAATAAAAAAACAGAGGAAACGATAGCGTAGTTAATGCTGTTTTTAAAGATAGTTCCTATGTCTGGTATGTTTTCTTCTCCCACTCTTCTGGCAGTAAGGATCTGCGTTCCTGCAGATAATCCTACTCCGAGCATCACGCCTACGATGTAAAATAGACCGCTACTATTAGCCGCATTAAAAGAATCGTCATTGTGTAATTCGCTGATAAATAAATTGTCGAAGAATAGAACGAAAAACTGGACAAAAGTACCTAAGCCAATAGGTACAGCTACTTTAAGAATAGCTTGGTACGAGGTGTCTATTCCTTTTCTTATCCTTTTTGGCTGCTCGTTAGATACAGATTTATCAGTCAATTTATTCTTAGTCTACTTGAATTACTAATCCCTTTAAGTATTCACTTTCTGGGTGATAAATATTCACGGGATGATCAGCTGGCTGATGAAGTTGGTGAAGAATTCTAACCTTTCTTCCTTCAGCTATAGCTGCTGCTGTTATGGTATGTGTGAATAACGATTTATCTACCGCTTGAGAGCATGAGAATGTGAAAATTAATCCCCCTGGCTTTATGTGTTTAATCGCATATGAGTTCAATCTCTTGTACCCTTGAATAGCTTTGTGTCTCACACGTTGATGTTTGGCGTAAGCAGGAGGGTCTAAGATAATAATGTCATAATCTTCGTCCATTTCCTTTATGTAGTCCAGAGTATCTGACTGAATACACTTGTGCTTGCTTTCGTCTAGTTTATTCACCTTAACATTTCCTTCAGCTAGGATTAGCGCTTTTTGTGAGCTATCTAAGCTATGGACTAATTCAGCTTCGCGGTGCAATGCGTAAACACTAAATCCTCCAGAATAACTGAATGTATTTAGCACTTTCTTTCCTTTCGAGTATAACCCTAGTAAATCTCTATTGTCACGCTGATCGATGAAAAAACCAGTTTTCTGACCAGTTACCCAGTCTATTTCAAAGATGTTTCCATTTTCTGTGGCTTTATGCGGAGTTTCGCATGAACCATATAAATAGGTGTTTTCCTCATCCATATCATGATTCTTCTTCATGAACTCGGCACTCTTATCATACACAGCAGTAAGGTGTTCTCCTAATTCAGATTGAAGAGCATCGCAGATCAGCTGGCGGTGGTTAAACATTCCTAAACTATGACACTGCATTACGGCTACACCGTTATAAAAATCTATTATTAATCCTGGTAAGTGGTCTCCTTCTGCATGAATTAATCTGAAAATATTATTATGGTCATTTCCAATGAATCCTAAATTCTTTCTGAGACTAACAGCATTGCTGATTTTCTCTTTCCAGAACGCGTCATCAATTTCTATATCTTCAAATGAAATTACTCTAGCGGCTATAGTAGTTCCCTCTGAGTAATGCGCTAATCCTAAAAAGCCTCCTTTATTAGCGTGTATAGCTACTATTTCACCATTTTTAGGTTCACCTTCTACGTCTTTAATAGCTCCAGAAAACACCCAAGGATGAAATCTTCTTAATGGCTGGTCTTTTTTCGATTTTAAAAATAATTTAGGATGCTCGCTCATGCTTTTTTATTTGAGCTGCGAAGGTATGCAGTATTAAAATAAAATTTGAACTAAATCTACACGATTATCTTGATGGAATTATTATTAGAGAGTCCCCTTTGAAATTAGATTTATAAAAACGGACGACTTTGTTTAATTCTGGGTTATTCATGGAGGCTTTTATCATAACTCCTTTCATCATATAGAAGAATCTCCTTTTAGAATATTTTCTGGGAATCGGAATCCATGAAGTCCCTTCTATTGGATAGAGTATCTGCCTTAGAGACACTATTTTTAGTTAGTTTTTAGTTCGTATTTCTCTTCTGAATTTAATAGAACTTCTTTGTTATCTGCCATCCATCGTAAAATATCAGCTGTTTTTTCTGGTGGAAATTTCGGGAGTTTTTCAGTTATTCCTGTAGGAGTTAAGCTCGATGTTTTCAGGGCTATTTTTATAGCTGTATGTATCTGGTCAAATTCTTTTTGACTTACTCCGATTTGGTTCAGGCTAGAGCAGACATCACATATTCCACAAGATTCTTTTCTCTTCTCACCGAAGTATTCTAGCAGTACGTTCATTCTGCATGAGACTCTGGAGATATAATGCTTCATAGCTTCTATTCGCTCTTTATCTCTAGATTGCTTGTCGCTGTATATCTCCTTGGGGAAGGATAAGTATGTTTCTTGAACTCTGCTTCTTAAAAATCGGACAGATGGAAGTCTTGATTTTGCTTCGTAATAGATTACTTCTCTATCTACTAAATTCTGAAGGTATTTATTTACGAGTGCTATGGGCAACTTAGTTCGCTGGGCTATGGCCATTTCATCTATAGCCACCATGTGCTCAAATATGCCACCATAAGACCGAATGATAACGGTTAATAAGTCATCTAAATTGGGATTGGCTACTTGGAATTTATAAACTCCAGTATGAGAAATCTTAAACATGAGTTTAGAGCTTTCTCTGCCATAGTTTTGCAATGCTATGAGCTCGGAATATTCTAAGATTTTAAGGCTATAATGAAGTGTGTTTATGTTAATTCCATGTTTGATAGAGAAACCGCTTATATCGAAATCTGCTCTGAAATTTTCTCCAGTACCATAAGCTATTTGGTATTCCTGAAATAACAGGCTATAGATTCTTTTTACCAGTTTTGGTTCTGGATATTTTAATTCTACCGATCGGTCTAAATTTTCTAGGTCAGAGGAGTTATAGATAAGCACTGAGAGACTGGTTTTCCCGTCTCTACCTGCTCTACCTGCTTCTTGGTAAAATGATTCTGGTTCTGAAGGGATATGAGGGTGGATGACTAAGCGCACATTGGCCTTGTCTATGCCCATTCCGAATGCATTAGTCGCACAGATTACTCTTACTTTGCCAGTTATCCATTCCTCTTGTATTCTCGTCTTATCTTCAGGTTTTAATCCTGCATGGTAAAATGAGGCTCTGATTCCATGAGAGTTTAGCAGGTCAGCATAGTCTTTGGTATGTTTCCTAGTGTTGGCGTAAACGATGGTGCTGCCGCCTATTTTAGTGCAGATTTCTAAAATTTTAGCATGCTTGTTTATGCTATTTCTCACCACGAAGCGGATGTTCTCTCGAGCAAAACTCTTTGAAAATACCTTTACCTTTTTCAGGGCTAAGTGTTCAATAATATCCTTCTGCACCGTCTCTGTAGCGGTGGCGGTAAGTGCTATGAAAGGGACGTTAGGTAACGTTTCTCTTATGTTAGCTATTTCTAAATATGCTGGCCTAAAGTCATGTCCCCATTGACTCACACAGTGGCTCTCATCTATAGCTACCACGGAGACATTCATTTTTTTTAATCGCTCTTGGAAAATTTCTGTTTTTAATCTTTCAGGAGAGACATATAGAAATTTAGTGTTTCCATAAATACAGTTGTCTAATATTCGATCTATCTCTGTTTTGTGTAATCCAGAGTGAATGCTAACGGCTATAATATTTCTGCTTCGGAGTTGATTTACCTGATCTTCCATTAACGCTATCAGCGGAGAGACTACAATACAAATCCCCTCTTTTATCAAGCCTGGTATTTGGAAGCACAGTGATTTGCCTCCGCCAGTGGGCAATAGAGCGAATGTGTCAGAACCCTCTAAAACAGAATTAATAATCTCTTCCTGCGAATCACGAAACGAATCGTAACCCCAATATTCTTTTAATATTTCTTTAGGAGAAGACATTGTCGGCTAAGGTAATAAAGTAGGTTGAACCTAGGAGAGAACTTAAAATAGAGAAGCTTGGGGTGAAGAAATAGCTCCTTCAAGTTCTAGCAAGTCTTTTTTTGCGTTTAGTCCACCAGCATATCCTGTGAGTTTGCCGTCTTTCGCTATGATTCTATGGCATGGGATGAGGATAGAAATAGCATTGGCTCCATTAGCTGAAGCCACTGCTCTAATAGCATCTGCTTTTCCTAGTATGGTGGCTAATCCTAAGTAAGATTCAGTATAGCCATAGTTTACGCGTAGTAATGTTTTCCAAACCGAAACCTGAAATGGGGTTCCTGCAAGCCTGAGTGGAATATCAAACGTCTTCCTATTTCCCTCAAAATATTCCTCTAGCTGTGAGATAGTCTGAAGTATAACAGGAGATTCTCTCTCAATAAATTCAGCATTTAGCGCTTCTTTTATTCTAGCATCTATCTTATCTCTTAGTTTTCTGTGCTTCCAATCGCAGAGACAAAGCTTATCATCTATAGAGCCTAAAATCAATTCTCCTAAAGGAGATTTCCAGGACTTGATAGAAATTTGATTTTCACTCATTTGATTTGAGGCAGATTGGTTAGAAAAATTTCATTAAGATAAGCCCCACTTCTATGCTTATCAGAATAAGCAGAGCTCCAGGAACTAGTTTTTCTAAATAAGTCCATTTTTTATACGGAGTCAGTGCTAAAATTAATCCGAGTAAAAAACTTAGCGCAGGAAAAGTCAATAGGATGCTATAAACGATAGTTTTCTTTATTTCATTAGCAGAAGCTTCTGAACCATCTAAGTTTAAAACCACTTCGGGTGTGCTGGAAGTGGCTACTGCATAAGTGAGGATACTAGAGATTCCAGCATAAATCAATAATTTCCAGATGAGCTTCTTTTTCTTTAGCATAGAGGAGGGCTTATGCCATCACTTTTTTAGCCATTACACGCTTTACTTTAGCTATGATGTTATCGGCATCTAACCCATACTTAGTCATTAACTGAGCTGGAGTTCCAGATTCACCGAACGAATCATCCACCGCTACGAAATCCATAGGAACCGCATGGTTTTTAGCCAAACATTGAGATACTGTGGCTCCAAGTCCACCAATTGTTTGATGCTCTTCAGCAGTTACTACTGCTCCTGTTTTTTTAGCAGAAGCGATCACCATTTCCTCATCCAATGGTTTGATGGTGTGAATGTTTATTATTTCAGCGTTAATTCCTTGTTCTGCTAGTTTTTCTCCAGCTAGAATAGCTTCCCACACTAAATGACCTGTAGCTATTATAGTTACATCTGTTCCTTCATTTAGCATAATTCCTTTCCCTATTTCAAATTTCTGATCAGCAGGAGTGAAGATGGGCATTTTAGGTCTTCCAAATCTTAAGTAAACTGGTCCTTCGTGTTCAGCTATAGCTATAGTGGCAGCCTTCGTTTGATTGTAATCACATGGATTAATTACAGTCATGTTAGGAAGCATTTGCATCATTCCCACATCTTCTAGTATTTGGTGTGTAGCACCATCTTCTCCTAGGGTTAATCCTGCGTGAGAAGCACATATCTTCACATTCTTCTCGCTGTAAGCTATGCTCTGTCTAATTTGGTCATAAACTCGACCAGTAGAAAAGTTAGCGAATGTACCAGTAAAAGGAATTTTACCACCGATAGTCATGCCAGCGGCCATTCCCATCATGTTGGCTTCTGCGATTCCTACTTGAAAAAATCTATCTGGAAATTCATTTTTAAAGTCTCCCATTTTAAGAGACCCAGTTAAATCAGCACACAATGCTACTACGTTAGGATTAGTTCTACCTAATTCTGTAAGTCCGTCTCCGAATCCTGAACGAGTGTCTTTATTTCCTGTTACTTCAAATTTTTTCATGGTCTAAAATTCTATGTTCACTGTACCGTTAGATGTTATAGTGAGTTCTTTTTCAAATGTGTATATGGCTTGTTTGGCTTGTCTGCTCTTAAAAACAACCTTGTACTTACCAGGCTGCAAGATATATCTCCCTGATGGATTTCCTTCAGTGAACTTTTTAACAAGCTTTCCACCATCTGGCTTGTCTGTAAATATTCCTCCAAAACCACTTCCGCTTACGCGCAGATTGAGATTTCCGGGAGAGGGAATGACTACTTCATTCATCTCTCCCTCTTTAATTTCTACGTTTTCTAATACAGTCACAGGGTTCGTAGGAATCTCTATGGTGTAGGTTCCTGCTATATAGGACTCAGTGGTGTTAAAGGCTTGGTGATTGGTTAAGTCGCAGTCTTCTTTTTTAGTTATTCTGCATTGAAGACCAGTATAATCGATTCTTCCTCCACTAAATGCTAGACTAAGTTTTCCTTGAGGTACAGATACTTTCCAGTGATTGTGCTGGCCTGGTTGTACTTTTAAATCTGAAGTTAACACTTCAGGAATGCTATGCACTCTAAGTTGATAAGTGATCAGTGGGTCTAGTGTCAGTGTATCTGGATTTCCGAGGTAATTCTGTGTATGCACAAATCTGTGAATTGTTTCACTTGTTTTTTGATTGAGAATAGTCATGGGGATATCACTGTAAAAACTCTCACCACTTTCGTTTAATAAATCTACCTGTACCGTTGTGTTATTTAGTGCTTGAGAAATAACGATATCTAGTACCTGTTCGAAAATTTCTTCTTTACTCGCATCGAAATAGTTTCCCACACATTCAAATGTGCTTTTATAACTCGGGTCTACACCTATTCCTATTATAAATGGTTTTAGGATGATTCCCTTTTTTTGCAACGCCTTAGAAACGGCACATGGGTCTTCATCACATGCCTCTATTCCATCTGTAATAAGTATAATTATATTTCTGGCTTGGCCTCCAACTGGGAAATCTTCAGCGGCTCTTTCTAAAGATCGAGCAATAGGAGTGGTTCCTTTAGGCCGGATTTTTTTTAGCGCATTGGTTATCGCTATGTTTTTTCCTTTCCCTATTCTTACGAGCAGTTGAGTGTCATCACAGTCTTGGTGTCCTGGTACATGCTGGGTTTTATGACCATATACACGCAGTCCCATTTCTACATTTTCCATGAATTTCAACTCATCCACAGTTTTGGAAAGAAGGCGTACAGCGGCATCTATTTTGGGCTCACTTTGCCATCTAGCATTCATGCTATTGGAAGCATCGAAAACGAATAAAATTCTGGTAGTATCCTGCTGAGCCAGCGTTGCAAGACCAGCAAGAATAGAAATTAATAAGACTAAAAAATGTTTCATACTTTTTACCAGTCAATTCGTGTACCAAAAACTAATCGATGCTTTACGAATTCGAATTTATTCAGGATTTCAAATGTCGAATTTCAAATCTCAAATCAGTTTGATTAGAATTTAGTAATCTCCAAGTGTCTCTTCAAGCTGTCCTAATGCGTCAGCTAGCTGCTCATCATTAGGTGCTATTCCATGCCATTTATGCGTTCCTTCCATGAAATCTACTCCTTTTCCCATAGAGGTAGTCATGATAAGCATAATTGGTTTTCCGTTACCGCAGTCAGCTTTCGCTTTTTCCAAGGTAGAAGATATTTCATCCATGTTATGTCCGTCCATTTCACGCACATCCCATCCGAAAGCTTCCCATTTAGCTCTTAGATCACCCATCGCTAATACTTGCTCTAAAGAACCATCTATCTGCTGACCGTTATAATCAACTGTAGAAATAACGTTATCTATTTTGTTAGCAGCTGCATACATAGCAGCTTCCCAAACTTGACCCTCCTGTAACTCTCCATCTCCATGAAGTGTATAAATGATAGACTTGTCTCCGTTTAACTTCTTAGTCTCTGCTGCTCCTAAAGCTACAGAGAGTCCTTGACCTAAAGAACCTGAAGCTACTCTTATACCTTCTAATCCTTCCTCTGTAGCTGGATGCCCTTGAAGTCTGGTGTTTATTTTTCTAAAAGTAGCTAGTTCGTTTACTTGGAAGTATCCTTTTCTAGCCAGTACAGAATACCATACTGGAGAGATGTGACCGTTAGAAAGGAAGAATAAATCTTCATTTTTTCCATCCATATCCCATTCAGCAGGATTGATGTTCATCTGCTTAAAGTAAAGATTTACTAAAAAATCTGTACATCCTAAAGAACCTCCTGGATGTCCTGAATTCACTGCGTGAACCATTCTTACTATATCTCTTCTTACCTGAGATGCTACTTTTGATAATTCTAAACTTGTCATGTTTCTTTTGATGGAATATCTATTCGGCTGCAAATGTAGAACCACAGGTTGGATTAGACCTTACGATGTGGAAAACTTAGAGAATATTTTTGTAAGCTATGTTTATTACTTAGAATCTCTTAAAGGTCAGATTTGAATTGTTCAGTATTTTGGTCATTTATTGTCTTTAATAGTAGGGTTCTGGTCATGAAATCTACAGTAGTTATTCGTAATTCTTAATTCGTCAAATGAGATAATCTAAAATCGATTAAATCGGTTTATCTTTGCACCGCTAAAAAAAATAGATTATGGCTGTAAAGTGTGGAATAGTAGGATTACCGAATGTAGGGAAATCAACCCTTTTTAATTGTTTATCTAATGCAAAGGCTCAGAGTGCGAACTTTCCGTTTTGTACCATAGAACCGAATGTAGGGATCATTACGGTGCCAGATGAACGTATTACTAAACTAGCAGACATAGTAGATCCTGAGAAAGTTCAGCCTACTACCATAGAGATAGTAGACATAGCTGGTCTGGTAAAAGGAGCGAGTAAAGGAGAAGGTTTAGGGAACCAGTTTTTGGGAAATATTAGAGAAACAGATGCTATTATTCATGTGCTGAGATGTTTTGAAGATGGAAATATTATCCACGTAGATGGTTCTGTAAATCCTATTAGAGATAAGGAAGTGATAGATTTTGAGCTTCAGTTGAAAGATTTAGAAACCCTAGAAGCTAGAATCCAAAAAATAGCCAAATCGGCTAAATCAGGAGACAAAGATGCTCAGAAGATTAAGGCTTTTTATGACAGACTAAAATCTACGTTAGAAGCAGGGAAATCTGCTAGAACAGTAGAAATGGATGAGTACGAGGTTCCTATGATGAAAGACCTTCAGTTATTGACTTCTAAGCCTGTTTTATATGCGTGTAATGTAGATGAGGGAAGTGTGGTAGATGGAAATGATTTTGTAGAAAAGGTAAGAGAACTAGTAAAAGAAGAGAATGCAGAGGTAGTAGTTATAGGTGCAGGCATAGAGTCTGATATAGCGGAGCTAGAATCTTATGAAGAGCGCCAAGAGTTCTTAGAAGATTTAGGGTTAAAAGAGCCTGGCGTAGCAAAACTTATAAAATCTGCTTATAAACTTCTTAATCTACAAACATACTTTACTGCAGGAAAGAAAGAGGTAAGAGCTTGGACAGTTCAAGTTGGAGCTACGGCACCTCAAGCGGCAGGAGTAATTCACACAGATTTCGAAAAGGGATTCATTCGGGCTGAGGTGATGAAGTATGAAGATTACATTTCATTTGGATCAGAAGCTGCTGTAAAAGAAGCTGGTAAAATGGGAGTAGAAGGAAAAGAATACATCGTGCAGGATGGAGACATCATGCATTTTAGATTTAATGTGTAATAATACTTGTTAAACAGGCACTTTTAAGGGTGGTTTATCAGTTAATTACTTAAAGCTCACCTATGCGTATATTCCAAATTTCATTTTTCGCTTTGACCGCTCTTCTAGCAAGCTGCGGAAACTTTTCTGAGGAATCCCCTGAGGAGAACAATTCACAAGTAGTCATAAATCCAGTTCAGCAGGAAGAAGATGTTTCTCCAGAAGAAATAGAAGTTCTTTCAGTTATTTCTGATCTAAACGTGCGCAGCACTCCAGGTAAAGACGGGGTAGTCATAGATAAACTGACCTATGGCCAGCGCGCTATTTATTATGGTGAAGAAACGGACTACAAAGAGAAAATAATAATGCGCGGAGAGCCTCGATTTAGCTCGTGGAAGAAAATTAGATTTTCGGGAAGTAAAGGAAGAGGAGCCACAGATGGATGGGTTTATGGTGGAGGGGTTTCGAGAAAAAATGCTATCTATAAAGAAATAGATAAATCTCATTCTAGGAGAGATCTATCTACTGTGACATCTGAAGAAATAAGTGAACTTTTAGGATTTAAGGTCTCAGGAAATGGATACTCTAATGGATTTATAGAATATGAGATGCCAGCGAATTCGGTGCTTTTGAAAAGACACGGCCTCTTTGAATTCAGCGGAAGGATGAAGAAGCATTTGAAATCAGAAGTAGATTTCACTTATGATTTGATAGGTGAATTTGTTCATGGTCAACTAGAAGGTCTTGTGGTGAAAAAAGTAAAAGGAAGTGATTTTGATTATCAATGCACTTTAAGTTTTGTCAGCGGGAAGGTAACTCAGGCTATAGGTTCGGGAGTTTATCGGGGGGTAGAAATAAACTATGAGACAAAAAATCCTGCTGAATGTTCTTTTTCAGCACTAGAAAAAGCACTTCAATTATAATCTGATTGAAGTCTGTGTAAATAAGAAGCAGAAGTAACTTACGTTTTGATTAAGTGAACTTGTTTATAATTCAAGCGTACTTATAGGCGTAAATGAACGTTAATGGATAAATTAGCACTAAACATCTTATCTAAAATGTTGAGAATTTTAATTCTTATATTAATCTGCACGCCACAGTTTTTATGGAGTCAATCCTTTAAAAACGAATCGGATTTAATTAAACATGCCAATGAAAAGTTCAAAGACGGAAGCTTTATTCAGGCGCTTCCTTTGTTCTCGCAATTAGTGAGTTTACACCCTAGAAACACGGATTACAATTTCAAATTTGGAACTTGTATACTCTATTCTGGAGTAGATAAAGAGACAGCTATCAGACATCTAGAGTTTAGCACAAAAAAATCAGTCGGTGATGCTCGGGCCTATTATTACTTAGGACTTGCTAAACATCTTAATTACGATTTTAGAGAAGCGAAGATTGCTTACAGTTCTTTCTTGGGTAAGGCAGACGAAAAAACCAGAGAGAAATTCAATGCTCAGCGCCAGATAGAAATGTGCAGTAATGGTGAAGGTCTATTGTCAAGCATTACCGATTTAGTGGTATTGGAAAAGAAACAAGTTTCTGAAAATGACTTTTTTAGGTACTATGACTTAAATGAGATTGGAGGTAAGATTATAGCTAAGCCAGAAGCACTAATCACTAAAAATGACAAGAAAAAAGGACTTAAAGGAGTAGTTCACTTTGATAAGTCATCTGATTATATCTTTTACTCTTCTTATGGAAATAACGGAGACCAGTTAGACTTATACAGAGTTAAACCTTTAGCTGCTGCAAAATTCAGTAAACCCGAAAAATTGAGAGGAGAAGTAAATACTTCTTTCAATGAAGATTTCGCTTTTATGCATAGTGATGGGGTAACGCTCTATTTCGCTTCTGAAGGACACACCAGTATGGGAGGTTTTGATGTGTTTAGAGCGCGTTATGATGTGAATTCTGACCAATATGTTCAGGTGAAGAATCTTGATTTTGCAGTGAATACTCCAGATGACGATTTATTTTACTTGGTTGATTCTACTAAAACCATGGCTTATTTTGCCAGTGGAAGAAGCAGTGCTCTAAATAACCTTCACATATATAAGGTTAGAGTAGATGCTGTGCCTGTTAACCTGGTAATCATTCAGGGTGATTTTATTTCTAGACTAGATGAAAAACAGAAAAGCACTAAAATATCTATAGTAGATGAGCTCTCAGGAAGATATATGGGTGAGTTTTACACCAATTCTTCTACTGGAAATTACACCATACCTTTCGAAAGAGCGGGCACATACAAGTTTGAAGTCGAGGCAGAAAACAGTCTATTAATTCATGAAGGAATAGTAGAGATACCCTCTTTTGATGCTCCAGTGGCGTTAAGACAAGAGCTTATTCTGAGTAAGGAAGGAGGAACAGAAAGACTACAAATAAGGAATTTCTTTGATGAAATACTGGATGAGGATATAGCTAGCTTAACGCAGGATATTTTAAGAAGAAAAGCTGGATTAGAAGTAAATGCAGATGAAATGACTGCCGTTCTAGAAACTCAAATCCAAGAAAAAGAAGTGTCAGAAGAGGTAATAGATACTTCGAGGCCACTTTCTGAGGCTAGGACTTTAGCAGGGTTTAGCGAAACTTTAACCATAGCTGAAATAGCCGCTGATATGAAAGAGCAATCAGCAGTATATAAGTCAGAATCAGAAAACCTGAAACAAAGAACTAAAGAAGCTTATGCGGAGGCTAAAATAAACCTGGCATTGGCTTCAGAAAAGTTAGCTGAAGGAAAGGCATTGATGGCCAGCGCAGATGAATCTGATTCTTATAACTATATAAGGAAAATCAAAGAGGGAAATCTGCTGTTAGTTGAAAGTAAGAATCTTAGAGTTAAATCTCGTAGTTTACTCGAGGTGATTAAAGCTGTATATGCATATAGCGCGGAGTTAGATGAAAGAGCAGCTAGCATTAATCAAAATGCGAAAAGAGTAGAGTCTAGCTCTGATTTCGATGAGGTAGTAGGGTTACTGAAAGAGGCAAAAGAAAGAGAGAGAAGTACAAGTGAAGATGATAGTTCAGATCCTGAAGTTGTTATTACTCAAGCAGCGGATTTCACTACCAAAGAATTAGAAAACTTAGTGGGAAGAATTAGTGTGCTAAGAGAAGAGGAAGCTTCTTTAGAGAGAAAGTTGTCAGGAAGGAAAAGAATACTTGAGGCCACTAATAAAAAGGCTGAAATTGAAAATCTAGAAATAGAGATAACTGCTATGTCTAATGACTTAGTCTTGGTTAAGGATGACCTTGATAAGGAGTCGGCTAAAGTAGAAATGCTTAGTTATTCAGTTGGTAATTATGCGCTGCAACGCGACTATATTAAGAATATAGCTACTGAATCTCATGAGTTCCAAGGAGAGCCATTAGTATTTAGTGCATCGGAAATAGAAGCTGAAATAGCTGCTGCAGAAGTGAATCTTCAGGAGACTAGTTTATTAATTACTGAAAAACAAGAATATATAGCTGCAGCCACTGATGAGCTAAATAACAGCGGAGACCTTTCTACTATTCAGTCTAAAGCAGGCAGCTTGTCCAATGGACTAAAGCTAACGGAAGTGACGGTTATTCAGTCCGAGTATAAAGCTCAACGAGCTAATTTGTATGATTTAGAAAATGTAAAGGCACAAAATATTAGAGAGGAAGCAATTAAAGAAACGTATGCGAGTCAATTAGCTTCAAGTCAGAAAGCTATCGATGAGGTATTAGTCAATACTGAGTTAACACCTCAAGAGAGAACGTTTCTAGAAACCGAAAGAAAAAGCACTACTGAAGCATTGTCTCAAGTAGAGTTTAATGAGACGACGACTCCTGCTATATCAGAGGAAGAGGTGGAATATGTGATTAGTCAATATGCGGCTAAAGAATATAAAGAATTAGCGATCACCGAAACTGAACTAAATTCATTAGAACAATTAAGCGCTGAAAATGATTTCACTCAAACGGCTAAGCAAGCATTGGAAAATGTTCTGGAAGAAACCAATGGACAAATAGTGCTGAGCAAGAATGCAGACGAAATTATAACGTTGAGCAGAAAAGTAAATACGATTAAACAAGGAATTACAGAATTGAACTCCAGAGGATATGAGACAACGCTTTTGAATACTGTTTATGAAAAAGAAGTTCGTTCGAACCCCGAGAGAGAGCAGGAGATAACTGAAGATTATAAAGATGTAATCGAACAAAAGATAAGGCAGTTAGAGGAGCAGAATAAAACCGCATCTATTGCGGTTAAATCAAAGAACTTAAATCTTAAGAAAGACCTAGTAAGACAGTTAGAGCGTACTAGCGGAGCTCTTTCTAACTTAAAGGCTCAAGCTGCTTTGGCGGGGGGAGAAATAACTCAGTCTGAAACAGAGACGGATGTTGTGGAAAACTTATCTTCAGAGAAGCTAGATACAGAAACTACCGAAGTTAGAGCATATGAACCTGAAGAAAACTTTACCACAGCAGAGACTGAGGTGTTAACTGCCGCCAAAGGTACCGCTAGAAAGGCTATCGCTGAGGAGTTAGCTCCTACTTATGAAAGCCGAATTTCAGGCATATCAGAAAACTCGGCACTGAGTGCGCTTCAGAGTAATAAAGAAATGCTTAATGCAAATCAAGAATTTATATCAAGCATAGAAAATGCTGCCACAGAAAAAGAAACAGAACTAATTGCTGCAAAAAGGAAATCTCGGAAAGGATCTATTAAAGATGAGATTTCTATATTAGAAGATGTTAAGAATAATTTAGTAGCAGAAAACGAAACTATAGAAACTAGAATAGCAGAATTAAATGCATTAGAAACTGAAGAAAACACACTTGTAGAAAATCGCGTTTCTGAAAATTCTGAAGAAGTGACAGAAGAGCTATCAGAGCAAGATTCTTCTAAAGAAAACACCACTACTGAAAATGGAGCAACAGAAAACTCTACTACTGAAGAACAAGAAGCTGCCATTGATCCTAAGACTACAGTAGACTCAGAGGATATCGCTGCCAAAGGAGATAATGGCACTGCAGAGGAAGAACAAGAAGCAGCTATTGCTTCAAGAGCTTCAGTAGACTCAGAGAATATCGCTGCTAATGAAGTTAGTGGTGCTAAAGAACAAGAAGCGACTATTGCCTCAAGAGCAGCAGCAGATTCAGAGAATATAGCTACCAATGGAGATAATGGCACTGCAGAGGAAGAACAAGAAGCGGCCTCCACCGAAAACAGCTTAGAGAAGACCAATGTACTGGCTGATAAAGACTCTGGTTTAACTAAAGAGCAGATAAAAACAGAAGTAAAAACACTTCCGGCTACTGTTACGAATGCATTCTATGAAAACGCTGTAACCGCTGAGGTGATAGCTGTAGATGAATTGACTTATTCAGAACCTTATGAGGATTTAATAGAGAATAATCCGGAACTAAACTCCAAGATTAAAAATCAAGCTCAGATAGTAGGGTTAACAAAAGATATAGAAAATCTAAAAATACAAGAAACAACGTCAGAAAAAGAAGAAGAAAAATTAACTAAGCGAATAGTTAAATTCGAAAAGAAGAGAGCTAAGATGGAGGTGAAGAACTTACCTTATGTTTTAGAAACCGCACAATCGACTTATGCAGAAGAGCTGCAAAGGGTAAATGCCGAAATCACCTCTGAAGAATCTCAAATAAGCAAGTCAGCTCCATTAATGGAGCTGATTCAGAAAATGAGAGCTTCAGCTGAGGTTTACACTGAAGCTGCTGAGGCTTCCAAAGAATTAGCAGAGAAAAGCTCCAAGAAAGACCTCGTGAAAAAAGAAGCGCTTTATAAAGAGGCTACCGCTAAACAGTTGGCCGCTTCCGAGAACTTAAAGAAAATAGATTGGTTGGTTTATAACTCAGCTACGCTGGCTGAACTCTCTCCAGAAACACTGGCATTAATGATGGCAGATGAAGGCTTGGCTGAAGAGGTTTCTTCTAAAAATAATGGGGTAGCAGAAAACACAATTCCGCTTGATTATGCAGGTAAGGTCTTACTATTAGAAAACAGTATAGCGCAAGTAGCGGACTTAGAAAAGAGCTGGAATTTATCTCCAGAAGAGCTTAATAGAGTAAAGCGTTCAGATGCCTTTATAGATTACGAAGGAAAAGCTGAGCAGCTGTCTTTTAACGTGAAAGAACTGGGTAGGATGCAAGGGGAGATAGAGTCTGTTCAGTTACAATCTAAAGAATTAGAAGAGCAGATTTTAGAGATGGAGAATATTATAGAGGTGACAGAAACTGAATCTGAAAAAGAAGTTATTAGAATAGAGTTAAAGAGATTAAGGGCATCAGCACAAGTGGAATATGCCAACGCATCTCAACTAGAAGATGATAAGCAAAACCTAATGACGTCTAGTGAAGAGTTAAGGGTAGAGCTATTTGCGTTGCAAAACTCAATGAACCCGACAACGCTGTTAGCATTGGAAGAAACACTTGATTTCTCGGGAAGTGAAGACGTGGAAAGTGTTTATTTCCGTTCTCTGGATTTAAGTTCTGCTGCAAACCAAAGCTTATTTAGCAAGATTAAAAACGTTTACAGTGAAACTAGACCCATTCCAGTTGAAGTAAAGCTACCAAAAGGTGTGGTATATAAAGTTCAGATAGGGGCATTCAGAAAAGCGATTTCTCAGTCACTTTATAATGATTTCGCTCCAGTATCAGGGGAGGAGTTGACCAATGGAATTACGCGTTACACAGTAGGTGTTTTTACTGGAGAAGTTTTGGCAAATGATGCCAAGAAAGAGGTTAGAAATTTAGGGTTTTCAGATGCGTTTGTGGTAGCATACTTAAACGGAGAAAGAATTTCTCTAGGAGAATCTAGAAACTATAGAAATTCAGAAGCTTTAGCATCGGAGAACGCCACTTCTAATTCAGAAGAGGTTCAGGCTTCAGAACGAGATACTGTGACTAAATCTACCGAAGAGACCGCGACTACTTCTCCAGAAGAGGCTTTGCCTAATGCGTCTAGTAAAAGTGAAACCACTTCCAATACTGAGGCTAAAGAAGAGACATTCAATCCTACAGAATCTGCGGATGATTATTACGAAAAATTCCCTGATGCTGCTGAAGCCAATCAGATAGAAGTGTTAAGCGGATTGTTCTTCACTGTTCAGATAGGAGTTTACTCTAAACCGGTTCCGTCTAAGGAGATTTTTAACATTGCACCGCTGAACTCTGAGAGCTTAGCCAACAATAACATTAGATACTCTACAGGTATTTATAATAACCTCCAGGAGGCAGCTAGAAGAAAAGAGCAAGTAAAGAATTTAGGAATAGGAGATGCATTCGTTACGGCATATTATAATGGAAAGCGCATTGGCGTTTCTGCGGCCAAAGAGAAGTTCTTAGAGTCCGGAATAGAAGTTACAGAAGTATCGAACCAATTGGCAAATGAGCGGCTTAAGAACAATCAGGAGAATACGTCTGAGGCACGCCCATTAGAAAATATGGAATATGTAATTTACATAGGAACCTTTAAAGATGAAGTGCCCGCCAATATAGCTAAGGCCATAATTCTCTTAGAAGAATCTAGAGGCATAGTCCAAGAGAAAGTAGGGGATGAAGTAGCGTTTTTCACACGTTCTGTTAAGTCTGAAGAAATTGCTAAAATCATCCAGCAGGAGTTCGAATCCTATGAGGTGTTTTCTACCGAGATTAGAGAGGTGAAGGAGTAAGAGTTTTAATTGACACCGCTTCCCGCGTAAAGATTTTCACCGAGCGGGGTCGAGAAGAAGGGCTGGGTTTAATGATGAATTCTTATACTGGTTGCTCTTCGATAATTGACTCCGTGGATTACAGAGCAACTAAATAACCGTAAATTTTGACTTAAGCTTAAACTTTTCTAACCTTAGCTATGCAGCGACCTCACTTCTTCTAAAGCTTCTTCATATATTTTCTCATAACGTGAAAGTACTTTAGAGATATCGAACTCTTTTGCGCGCTCTAGTGCTTGCTTTTTAAACTTTTCAAGTCTTTTTTCTGAGCTCAGTAAATAGACACAATGCTTGGCCATTTCCTCTATGTCACCTACATTACTCATCATTCCAGACACACCATGCCTGTTTAACTCCGGAATACCTCCGGTATTACTAGAAACGACAGGAACTCCTGCAGCCATAGCCTCCAAAGCTGCTAGCCCAAAACTCTCCTGTTCTGATGGAAGCATAAAGAGATCGGCTATACTTAGGACTTCAGTAGGATTTTTCAGTTTCCCTACGAGAAGCACATCGTCACAGATTCCATACTCACGGCACATCTGACTTACTTTATTTCTGTCTGGACCATCACCTACTAAGACCAGTTTGGCTTTTACCTCTTTTCTAACCAGGTTAAAGACTTCTATAATGTCTGGAATACGTTTTACTGGTCTGAAGTTGGAGATGTGCGCTATTATTTTTTCTCCATTGGGAGCATAGCTTTGTCTCAGTTCTTCGTTAGGGACGAAACTCGCTTGATCGATTCGTATGAAGTTAGGAATAACCTCTATGTCCTTGTTTACACCGAAAAGCTTGTAAGTGTCATTTTTTAGACTACTAGAAACTGCTGTTACTCTGTCACTCTTATTTATAGCGAAGCTAATCACAGGCTCGAAAGAGGCATCTTTTCCCAGTAAAGTAATGTCTGTTCCGTGCAGCGTAGTAACTACAGGAATATGAATATCTTCTTCAGCTAAAATTTTCTTAGCCATATAAGCGGCAGAGGCATGTGGAATGGCATAATGCACATGGAGTAAATCTAACTGTTCATGCTTTACAACATCCACCATTTTACTCGCGAGAACTAATTCATATGGAGGATAGTCAAATAGGGGATACTCTGAGACGTTAACCTCATGATAGAATATGTTTTTTCGGAATGAACCTAACCTTACCGGCTGGTTATAAGTAATAAAATGGACTAGATGTCCTTTATCGGCAAGCTCCTTCCCTAATTCTGTAGCCACCACACCACTACCGCCAAATGTGGGGTAGCATACTATACCTATTTTCATTGTTTACTTGCTTATGAATTTCGATGCTCAGCTTTATCTATAGCATCGTAGAGCACTTGCTGAATATCTGTTCTGATATTCATATCAATTAGTTTTCTATTCCCAGCGTCAGGATAAACTCTGTTGGACAAAAATACATAAACTAAGTCCTTTTCTGGGTCTGCCCAAACAAGAGTTCCTGTAAATCCACTATGGCCAAAACTTGAGGCAGAGGCACTGTTACACACGGGCCCTGAATCTGGATTCATCACGGGTTTATCAAATCCTACTCCTCTTCTGTTTTTATCCTTGGCAAAATGAGCCGTATTGTAAAAATCAAATGTAGTACTGTTGAAAAATTGTTCGCCAGCATAATTCCCTTTGTCTAAAAACAACTGCATAATCGTAGCTATATCATAGGCATTAGAGAATAGACCTGCATGTCCACAGGCTCCGCCGAGCATAGCCGCTCCTGGATCATGGACGTATCCTCTCAATACTTGATTTCTAAACAGCCTGTCATTCTCAGTAGGAGCTATTAGATTCTTATTCATCCTTTTTAGTGGATGATAACCTATTGTTTTTAATCCTAAAGGAGTATAAAAATTAGCTGAAACATAATCTTCTAAAGAGAGCGAAGTCATGTGAGGAAACATTCTGTAAATCAGATAATAGCCGAGGTCTGAGTACTTGTAGTTTCTTTTGTCTCTTAGCGGATTTGTAAGGATTTTAGAATAGATACTATCCGCATACGAATGGTCTATATAGAGCTTGTCTGCCACTTTAGAATAACCATCTTTAGGAAAGTTTCTGTAATATTTACTTGAAGGTGTCTTATTTACTAGGGTATAGTCATAAAAAGGAATCCAAGGTTTAAGACCAGCAGTATGACTGAGTATTTCCTTAAGGTTCATGTTAAAATAATCTGATGTGTCGGCTATATCTGGAAGGTAATCACAGAGATTATTATTAGGGTCGAATTTATTTAAGTCTGTAAGTTGTAATAGAGATAGGGTAGTAGAAGCTATTTTGGTAATACTAGCCAGGTCATAAACAGTTTGGTTCGTTACTTTTTTTCTATTCTCGTAGGTTTGGTGTCCATAGCTTCTGTCTACGATTACATTACCGCTTTTAATGGCTAAAACTCTACAGCCTGGATATGCTTTTTCTTTTATTCCTCTGAGTGCTATAGTGTCTATTTTCTTTAAATCTGCAGGGTTTAAACCCAGTTCAAATGGAGAAACATTTCTCCGTATTCTAATGGCCTTACCGATAGTAATCCCATCTCCTTCTATAAACTGGCCAGCAGAGACGGGTAGTTTTCCGTTTATCTTAATAGCTCCTATAATAGCATCTGCAACTGCCTTTTGGGCTTCTTTAGAATCTTGGTAAGCCACCATGATACTCGAGAAGTTGTCTAGGTTTTTTAATTTATAGAGGCTGTAGGCATTGGTGTAAATAGTAAGAATATTTTCTTTATTCTTATCCATTTTACTTAGGAGAAGATTAATGTTATCTGTAATCCCGAAGTCCTTTTTAGGCTTGTTAGAAGTACCCAAAATGTTTACGATTACTCGGTCAAAAGTTTTTAGCTCATTAGCTATGTTTTGTATTTCAGAGAACCCTACTGTTTTGGTGACGTTGAACGTTTTAACCTCTAGATATTTCTCTAAACTTTCTCCGAAGTGTTTCGCTGTTCTATCAGCTCCTATGTTTATTACGGCTGTTTTATTATCGTTTATTCTAAGAAAAGGAAGTGTCTTGTTTTCATTGCGTAGCAATGTTATTGAAGCATCTGCCAATCGCTGGTTCAACCAATTGAACTCTTCAGAATTTAGGTCTTTTACTAAGTCTGTTTTATCAAGTTTTTCCTTTTTGTCTAATCCCAACCATTCTTTAGTCTTCAGTATTTTAAGGCATCTAGTATTAATGGTTTTTTCAGCGATTTCACCTGATGCTATGGCAGCCATTATTTTCTTAATGGCCTGAGGAACATCCTCTGGGAAGAGGAGCACATCGTTTCCTGCTTTGAGCGCTTCTAGGTCTACTTCGCCAGGTTTAAAATACTTAGCTACGCCTTTCATGTTTAGCGCATCAGTGAACGAAAGCCCCTTGAAATTAAGCTGCTTTTTAAGTAAAGTATTTACTGTAGCGGAAGAAAGGGTAGTAGCTCTATTCTCCCTATTGTCCAATACTGGAATGTGGAGGTGGGCCACCATTATACTTCCAACGCCTTCATTGATGGCGTTTTTAAAAGGAAATAGCTCTATGCTGTCTAGTCTGTTTCTGTTATGATTAACTGTAGGAAGGGCTAAATGGGAATCCATATCGGTATCTCCATGGCCAGGGAAATGCTTGGCGCAAGCGAGCACTCCATTTTCCTGAAGTCCTTTGATATACATCAGTCCTTTTTCAGAAACGTTCTCTCTGTTTTCACCAAATGAGCGGTAGTTAATCACAGGATTATTGGGGTTGTTATTTACATCCAGAACTGGTGAGAAGCTTACGTGCACTCCCATTCTCTTCATCTGTTGGGCTATTTGTGCACCCATTTCGTAGACTAAAGAGTCGTCATCCATAGCTCCCAGAGTCATCTGATAGGGGTAATGGATAGAATTAGACAATCTCATACTCAGACCCCATTCTATATCCATTCCTAACCAAAGGGGCGTTTGAGTAATATCCTGATAACACTTGGTAAGCTCCATCTGAGAAGCGGGGTCTCCTTGAAAGAAGATCAGTCCTCCTATTTTTTCTTCTGTGATTAATTTTAGAAGTTCGGTTTTATGCGCAGCATCTCTATTGGAATATGCTGCTACCATAAATAACTGAGCTACTCTTTCTTTTACTGTAAGCGAATTAAAAACTGAATCTGCCCATGGTGTAGGCGTTTCCTTTTTGATGAAAGGGAGAGATGCATCTTCTTCGTATTCTAGTGTATGGACTAAAGAGAAGTCTAGTTCTTCGTTTTGGTCAAGAGGGAGTACTATTTCAGTGGAGTCTTTTTTAAGAGTGAGCTCCGTATGTTTTGACTCATCCTTAGGTTCGTGTTGTGCTAATTGGGGATTGGCCAAAACACCTAAAGAGTGAATGCCACTTACCGTAAGTAGTATAGCCAAAAGGCTGAGGATATAGGAATAGCTTCTCTTCATGGACATTAAACAAAACGTAGAATGTAGTCCAGCTATTGGCTCTAAAATGCTCTTTGTTGCTGAATTATCAACAAATGTGATAGAAGAAAAATTAGAAACTTTGCGTTAGTAGTTATTCGTAGATTGTTTTACTGTAACTCACTAATTTGTTCTCCGTTACTGATGAGTTCTTGGGCTTTTTTGGTGATAAACTCGAACTGTTCATCTAGGGATAAGTCTGAATTGTCTAAAACCACAGAATCTGCTGCTTGACGCAGTGGATCTGTCTCTCTGTTGGAATCTATGTGGTCTCTTTCTGTAATGTTCTGCTTTATTTCCTCTTTAGATACGGCTACTCCCTTAGAAATAAGCTCATCGTATCGTCTTTGGATTCTTACTTCTGGGGTGGCCACCATAAATACTTTAAGGTCAGCATCAGGGATTACTACAGTTCCTATGTCTCTGCCATCCATCACTACACCTTTATTCTCAGACAGTCTTTTCTGCAGTTTTACCAGTTTAGCTCGTACTTCTTTTACTGTGCTCACAGGACTTACGTGCTTAGAAACCTGCATTTGGCGAATTTCTTTTTCTACGACAGTTCCATTGAGGCAAGTTTCTGACTTAAAGCTTACAGGGTTGTATTGGAATGTGATGTAAACATTGTCTAAATCATTGATTAATGCTTCTTCATTTAGACCTTCAGGGGTAACGTATCCTCTCTTAATAGCGTGAAGTGTCATAGCTCTATACATAGCGCCTGTGTCTACGTAGATATAGTTAAGTTCTTTGGCTACGGCTTTAGCTAATGTGCTCTTTCCGCAAGATGAGTACCCATCTATAGCTATGCTTATTTTCTTTTTCACGGTAACTGACTTTGAAACAAAAGTACGATTAAAGCTAGGGACTCACAAAAAAAGAGCTGTCAATGTTCGGGTTCAGCGTATTGTGAATATATGGTGATGACCATGTTTAGTGTCTGTTAGGAACTATACCGAAAGAGTAACCGAGTCTTTTAGAGGCTATGGAATTTGTTTTTTTTAAGACAAAAGCATTACTT
>LAQC01000014.1:0-13518 GCA_000981645.1 Cryomorphaceae bacterium ASP10-05a | reverse complement strand
TAAAATATTCTGTTTCACAAAACCCACCTATTTTCGACCAATCAGTTCAGGGTTTTTGGCTAGTCAGCCTTTTGAGAACTTTGTGTGTTTCTAATTCTGCCTAAAATATATGAGGTGTTTTGGCTTCTGTTATTTATTGAATGTTTCGTGTTATCATTGAGGGGAATTATCTCGTTATTGCAACGCTATACATAAACGCAATTAAAAATAAAAAACGATGAGCACTACAGCATTTAATGGAGAAGCGGTAAATACCAAGGGGAATTTCCCAGTAACAGGAGACAAAATTTCTGGATTAAACCTCACCAAGACTGATTTATCTTCTTTAACTGAAGAGGATTTGAAAGGAAAAAAAGTGGTTTTTAATATTTTTCCGAGTGTAGATACTGGGGTGTGTGCCATGCAGCTGAAAACGTTCTCTTCTAAGTTGAAAGATAGGGAGGATGTGGTATTGTTATTCGCTTCTTTGGATCTGCCATTTGCTTTAAGCAGATTTTGTGGTGCAGAGGGGATAGAGAATGCTGTGACTACTTCGGATTTCAAGCATAGATGCTTAGAGAATCATGGACTTTTAATGACAGATGGAGCACTAAACGGATTATATGCTAGAGCAGTAATAGTGCTAGATGAGGAGCAGAATGTGATTCATTCAGAATTGGTTTCTGATATTACCATCGAGCCAAGTTATGATGAAGCGCTGAAGTTTATATAAAAGACTCAGTTTTACCAAAGAATTTAAAAAAGCCAGACACTTTTCGTGTCTGGCTTTTTTGTTTTCGGAAGTTCTTTGGGGACTGATCCTGAGAAAAGCCATATCTAATAAAAAGAATGTTTTTTATTCCTTTTATACGCTTGCAATTACTGACAGTTAGCCACTTGAGTTTTGTAGTTGTTGGCAATAGTCAAATGAGCTGTAGGGCTCGCTAAAAAAGGGCTTTCTATGTGTACATTCGAGGGTATGAATCTCCGATTGTCCTTTTCTTTTTGCGTGTTTTGTCTCTTTCAAATTCAAGGGATGGCTCAGTACCCCGAATCAATTCATAATGAAGATTTAAGGTCTTGGCTCAAGATAAATTTGTATGATGGTTTATTCAATGATTTAGGATATGCCAGTGCTCGTGAACAGATGTATTCGTTCACGGATGAGGTGAATGGTAAGATTTACTGCATTTATACGGATTTTGAAATGGAATCTGAAGTAACCACCTATCCAAATCCTATTAATGCAGAACACATAATTCCTCAGTCTTTTTATGGAGCGGAATCGCCTATGAAATCTGATATTCATAATATTCGTCCAAGTCATCAAAGTGTGAATTCAGCTCGGTCTAATCATGGCTTCGGAGAGGTGCCCGATAATCAAGCGCGATGGTATGGGCTTAATACTTCGGGTGGTTACGTTTCTTTGTTGACTGAGCCAGAGGTGTCATTAAACTTCTCAGAGGGTGCTAATAGCTTGTTTGAACCTCAGGAGGATAGGAAAGGAGATTTGGCTCGCCATATATTCTATTTCTATACGGTATATCCTACTCAAGCAGGGTTGATTTCTGAGTTGATTGATTTGAATCTTGTTTATCAGTGGCATTTGCAGGATCCTGTGGATGATCTGGAGATTCAGCGTAACCAAAGAACTGAACAAGTCCAAGGCAATAGAAATCCATACGTTGATTATGAAGAACTGGTCTATGATGCGTGGTTATGGCAGGAAGTCCCAGGCTGCATAGATGCCACAGCAGATAATTATAATCCTGAGGCTACTGTGGATGACGGTAGCTGTGTTTCTCTGAGTGTTGGCTGTACTAATCCAGCATTTATGGAGTTCTCACCAGAGGCCAGTATTGATGATGGGAGTTGCTTAAGCTTGATAATAGCTGGGTGCAGGTATGAGAATGCAGATAATTATAATCCTGAAGCAAATGTGGATGAGAATGGTTCTTGTCTGTTCGGTTCTTTATGCTTTGGTGATTTTAATAATGATGGCTCGGTAAACGTATCTGACCTAGGAGGTTTTTTGGGTTCGTTTGGAGAGGCTTGTCTTTAAGGCAGGGGAGTTTTAGTGCTAGACTGATTTGAGCCACAGGTTGTAAAATGCCGGTAGCAGAGTCTTTTTTTATTCGCTAATGGCTAGTTCACGACCTTACCAATCAGAAATAGAGGTATTCACTGTGAAGTGATTTGATGGGCCAGCTAGGTGATAAGTGCTTCTTCCGTAACTGATATTGAACTTAGAAACTTTTACAGCAGCACCTATGCTTAATCCTACAGTTCCAGATTTTTCTTCGAATGCCAGTTCTTGTCTTCTTCTGTAGTTATAGCCTAATCTGAAGATTATATTTTTACTAATGAGTACCTCCGTATTAAAGATTAAGTGACGCATAAAAATATCTCCAGCTACAAAGCTGTTGTCTTCTATAATCTCTTCTGTAATTGGGTCTAGGGTAACTATATTTTTCTCAGACTCTCTTCTAATGTCCCACTCTTGAAGGTTTTCTAACATAAACCCAAAACGGAAAGGAGCGTGCCTTAATTTTTTAGTAAACCCAGCTTGAATTTCAAAAGGCAGTTTCTCTTTATTCCCTTCTGTGTAATTCCCCAGTTGAGTTCCTATGTTCTTAAGCAAAAGGGCAGCACTAAAAAGGTTTTTCTTCTTGTAATAATGCAGTCCAAAATCGGCTGCTATTCCAGAGCTGGTGTAATCTGCTAGCGTAGAATTAATGTATTTCAGATTCATGCCAGCCGTGAAGTTAGAGTCCAATTGTCTACCAAAACCAAGGTTGACTATCACATCTGAAACTTGAAAATCTCCAAGGTTATTATTAAAAGCATCTGTTTCTGTAAAATCTCCATAATCTAAATACTGAAGAGATAAAGATGCCGTTCCTATGTTGGAGAAGTGCTTTGCAAAATGTACTGAGCCCAAATTGATATCAGAAAAATAATTCAGATAACTCATCTCTATTCGCTTATCCATAGTAGAGTCGAGTAGAGCGGGGTTAAAGAAAGCCAATCCCAAATCACCATCAGCTATAGCTATTAGGTTTCCACCAAGCGCGCCTATTCTAGCAGAAGCTGGCAAATTCAGGGATTTAAAGACTCCGTTACCTGTAGATTGGCTAAAAACCAAAGCAGCCGTGGAAACGAGGAGTAAGACTAAGAGTAATTTCTTCAAAGTTGTTCGGTTTGGACGCTAAAATAACGAAGGGGAAGTTGATATAGTATTACAGACTGAAATTTGTTGTGAATTGTTGCCAAGAGTTCTAGATTGAAAACCGAATTGTTTTACAGTTCGCGAGCTCATGGTTGATAGTTAAACTATCAACCAGAAACTCAAAACTATAAACTAAAGTAGCCTAAGCTACTTTTAAAGGATTCACCACTTTCTCCTCCAGAAGCGCATGTTTCACTACATCTATCATCTGTGATACGTATACGAAATTTACTCCTTTAGTATATCGAGGATTAATATCCTCAACGTCTTTACGGTTCTTATCACACATCACTATTTCAGTAATACCTGCTCTTTTAGCAGCTAGTATTTTCTCTTTGATTCCACCTACAGGAAGTACTTTTCCTCTTAAGGTGATCTCACCTGTCATGGCCAAGTTGGCTTTTACTTTTTTCTGAGTAAACGCACTGGCCAGTGCAGTAAGCATCGTGATTCCAGCAGAAGGACCGTCTTTAGGAATAGCTCCCTGAGGAACATGGAGATGTACATTCCATTTGTCAAATACTTCTTGTTCTAGCCCTATCATATCTGAGTGTGCTCTTAAGTATTCCATGGCTAGCGTGGCAGATTCTTTCATTACATCTCCTAAGTTTCCAGTAAGCGTAAGCTTTCCCTTTCCTTTAGTAAGACTAGTTTCTATGAATAGAATATCTCCACCTACAGGAGTCCAAGCCAAACCAGTAACTACTCCAGCTACGTCATTTCCTTGGTACTTGTCTTTTTCATGTGAAGGTCCTAGGATTTTCACTACTTGATCAGCAGTTAATTCAGGCTCGAATCCTTTTTCCATAGCGATCTGCATAGCACGGTGACGGATAAGTTTTCCTATTCTTTTTTCTAATCCTCTTACACCAGACTCATTGGTGTATTCTGTAACTACTTTTTCTATGATAAGGTCTGGAATAGAAACCTGTTCTCCTTTAACTCCTGTTTCTCTAAGTTGCTTAGGAATAAGGTGCTTTATGGCTATCTGTACTTTTTCTTCTACTGTATACCCGTTTACCTCTATGATCTCCATTCTATCTCTCAGTGCAGGCTGAATAGTCTGCAGCGAGTTAGCTGTAGCTATAAACATCACCTTAGAAAGGTCATAATCCATCTCCACATAATTGTCATAAAAAGCAGAATTCTGCTCAGGGTCTAAAACCTCGAGTAGGGCAGAAGAAGGATCTCCATGATTATCTCTAGCCAGTTTATCTATTTCATCTAAGACGAATAACGGGTTCGATTTCCCTGCTTTTTTAATGCTCTGAATCACCCTTCCTGGCATAGCGCCTATGTAAGTTTTTCTGTGGCCTCTGATTTCTGCTTCATCTCTCAATCCGCCCAGTGCCATACGCATGTATTCTCTTCCTATAGATTCTGCTATACTTTTACCTAAAGAGGTTTTCCCTACTCCTGGAGGGCCGTACAGACAAAGAATAGGAGCTTTTAGGTCTCCTTTCAGTTTCAGCACTGCGAGGTGTTCTATAATTCTCTTTTTCACTTTCTCCAAACCGTAATGGTCTCTGTCCAGTATTTCCTGAGCTCTATTTAAGTCGAAGTTATCATCAGACACTTCATCCCATGGAAGCTCTAGGAGTAAATCACAGTAGTTATGCTGCACAGAATACTCGGCTCCAGAGGGATTCATTCTTTCAAGCTTCACGAGCTCTTTCATGAACTTTTTTTCTACTTCCTCATTCCATTTCTTATCCAGCATACGCTTCTTCATCTCATTGATGTCCTCTTGGTGAGGAGAGCCGCCCAGCTCTTCTTGAATTTTCTTCATCTGCTGATTCAGGAAGTATTCACGCTGCTGCTTGTCTAAGTCTGTTTTTACTTTAGACTGGATTTCGTTTTTCATCTCCAGATGCTGCATTTCCTTAGCCAAGTGCTCCAGTACTTTTTCACATCTAGCGTCTAAATCCACCATCTCTAGCAACTGCTGTTTTTCAGCCACAGAAGAGTTCATGTTAGAAGAAATGAAGTTGACCAAGAAAGATAAACTCTCTATGTTTTTTATGGCGAATGCCGCTTCAGATGGAATCTGAGGTGAGAGCTTTACTATCTGTTCTGCAGAATCTTTTAAAGAAGCTTTTAGTGCTTTTATTTTATTTTTACTCGTAGTAGATTTTATGTCTGGAAACTCTACTATTTCGGCTCTTAGGTAAGGCTCTTCTTGGATGAGTTCTTTTAGTTGTAGCCTTTTTTTGCCTTGCAATATTACTGTAGTATTCCCATCAGGCATTTTTAGCATTTTCATGATCTGCGCTACGGTTCCTGTAGTATTCAAATCTGAAAATGTAGGATTCTCTACGTTCTCATCTTTCTGAGAAACGACTCCTATAATTTTATCTCCTTTATTGGCATCTTTTATTAGCTGCACACTAGAGTCTCTTCCTACAGTTATAGGAATAACTACTCCAGGAAAAAGTACTGTATTTCTTAATGGAAGAATAGGCAGACTCTTAGGAGTAGCTTCTTTGTCCATTTTTTCTTCATCTTCTAAGGAGAAAATCGGAATGAATTCCGGTTCGTTGCCATCTGAAAGTCTTATCTCTATCTCATCATCAATTTTTCCCATATCATTCAGTCATTTTGACAGGAAAGCTCCTGTGTTTGTATAATTATGTTACGCGTATCCATGTTTCAAGTCTTGTGCCAGAGCATTAGCTTCGGTAGAATTGACAGAAAAATACTTAAAACAAGAGCATAACGGCAGTAGCTTTTGGTTATGAGCGGAATTTTGAGGAAGCTTGAAAAACCCATTGCAACGCAGATTTGTTTTCCTTAGAAAGGGGTAAGCCTCTACGAGCCATTACTTTTTCTGCTGTGTTACAAAACTTAACAAATTCATGCTCCATGAAATCTGTTCCACTTCCCCAGCTAAAACTAGGAATGAATTTAGGAGGGAAATGAGCACCGAAAATGTTAGAGCCTACGCCTACCATAGTGCCTGTATTTAGCATAGTATTAATTCCAGTTTTACTATGATCTCCCATTATTAATCCGCAGAAAGTTAGCTCAGTATCGATAGCTGATTCTGTAACGTAATCCCATAGTTTAACAGTGGAGTAATTGTTCTTAAGATTAGAGCCATTGGTATCGGCACCTAAATTACACCACTCACCGATGACTGAGTTTCCTAGGTAGCCATCATGGCCTTTGTTAGAAAACCCCTGAAACACACTGTTTCCTATTTCACCACCGACTTTACAGTGAGGTCCTATGGTAGAGTCACCGTAAATTTTAGCGCCCATTTTAACTGTAGACTTATCACATAAGGCAAAAGGTCCTCTGATTACAGATCCTTCCATAACTTCAGCATTAGGCCCTATATAAATGGATCCTGACGTGGTGTTTAAAGAAATGGCGTGTACGGTAGCAGACTCGTGAATGAATATTTTAGCTGGATCTCCTATGATTTGTGTATGTTCTAAAGAAGAGGAGAAAGAAGTTTTATCAATACTTTTTAAGTCGGCTTCAATTTGAGCGCCATTCAACTCGAAGATTTGCCAAGGGCGTTTAATCAGTTGTATGTTATGCTCAAAGTTTATTTCCTCTTTCGGATGTTTTATAGCATTTAACGAACTTCCCTTGGCGGCTAATATTCTGCCACTTTTAATTAATGAGCTATCCTCATTTAAATCCTTTATAGCTTTAATTAGATGGTCAGAAGGAAGGAGTCCGCCTAGAATGAATAAATTATCATCTGTTAAGTGCATCTCGAATAACTTAGAAAGATGCGGCTGCGTGTAATTCGATGAGCTTAAGCCAAGCGCTTTTTCCCATTTCTCGTGTATTTTAAGAATCCCTACCCTCAGCTCGGACACGGGTTTAGTGTAGGTTAATGGTAGAAGTGTGCGGTGTTCTTCAGAATCGAAAAATATGATATTATTCATAGGGTTAAATGTAGGAGGCAGAATAAGAGAACCAAGCGTTCTTTTTAAGAATTACGCATATACCATTGTGCAAATGGCTTACTTGCTGATTTCGAGCAGCAGAGTTTCATCTTCCTGGTAGATCAGCTGATGTTTTAAATTTAATCTTTTGCATTCCGCACTTACCATTTCTAAATTGGGATATAGCCATAAGAATTCTTCGCTGAATGAGCCTTCATAACTCACTCGATAGATTACTTCAGGATCGCTCATGGAAGACGGGTCATATTCAGGAGAGTATTTGTAATCAGTGATTTCAACAATAATACGTCCATTATCGGCTAGTAAACTTTTTAATTTATCGAACATGATTGGCAATCGAGCAGTAGATTGGGCTATGCCTAAGCCATTCATAAGAAGAAGAATGGTTTGGAATTTTTCTTCTGTTGAATAGTTGAAAAAATCTTCTTGAATGACTTTTGAATTCTTTACCAGACGAAGAATCTCTGCGAAACCAGTGTCAAATTCTAACGATGTTACATCGTGTTTTTTTGAGGTTAAGTAGCTAGTATGCGCTCCAGCTCCAGCTCCAATATCTAAAATAGCACCTTTGCATAACGAAAGTGCCAGTTGTTCATATTCAGGCATTTTGTCATAGGTTCTAAGGAAATATGAAGCGGTATAGGACTCTTCTTTCAGCTGATTGTGCCAAATTTTTATAAACTTTTCTTCTTTTGAATTGATGAAATGGGTAACTGCTCTGGATATTAAGCTGTTTGGAGGTAGTAGTTTAGGGAGTTTAGTTTCCATAAATGAATTATTTTTAAATTTTTAAATCAATAACCTATGAAACTAAAATTCCTACTAGCTTTAATAGCTGCTTCAATTTTTATTTGTTCATGCGAAAATACTTCTTCTGATAATGGGGCCCATTCAAGAACTGGATCTTCAGATAAAATGCTAAGCATGGAAGATTCTATGAATTACATTTTGGGGATGTCAATGACTCAACAATTCTCCTATTTTAATGAAGATGACTATCGGCCAGATATGATGGATTTAGCCATGAATGATTTTTTTAACGGTAAAGAATTTAGAATCGGTGAAGAAGCCAAAAAGGAAATATTAACCGAATACTTTAGATGGGCTAGGGCTTTTAAAGATGATTCATTACTCAGTCAAACGAATAGGTTTTTAAAGAAAAACGCAAAGCTTGATAACGTAATTGTATCAAAGAGAGGTCTTCAGTACACTTACTTAAATAAAGGGTCGGAAGTAGGGGTCTCTCCTGATGGGAATGATATTGTTTATGTACGATACGTTCAGGGGTCGGAACAGCAAGGAAAAATGTGGGATCAAGCAATGGCTACCAATACTAGAGATACTATTTCGATGGCTCTGAATCGTGAACTAAGTGGCTTTTCTCAGATGTGCCAATTAATGAAAGTTGGAGATAAAGTTAAGGCTTGGCTTCCACCTGTAATAGGTTCTACAGAAGGTAGAGATCCAGCAGGATTAGCAGTTAAGAACGAATGTATGTGGATGGAGATTGAGCTTCTTAAGATAACTGAGAGATCTATCACACAGATTCCTGAGGGAGAGTTAAGTTCTTACCCAGGTTATTTCATTAACGAAGAAGATAGGAAAAAATAGATAATTAATAATTATCTATTGCTTCTTCAATCTTTTCTAATTTTCCTTCGGTGAATTTTCCTTGTGTTCTATGAACGATAGTTCCTTGTGGGTCTATCAGAAATAGATATGGAATAGTCTTTTCGTCTAAACTCAAATCTGATTTGTAGGGCTCTAAATCACCTTTGTAAAACACTATGTGATCAAAGAGAGTTTTCCTGTTAGACTCTTTTAGTTTTTTTAAGGTGTTTTCATAGGCAGACTTCTTTAATCCTGTGAACATAGGAATGAAGTAGGTGTTGATGTCATAGCTTTTGTCAAAAATTCCTCTCTTCAGTACGAATTTATCATACAAAGGCATAAACCAGCTTTTAAGAGAACCTTCAGACTTTTTACTGTACGATAAGGCCACCAGATTGAGCTTTTCTGATGAAGAGTCCGGAAGGGTGATGGTTAAGCCATTTAGGTTTTCTCCAGAAATGGAAGTGAATTTTTCTCCATTTAGAAAAAAAACAGAGAGGAGTGCGAGCGCTAAATATTTCATACTTTTTAAACGAAAAAAAAGACCAGTAGGTATAACTGATCTTTATTTATATAATTAATGCCTTGGTTAAGCTGTAGAGAATTAATTTACTTCTAATCCTAGAAGCTCTTCTCTTCCTCTTTTGGTTAACATGTACCCGTCTTTATTTTGGATAAGCCCATCTACGTATAAGTTCGCTATTCTTTCACCTATTCTCGCTTGACCGACATTTAAGTCTGAGTCATTTTCGATCTTAAGCCAAAAGTCTCTTTCAAGAATCCCCAGTTTAATATACTGCTGGTTATTCTGCTTATACATGTGAATTAGATCTAAAATAAGGTAGTCATACTTGTCGTACATGTGCTTATGGGGTTTTAGTTATGAATAGGTTATTAACTCGAGAATTAGATGCTTTACACTCTTAACATTTCTGTCGTTCTCTTGATAAGTCAAATGTAATAGTGCATAACTAGAGTTTGAAGTTTTCAACCAATTAATTACTGACAATTTTTTAACCTATTGTTAATAGTGTTTTAAATGCGCTTATTGTCAGTTGGTTGGGTTGGTTTTTTTGTTAAAATAAATCCTCTTTTTTATTTCTTGAGGATTCATGCAGGATAGTTAAGAAGTCCTCTCTTGTGATTTCTCGAGCTCCCATACTTACTAAATGAGGATTCGTAATTTGACAATCGATGACTTGGAACTCTTTTTCTATGAGTCTTTCTGAGAGTCTTATGAGTGCTATTTTAGAGGCATTGCTACGCAGAGAAAACATACTTTCTCCGCAGAATACATCTCCGAAAGTGAGACCGTATAAACCGCCAACTAACTCGCCTTTGTAGTATGTCTCTACGCTATGGGCTATGCCCATTTCATGGAGCCGCGTGTATACCTCTATGAACTCCTGAGTAATCCAGGTTCCTTCTGCATCTATTCTTGACTGTTGGCAGTGTTTTATTACGCTATCAAAATCGGTGTTGAACTTCACCTCATAACCGGGTTTTTTGAGCTCTTGCTTCATGCTCTTTGAGATTCGGGTCTCTTCGGGAAATAAGACGGCACGCTGGGGTGGTGACCACCATAAAGGAGGGTCTTCTTCATTGAACCACGGGAAAATTCCATTTTCATAGGCCAGCAATAACCTCTCTAGCTTTAGGTCTCCGCCTACAGCGAGTAACCCATCTGCTGATGCCAGAGAAGGGTGCGGAAATACGATGTCGTCATTTAGAGCGTAAATAGGCACAGAAGATGTTTACTTTTAGCCTCGAAATATGGAGTTAATAGCCGATTTAAAAAAACGTTTAGAAGAAAATCTACCTGCTGAGGTGGCTCATTCGCGATTAATGAACTATCCGCGTAAAACCGCAGCAGATATTTTGGCTGAAAAGTTAGATGTTAAAAAAAGCGCTGTGTTGTGTCTTCTTTTTGAGGAAGCCGGTGAATGGAAGTTTTACCTCATGCTTAGAAATTCTTACAAAGGTGTGCACAGCGCCCAAGTGAGTTTTCCAGGAGGAAAAAGGGAAGAGACCGATAAAGATTATAAAGAAACAGCATTAAGAGAGGCCGAAGAGGAATTGGGTATTAACCCGAATGAGGTAGAGATTTTAGGAGCGCTTTCTACCATGTATATTCCACCTAGTAATTTTTTAGTGTATCCATTCGTGGGAGTGGTGAGAACTAAGCAAAATATAGTTCCAGACCCTATAGAGGTGAAAGAGGTAATTGTGGCTAATTTGAGAGATATACTGGGTTTGAAGGCTGTATCTAATTCTTTTGTAAAGGTTAGTGGAGGTACTGGTAGAATAAAAGTGAATCATTATACGGTAAACAATCATATCGTTTGGGGGGCTACAGGAATGATATTGGCCGAGCTGGCTTATATATTAGAAGATTTAGGTGCTGAGTAGAGGTCTCAGAATTATATTTGCATCTTCTTTTACAAAACGGGGTTAAATGACACAAGAACAAAAAGAGATAAACAACAAGTTAAAGGCTGAATTATTCAGTTCAGATGAGGCTGTAGTACTAAAGGCTTTAGACTCGATAGGAGAGGATGGAGACCGAGAAATGGTAGCTCCAGTCCTTGAATTACTAGCGCATACTTCTTCAGAGGCGGTAAAGGATGTAGTGTTGGGTCAGCTTTCAGAGTTGAAAATAGGAGATATGGAAGGCTTATTCATTGAGAAAATTCAATTAGAAGAGTTTCAGCCCTATCATCAACAGCTCGTTTCTTGTATGTGGAGCAGCGGAATGAACCCTACAGATGATCTTCATGTTTTCTCTAAGTTGGCCGTAGATGGTGATTACATGACAGCTTTAGAGGTGCTTACTTTATTAGAAAATATGGAAGGGCCTTTCGACAATGAGTCGTTAATGGATGCTTTTCAGGATGTGAGTGAGTTTGTAGAAGAAGCAGAGGAAGGTGACGCCAAGATTGATCTGATAAAAAGTATTTACGATATTTTGTATGCTTTTAAGGAAGCATAGTTTTACGTTGGACTCTAATTATTCAATGGGCAGCGAACAGTTCTGGTTGTATAGCTAGTTGATTGGTAGTGGTTTTAGTCTATCGTCTTTTCGGAGTCTGCAGACAGGCGATATATTTCGGTTAGTTCCTCTTCGGTTAAATGTCTCCATTTCCCTGGAGATATATCAAGCTTCACATTCATAATTCTCACCCTTTTTAAGGAACGAACTCGCAGGCCAGTGAAATCTACCATTCGCCTAATCTGACGATTTAACCCTTGGGTAAGAATGATTCTAAACTTGTCGTCGTCCAGTTTTTCCACTTTACATTTTCTGGTAACTTGGTCTAGGATAGGAACGCCATTGCTAAGCGTATGTATAAACTCATCGTCTATATCACGATTTACAGTCACTATGTATTCCTTCTCATGGTTATTTCTAGCCCTGAGAATTTTATTAACGATGTCACCATCATTGGTCAGAAAGATGAGTCCTTCACTAGGTTTATCTAACCTACCAATCGGGAATATTCTCTCTGGGTAACCTATATAGTCTATAATATTATCGGGTTCTTTTTCTGTGTCTGTTGTACAGACTATGCCTACAGGCTTATTAAATGCGATGTACACATTCTTTTTAGCCTTAGGTTGTGAAACCACCTCACCGTCTACCTCCACTAAATCTTCCGTGGAAATCTTAGTTCCGAGTTCAGGAACAGCTCCGTTAATGGTAACTCTTCTGGCCTCTATCAGCTTATCGGCAGCTCTTCTAGAGCAGAATCCTATTTGTGTGAGGAACTTATTTATACGTACTTTTTCTACTTCAGCCATGCTTCTTTTTCAGCGTTGCAATAATTAATTCTGCGAAGATACGGGAATGGGGTGGTTAGATTTCCAGTTTGTTTTTAGAATAATATTTTGATAATTAATAGTAGCGGTGTTTAAGAATTATTCGAAGCTGTAATCGAAGGTCTAAAATTGCGTAAGCCTGATTGACAGCAAGACCTTATCAACTACTTTTGACCACCTATGATTCGTCCATACACACCAGCAGATAAGTCCAGTGTTCTAGCTTTGGTTAGATTAAACACGCCAGAATTTTTTCATCTTTCAGAGGAAGAAGACTTATCTGTTTATTTAGAGAATGAATTGGAAGACTACTTCGTGGTTGAAGAAAATGGAGAGGTAGTGGGCGCAGGAGGAATCAATTATTTTCCAGAAGAACATTCCGCGCGTATATCATGGGATGTAGTATCTCCAGATTTTCATGGGAATGGAATAGGCGGGAGGCTTACCAAATTTAGAGTAGATCATGCTTTTTCTAAAAGCAGTGTTCAAACCATAGTAGTGAGAACATCACAGTTGGTTTATCTGTTTTACGAAAAACAAGGCTTCGCATTAGAAAAAGTGGAGAAAGACTACTGGGCAGAAGGCTATGATTTGTATCTCATGAGGTATGAAAAGTAGGGTTTGTCGTCTGGTTTGAAAAGCTATTTATTGGGCTTGGGAAACTCAGTAGAGTAAAAGAAATAGGTATCTTTGGGTTATGATATTATCTGAAGTGAAAACGCTGTTAAAACACACCAGTAGATTAGAGTTTAAATTACCAAACGGAGAGCTCGTTCCTTCTCATTTCCATGTAACGGAGGTAGGGAAGGTGAGCAAGCATTTTATAGATTGCGGTGGAGTAGAGAGGAAAGAAGAAGTGGTGAGTTTTCAGCTTTGGAATGCCAATGATTATGACCACAGGCTCCACCCAGAAAGATTACTAGACATTATAAACCTCTCAGAGTCCAAGTTGGGTCTGTC
>LAQC01000013.1:45790-46918 GCA_000981645.1 Cryomorphaceae bacterium ASP10-05a | reverse complement strand
TGGTACGCAGAGATCGGCTGGATGTCTAAGATGAAACCGACCTTTCACTCTGGGCAACTTTAAGTTCTCACGCAGCATCTTATAAGCAACCTTAATACTTCCCTATGAAAACGCGCTTATATATCCTCACTTTCAGTCTGCTGCTCTGTCAGCTCAACTTGTTCTGCCAAACAAACGAATCCATTATCTGTTTAAACCAGGAGCCTGTTATCATGCAAGAAGAAGAGCCTATATGTACTTCTGAGGATAGTAAATGGATTTACGTGCCCTTCGCAGATACTCTTTACACCCAAATATCATGGTCTGCTCTAGGACTAGGGTCCACCATATATTCAGACGACTTAACGAATGATTCTATTTTAGTATCCTCAGGATCTTTCGAGGTAAACACGGTTGACTATTTAGGGAGTATTGGTTTCCAAGCAGTCTCTATAACTAAGGCTCCTTTCTCGAGCATTAATACAAATTTTTTACCAATCTGTGATTACAACAGCATCTGCTGGACAGGCTCTACCCAATTATTTTCAGCCAGTTGTCACCATACACTCTTATTAAAGAGTAATGGCATCTCTGGCTGGGAGGATGCTCAATTAGAAATCCTACTGGACGGAAACTCTTCCTTCATTTCCATAGATGATTCCTCAGCATATAAATTAATCCAGATATATCCATTTCAACAAGAAAATATTCAATATGTATTTCATAGTGGCTCTAATGATGCTGAAATTTCTTTTACAGCTATAGACAGCTCAGGAGAACTTCTATTTCAGAAATCTACTGAAGATGAGATAGAGGATTTATCATCTCTTTATTCGGGAATAGAGAATTGTACTCATACGTATCCTGGAACTTGGGAGTCTTCCTATCCTGACGTAGTCTTCGATTATCCAGACGCCTTCGTTTCTAATTTAACTGGCTCTAACTGCATCACTGTAGACCCTGATTTCACAGGTACATTTGACGTTTACTTCACCTCTGACCTCTGCGCTTATGAATGGACGACAGAATTCACTTTCTCGGCTACACCAGAAGTAACCGTTCCAGATTACACTGCTTGCTATGGTGAAGAGGTGACTATCATACCTACCTTCTTCCCAGAAACAGGTACACCCAACTGGATTCCGAATT
>LAQC01000013.1:45354-45660 GCA_000981645.1 Cryomorphaceae bacterium ASP10-05a | reverse complement strand
ATCTAGCTCGCCTGTGCCATACACCTATGTCATCACCACTGCAGAAAACCAACTATTAGGCTTCACTTCCTCTGCTTATGACTTTAGCACACTAGCTGTGGGTCTCTATAGAGTATGGGGGATTATTAATGTTACTGAATATGACATCATTATAGGTGAAAATTTAAACTCTTTAGATACATTGGACTGTCCTAACTTAAGCAGTAATTATGTAGAAATTCAAGTGGAACTTATAGATAACATAAGTGAAACCGTTCCCACAGAACCAAAAATAATTTATAATAGAAACACCAATTCTATCTCCTT
>LAQC01000013.1:43292-45151 GCA_000981645.1 Cryomorphaceae bacterium ASP10-05a | reverse complement strand
ACTCAAAACCAACTTCAAATGATCTCTTTAGATTTTGACAGAAACTTCACCCTAGAAAATGAAAGAGCTAGACTAGAGCCTCTAAAAGAGAGTCATTTTCAGCACCTTTTACATTTCTCAGAGAATGAACCCGAATTATGGAAGTACGCTTTAACACCAGCAGCAGGTGCTGCCCAACTTAAAAACTATATTCATCTCGCCTTAGAATCCAGAAAAAACAAAAACTCCTACCCTTTTGTCGTTTTTGATAAAGTGACCAATGCCTATGCTGGAAGTACGCGATTTTATGACTTTAAAAATATTCACCAATCAGTACAGATGGGATACACTTGGTATGGCAATGATTTTCAGAGAACTGGATTAAACTCTCATTGTAAACTACTCCTTCTAAGCTATGCCTTTGAAACACTAGAGCTAGAAAGAGTAGAATTCAGAGCAGACGCGAATAATGCGAGAAGCATTCGAGCTATGAAGAGTTTAGGGTGTAAAGAAGAAGGAATCCTGCGTAGCAATTGTGCTTCTCCAACTGGACGGAGAGACAGTATCGTTCTGAGCATTTTAAAAAACGAATGGACCAGCGGAATAAAGGATAAACTGGTGACTAAATTAAAGTAGTTTCACTCTATGAATATTGAAAGAGATCAGCAACTAGAAAGCTTAAGACCCCTATTGCCAGAAAAAATACTCGAAACCGACCTCACGCAGGTAGAGCGGTTTCAGAATAGCACATTAAGACCTATTATTAAACTCCAACACGCGTTAATAATTCTCGTTTTCAAAAACTTCATTGATAAAACTGACCGTTCGTTTCTCGAAAACTCAGTAGAAAAAAGAAAAAAGTTCGTACAGGTAAGCCTAAATAAAAACCAGCGGCTCAGAACTATTTACTGTGGAATGATCTTAGGAATGATGAAATACGCAGAAGCACATGAATATTATAAGCTTCCATCTGAATATAATAAGCGTATCCTTCAAATGATAACTGAGCGGATTCTAACGAATCTTAGCGAGTTGGAATAGGAATTCTCTCTGGAAACAAAACGATAAGACACAAAAAAGCCCCATTAAATGGGGCTTTTTACGTTGTAGCGAGAGCGAGACTTGAACTCGCGGCCTCAGCATTATGAATGCTGCGCTCTAACCAGCTGAGCTACCTCGCCATAATTCCGAATTAATCTAATTCGGGCGGCAAAGATAATATTAAATTCTAATTCGCATAGTATTGAGCCTAAAAATGATGCTTTCTATCTGAGTTATTTTCAACATACATTTCCAAAAGCGCTGAAAAATCACAATTAGGAAATTCTCTGTTTACAAAGCTTCAATAATATTGGGTTTTTTTAGCACATCCAATCCAGATAATTTACGTATTTTGCGCGCCAGCTAAAAAAGCAAATTCAATGGAGAAGGAAAAATATGAGATGGAGTTTTTAGTGAATGCTTCACCGAAAATTATATACAACTGTCTATCCACACCTAGTGGCCTATCGGAATGGTTTTCAGACGATGTTAACATCAAGTCTGATGTCTTTACATTCTTGTGGGAAGGTTCTGAAGAGCAAGCTAAACTACTCACTAAAAAAAGAGATGAATTCGTAAAGTTCCAATGGGTAAGTGATGCGAAAGCAGGACTGAAGACTTATTTCGAACTTAGAATAAAAATAGACGCCATGACTAACGAGAGAGCTATTATCGTTACGGATTTTGCTGAGGCAGACGAAATGGAAGAAGCTAAAGCATTGTGGGAAAGTCAAATAAGCGAACTTAAGCACATTTTAGGCGCTTAAAACTGAGCTAAAAAATAGTTAAGAAATGGCTGATTATATCAGCCATTTTTATGTTCAGTATTTTTCTCCTCC
>LAQC01000013.1:26321-43281 GCA_000981645.1 Cryomorphaceae bacterium ASP10-05a | reverse complement strand
ACTAAAATCTTCGCTATTGACGTAATGATTGTGCCTATATAAGCTGTGAAAACACGAGTACTGGACTTCATAAAACCAATGATATAGGGAGCTAAAAGTGAGTGTGGTATTCCTTAGTAAGCGCTCTATACTCTTCGGAGTAAACGTTGCCCTCTCTGTCTCTAATGTGTAAATGCTCTTCCACAAACGCTCCTTTTTCTAACGCATATTCTGTGCACTTTCTCTTAACTACAGAGCCTTCAAACGAAGAAACGAGGAGTTCTCTGGATTTATAAAAGCCGCGTTGCAACGCTTCCTCTTCGAAAATCTTAGCCTCATTCACAGGAAGAACGACATTTAATCTTCCCGATTCTGTAAGATGATGAAAGCCAAACTCTATTATTTCTGAAAAAGTAAGAGCTACCGTATGTCTTGCTCTAGAAGCAGACGGATGTGCTTTTTTAGTAGAATCTATAAAGTAAGGAGGATTACTTATAATCATATCGAACTTGGAGGAAGTCACTATTTTTTGTAACGGCTCATTCACCACGACCAAACGATTTTTAAACTCCGCATTGATGAAGTTCTGCTCCGCGATTAAGAAAGCTTCTCTTTCGGGCTCTATGGCTAGCACATGACCCATGGCTATTCGCTGAGCCACCATAAGGGCTAAAACCCCAGTCCCTGTACCTATATCCAAAACAGTCTCATCTCCAGTTAAGCTCACCCATGAACCTAAGATCACACTGTCTGTTCCTACTTTGAAAGGAGCATCCGTTTGGTCTATAGAAAACTGTTTAAAATGAAAAACTGACATAAGTTACTTTATGGAATCCCATGTGTTGTAAAGCGATTCTTGGGCTGGTCTGTCAGCAGGCATTTCGCGCAGAGGCTCACAAGGTTTCATGTATTTTCTACAATCCGCAGGAAGCGTTTGGTATAACTTAGTTCCCTTAGTTTTCCAGGCAAAGAATTCATCATCCAATTGCTTTACTACTTTGGCTGGGTTACCCACTAGAAGACTTCTTCTAGGAACTATAGCCCCTGCTTTAACAAAGGACAAAGCTCCTACAACACACTCCTCTCCTAGGTCTACATTATCCATAATTACAGAATTCATTCCCACTAGACTATTTCGACCTATGTGCGCACCATGCACTACTGCACCATGTCCTATATGTGCGTTTTCTTCCAAAACCATAATTACGCCAGGGAACATATGAAGCGTAACATTTTCTTGGATATTACACCCATCTTTTATTACTATTCCTCCCCAGTCCCCTCTAATGGCGGCTCCAGGGCCTACATAAACATCTTTTCCTATGATAACATTACCAGTTACAGTAGCGTTTTCATGAATGTATGCACTTTCATGAATAATGGGCTTAAACCCTTTGAACTCAAAAATATTGGCCATTATACTTTTTCTATTATTGCAGCGTATCCCTGCCCTACGCCAACACACATAGTGACTAACGCATATTTCTTATTCTGTTCGTGTAATTCTATCGCAGCTGTATTTAACATTCTAGCTCCTGTCATTCCCAATGGATGTCCGATAGCTATAGCTCCTCCATTAGGATTAATTCTAGCATCGTTATCCTCTAATCCTAATGCTCTAGAGCAGGAAAGAATCTGAGCAGAAAAGGCTTCATTCATTTCTAGAATGTCCATATCGTCTAACGTTAAGCCAGCTCTTTTTAGCGCTTTTCTAGTCGCCTCTACTGGTCCTATGCCCATTAATCTTGGCTCTACTCCAACTACAGCACTAGATAAGATTCTAGCTTTTGGAGTTAATCCGTGTAGTTTACATCCATCTTCTGACGCTAATAGTAAAGCCGCAGCCCCATCATTTAACCCCGAAGAATTTCCAGCAGTTACCGAACCACCTTCCTTTTTAAACGCTGGTCTTAACTTAGCCAACACCTCTGCTGTGCTTCCTGGCCGTATAAACTCATCCTGACTAAAGAATATAGAATCTTTCTTTCTCTGAGGAATCTCTACCGAAACGATTTCTTGTCCTAATCTGCCATTTTCTCTGGCAGCTGCTGCTTTAAACTGACTCCAAGCAGCAAATTTATCTTGGTCTTCTCTGCTAATTCCGTATTTCTCCACTAAGTTCTCGGCAGTTACGCCCATTCCGTCTACTCCGTATAGCTTCTCTAGCGCTGGATTTATAAATCTCCAACCAAAACTAGAATCAAACATTTGAGCATCTCTACCGAATGGCTTAGAGACTTTAGAGATAACCCATGGTCCTCTAGTCATGTGCTCCACTCCACCTGCTATAAACACATCTCCTTCTCCTTGCTTGATCGCTCTTGAGGCATGAACAGCCGAAGCCAATCCAGAACTACACAACCTATTTACTGTTTCTCCGGGAACAGAATAAGGCAAGCCTGCCAAAAGTGAAGACATTCTGGCTACGTTTCTATTGTCCTCGCCAGCTTGATTAGCACAGCCTAGAATAACATCCTCTATTCCACTGGGATCTAAAGAGGGATTTCTGCGTAGCAATTCTCGAATAGGAATAGCTCCTAAATCATCCGTTCTTACTGGAGATAAAGTTCCACCAAAGCTTCCTATCGGAGTTCTAATTCCATCTACTATATACGCTTCTTTCATAGTACAAAAATGGGGTTTTTTAAACAAAAAATGGCGCTATATAAATACAGACACAACAACTTGTAAAACAGCACTTATAAACACTTTACTTAAACCTATTTAACGCCTTTAATTAGCCAACCCAATGAACTTTCCACTAATTAATCTCGAAGAAGTAAATTCGATTAGAAAAATATAAAGACCACTCCCCAATGACGATCCATCTATAAAAATCAAGTCATTATTTAATCCTTTTAGTTCTTTAACTCTTCTTCCTTTAGCATCAAAAACGCGAAGAGTCACAGCTTCATTATTCGGATTATTAAACTTAATAAACACCTCTTCGTGCATGGGCTAAGGAAAGAGTGTATACTCATTATTTAATTCAATAACGAGAATAACCCCCTCTGATGATTTAGTGATCCCTAGAATTAATCGGTATTCATTTAGAGCACCTAAATTCGGACTTTCATCCACTATGGAATAATATTCGATAAATCTAGAACCTCCGCAGCACCTCCCTCTTTGCAGCTCCTGCTAATTGGAAAGTCGTATCATCTGCTAACCTTCGTTCCAAGCCAACAACATTACACGGAGCACCTGAGGCTATAGAAAAAATAGCGAGGACTGTATTTCCATTCTGAACTGAAGAAAAATTTTCTAAGATATTACTTATTTGACCCTCCGCAGATGACGTAATACTTACCCATGTTCCTAGAGGTGTGAATAGCGTTCTAAGCTTTAGTGAACAAATAACATGAAAAACTGATGAGTTAAATGGCATATCTACGTGAGTAGAAACTAAGTTTGTACTTATATATTTTACGAAATTGAGTAAGAAACCCCTAATTCTCGTCACGAATGATGACGGAATACATGCCAAAGGCATCTCAGAGCTGATAAGTATTGCTAAAAAATTTGGCGATGTGCTAGTCGTGGCTCCAGACCAACCACAGAGTGGAATGAGTCATGCAGTAACGATAAACGACATTCTACGCGTTAAAAAAAGCACCTTACACGAAGGAATAGAGGCATACAGCTGCACAGGAACTCCAGTAGACTGTGTGAAGTTGGCTATTTATAAAGTATTTAAAAAGAAGCCAGATTTACTTCTTTCGGGAATAAATCATGGGGCTAATCACTCTATAAATGTGATCTACAGTGGAACCATGTCTGCCGCGGTAGAAGGCGCAGTAGAGGGCGTTCCGAGCATTGGATTCAGTTTATTGAATCACGATGAAGATGCTGATTTTTCCCATTGCCACGCCACTATAGAAAAAGTGATAGAAGGAGCACTAAAAAACGGGATAGATAAAAACACCTGTTTAAATGTCAATCTCCCTGATAAAGAGATAAAAGGAATTAAAATATGTAGACAGGGAAATGCGTTTTGGAAAGATAATTTTGAAGTAAGACAAGACCCTATGAAGGGAGAGTATTACTGGCTAAAAGGAGTTTTTACTCATTTAGACAAGGGAGAAGATACAGATATAGCTGCACTAGAGAAGGGCTATGCGAGCGTAGTGCCAGTTCAGTTTGACATGACTGCACATCACAGTATCGCATCATTAAACAATTGGGAATTCTAATTTCATGAGTATAAGAAAAAATATAGATCATTTATTGATAGGCATCGGTTTCGCTATATTAGGGTCTCTTCTAGGCTTGCTTTTAGTGGAGACTTATTGGCTCAGTAAAGGTCATAAATTAGGTACTGCTTGGAATTTATTAAATTCAGATTTAATGCGCACCAATATGCTCATCCTATCTCAAGTCCCTAATGTTTTCGTATTCGGCCTGTTTTACCACACCAAAAGAGACCGGAGCGCATATGGAGTAATGTTATTCATCATACTAATAGGCGCGGCCTATGCTATCTGTTCATGGCTTTAAATCACCGTAAAATATTTATTATAAGCGGTGAAGCTTCAGGAGATCTTCATGGGGCTAACCTTATAAAAGCTATGCGTGAAATACATCCGCACCTAGAGATCAAAGGATGGGGAGGAGATTTGATGGAAGAACAAGGAATGGTTCTTTTAGAGCACTATAAAAACCTGGCCTTTATGGGATTCACTGAGGTTCTTATGAATATCCGTACTATTCTCACGAACTTTAAGCGGTGCAAAGCACAAATAGCGGACTTCCAACCAGACGCTGTAATATTCATTGACTATCCTGGGTTTAATTTAAGAATGGCCAAGTTCGCTAAGGAGTCCGGTATTCTCAGTTTATATTACATCTCTCCTACTATATGGGCGTGGAAAGAAAACAGAGTCCATAAAATAAAGGCATACGTGGATGAAATGTATACCATACTTCCTTTCGAAGCTAAATTCTATGAAAAGTTTGACTCTAAAGTAAATTTTGTTGGCCATCCTCTACTAGACGTAGTTTCTGAAGATTTTAATGCTAAAGAATTCAGAACTAAAAATAACTTAAGCTCTGCTCCTATTATAGCTGTACTTCCTGGAAGCAGAACCCAAGAGATAGAAAGAATGCTCAGCATTATGTTAGAAGCTAGTGAAGAGTTCCCTAAGTATCAAATAGTAATCGCAGGGGCTCCCAGCAAGGACATTTCTGCATACGAGAAATTTCTCTCTAAGAAAGTTCATTTAGTGTTTGGTCAGACTTACGACCTATTTCATGCCGCTGAGGCTGGCTGGGTCACTAGTGGAACAGCGACTCTGGAAGCTGCTATTCATAATATGCCCCAAGTGGTCGTTTATAAAGCAGGAAATCTCAGTTATCAAATAGCGAGAAGATTAGTCAAGGTTAAATACATCTCATTAGTGAATTTGATCATGGATAAAGAGGTGGTTACTGAATTAATCCAAGACGAGGCTAATACGGCTAATTTAATTTCAGAAATGAAATTAATTCTAAAAAGTGGCTCTAAAAGAAATGAACTGCTTGCAGAATACGAGCATTTAAATCATGTACTGGGTCATGAAGGAGCTAGTAAAAAAGCTGCCACACACATGTTAAAAACTCTGGCTGATAGCAAATAATTAATTCAATGCAGACGTTAATTTAGTGCTATGCGGCATCTACTATTGGTCATACTTCTATTAACATCTATTTCTGTTCATTCTGAGACGATTAAGATAGGACTCTTTCATCACCTCAATGTGAAATCGGCCCACATTACCGTGAATTCTGGGAGCTATGAAGTTTACTCTAATGATGCATTAATAGGAACGCTGAAGAGGGGTGAAGAATCCACTATCTCATACCAGTCAGGTGCTGTTTTAATGACCAGTATTAACTTGAATATCTCCTCCTCCTCAAAACTGGAGTTTTTAGCACTCGAGAATAATTGTGAACTTTCTATCTCACCTAAAGGCCATTCTTTAAAAAGAAAAATTACCGGTCATTTGAACTTTTGGAACAGAGGAAAGAAAATGAGTATTATAAACACTCAGGACCTAGATGTATATATATCAGGAGTAGTAGAAGCCGAAGCTGGATCTCAACAAAATGCTGAATATTACAAAGTTCAAGCAGTAATCTGCCGAACTTATGCCTTAGCTAATAAATTCAAACATGCTAAAAGTGGGTTTCATTTGTGTGATGAAGTTCACTGCCAGGTATACAAAGGAGTCTCTAACAGTAATCCTGACATTATAAGTTCGACAATTTCTACCAGTGACGTGGTAGTGGTAAATCAAGATATAAGTCTGATTACCACAGCATTTCACTCTAACTGCGGTGGACACACGATTAACAGTGAAGATGTGTGGACCCGAGCTGTTTCTTACCTAAAAGCCGTTCCGGATACTTTCTGTTTGAATATGCCACATGCTGATTGGGAAAGGGAAGTAAAAAAAACTCATTGGATGGGATTTTTCCAGAAAAAAGGTGTTTCTAACATACTGGATAGTTTAGATAAATTTTCTGATACAAATAGAACGGTTTACTTCGATGATAAAATTCACCTCAAAGACGTACGCTCAGAATTTAGACTTAGGAGTACTTTGTTTACTGCTAAAGAAAACGGTGAAAACATAACTATCCAAGGAAAAGGATTTGGCCACGGAGTAGGTTTATGCCAAGAAGGAGCCATGAAAATGAGTACTCTAGGATATGATTATATGAGTATACTTCATTACTACTTCTCAGATATTCATGTGGTTCCCCTATCTAATTTCCACCTCTTCCAAGAAAACTGATTCGGTGTTAATAATGAATAAATGTTAACCTATTTACTTATCCTCCGCCATTTACTATCAACGATTTAAGGTGATTATTTAACGCTGACTAACTTACACTAGAATTCCTTTAACACTTTTTTTACCTATTTAACAGCACCTGCCCTAACTCTGAATTAACTTTGAGAGAGTAAAATTCACACTTATGAGTAGAGTACTATCTTTTATTACGTTTATGCTTTGCATGTATTCCATTACATATGGACAAAACCAGCAGGCTATTATTAAAATAGAAAAGTCTGAAAATGGGGAAACTACAATCATAGAAAAGAACATTAAGCTTAGCGCTGGACAAGACATCAACTCTATACTGAAAGAGTTAGGCGTACTAGATGAACTAGGGAACTTAAAAGAAGGACAATCCTTTGAGATAAACCTTAAAAAGTTAAACGGATTAGATATCGACCAAGATATTAAAATAGAATATTTCGATATGCCTGAGTTTGATTTCGAGCTTGAGTCCAAAGCCTTCCTTGGCGTTATGCTTACTGAGCTGCCTGAGAAAAGCGGTGTATTGATTCAAGATGTTATAGAAGACAGCCAGGCAGAGAAAGCAGGATTGCAACGCGGAGATATACTCATCTCCTTCAATGGACAGAAATACCACTGCGTAGAGGAATTAGTCTCTAGTATTGGAGTTCTTAAACCTGGAGACAGTGTGGAGGTTGTCTATACTAGAAAGGGCGAACTATTGAGTGAAGTCATCGCGCTAGGAGAGAAAAAGGTATCTCCTTTCGAGTTAAAGACCTTTCCGAATTCGGATTATCCAACCCCTGAAGTGGAGCTCGATGAGAAAGGAATTAGAATCTACGAGTTCCACATGGAAAATGAAAACCTCCGTCCTGGAATGGATGAAGAAGATGAAAAAGCTTTTTTAGGCGTTTCACCGAGTTATGAATGTTCTGTAAATGATGAAGAAGGTGTTCTAATAGGAAATGTAACACCCAACTCTACAGCACAAATAATGGGAATTCAGACAGGAGACAGAATCACCAAACTATTTAAAGATGAAGTAAGCACATTCGAAGAGTTAGCTATTATAATTAAGAACTTAAATAAAGGAGATGAAATTAAAATAGAACTCCTAAGAGATGGTAAAAAGATGAAGCTAAAAGGAGAACTAGGATCTAGAAACGATCAGCAGCATCTCCAAGGGTTTGATATGTTTCAGAGGTTTGAATCCCAGCCTCAGCAAGGAGAGTTTTTCTTCAGATATGACGGAGAGGAAGACAGCATTCATCTTCAAGGGCTAGAAGAAAGACTTAACGAAATGATGATGGACTTCGAAATGAATGAAGAGTTCAACACAGGAAAGTTCGAGAGAGAAATAGAAGAAATGCTAACTCCATTACTAGAAGACCTCACTATTTTAACTGAAGAAATTAGTATCTCTATTTATATAGAACCTGTGACCCCAGAGGACTTAACTCAAGTAAACCAAAATGCTACTGAAAAATTAAGAACTAATGATGATTTACTGTTTGACTTCGTAAACTTCTTCCCTAATCCTAATAATGGAGAATTCACTCTGCGATTTAAACTTCCTAATTCTGATAAATTTAAAATCCTAATATATGACCAAGTAGGAAAAACGGTTTATGAAGAAATAAGAGTTGGAGAATCTGAGTATAACGGAAGCATTAACTTAAATGGGCTGGCAGATGGACCTTATTTTCTGCAAATAATTCAATCTGACAAAACGTACAGCCGAAAAATAATAAAAGAGTAACTTCTCTTAAAACACGTCTCATTTAAAGCCAAGACTTGAACAGTCTTGGTTTTTTTATATCAGCCAATTTAGGATGCCTCTAGCGTTACTTTATAACCAGAATGACTTCTCATATTGAAAACCGTATCATCTGAGAAAATTAAATACTGGCCTTTAATTCCTTTTAGTTTTTTCTCTATTAAAGGAATCTTATCTAGCTTCATAGAAGTCACCTTTATCGGGTAAGACATTACGGGGTACTTAATTTTGGTTATTTCATCATTGTCTGAAATGAACTGCTGTAGATCTTCATCTAAATATTCTATAAGCTCATCCTTATGATCCAAAAGATCAGTGGGTTCATATTCATTCTTAAGCATTTTTCTCCAGTTGGTTTTATCCGACCTGTACTCTTTTAACGCCACTTCTATAGCTCCCGCCAACTGCCTGTATGGAACCTCTGCCAGTACAATAGCTTCCACGGCCCCTTGGTCTATCCATCTGTAAGGAATATTGGTCTCTCTAGTCACCCCTACTTTCACCTCACTGGTTAGAGAGAGGTACACCAAGTGAGGAGTTAAATGGTGTTTTTCCTCCCATTCCTTATCTCTTAAAGCTATCCCTTCGTGTATTCTGCTTAACTCCGGCCTTATTATACTGGGAGATGCCATTGGAGAACTCATAAACGCATCGTAGCTCATTCCGTCTCCGTATGCTTTTTTAATTCTCTTTCCTGTAACTACACAGTTTATTTCATTTTCGAACTGGAGGCTTATCTCCTGCCCTATGAATTGGTTCATTGAAACCATCTCTAAAGGCTCTATCACGTCATATAACGGAAGAGTATACTGAACCTCTTCTGATAATTCCGTTCTCATTTTCCTAATATTACCTGTCCATTTCATACTACAAATATTAAACTATTTTAATAATAGATTAGACATTTATGAGTTTCTTTAGCGTTGCAATGGAAAAGAAAAAAAGAATTCAAAAGTCCTTAGAAAAGGCTTTAAGCTTTGAGGGGTATATTTCCTTAATAGAAAAACTGCATTTAGAAAATAAAGCCACCAGTTTTCAGGATAACGAAGAGTTCTTCACTTACTCGAAACTGGGATTAACCAGAATGCTTCGGGTTTTTAAAACCATCAAATTAGCTCCAGAAATCTCCCTGAAAGTGACATCCATAGTGAATAAACAAACTTGGCTACTTATTACAGAATCCTGGTGTGGTGATGCCTCACAGACCGTTCCTATTATAGCCAAGCTCGCAGACTTAAACGCTCAAGTAGAACTTAAAATAGTACTCAGAGACTCCAATGAAGAGCTCATGAAACATTACCTTACAAATGGAGCTGAGTCTATACCCATTCTAGCTATTCTGGATAAAAACCTGGAAGAAATAGGGTTGTGGGGCCCTAGACCAGAGCCAGCGCAGAAAAAAGTGCTGGCTTATAAAAACCTGAAAGAACCTAAACCGCCATACAGCGAACTTTCTACAGAAATTCAAAAATGGTATAATAAAGACAAAGGCGCCTTAACTCTCACTGAGCTTTTAGAGATTATTTAATTAAACCCCAATGATTTGGGGGGTATAGTCGGGCGGATAATTCAATAGGACACACTTTTTATTACAAGATATTTATTTGCATACTATATCCTGCAACTTCATGAGGAAATTTAAGTTACAAAAAAAAGGAGCTAAATAATCAGCTCCCCTTAACGTAGTAATTTATTACTACTTGTCTATTCAGGAAGTTCTTGAATCGTTTCCACTTGATCATAAGCAGAACATTTGGCATGACCGCTTCTACACGAGATAAGCATGACGTTCATCATAAGAAGGCCTAATCCAATAATAATTATTTTTTGTATTGACGCATGGTCAATTTCTTGTGTTCGCTCCATTACGGCTGGGAAATTTTGTTAATCAACTTTCTGTTACGGAAAGCAAACCAATACGGTTACATTATTGTTTGGAATACCAAAATAACAATTAAAACGGCTCATTTAATTCTCATGGTGGAAATGTTCGGGAAACGTGAGATATGCAGGCCACAAAATTTAACTATTATAGAACTCTCAAATGTTAAAATAATAAAATATAGTACTTTGCTTTACATAGTACCTTCTTAAAGATATATATTTGCATAAACTATTACTAGGCGTAACCTCAGTAATTTAAATAACTCGCTGAATATGAATATAGAAAACACAAAAGCTCAAATGCGAAAAGGCATTCTTGAGTATTGCATTCTAAGTATTCTGGGGAATAGAGAAGCCTACCCCTCTGATATTTTATCGGAATTAAAAGAAAGTAAGCTCTTAGTCGTTGAAGGAACCTTATACCCTCTTCTTACTAGATTAAAAAACGCAGGATTACTTACTTATAGATGGGAAGAAAGTACTTCTGGACCTCCTAGAAAATATTATAAGTTAACCACCGTAGGCGAAAGCTTTCTGGATGAACTCACTAATTCATGGAAAGAATTAAACAAAGCCGTTCTCACAATCACTAAAAAAGCAACAAAATGAATAAGACAGTAACAGTTAACATAAGTGGATTTGTTTTCTACATAGAAGAGAATGCCTATGCCGTGCTAGCTACCTACTTAAATCGCATCAAAGCTATTTTTCAGTCTGATGAGGGTGGAGATGAGATTTTAAACGATGTGGAAGCAAGAATAGCTGAGCTTTTTCATGAAAAATTAGCCGATAAAAAAGAAGTAGTCACCATTAAAGATGTAGAACAGGTAATACAGGTAATGGGAAAACCTGAAGACTATACGGATGACACCTCATTTGAAAACGCACAGCATTCCTCTGGGTCTAGCTCTCATAATTATACAAATGAAAAGAGAAAAATATATAGAGATCCAGATGATAAAGTACTAGGTGGAGTTTGTTCAGGATTTGGACATTATTTCGACATAGATCCAATTATACTGAGAATAGCTCTTCTTCTTCTCCTTGTTTTCGGAGGAACAGGATTCTTTCTTTATATAATTCTGTGGATAGTAATTCCTAAAGCAGAAACTACCTCAGAAAAGCTAAGAATGCACGGAGAGAAAATCAACGTAGAAAGCATAAAAAAAAAAGTAACTGATTTTTCGAACAGTGCTTCGGTAACTAATACCAATAGACGGGCAAGGTCTTTTATAGATAGGCTTCTTGAACTATTAGGAACAATTTTCGGAGCACTGGGAAGAATAATTCTAAAGTTAATTGGCGTATTCTTCGGAGTATTGGCAATAGGTTTATTGATAGGCTTAGTGGCAGCATTGTTAAGCCCAGACTCTGAGCTTAATATTAATGACAACTCCTTTTCTCTAGCTGAAATAAGAGAGATGATATTCCATGGAAATGCCAACTTTTTCCTCAGTATTATAGGAGTCACATTGTTAATTCTTACACCTATCATTGGGTTAATCTATGGAGCCATTAGAATCCTTTCAGGAAATAAATACGCTGCTAGAGGTTTAGGAACTTCACTAATCATCTTATTTATAATAGGGGTTTTCACTGCCAGTACAGGAATTATTAGAACTGTGCATGGGTATCACGAAGATGGAACATCAGAGGAAATCATGTCTTCTGGTTCTGACACAGAGAACCTCCATGTAATGCTTTTACCTGATGATGAATTTCACTCTAACCTCAACTTAGATGGGCAGCATACTCCGTACTGGGAAGTAATGAAGCTCACAGAGAATCAATTCATAAATGGACAAGGAGTAAGCTTCGAAATTGGAGATTCTAAATCTGATGATTTTAAAATAAAAATCATCAAAGAAAGCCAAGGAGGAAAGTCACTAGAGGCTATAAATTTTGCCGAAAACATCTCTTTCTACAGTGAATTAAGAGGTGATACACTCAGGCTCTCCCCTTACATCAGGATTCCTAGAGAAGACGGCTACAGAAGCCAGCGTGTAGAAATAGTAGTCTATGTGCCAGAAGGAAAAAGAGTCACTCTAGACAAGAATACCTCTAGGATTCAACTAAACAATGTAAAAAAAGGAAAATCATATATTTTTGAAGATGGCTATAAGCTTCATTATGATGAAAACTACGTTCCTAAATCAATCGAAATAGAGAGCGATTCTCTAAAAAACTATAAACTATGACATATCAGAAAATAAGGCACTACTTTTGACTTTATGTCTTTTATGCGGTGTCTTATTTTCTTTTTCTCCCTTTCATTTTCTTTTGCCTGTATTGGCCAGCAGGACAGTTCTTACATTACCATTAGCGGAATAGTCAATGATACGCACGGAAACTCTGTCAGTGACGCCATAATAGTCAACGAGAGAACCTACTTAGGAATATTCGTTGAACTCGATGGAAGCTTTTCTTATGATGCTCCTAGAAAAGATACTATTCGAATTGGATCATTTGGGAGAAAGGCCTCTTTTTATTGCTACGCAGACAGCCTAGACAAGGACAGCTTTAACGTCACTGTTACTCTACCACTAATGAGCTACTATGTGGGTCAAGCCACTGTTATAGCTGAAAGAGACCTCATGCAAATCCAGAAAGACATAGAGGACTTAGGGTATGACAAGAAAGATTATATGCTTTCTGGAATAGACCCTTTAAGCTCTCCCATTACCTTTCTTTACCAACAGTTTAGTAAAAGAGAACAGAGTAAGCGAAAAGTGATAGAGCTGGAAAACGATGACCGAAGAAAAGCCTTGCTTAAAGAGCTCTTCAAGAAATATGTGGCGTATGAAATTATAGACCTCTCAGAGGATGAGTTTGACGGATTTATCGAATACATAAACATCTCAGATTACCTTTTACAGAATACTTCTCAGTATGATTTCATCGTATTTGTGAAAGCTAGATTCAACACGTTCAGCCGATTAATAAAGGAAGATGATTTTGATTATCATAAAGATTAAGTCTTTTTTATCTCAGGAATAGTAATCGGTTATAAACCAACCCCCTTTGTAAGTGCCCTTTTTATAGGTCCTAATTTCAAACCTGAAAAAAAACCACGTTTTGTGATTAGGTTGATCCCAGTAATGCATTCAGACCATCGCTCCCAGTAAGAAAAAGGAAATAAGTTGTAATAAGTTGTAATAAAAGAGGCGTTGCAATAATATTCCATTGCAACGCCTCCATTTGTATTTATTGTGAATATTAAGGCACTAAGACTGCCTTAGGAATAATTCCTACTTCTATTTGGCTATAGATTTCTCCAGCTTCATTAATTCTTACCGCTGTTCCATTCCCTGAGAAATCAGATGCGTCTAAAACATACATATCGTTATTATTCTGATTTACATCAAAACCGTATACGTATGTAAGGTCTAAATCTGAGACTAGGGAAGTGCTATTAGTGGCTCTATCTAACTCATAAACATCTCCATCTACTATGCCATATACATTCTCATTAGAGTTATTTACTCGAACGAATGCCACACTGCTACCAGCGAAATTATTTACAGCCATAGTAAGCTCGTCTGAGCTCATGTCTAGCGTGTATGCCAATGGATTAAATTCTAAATCTGAACCTACTAACCATAACCTACCCAACTCATCTGTATCTGCATCCGATACAGAAAAAGGTACATCTATATAGGATACTGTCTCATCCGATAGATTTACTTTTACTACTGAATAGTCATAAATATAATTTACATTATCTATCAGTGTAGAACCTACTAAGTATGCGTTTCCTTCAAATACGAATGCTTTTTCTGTCCATTCCACGGTTAAAGGAATAGTATGAGAAACTGTATAGGTCTGATGATTTACTACCGTAATTACTCCACTAAATAAATCAGTGACGTAAGCGTAATTCTCATCGATAGGAACGAAATATCGTGGGGAAGTAAGCCCAGTAATTTCACCTAACTTATTAAATGACTTATCTGTTACCACTATTTTTCCGCTATTATTAATTACCCAAAATATTCTTTCTCCAGCCACATAAAAAGACTGAAAGGTATCCCCGAATACTTCATCATTCTTACAGTCATATACATCTGCAGTAAAACTATTGGCAGCCAAATCCCACAATCCTATCTCAGCATTAGCTGAACCGAAGTTTCCTTCGTGCGCTATAAATACTTTATCTAAACCTGTGGTAGTAACTGTGCAGCCTTCTTGAGTACTGTCATCATTAGGGTCTTCATCCTTGTCACATGAGAACAATGAGAAAGTGATTAAAAGTGCTAAAAGTGTTTTTTTCATTTGTGTTTAAAATTAACGGTGATTAAATAATTTCTTGGTGGCATTGGATACCATTTCCTTAGCTCGTAGGCTGTATCTGTTAGGTTATTTATTTTGAAGTGGATCTCACATTTAAATCTCTTAGCTAGATTTAGCGCTCTCGATAAACTAAGAGAAGAGATATAGAAACCAAGCAAATCTTCTTGGCTATTTAAAGTTGAATTTCTGCTAGAAAGAAACCGGCCGCTATAACTAATACTTAGCCATTTGCTCTGGATATATGCTCCACCCCTCGCAGAATGTTTAGGTCTGTAACTATTGGTAACCCAGTCATCATTCCTTCTCACTTGACTGTCATTAAAAGAATAGCTCCCATTCAGAGAGAGGTCATGATTAGCTCTTTTCCAAACTTGATAATTGACTTTTACCTCCGTTCCTTTTATTTCTGCTTTTTGGAAATTTTCGGGAGTCCATGTTCCGTCTATAGGTCGCCACTGAATCAAATTATCATTATTCATAGCGTACACGGAGATAGTAGTGGAGACCTTTTTACTGGTATAAGAAAGCTCTGCTTCTGCACTTACTCCGTTTTCGGGAAGTAACTCTGGGTTTCCTCCTGCATTCCAGAATAAGGCGTTAAGCTCAGGAAACCTAAAAGTTCTTCCTGCTGATATTTTCATTTTAAGACCTTCACTAATTCTATATGCTCCAGATATAGAATACATAGTATTGGAAAGCTCATTCCTGAACATCTCCTGTCTTACCAGTAAATCATAAGTGAACTTCTTATGAACTCCTCCCAACTTCGCTTTTAGAGAATACCTTCCTACTTCCTTCCTTTCAGAAAAACCATCACTTTTAACCTGGTAAATTTGGTTTTCTGAGGATAAGGATAAATTTAGGTTATCAGCTATTTTTCTGTTTAACTGATAATTAAAAGCTTGAGAAAATATAATAAACTCACTCTGCACATTCTGGTCATAATTCATAACCTCTTTACTGGCATAAAGCTGAGCTTCATGATTCCATGCGCTATGTCTTTTCCAGTTTAATAGTCCTCTAATAGATTTATCTAACAGCTCTCCTTCTGTCTGCACAGAGGCTATTCCATCGGCTACTCCTCTATTTAACTTGCTGTAGAAGCCATGAAAAGTTAGGCTGTTTTTCAATCCTATTTGTCTATTTACAGACTGGGAAAGTACCACTGAATTTAAATGCTCGTCTAGCCTTTTTTGAGTTGGATTTTCTGATAAAGATGTATTAATGAACTCGAAGTCATTTTCTTCTTTGTCTAAACGTACTGAAGTTTTGAATAACCATTTTTTCACCACTAGATTACTCGAAAATGAATTATACCGCTTTTTAAAACTACCTATTCCTGCCGCATAAGACACTGAATTTTCTCTTCTTAGAATATCATTTACATGAATGCTTCCGCCTAAACCTCCACTTCCATCATTTAAACTTTGAAGGCCTGGGTTAACAGACACAATCTGCTCTGCGCCTAGTCTTACTGTTCTTAAATCTGACTGGCCTAATGTGGCGGAATTTATATTTACGCCATTCCAGTAAACCTGAGTATGCGCGGCAGAGGTTCCCCTAAACACTGGTGAAGCTGCTCCGTTTTTACCGTAGGAATTAACCCAAATAGATGGTGTTTCTTCAAGAAGAGTTACTAAATCAACAGATAAAAATTTGGCCAAGGAATCTGTAGCGATTCGTTCTTTTAAATCCTCACTTGAAGACAGATACAGTACTTCTGCCGCCTGAAGTTTAACCACAGCAGTGCTATCTTCCTGAGCTATACCATAAGCTCCGAATAGAATTATGCACGATAGTAAAGACAAAATGTCTTTCACCTAAAGTTAAATTTATAACCGATTAACTATTGATGTGTATTCCTCTATTCCCGGAGAATGTTCACCCTAATTTCCTCTGGCAGGTTTTCTGACTCATTCTAAGAAGTGTGGTCTTCCCATCGAAAATTCGACAGTGACTCTAAGATTACACTCTTTTAACAGAACTTACAGCTGCGGGTACAGTCCCAGAATTACACTGGATTCCCTTTTAAAATCGTAAGACGGTGTCTTACTCTTCACCAAATTCGATGCAAATGTACTCTTAAACATCTTGGGTTTACATGAAAAAAACTACATTGCATCGCACAAGATGGTAGTCCAAACACACTTCCCCCAAAAATTATCTCCCAAGAGATATGATCAGTACCTGGCTAGCGGGTGGTTTAGAGGATCTGTAATGCTATACAAAATGGACTTGCTCTGTT
>LAQC01000013.1:0-26269 GCA_000981645.1 Cryomorphaceae bacterium ASP10-05a | reverse complement strand
AGCCTCTCAAAAATCAAAAGACGTGGAAAAGCTAAGTTCAGAATAGAGATAGGAAATGTTCGATTAAACGAACAGAAAGAAGATCTCTATATTCTTCAGAAATCGAAATTTCAAGGATTCATCCATGAATCACTACACGACTTTTTATACAGTGGATTCAGGAATACGGTATTTGACACTAAGGAGATTTGTGTTTATGATGGAGACTGTTTAGTCGCATGCAGCTATTTCGATCTAGGCGAAAGAAGTGTGGCCAGTCTGCTGGGACTTCACCATCCAGATTATGCTAACTTTAGCTTAGGCATTTTCACTATGCTAATGGAAATAGAATTCGCTAAAGAATCTGGCTTTAAATGGTATTATCCGGGCTATGTTCTGAATGAAGACAAGGGATTTGAATACAAATTACGGCTAGGGAATTATGAGTATTATAATGCTAATAAACGGTGGTCTAATTACACCCAATTCAATCCTCAAGATACTATTTCCGATAGGGTAAATCAGTTAAATAATCTGTTAGAAGAGAAATTAATAGAGAATGAGATCACCTATAAAAAATGGCTCTACCCTTACTTCGGAATAGGCTATATGAACATGTGGGATATTAGCTTTCTAAAGACTCCTGTACTTATAGAGCTTGCACAATCTAACATCCATAAACTGGTAGCAGCTTATGACGTGGATGAAGAAGAGTATCAGTTATTCTGGTGTGAGCATGCCTTAGGGCACGAACAAATGATGAATATGGCCATCAGCGAGAATATGAAAGGAAGCGACATCTTACTGCTTAAGCTGCATAAATACAGCAATTACCTGCTACAAACCACAAATGTAAACGAACTAATCTCTTACTTAAAAGATGATGAATCCATTGGCTAGAAAACTCATTTTGGGTGCTTTATGCGCAGTACTACTCACTCACTGCAGTACACCTGCAACTGTCTCCTTAAACGGAAAGTGGACGGTAGAAGAGGTCAACATATCTCCTTACTCTGAAGGTATTCATCAAATCCTAAAAGCTGAACTCGAGAGTATGATTTTCGATTTTAAAGAGGATGGATTACTTCTGCATTCTGATTTCTTTAGAGCGGGTGCTTTGGGTTCCTGGAACCTAAACGCTGAGCGGGATACGCTCATCTGCTCCTACATGTATGAGAGGGCTACATATACTGATAAATACAGGGTCGAAATAACAGCCAATGAAATTTCCTTATCTACCTCTGATTTCGAAACGACAGATACGGTAGAGCTTACAGTTCAGAAAAGATAGTCAGGAATCTATCCATTTCACATAACTATTATACGCCTCCACTCCCTCTGCACTACTTAAAATCTTAAGGTATAAATCATTCGATACCGAAGAGACAGCATGAAATGAACTTCTGTACTTTTTAGAATCCTTTCTTAAAAATCGTATGTCATCTAGGGTGCGCTGATTTAGAATTATACCCATTTCTTTATCTTGTTTGCCCAATAAAAACTTCAAGGTTAACAAGGCATCTAAGTGAGCTACGTACTGTAATAAAGCAACTTCAGAATTTACTAAAGTTTTATATGCCAAATAATTACACTCATCCTCTCCTGTAACTCCTCTTCCATGAAAAAACTCATGCGCGTAGGTAAAGGTTTTGCGCAGCACTGGGGCTGAATCATCATAAAGAGGCTCTCCCGAAAAAGGAAAATAAATGCCCGCAATTCCCATTTTTCTTAATCCTCCTTTTATCTGAAAAGAAGCAGGATAAGCAACGCTTCTACTTTCTGGCCTTAAATTTTCAGCTTGTTTTCTCAGATTGGTTTCAAGAGTTTCTTTAAGCCCTTTGGTTAGATCAAACTCTCTTAATTCAAGATCAAACATCTCTGCTCGGAGTGAGTTTATACGCTCCACTTGTTTTACCAATAAGACTTCTAACTCCACTGCATTCAAGTTAGCTCTGATTTCTAGAGTAGGTTGAGCGTAATGAAACCCCCACAAAATGAAAAAACTAGAAACTATATACAGCAGGCCTCTTAGGAGTCGAGTAAGTTTATTTTTCCAGCCTTTAGAGGTAAAACACAGAAGAGTTTTGATTAAAACTACTGCCAGTAGAATGATATAACCTAGCTGACCTGAGACATGTTGTATGGCGAATAAAACATCCTGAATAACCTTAAAATAGACTAACTCATAAAAGCTATAAACGGAAATCGAGCACTTGCATAAAAGAAAAAAAAGCACACACAAACCCAATAGTATTAGGGGTTTATATAAAGAAACCTTCTTCTGATTTACTCTCCTATTTTCCATCTTCTGATAATCCTATCATCTCCTGCACTAAAAAATTCATTCTCGTTTATCCATGAAATATCATTTATACTATGTGTATGGCCTTTATCCGTTCTTCGGTCTATTTTCTTTAAGATATCAAAAGAGTCTACCTCCCACAACTTAATACTTTTATCTCTGCTAACCGAAGCCGCCAACTTATTATCGGGGCTAATGGCTAGTTTATAAATCGTCATATTATGCGCTGCTATACTTCTAAATTTCTCGAACGTGTCTTCCTTCCAGAAATGAATATAACCATCTTTCCCAGTCGTTATTAAAAGAGGTTTTGATGGATGCTTTATAATCTCATTCACACTTTCTTCAGAAGCACAAAAACTATTTACCTCATTAAAATAATCTAGCTCAAATACGCGCACCATTCCTTCTCCGCAGCCTACATAAATTAACTCACGAGCTTTATCAAAAAGAATCGTTCTAATTTTAAGAGAGGAAATTTTAATGCTTCGTATCAACTCTAGAGTAGACAGCCTGAAAAAATTAACAATCCCATCACCTCCTCCAGTAATAAGTAGGTCTTTATCTGCGAGTAGCTCTATCGAGTAAACTCCTTTTTTGTGAACCTTAAAATTTTTTATTTCCTTTTTGGCGGCTAAATCTATCACGTGGACATTTCCAGAGGAACAGCCTAAAATTAAAAAAGAGTCTGAAATAGAAAAGCAGTAAATACCAGACTCTGCCTTTACGCTAAAAGGATTGGGCTCATTGAGACGCATAGACCACGAAGCTAACATCCTATCGGAGCTAGCCGAATACAGCAATTCTCCGTCTGCCTGAATGGCATAAACTGGAGCTGCGTGCCCTGATAATTCTGCTATTAATTCTACTTTCATTTAGAGTCCAAAACTATGGATTAATCTAAATCTTCTATTCAAAGAGGCGATGTTAATTACACATCACATAACCGAATAATTTTCTAATGGTTTATTTACCTTTGTACTCGTATATGAAAATAACAAACTCCACACATACACAAGAAGATTCAGATGTACTCGTAGAAGAGGCTGTTTCTAATAAAATAGTTCTTTTCAATGATGAGGTTAACTCCTTCGACTTTGTAATAGACGCACTGATTAAGGTATGTGGCCATGAGGCTATTCAGGCTGAGCAATGTACTATTTTAGTGCATTTTAAAGGAAGATGCACTGTTAAAGAAGGAGACTACGATGATCTAGAGCCTATGTGTACTGCTCTTTTAGATAGAGGACTAACTGCAGAAATTCAGTAATTCGTAGCCTTTACATTTCTCTATACTACACCTTAATTATAATAGTAACCCGCTTGATAAGAGCATTCTAATCTACTTATAATCCAATTTCTATTTCCACCTTGAGTTGCTTAGGTTTTACTAGCTTTGCAACGCAAAAAAAATTAATAACACATGTCAAAAGGAATCTACAACGTACCCTATCCGATTAATGAAACCGTACTGAGTTACGGGCCTGGAACTCCTGAAAGAGAAGAGCTTAAAGCTAAGTACAAGGAGATGTTTAACTCTACTATAGACGTTCCTATGTATATAGGAAGCGAAGAAGTGAGAACTGAAAAGAAAGTTTCTATGTCTCCTCCTCACGATCATCAGCATGTTATAGGTCATTTCAATTTCGGAACTAAAAAGCATGTTGAAGATGCTATAAACGCTGCATTGGAAGCTAAAGAAGCTTGGTCTAACATGCCTTGGGAACATAGAGTTTCTATCTTCTTAAAGGCCGCTGATTTATTAGCTGGACCGTATAGAGCTAAAATGAATGCTGCTACAATGTTAGCACAAAGTAAAAATGCTTACCAAGCAGAGATAGATGCCTCATGCGAGCTAATCGATTTCTTAAGGTTCAATGCAGCCTTCGTTCAAGATATTTATGGTCAACAGCCTGAATCTAGCGATGGAATATGGAATAGATTAGAATATAGACCTTTAGAAGGATTCGTATTCTGTATCACTCCTTTTAACTTTACTGCGATAGCTGCCAACCTACCTGCTTGTGTAGCCATGATGGGGAACACAGTAGTATGGAAGCCAGCTGACTCACAAGTGTATTCTGCACAGGTAATTATGGAACTATTCAGAGAGGCAGGTTTACCTGACGGTGTAATCAATATGGTTACTGTAGACGGACCTGAGGCTGGTGAAGTAGTGTTTAACCATAGAGATTTTGCTGGTTTACACTTTACTGGAAGTACTGGTGTTTTCAGACAATTATGGAAAACTATAGGGACGAACATTGCCAAGTATAGAACTTACCCAAGAATAGTAGGTGAGACAGGAGGAAAAGATTTCATAGTAGCTCACCCTTCTGCACATCCATTGGAAGTAGCTACAGGAATTTCTAGAGGAGCTTTCGAATTCCAAGGACAGAAATGTTCTGCGGCTAGTAGAGCTTATGTTCCTGCTAGTATGTGGCCTGCTGTAAAGGAAAAAGTAATTACGGATCTCGCTTCATTTAAAATGGGAAGCCCTGAGGACTTCAGTAACTTTATAAATGCGGTAATAGACAAAAACTCGTTCGATAAAATTTCTGCTTACATCGATTTCATAAAGGAACAAGATGATGCTGAAATTATAGCAGGAGGAAACTATGATGGATCTAAGGGATACTTTGTAGAACCTACCGTAGTAGTAACGACTAATCCTAAGTTCAGAACAATGTGCGAAGAAATCTTCGGGCCTGTGATGACCATATACGTTTATGAAGACAGCACTTGGGAAGAAATGCTTAAAATGGTGGATGAGACTTCTGAGTACGCATTAACTGGAGCTATTTTCTCTAAAGATAGATATGCTATAGTTGAGGCTATGAAAGTATTGGAAAATGCTGCAGGAAACTTCTATATTAATGACAAGCCTACTGGAGCTGTAGTAGGACAGCAGCCATTTGGTGGTGGTAGAGGTTCTGGTACTAACGACAAAGCGGGTAGTTACATCAACTTACTTAGATGGGTTTCTCCAAGAACCATCAAAGAAACACTGGTTACTCCTAAAGATTATAAATACCCATTCTTAGGTTAAGAATTAGTGAACAGATATTAAAAGCCTTGAACTAAAGAGTTCAGGGCTTTTTTATGAAATTATAGGGCATAAAAAAAGTGGCGCTTACCAGAACGCCACTCTATATGAACCTTAACTGTTATGATTTAAAGCTTCTAAAAACTTTATTTATCTTAGGGTACACGGTAAATATGCGCTAAAAAAGCAGTGTACACTAAAACAAGACCTGAAACTAATTCACAACTTTAGGTTGAGAAAAGTAAAGTTCTGTTCACAGGACCCATTTTATACACGAAATTTGCAGTCAGATGTCAGAAAAAAACACAAGATACGTAGCCAAGACTATGATGGGGATGGAACCCTTAGTAGCCGAAGAATTAAAAGAGTTAGGAGCGAGTAATATCCAAGAAAAAAGAAGAGCCGTTTTCTTCGAAGGTGACCTTGAACTACTCTACCGAGCTAATTTAGAATTGAGATGCGCGGTTTCTATATTAAAACCCCTCTTCTGGTTTAGAGCTCATAAAGAAAGTGTGCTCTATAAGCAAGTGGGCATGTTCGATTGGATGTCGGTAATGGATTTAAACCAAACCTTCGCTATTACTTCCTCTGTTCACTCTGAATATTTTAATCACTCGAAGTACGTAGCGTTAAAAGCTAAAGATGCTATCGTGGATATGTTTAGAGAACATTTAGGGGAACGTCCAAATGTAGACCCTGTCAATCCTGACATTAAAATAAACATCCACGTAAACGAAGCTGAGTTTGATATCTCACTGGACAGTTCTGGTGACGGACTTCATAAAAGAGGATATAGACAATCTGGTCACGGGGCTCCATTAAATGAAGTATTGGCGGCTGGAATGATAAAACTATCGGGCTGGACTCCAGACAAACCCTTTTTAGATCCAATGTGTGGTTCTGGAACTCTAGCGCTAGAAGCATGCATGGTTTCTACCAATACTCCAGCTAATATTCTAAGAAAAGAATTCGGCTTTATGAATTGGAAAAATTATGATGAAGCTCTTTTTCTTAAAGTTAAAAAGGAAGCTATGGCTAGAATCACCAAGCCCCAAGCTCCTATTCTAGCAACAGACGGTAATTACAAAGCCATAGAGATAGCTGAAGATGCAGCTAAAGGATTAGGATTTAGTGAACATATTTCTTTTCAGAAAACGATGTTTAGTGATTTAGAGTACACTGGAGAACCGGGTGTTATCATCATGAATCCTCCTTATGGTGAAAGGCTAAACACACTGGATGTACTTACTTTATATAAAGGAGTAGGCGATAAACTGAAAAGTGATTTTGATGGTTTTGATGCATGGATAATTAGCTCTAATAAAGAAGCATTTAAGAATGTAGGGTTAAGACCTAGCAGAAAAATTCCATTAATGAACGGACCTCTAGAGTGTAAGTTTATTAAATATGAGATGTATAGGGGCTCTAAGAAAGCTAAGTTTCAAACCACTCCTAGTGAATAGGCGGTTCTTCAAAATCTCTTTTTTGGTTCTTCTATTGTGTAGTTCTCCTTTCTTCACGCTCGGAGCTACAGAGATGAATAAGAAAAAGCGGAAACCTACCCACACCGCAGACGCTAACCTAATGAGGTCATCTGTAGATTCCCTGTGCAATGACTCTGTATACCGAACTTGGAATAACACCAAGGAGCTCACTCGCGCAGGAAATTATGTATTCAGGGCTTTATCTGAATTCTCTAATAGAACTGAAAAGCAAAACTTTAACGACAAGAAGAATACTTATTTTAATGTCATAAGCTCTTTCGGCCCTGAGGATGCTCCTCGATTAATAATCGGAGCGCATTATGATGTCTGCGGACAGCAGCAGGGAGCGGATGACAATGCCAGCGGTGTGAGTTCTCTCATCGAACTGGCGCGATTATTAAACCTAAATCAAACTGAACTTTCTTACCGAATAGATTTAGTGGCATACACCCTAGAAGAACCTCCGTTTTTTAGAGATTTTATGATGGGAAGTGCTGTTCATGCACGTTCACTAAAAAAGGACAGTGTGGATTTGATAGGTATGATTTCTTTAGAAATGATAGGCTTTTATTCAGAGGAAAAAGGTTCTCAAGGCTACCCTGCAGGAATTATGAAACTAATCTACCCTGGAAAAGCCAATTACATTAGTCTGGTGAGTAAATTTGGTGGAGGTGATTTTCTCAGAAAAGTGAGAAGAGGAATGAAGGCACAGAAAACAGTGAATGTTCGTTCTGTATCTGCTCCTGTTTCTATTCCGGGAATCGATTTTTCTGATCACTTTAATTACTGGAACCAAGGGTATAGCGCTTTAATGATTACCGACACTTCTTTTTACAGAAATGCCAACTATCATATGCCTTCGGATTTACCGTCTACTTTAAATTATGAGAAAATGGCTGCCGTAACTGATGGAGTTTTTCAGCTAATCCTTAATTTTAACACCTAGAATATTTACCATGAAAAGAATACTATTTATTGCGTTAGGAATGATTTTGCTTTGCAACGCTTGTAAGAAATCTGAAGAACGTCAACTAGAAAAGGATATAGAGATTATCAAAGACTACTTGGATGACAATAATTTAGTGGCACAGTCTACTGCTTCTGGTTTGCATTACATTATAGATGTGGCAGGGGAAGGAGAAAACCCGAATTCTTTATCTGATGTAACCGTTATTTATGAAGGATACCATCCTTCTGGAAGTGTATTCGACCAGAGCACTGATGACGGTGCTTCTTTTTCATTAACCTCGGTTATAGAGGGATGGCAGGAGGGAATTCCATTATTTAAAGTGGGTGGCTCAGGTGTTATTCTACTTCCTTCTTCTTTAGCCTATGGCCCTACAGGAAACAGTAACATTGGCGGAGATGCTGTTCTTATCTTCGATATAGAGCTAGTGAGTATAGATTAACTCTAGTGTAAAGGCTGCTTTCTTTATGCGCCCTAATGCCAGCGGAAATAGACTTGCTCTATGAAAACAGAAGCTTTTGATGGCGAAGTAAGCATTCCCTGTTCTGAGGTAATGCATTCGTATCTTACGATTAAAAGCAGATTCTATTTTGGCTAAAAAAAATGGTTTTAAGTATTATCGTGTTCTTGGTGTAAAGACTAAATAGTACTTCGTTACTTCATGAGCTCATCTGATAAATCTAACCCGTCTTCGCGGCTGCCAAAAGCGTACTTATGTGTTTAACTCAATTAACCCACTGGAGAAAGTGCACCTATTCAACTGGCCTAAACATAAGATATACGCCTGAGGAATGAACATGAGCCAAAGGCTAATACACACGTCAAACCCATAGCCCAAATTTCAACCTTATCCACCCTAAGTTGATGATGTATCTGCTAGAAATAGATTAACCGAGTCTTATCGAACTAGTTTCTTGTATTTAATTCTTTTAGGCCCTACATCTCCTAGTCTCTTCTTTCTATTCTCTTCATACTCGGAGTAAGTCCCTTCGAATACATACACCTGAGAATCTCCTTCAAATGCCATGATGTGTGTGCAAATTCTATCCAAGAACCATCTATCATGCGATATTACTACTGCGCATCCTGCAAAGTTCAAAATCCCTTCTTCTAGGGCCCTTAGTGTATTTACATCTATATCATTGGTAGGCTCATCGAGAAGTAAGACGTTGGCTTCTGTTTTTAGAGTCATGGCTAAGTGAAGTCTGTTTCTTTCACCACCAGATAAAACTCCCACTTTTTTCTGCTGGTCACTTCCTGTGAAATTAAACCTACTTACATAAGCTCTGGAAACGATTTTCTTCCCTCCTATTTCTATGTTTTCATTTCCTCCACTGATGACTTCCCATACAGATTTGTTTGGATCTAAATCTTGGTGAGTTTGATCTACATATCCTACTTCCACAGTTTCACCTATAGAAATTTTACCTGAATCAGGAGTTTCTTCTCCCATCATCATTCTAAATAGTGTGGTTTTCCCTGCTCCGTTTGGCCCTATAATCCCAACTATTCCAGCTGGTGGTAATTTGAAGTCTAAACCATCGATAAGCAACTTATCTCCAAAAGCTTTTGTAACACTTTCTCCATCGATAACATTATTTCCTAATCTAGGTCCGTTAGGAATAGGGATTTCCAGCATAGCATCCTGATCTCTTCCTCCATCACTCATAAGCTTGTCGTAGTTATTAAGCCTGGCTTTATTCTTCGCTCTTCTCCCTTTAGGACTCATTTTACTCCACTCTAGCTCTCTAGCCAAGAGTTTCTGACGTTTAGACTCTTGCTTCTCTTCTGTAGCTAATTTTTTCCCTTTCTGCTCTAACCACGAGGTATAATTACCTTTCCATGGAATCCCCTCTCCTCTATCTAACTCTAGGATCCACCCTGCTACATTATCTAAGAAATACCTATCGTGGGTAACTGCGATAACAGTTCCTTTATACTGCTGTAAGTGAAGCTCTAGCCACTGAACAGACTCAGCATCCAAGTGATTCGTAGGCTCATCTAATAGAAGTACATCTGGCTCAGTTAGAAGTAATCTGCACAATGCTACTCTTCTTTTCTCTCCTCCTGATAGCTCGCTTATTTTTTGTTCTTGTGGTGGTGTTCTAAGTGCATCCATAGCTATTTCTAACTTGGTTTCTAGCTCCCATCCTCCGAGTGCTTCTATCACATCCTGAACCTTGGCTTGCTCATCCATTAGAGCTTCCATCTTATCTGGACTATTTAATATCTCTTCATCTCCGAAACGTAGATTTATTTCTTCATACTTCTTCAAAGCATCCACGACTTCTTGTGTCCCTTCTTCTATAATCTCTCTCACAGTTTTGTCTGGATCAAGCTTAGGCTCCTGCGGCAAGTACCCCACTGAATATCCATCACTCCAGACCACATCTCCTTGGTAAGCTTCATCTAATCCTGCTATGATTTTTATCACAGTAGATTTACCAGATCCGTTTAATCCGATAATTCCAATTTTAGCTCCGTAGAAAAAAGAGAGGTAAATATCTTTTAGTATATGTTTTCCTTGAGGTGTGTTTTTATTCACCTTCACCATAGAAAAAATCACTTTATTATCTTCAGACATGTGTTGTACAATTTTAAGACTTCAAAGGTAAAAATTCCACTCTCTTATCGAGCTAAATAAGAACTATTCTGTGGTAAATGTTAAATTTTGCTTATCTTATGCAAACCTTTGCTAAATCAGTATGAAATCTATAATCCTAATCAGATGCCCTTTATTGAAGCGTCCGAAGTATTTTGGCTTATTTAAAGCACGAAAAAAAGCCCTGGGTAAAGTTTTTTTATCCAACGTTGAACGTGCCTTTATCAAAGACGCCACCTTCGTACATACCTCTTCTTTTTCAAAAGCTCAAAAAGTCGCCAAAAACCTGTGTAACACCTATGATATTGACCATGATAATATGATCTGCGTACACGCCAATCTTCAAGATTGTGGACCTGAAGACTGTATTCAACTTATTAAAAAGACCGGTAATTCAATAGAAACATTGGTATTAATAGCCCCTGGATATACGATGAGTTCACTACATGTTTTTCTAACTGGAAAAAGAACGTTTTTTTCGCCAGGATCTGCTAGACTTTTAGAATTCCCTATAACTGAATGGAGTTTGATAGAACCTTATGAGCATGAGGAAGAAAATTTGACTAGAACCCTCCACTTCGATTAGGTTTTCCTACCCTTAATCATCCTAATGAATTAGATCTCTCCTTAGTAATTTCAACATACCCTAAACTCAACCTAATCGCTATTACTTCTCCTTTTGGCCTAATTGCTAGGCGCTAATTAAGAGACACATGAACCGGAAACTCTATTTTATATAGTCATCCTAACATGAGGCATAGTAGCACCAAAAGGCAACTTTTTTTTCTCTCGATTACATATCCCTTTTCTTCTCTATTCACAGCATTGTTAACTGAAATAAAATGTAGTAAACCACATAAACTTCTACCTTATCCTATTTAGCGATTAAAATAAAAACTCACTCTACCGCTCAAATAATTGAAAATAATTCACATTAAATGTTAAATTTTGTTGTATATTTAAGAACCTTTACTATTTATCATGAAATCTCTAATACTTATTCGGTGTCCTATAATGAGGCGGACAAAATACTTGGGCCTATTCAAAAGCAACCACAAGTGTTTAGGAAAGATGCTTTTAACTAACGTTGAAAGTGCCTTTATTGAGAATGCGACTTTCATCCACTCCTCATCTTTTTCAAAAGCACAAAAAACAGCTCAGCTTTTATGCGACACCTACAGTATTGATAATGAGCAAATGGTAGATATAAATCCAAACTTTCAAGATTTAGACACTGAAGAGTGTATTCAACTTGTCAAACAAACATCGCGGTCGATAGAAACACTCGTGCTTATATCTCCTGGAGTTACGGTTCGCAGACTCTATTCTTTATTAACTGGCAAAAAGAAGGATTTCTGCGCTGGATCTGCTGAATTAGTAAAATTCCCTCTCACCGACTGGAGCCTCTTGAACACCGATTCACTTGACAAAGCACCGATAGAGGTGTATAACAGAGCTTAATGTAAGCCTGTGTCCTTTAAAAACTTCTTCACTTTACTTATATATACTCGTTTATTTCGAGCCTAATCCCTGCGAAGCCAAAATAAGCTTCTTTGAACACAAACCTTAATGAGAAAACTTCCTGTTTTGGGTATTTAAAGATTAAGAATAATCCGCGGCTAAATAATGGTTTTTAAAAAAAGGAACACAAATCATCGAAAACCCCCAATCTTTCACCTCATCACCTTCACCTAATAATTTCATATCAAGAATCAAAAGGCTCATGAAAACTTTCCTTAATCACAAGACCTTTTTTTAACAATTGATTAATTCTTTTTTTTTGATAAACGACCTAATCATCACGCCAAATATCAACCCAACTGCCCCCTGCGCTTCTCTATTAACTTTAGCAAAAAAGTGAGAATACACTCGCATCAAATAAGTCTTTAAAATTATTATTATTGTTAATTCCAACTTTAATTTTGATTTGCGACATATATTGAGCAACCTGCACAAAAGAATAACTTCAACACTCAACCTCACAAGTCCATTGATGAATAACAGAACAATCCTACCCGCCAAATAATTAACACTTTGTTTTTCATTAAAGTATCTAAGCCTACTTAGCTCAAAGCCAAAATAGTATATGTGCCGTTTTTTTTCTTTAGCTCTCGATATTTTACGCTATTATCATTTTGCAAGTAGGGCCAACCATGAACTTTTGTTCTGAATGCATGATATATAAGGTTGTTTTGTTGTACCTTTAGCTAACCTTTACCAATTCACCATGAAATCTCTCATCCTTATTAGATGTCCCTTAATGAGACGCAAAAAATATTTAGGCCTATTTAGAAGCAATCACAAGTCGCTAGGCAAGATGTATTTAACTAACGTTGAAAGCGCTTTTACTGAAAACTCTACCTATATACACACCTCGTCTTTTTCAAAAGCACAAAAAACAGCTGAGTTTTTATGCGACACCTACAGTATTGATAATGAGCAAATGCTCGATATCAATCCGAACATTCAAGATTTAGACACTGAAGAGTGTATTCAACTTGTTAAGCAGACATCGCGATCGATAGAAACACTAGTACTTATCGCTCCCGGAGTTACAGTTAGTAGACTCTATTCTTTATTCACTGGCCAAAGGAAGGTTTTCTCTACTGGCTCTGCTGAATTAGTGGAATTCCCTCTTACCGACTGGAGTTTATTGAACACTGAATCAGCTTATAAAGAACCGATAGGCGCGTATAACAGAGCTTAATATAAGCCTTTGTATTCTAGCAGATTCTTCGTTCAATTTATATACCCCTATATTATTTCGGGCCAAAGCTTAGCGCAGTTTTCATGAACTCCTTAAAAAATATTAGTGGATAAAGTATCCTGTACTGGAGTCTATAGGCCAAGAACGGCCTAGAATCTAAGGATGAAAAATGCGCGCTTGTGTGGCAGAGAGTTAATATACAAAGATGACCCTCTTCGGTTCATTTTATACCTCCTTTTAGGTTAGACTGACAGCACAAGACATTTTTTTATTTAGAGGATTTTGCTCCTATCTTTTGAATACTAATTTCATTCCTCTCTACGAACCTCTCTTTTAAATCTTTACTCTGTTTATTGCTTCATTTGAACCGAACCTACGTCAATCGGCAACCCTGCGAAGCTCATGAATACCTCTTAAAACTAACCCAGATGAATAAACTTGACTGATTTAGAGCCACAAGTTTAAAACTTGCGGCAGCAGATGTCTTTTTTATTCAATCATGCTTTGGCTAGCGGGGTTATTATTTACTTTATTAGATCACTTGTGCCGAAGATAAGGCAAGTTCCCGTTTTCGCAGTCCTCTCGTCTGTGACTTTGCTTTCTACTAAAGTACATTTTTCATGTATTTATTCTTATTGTATTTCGCTTGGACTAATATATCATTTCTCAAAAAAAACACCCACAGATTTCTCTGTAGGTGTTTCATTATCAATATTGTATTTTTTACTATTCCTTTATAATCTTCTCAGAAACAACTGCTCCTGAGGTCAGTGTTACATTTACTACGTAAACCCCAGAGGATAAGTATTCTAGAGATAACGTAAGAGAATTGTCTTTTGCTAGTTGCAACGCTTTAACCTCCTGACCTAGCTGATTCATTATGCTTACAGAACTCATAGATGCTCCGCTTAGAACTAGCTCACTCTGAACTGGATTCGGGTAGAAGGCTAGTTTAGAGGAATTCTCTTCGCTGATAGAGTTCGTGAAATTGGCATTGTATTTTCCTGTAGCTATTTGTGTAAGGCCATCTACATTTACTTCTAATAAATGCTCTTTAGAGTTTTCATCCAAAAAAATGTAATTAGTCACTGTCAAATTTTCTAAGCCTAACGCCTCTCCATCTATAAACTGAGAAACGCTTATCCATGTTCCTATGAATCCAACATTCGCGTATATATCTATTCCTACCTCTGTTTCATCATTCTGAACCAACCTTAGCGCGGGAATAATTTCATCGCCTAAAAGCACTTCTCCGTATGAATCTACCGTCTCTGTTCTAGATAAAGTAAATGTAATTCTAATAGAATCTATAGTGGCTCCCTCCAAAGGATTTAGTTCTGCAAATATATCTGCCAACGGTCCAAAATCTGCTGTGGATAATGAATAACCAAATGAAGTGGATCCAGTAAAAGAATCTCCATATCCCATAGGTGCTCTTCTTATCACATACGGCTCAGATAGCGTCTGCGCAGTAGGCAGGTCTACTCCTTCTAATAACTGACCTCCTGTAATTCCTACCAACTCTATATTCGTGGTATTTCTATTCGCATAGCCTTCAGCTCCACCATAATTTATAAGTAAATCTGTTTCTGGGAATTGACTAAAGTTTACTCCAGATGATGCCTCCAAATAAACTTCTGCAGAAGGGGTTTCTCCAAGCATTCCAGTAAAATCCCAAGTAACTCCTTCCCCCATGGACTCATACTGCCCTGTTATGACATCTAGGGTCGTATACTCAAGGTTATCTCCTGCATCTGGAAGAGAGTTTACTGAAGTGGTAATCTGTGCCGAAAGCACTGTGACAAAGCACAGAGCACTTAGAGAAAGTAAATATGATTTCATAGTTTTGTTTTCTTAGTTTGAATACTTCTTTTTGAACTTTTTGTAGAGACCTATTTGTCTATTTGTCAGCTCTAAACTCCTGCCATCTATATAGGCAGAAATTATATTATTCGTCATCATATCTAGTGCATCTCCTTTGGAAATAATCAGGGTAGCACTTTTCCCAACTTGTAAACTACCATATTTGGTGCTTACTCCTATCATTTCTGCTGTATTCAATGTTAATCCTGCCACCGCTTGCTCATACTCCAAGCCATAGGCTATAGCAGTTCCTGCATAAAACGGAAGGTTTCTAGAGTTCATTTGCTCCATATCTCCAGCATTTTCGAAACACCACTTTACACCAGCATCCTGCAGAATTTTAGGGAGTTTATATGGTAAGTCTACATCATCATAGTCGTTCCATGGCAAATCATGTAACCTTCCTACCATCACTCCAACGTTATTCTCCTTAAGCAAATTCGTTATTAAATGGGATTCTCTTCCGCCTACTATCAACATTTTTTCGATGTTGTACTTTCTCTTCAATGAAATAGCCGCTGTCATCTGCTTAGCAGTCTGAGCGTGTACATAAAGATTCATCTCGTTTTTAAGCAATTTTGAAAATGCCTGTAATCTTAAATCGACATCTTCTTCATTCGCCCTATTCTGATAAGCCTTAGCTTGATTTAAATATCCCTCTAAAGACTCTACTCTTTTCTTATATAAACCTCTTTCTTTCAAGCTTAGTAATTTTCCGGTATGGTCTCTTTCATACATTCTAGGCCAATAAACATGAACTCCGTCTGACTCACGGATTAAAGCATCTTCCCAATTCCATCCATCAAAGTGAACAACTGAAGACTGCCCACCAACAAATGAACCTCTGGGAGTAATCTGAGCTATCAAGATGCCATTTGTTCTGACTGTAGTAGTTATATCACTTTCTGTCTGGAAGGCTGTCAGAGATCGTATATGAGGGTTAATATCCCCTATTTCTCGCTGATCTCTCGTAGCTCTTACAGAACCTATCTCCTGAAGACCTAGTGTTGAGTTCGGAGCTATAAACCCAGGGTATATATGCATTCCTTCCACATCTATTACTTCTTCGTATAGATTTCTCCTAACTTCAGTTGTCGTTCCTACATAAGAGATCAGTCCATTATCAAACCCAACAGCTCCCTCTAAGAACTTAGTTCCGTCACCAATGTGAACGGTGGCGTTAATGTATAGAATAGACTTTTCTTGTTTTTTACCTGGAGTAGGAGTTTGGCCATAACCGCTTGCTGCAGAAACGATAATTACTAGGAGAAAAATTAATCCTCTCATCTTCTTAGTGTAATTCATTAGTTATAGTGTTACAATGATAATGCTGGCTTCTTTTCTTTCCTGGCATTTGGCTTCCTTCACTTATTCCTTCTAGAGCCATTAGCTGAATAATTCTATTTCTCTCCTCAGCTATATATGCTCTTCTTTCTATGTCTTTCTCTAAACTGAAATAACATTTACCATCTATATAAGTTGATAGCGGTTTAGCATACACACTCAAGGGATGATTATTCCAAATAACAAAGTCTGCATCTTTTCCAAATGCCAGAGACCCTACCTTATCATCTATATGTAATAATTTGGCTGGATTTAAAGTCACGAATTTCAATGCCTCTTCCTCAGGAACTCCCCCGTACTTCACCGCTTTAGCTGCCTCATGGTTAAGCCTTCTTGCCATCTCAGCATCATCACTATTATAGGCCACTGTGATGCCTTGCTCCCATAGTAATGCTCCATTAAACGGAATAGCGTCTTTAACCTCGTATTTGTATGCCCACCAATCTGAAAAGCTGCTAGCTCCAGCTCCGTGAGCTTTCATTTTATCTGCTAGCTTATACCCTTCTAAAATGTGCGTAAACGTATTTAAAGTAAAACCCATAGAATCTGCCACGTGCATCAGCATATTTATTTCATGCTGCATGTATGAATGACAGGTTACGAATCTTTCGCTATCTAATATTTCGGCCAACGCCTCTAACTCTAAATCTATTCTAGGAGAAACAATAACCTCACCTCTTTTTAATTGTTTCTTAGTCAAAAGGGAGCGTTCTAGCTCATAAGCTAACCATTTACTTTTATATTCTTTTGCTCTATGAAAGTGATCATAATAAACCTGCTCTACTCCCATTCTAGATTGAGGAAATCTTACGTTATAATTATCTCCCCAGTTAGATTGCTTTACATTCTCTCCAAGAGCAAATTTTATAAACCCTGGAGCATCCTTAAACTTTAGGTTTTCCGGAGTTTCTCCCCATCTTAGTTTTATCAATGCACTTTGGCCTCCTATAGGGTTTGCTGAACCATGCAGCAATTGACTGGTAGTGACTCCACCTGCTAGTTGTCTGTAAATATTTACATCTTCGGAGTTTACAGAATCACCTATTCTAACTTCTGCGGTACTTGCTTGAGAACCTTCATTTACCCCCCTAGAAATAGCTATGTGGGAGTGCTCATCTATGATTCCAGGCGTAACATGCATACCAAATCCATCTAATATTTTGATTGGTTCCTCTTCCCATTTTTTACCCAATATTTCTTCGAGTTTTATTTCTTTACCGACAGCGGCTATTTTTCCATCTGTAAAAAGAATCTGACCTCGGTCTAGTTTACCGATTGAATCACAGGTCCAGATGGTCGCATCTTTAATTAGAATTGTCTCAGCTTCTAGCGTATCGGCTCTTCCGTAAGCTTTAAAAGGATATATAAGGAGGTCATATGGAGAAGCTAGTTCAGACGAATCCTTTGGCAGCTCAATTTTCTTCAGAATACTTGCTGTAGCTATTTGTTTTACAGCTATCCATTCAAACTCTTTTCCATCTGGATAATTCCCTCTTCCTTCTAATATTTTTCCATTTCTAATATCCGAACCTGATAATCTATAGATTCCCTCTTCATTTTTTAAAGAGTAGTTGAAATTCACGAATGGTTTGGTTTGTTTAAAAGTCACCTTCACTCCTAGGGAATCGTGTGCATCAATTTCCGCCTCTTTCAGAATAATAGCTTTACCCTCTTTCTTAAGTCTTATTCTATAAAGCTTGTTATCATAACTCAAATTGTAATCACCTTCTAAGGCTAAGTCAGGTGAGTTATTTACATTAAACTTCTCTCCTTGAACCCAATTCTCGAGGATCACAGACTTCTCATGAAAAATATTCTTATCAGTAATAATGAAATTCGCACTAAATCCAGGAGCTATAACTCCCAACTTATCAGACATCTCTAATTGCATCGCTGGTATAATCGTCAATGCTTCTAGTGCTTTTTCTTCTGACAAACCATATCTGACAGCTTTTCTTACGTTTTTAAGAAAGTCTGACTGGTCTTTTAATCCATGAGAAGTGAAACTAAAACTAATTTCTTTATCAGCTAAAAAATAAGGATTGTATGGCGCCAACTCCCAGTGCTTCAACTCGTCTATCTCTATTGTATTTGTTAAAAACGAATCTGACACATCGAACGGCTTAGGATAGTTTACTGGAATAATTAATGAACTTCCAGTAGCTTTAATATCATCAAGCCGCTGATACTCATCTCCATTTCCCTTCATAATATATTGGACATGGAACTCATCCCCAATTCTATCTGCTCTTAAGATGTCTAACATCTCCGTAGTTTCGAATATCTGTGGCAATGACTGAGAGGCCAGCCAAGCTTCTAAAGTTAAATCCGTAGGCTCTAGTCCATTTCTACCGTCATACCACTCAGCATCTAAATAGCTTTGTCTAATTAATGCTGTAACCCCCATCAGAGAATTAGGATACGATTGTCTAGACTTCCCTTTTCTGAATGATAGATGAGCTGACGCTTCTTTACTCACTAAATTTCTATTCTCATTAGAGCCTAGAGCCACCAGCGCTCCTAATCCTCTATGAATACCATCATTATAATGCGTTAAGACAGCTCCAAAACCCTGTGCTCTATAGACTTTTGCTTTCTTAGTATCATGCTTGAACAGCGCACCCGCATTTCTTTCGGGGTTTAACGCTTCATTCCACCCGAAAGCACCTTGTTTTGAAGATTCATATTGAGGTCGATTAGACCTTTCTTTAGATTGCGCAATAGGCATTCCATAAGCAGAGTATAAATCTATAAATGAAGGGTATACATGCTTTCCTTCTAAATCTATGACAACACTTCCTGGATTTACAGCTGATCCTAAACTCTCGATTCTGTCTTTATAAATACAAAATGTAGCGTTCTCTATAACATTACTAGCATCTGTATGAAGAGTAGCATTGATAAATGTGTATGTGGGTGAAACACTATTCTCAGCTCCGTTTAACGGAAATGTTTCTTGTGAAATTAAGTTCAAAGAATTAGCTAGAAACAAAAAACAGAATAAGATTGACCTCATTTACTTTTACTTTTATTGATAGACAACAAATATATTTTATCTAAGCACTCCTCGGCTTTTAGTGGTGCCCTAAATCAAAACGGTGTTCTCACCTGACTTACTCTTTATTTCAGATATTCCCTCAGGTAAAACCTGATGAAGGATGGATTGTATTAACTTTGTTACGCAAATATGAGTGTAGTAATAAAAAATAGAAAGGCTAGTTTTCAATATGAATTTTTAGAAGAATTCTCTGCTGGAATAGTACTGACAGGTACAGAGATAAAGTCTATAAGAAATTCTCAAGCGAGTATAGCTGAAGCTTACTGCAAAATAATCAACAATGAATTATTTATCCTCAACATGCACATAGAGATTTATAACGCAGGCAGTTATAATAATCACGAGCTTAGAAGAGTACGGAAATTATTACTAAAAAGAACAGAACTCACTAAGCTGGTTAAGAAGACTAAAGATGTAGGATTAACTATTATTCCTACTAAACTTTTTATCTCTGAGAAAGGATATGCCAAAATAAATATCGCTCTAGCCAAAGGAAAGAAGCTTTATGATAAAAGGCAGGATCTAAAGAAAAAAGACGTAAAAAGAGACATAGACAGAGCCACGAAATAATTCCGTCTTCCGCCTAAAACTTTCTAATTAAATATTTTAATTCCGAGTTGGGCTTCGAGATGAAGCGTGAGGATTTCTGCCATGGTGTTTACCTCCAGAAACCTAGGGTCATTATGATGTAAATGCAGATCGGATCTAAGCACTTCTATATGATCTTTAGAAGAAACGATGTCTTTCTTCATTTTCCGAATAAGACTTCGTGTTCTATGCTTGGCTGCTAGAAAACGCTTTCTCATAGCTACGTGTTCCTCTCTTTTGTACTGTGCCGCAGTTTCCTTGTTACATAACTCCTGAGCCAGTTCTACCAATGCTATATTGTCTTTATAATACTGAGGCAGGTAGATACTTTTTCTTCCTTCATAGTTTTGTTGGTCAAAATCTATAGGCCGCAGTCTGTACTGCACATTATCGAAATCTTGGGTGATCTCTATGATGAAGTTATATGCCCTCATATCTCCGAGAAGACGGGTAAAGCAGCGCTCGTTAAATTTCACGAACTCTTTGGCGAATCTTAACCTGTTTTCTATTTTAACATTTTCATTTTTTAAGACAAACTCATCACATGGTATCCCTACTATGTGCTCTACTACCATTGTATTTCCGCCCACTACGAAAGACACTTTATCTGGAGAAAAAATCTCTTCCAGCTCCAACCCATATACCCGAGAGGCATCTGCTTTCTTAATGTAGAAATAATCATGATTATCATTTATCTCATTTTTTACTTTAATTCGGAATGGTTTACTATTCCCGAATGAGCAGAACTCTATACTGCTTATAGACAGGTATGGAATATCATCACCATCGGCCACTAATATTTCATAAACCGTGGTTAATTTCTCCTGGAGCTCTTCCAGTAAATCTCTTTCGTATAACACAGCATACCAGAGAGTGGGAACACCTGAATCATCAGTAATAGAAACTAAATCGGTGTACTCACACAAGTCATCATAAGAAACAGGAAGCTCAGCGTATCTAGAGTATTGTTTTAAATGCTCCTTGAGTGGGGCCTTTATTTTATAAATAGGCTTTCTTTTCTGTATATCATTAAATTCTAAGCTCATAATTCTCTTAAGTTATGCGTAGTAAAAGTTAGATGTAATCCAGCGAAGTATCCTCTATAAGTGAGTCTAAATAAATAAGTCATGTGATTTAACCGAAAGTGCACTTAGCTCTATAAAAATATTCAAAATGTAAAAGCAAAAAACCAATAAAGCCTCTGATTATAGAGGCCCTTGGGATAGTAAGTAATAAAATGTCAGCTAACTCCTCTTAGAATTAACCTTCCACTATTCTATACTTATCTACAAATGCACTCCAGTCCCAAAGGAAGTTCTTCATCCACTCATCCATATTTTTTAGAAATATAGGATTCGGTGTATTCATCTCCTTAAAGTAAGACTCTTGAAAATCATTCAGTTTATACTTAAAAAACATCGCTTTAGACATCGCATAAACGGGATTCTTACTCGGATGATTCACTCTTCCCATAAAATTCTTATAGCTCTTTATCTTACGCGCAAAATCTTCTGATTTCAACTCGAAAATTTGAGCGAATTTATCTAGACATAAACGAGCTATTCTCTTATCATGCCCATCTTGAAAGTGCTTAGATATCTGAGACATATTGCTGGCAGCTATTATCATTAAAAAACGTCCGTAGTCTTTCTCCTCTATGCTGGGGGAAACAGTAAATTCAGGACAATCATTAATAAAACCAGCTAGCTCAGGAAAAGCCGTTTCTGCAGTTTCTATAATACCATTCACAAAAATATTTGCTACTTGGTTATCTGTAAGTTTCTTCTTTCGTAATAAAGTTAGCATTGACTCTGGGGATTTACGTCTGTTCCAAATTTAGAATTCCATAAGCAGGGTTAGAAAAGAAATCTCACAGTTCTGTCAACAAAGTTTTCAACGCCTCACATGCAGGTGCTCTCCGCACTTTTTACAGAAGTCGGCATCATCATCATGAAATATAAAATTACAGTTCTGACAGCTCTGTGTATTCGAAGAATCCTCTTTACCCAAACTCCTCTGAACACCTGACTCTCCCTCCTTATCCTTCCTAGCCTGAACAGCCATTTCAGAAGAAACTATTCCAGTGGGAACAGCTATTATGGCATAACCTATGAGCATAATCATACTGGCCAAAAACTGCCCGAGCTCACTTTGGGGAGAGATATCTCCATAACCTACGGTGGTAAGCGTTACTATAGCCCAGTAAATACTCCTAGGAATGCTATCAAACCCTGCACTTTCATCTTCTATAATGTACATTAATGTACCAGTGATAGTGACTACCATGAGCACAGCCATTAGAAATACTAAGATTTTAGATTTACTGGCTTGTAAAGATTTAGAGAGAAATCTAGCTTCTTTTAAAAACCCTATGAGCTTTAACACTCTAAACACCCTCATTAACCTGAGTATTCTTAAGGTTCTTAAACTACTGCTTCCCGACCCTATAAATAATCCTAAGTAAGAAGGAAGAATAGAAAGTAAGTCTATGATCCCGAAGAAGCTAAATATGTACTTCAGTGGCTTTTTCACAGTGACTATCCTAGCAATGTACTCAAAGGTGAAAAAGATGGTGAACGCCCATTCTATGGCTATTAAAACATCACCAAACCTATCATTAATAGATGCTACGCTCTCCAGCATAACTACTCCCACACTTCCTATAATCAGCCATAAAAGAAGAACATCGAACCTCCTACCTGAAGTCGTGTCTGCTTCATAAATAATTTCATGAAGGCGGAGCTTCCATCCTGTATTTTCACCAGACTCTCTGTAATTCAGTGCCATTAAGCGTAAAGTTCTTCAATTAAACTGCTGTAATTCTGGAGAATAGGCTTTCTTTTTAACTTCATCGTTGGAGTTAATTCTCCTCCTTCGATAGAGAACTCTTTTTCGAGAAGAGTGATTTTTTTAATTTTCTCCCACTGAGCAAATTCGGAATTCAGTTTTTCTACATCTCTCCAAACCCTGTCCTGAACCTGTTTATTAGCGATAATATCCTTTGTTAGGTTCACCTCTATTTTATGTCTTCTGCACCACTCTCTTAACACCTCTATGTTTGGTACTATTAGCGCTGCGGGAAACTTTTCATTCTCTCCCACTACCATTATTTGGTCTATGAATCTAGATGCCTTCATAGCGTTTTCTAGAAGCTGTGGAGCGACATACTTACCTCCTGAGGTTTTAAATAGTTCTTTTTTACGGTCGGTAATCTTTAAAAAGCCTTCTGAGTCCAATTCTCCGATATCTCCAGTATAGAACCAATCCTCTTTTAAAACTTCAGCAGTTTTTTCTGGGTCTTTATAATACCCCAGCATTACGTTAGGTCCTTTTATTTTTATTTCTCCATCTGCTGCGAATGCTATTTCTACATCTCTTATAGCTTTACCTACAGTTCCTATTTTCAGTAAGCCTGGAGAGTTATCTGCATTTACGGTGCAGACTGGAGATGTTTCTGTCAAACCATACCCTTCCAATACTGGAATTCCAGCACCATTGAAGAACCGTGCTAGTCTTGATTGCAACGCGGCACTACCGCTAGCCACAGCCATAATATCTGTTAAGCTTAAAGCTTCTTTTACTTTAGAGAACACCAGTTTACGCGCTAAGCCCAGTTTCCACTCATAAAAGCTTCCGTTTTGTCCATCTGGCTCCCAAGCTAGAGCTACGCTCAGCGCCCAGTTAAATATCATTCCTTTAACTCCACCAGCAGCAGTTCCCTTAGCTACTATTCCGTCATAAAATTTTTCTAATAATCGAGGAACAGCGGTAAACATGTGCGGCTTAGAGAACGCCAAATCCTCTTTTATGGTTTCTAGACTTTCTGCGAAGAAAATATGAGCTCCATTATACATATACATGTAATGTATCACTCTCTCATAAATATGACATATCGGAAGAAAACTAAGAACTCTCGTAGTTCCTTTCTCCATGGCTGGCAACCTAAAGGTGGAAGCTATAGTGTTAGATGCTACGTTTTTGTGCGAGAGCATCACTCCTTTGGGTAAACCTGTAGTTCCTGAGGTGTAAATTATAGTGGCTAAATCATCCTCTTTTACTCCGTCTTTTAACTTGTCTACTGCCTGCTGCAAAGTTTCATCTGGAGCTTCATGTATATCTGTCCATCTCGGGGCATCTGCTACAGGCTCGAAGGTATAGATAGAAATCAAGGATGGCACATTGTCTTTTATTCTGCTTACTTTATGAAATAAATCGGCATTACTTACGAAGCAGTAAGACAGTTCTGCATGGTTTAATATATACTCATAATCACTTTCTGTCATGGTAGGATAAATAGGCACATTAATAGCTCCTAACTGCAGAATGGCCGCATCCATTATGTTCCACTCACACCTATTATTATGGCTGATTAATCCTATATTATCTCCTGGTTTCACTCCGAGCTTTAACAATCCTCTGCTGCAGGAATTTACCGCATCTATATACTCTTTAGTAGAATAGGTTTTATGCACTTCTTCTACCTTAGAGGTCATCATTTTTTCCAATGGAAAATGCTCTAATTGATAGTATGCAAAATCAAATAATCGCTTCGGTGTGTTCATGGATGTCTAGTATAGATTACAATCTGCTAAATTTATAAAAAAGTGTTTAAAAAACACGAAGTATCTGCTATTGGGAGTTTCGCTATATTTAAGAGTGCTAAAATTTAAGTCAATCTTACCTTTTCTTGTTTTTTCGTGTATCGCTCTTTCGCGTTGCAACGCACCTAAAGATTCACAACCTATCTCCTACTATATAGATATATCAGGCATTCAGAAGGTAGGCATGAATAACATAAATGGTGAATTTGTACTCAACAAAAAACAGCTTGTAAGATTCAAGAGTGAAATAGCCCAGTCTGTCACTGTTCCTGGATTACACATTAAAACTGGTTTTTTATCCATCATCGTTACTCTAGAGGATGGAAAAACCTTCGTATTAAGAGGGAATTCAAAAAGTAAACTATTAGAAGTCTCCGCTGAAATAGCTACCGTTCATTCAGAGGAGTGGGATGATGCTGACTGGATTGTTTTAGATACCAAAGGAGTAAACTTCAACAACTACAAAAAGAGATAACACCCTCCAAAAGAGTATCTGAGCAGAGCATAAAATCCAATTTACAGCTAAATCAATTTTCTCACACCCAAGATAATACACTGTAAACTAGTCTATATCACTAGTCAATTTAAAAGCACAAAACATAATTTTTAGTTAACATAACCTTTGTGCTGAATAACTAGTTTCGCAGGTTATTAGAATTTTTAAAAATGAAAGAAATAGCCTCAGTTTTCTTCAAGCTTGGTTTATTCGCCTTTGGTGGACCTGCAGCACATATAGCGATGATGGATGAAGAAATCATTCAGAAACGAAAATGGATGACTGAACAGGAGTTTTTAGATTTAATAGGTGCCACCAACATTATTCCTGGCCCTAACTCCACAGAAATGACCATGCACTGTGGTTATAAAAGAGGTGGCGTTTTAGGCTTATTTGTTGCTGGTTTTTCATTCATTTTACCCGCTGTAGTCATTACTGTAATTCTAGCTTTTCTTTATGTAGAATATGGAAATCTGCCGCATGTAGAGCCTTTCGTAAAAGGAATTACACCTGCTGTATTGGCAGTGATAGCAGCCGCAGTGTATAAGCTAGGAAAGAAAGCATTAAAAGGATGGGAACTGGGAATTATAGGCGCCGGAGTATGCGCGGCAGCTCTTCTCGGGGTTCATGAAATTTTAGCCTTGATTACTGGTGGAATCTTCGGGATGCTTTATTTCTACTTCAAGAATAAAAGTCAGAACTCCTTAAATAGCTTTTCTCTGGGTATAATAACTACCGGAATGGCTGGTACTTCTCTTTCTACCTGGGGTATCTTCTTTACTTTTCTTAAAGTAGGTTCTATTCTTTATGGGAGTGGTTATGTCCTGTTCGCTTACCTAGAACCAGAATTAGTAAGCAGAGGTTTACTGAGCACTAAGGAACTCATGGATGCTATAGGTGTAGGTCAGTTTACTCCAGGTCCAGTCTTATCTACTGCTACATTTATAGGCTATCAACTAGGTGGTTTTATGGGTGCTCTAGCTGCGACATTAGGGATTTTTCTTCCTTCTTTTATTTTCGTTTGGGTATTTCATGATTACATGCTTAAGATGAGAAAAATTAAAATTCTTTCTTATTTCCTTGATGCAGTAAATATTTCTGCTTTAGCAGTAATGCTGGCTGTTTTATTTAAAATGGCATCTGGAAGCCTCGTGGATTGGCCAGCTTGGGTTATAGCAGCTTTAAGTATCGGGTATACTTTCTTAACTAAAAAACCAAATGCTATTTACACC